>NZ_JBHTFK010000037.1:0-79106 GCF_042666115.1 Ureibacillus sp. GCM10028918
TACGAAACTTTGCGTTGTCCATCTTAATTGAACCGCCGTATACGGAACCGTACGTACGGTGGTGTGAGAGGTCGGGAGTTCATCACTCCCTCCTACTCGATTTTTAATTCCTCATAAAGGTTTTCAAAAAGGGAAACATAATTTGAAACTATTTGTGGTTTTATCCGTAAAAGTATTATAAGAAAAATAGTATTGTTACAGAAAGGCTGATAGATAGATGGAAAGTAAATGGGGAAAAGTAATTATACATGCAAGCGCATTTATTGCTCCGGTTTTAGTACCAATTTTGTTCTTTTTGTTGAGCTCGGAGGAGGAAATTAAGCGACTTTCTATTCAAGCCTTATTGTTCCAAGTTGTAATGTGGCTGTTAATAGGAATATCAAGCTTCTTTAGCGTAGTTTTAATCGGGATACCGTTTTTAATCGTTTTCGTAATTATGACAATTGTTGTGCCAATTATCGGTATTGTAAAGGCCTTAAGCAATGAAAAATGGAATTACCCTATTGTTGGAAGATGGGTGTAGGGAATTTGTAAAAATTAGGGTTTAGTTTAGATAGGGAAAAGTCATACTAGGAAATGAACCAAAAGTAATGATTTAATGCTTTTTGGGCTATTTCTTAACACAAAGATTTTGTGATGGGTATGTAAAAGAGGTGGTCTCAATTTCAAGTGAGATGACCTCTTTTTTGTTTAGAAATAACTTAGGCGTTTGATTTGCATTTTGATATTGATGTTTATATAATATAGTCAAAGATAGTCAAAGTCAGTAAACGATTGGGGTGAGGAATAAAATGAGAAATATATCTGATATCATTGAAGGTTATTTGAAACAAGTTATCGAATTAGGTGGTCAAGGACATATTGAAATTAAACGCAGTGAATTGGCAGATAAGTTCCAGTGCGTCCCCTCCCAAATTAATTATGTAATCAATACACGATTTACTGTTGAAAGAGGTTATCTTGTTGAAAGCAAACGAGGAGGCGGTGGCTATATCCGAATCTTACGTGTGAAAACACATTCCAAAGTTGATTTGCTAGAGGATATGATTAGTCAAATTCATCACGGTGCGACACAAGCGATGGCAGAAGATATTATTTATCGTTTAATCGATGAACAAGTTATTTCAAAGCGTGAAGCGAAACTGATGCTTGCTGCAATCGATAGGTCCACACTTCGATTGCAATTACCGATTAGAGATGAATTAAGGGCCTATATACTGAATTCAATGTTAACCACATTAAAATATGATCATTAAATGCAGGGCATATGCTCTCGATAAATTTACATTAATAAAAAACATTTTTAAAAAAGGGGTGAGGTCATGATTTGTGAACACTGTAAAGAGCGCCAAGCTACAGTAACAGTAACACAAGTAGTTAATGGCCAAAAAAGTGAAAAACATTATTGTGAGGTATGTGCACAAAATTTTCATCCTTTTAATCTAGACTTTCATAAAGAAGAACAAATCCCGATTCATCAACTTGTTTCCAACTTATTTGGATTACCGGTCTGGAATAGCGGGGCACAGGAAAAGACACAATCAACAGCTAACAAAAGTGCTCAATGTCCAACTTGCGGATTTACGTTTCGTAAATTTTTGAATGAAGGAAAGCTTGGTTGTCCACAATGTTATGAAACCTTTGGAAAACAACTTCCACTAGTTCTTTCAAAAATACAAGCAGGAACAACACATAATGGAAAAGCACCCGGTAAACCGAATCATCATAATGAATGGATCAAAAAGCAAATCGATTCCACTCGTGAACAATTGCAACTCGCAATCCGGGAGGAACGTTTTGAAGATGCGGCAGACTTACGAGATGAGATTCGCGAGATGGAGCGTAAGCTGGAACGTGGGGGTGTTGATGCACCATGAATCTAGAACATTTTTTAAAAAGCGAGGCACCTGGCTGGATGGATGTGAAAGGACTCGATGCAGATATTGTATTAAGCGCACGCATTCGATTGGCCAGAAACTTAGATGGATATCGTTTCCCATTAAGCTTTACAGAAAATGAAGCATATCAAATTGATGAAATCATTAAAGATGCCCTACTGTCTATTCAAGATGACACCCATCATTTTTCACATTTTACCATTAAGGAAATGCCTGCCTTACAGCGGCAAGTTCTGGTTGAAAAGCATCTAATCAGTCCGCTTTTAGCCAAAAAGGAAAAGTCCGCTTCTGTTCATATATCGAATGATGAAACAATAAGCATAATGGTAAACGAAGAAGATCACTTGCGTATTCAATGCTTAGCACCTGGATTGCAGCTTATAGAAACCTACTCGAATGCCTCAAAACTTGATAGTAAGTTAGAGGAACATCTACCTTATGCTTTTAATGATTCATTTGGATACTTAACAAGCTGCCCAACCAATGTTGGAACAGGACTTCGTGCTTCTGTCATGATGCATTTGCCCGCTTTAACTATGTCTAAACAAATAAAAGTAGTGACTCAAATGCTTGCAAGATTAGGAATGGTTGTAAGGGGTATATATGGAGAAGGCAGTGAAAATTTAGGGAATATCTATCAAATTTCTAATCAAATAACACTAGGTAAGTCTGAACAGGAGATTTTAAAAGATTTGCAAGAGGTCGCGTTGCAAATTATAAAAAACGAGCGCGGAGCTCGGGAGGCATTATTAAAAAGTTCTCGAATAAAATTAGAAGACCGCTTTAATCGTTCGTTAGGCACCCTGAAATATGCACGCATAATGACGAGCGAAGAAGCTGCTGCTTGTTTATCAAACGTTCGCCTTGGAGTGGATATGGGCATCATTAAAGAAGTCCCATTAAATGTATTAAATGAATGCATGATTCTTATACAACCAGGATTTGTACAGCAATATGCAGGTACAACTCTTCAAGCTAATGAACGAGATATGTATAGAGCAAAACTACTGCGTGAAAAGCTGAATTTGAATAATCCAAAGTTAATGGAAAAAGGAGAGGAAAGATATGATGTTTAACCGTTTTACTCAACGTGCACAAAAAGTATTGCAATTAGCACAAGAAGAAGCAATTCGCTGGAAACACGAATCCATAGGAACAGAGCATATTTTACTTGGCCTTATTCGTGAAGGTGGTGGAATCGCGGCGAAAGCCTTGGAAGCGATTGATGTGAGCCCACAAATTATAGAATCTGGTATTGAAGAGCTAGTTGGGAAAGGTGCAAAGGATGTTGGTCCGATTGTTCACTATACACCAAGAGCGAAAAAAGTCATTGAATTATCCGTAGACGAGTCAAGAAAACTTGGCCACGCCTATATCGGAACAGAGCATATCCTGCTTGCTTTAATCCGTGAAGGAGAAGGGGTTGCGGCTCGCGTACTGGCAAATGCAGGTGTGAGCTTAAATAAGGCACGTCAACAAGTTCTTTTATTGCTTGGAAATAATGATGCTGCTCAAAATGCGAGCAATCCTACTCAATCTGTTAATACACCGACTTTGGATGGGTTGGCTCGTGACTTAACAGCGATTGCACGTGAAGGTTCATTAGATCCTGTGATTGGTCGCAGTAAAGAAATTACTCGAGTGATCGAAGTGCTATCTCGCCGTACAAAAAACAACCCTGTCTTAATTGGTGAACCAGGGGTTGGTAAAACTGCAATTGCCGAAGGATTGGCACAGCAAATCGTAAATAACGAAGTACCTGAAACACTTCGTGATAAGCGTGTCATGACGTTGGATATGGGTACAGTTGTTGCAGGGACAAAATATCGTGGTGAGTTTGAAGATCGCTTGAAAAAAGTGATGGATGAAATTCGCCAAGCGGGTAACGTTATTCTCTTCATCGACGAGCTGCACACATTAATCGGTGCTGGTGGTGCAGAAGGAGCAATCGATGCTTCCAACATCTTAAAACCTTCATTAGCGCGTGGAGAACTACAATGTATCGGTGCTACAACATTGGATGAGTACCGTAAATACATTGAAAAAGATGCGGCTCTAGAGCGTCGTTTCCAACCTATTCAAGTCGATGAACCATCTGTTGATGAAACAATCCAAATTATTAAAGGTTTGCGTGATCGCTATGAAGCACATCACCGTGTGAAAATTACGGATGAAGCGGTTGACGCGGCAGCAAAATTATCAGATCGCTACATTTCAGATCGCTTCTTACCAGATAAAGCGATTGACTTGATTGATGAAGCTGGTTCAAAAGTACGCTTACGTTCATTCACGGTTCCACCAAATTTAAAAGCTTTGGAAGATAAATTAGAAGGTGTTCGTTCTGAGAAAAATGCAGCGGTATCAAGTCAAGAATTTGAAAAAGCAGCAGCATTAAGAGACACGGAACAAAAAATTAAAGATGAATTAGAGTCGACAAAGAAAACATGGAAAGAGAAACAAGGAAAAGAGGAATCTCAAGTAACCGTAGAAGACATCGCGATGGTGGTTTCAATGTGGACTGGAATTCCTGTTTCGAAAATTGCCCAAGAAGAATCAGCAAAACTTCTTAATCTTGAAGAAGAATTACACAAACGTGTGGTTGGTCAAGGAGAAGCAGTAGAAGCCATTTCCCGTGCAATTCGCCGTGCTCGTGCAGGACTAAAAGATCCAAAACGCCCAATCGGCTCATTCATCTTCCTAGGGCCTACAGGGGTTGGTAAAACGGAGCTTGCTCGTGCACTTGCTGAGGTTATGTTTGGTGATGAGGATGCAATGATTCGAATCGACATGTCCGAATACATGGAAAAACATTCAACTTCTCGCTTAGTTGGTTCACCTCCAGGTTATGTAGGGTTTGATGAAGGTGGTCAATTAACTGAAAAAGTCCGTCGCAAACCATATTCTGTTGTCTTGCTTGATGAAATTGAAAAAGCACATCCTGATGTGTTCAATATTTTACTTCAAGTATTGGATGATGGCCGCTTAACGGATTCAAAAGGACGTACTGTAGATTTCCGTAATACAGTGGTGATCATGACATCGAACGTTGGTGCAGATGCACTTAAATATCAAAAATCGTTAGGCTTCGGTGTTGGGAACGGAGCATCGTCGAAATATAAAGACATGAAAGGCACAATGCTTGAAGAGTTGAAAAAAGCATTCCGTCCTGAGTTCTTAAACCGTATCGATGAGATGATTGTGTTCCATTCGCTTGAAAAAGACGAGTTAAAACAAATCATCGCTCTGATGGCAAATTCTTTAACAAAACGCCTCAGAGAGCAAAATATCGAGCTGGAGCTAACGGAAGCTGCGCTTGAGAAAATTGCGGAAGAAGGATACGATCCGCAATATGGTGCCCGCCCATTACGCCGTGCACTGCAGAAACATGTTGAGGACCGCCTATCCGAAGAAGTGTTAAAAGGCACAATCAGCACTGGTCAAAGTGTCGTGATCGATTATGCTGATAATGAATTTGTCGTACTGCCAAAAAGTGCAGTGCTAACTAAATAATTTTAAGCAATTAAGCGATTGGCTACTTAGGTGGTCAATCGCTTTGTTTTTGTAAAGTGAATTGAAGCATGTGAATCTTTAAAATTAATCCACCGCTACTTATATATTAGGAGGTTCACAGTGTTGTCATGTACAATTAACAAAAGAAATAAATTCAAAGGAGAGTCAAGATGGCGAAAAAGAAAACGAAGTTTTGTTGTAATTCATGTGGCTATGAGTCTCCAAAATGGATGGGACGCTGTCCGGGTTGCGGCGGCTGGAATACAATGGTGGAAGAAGTAGAAGTCGTCTCAAAAGGTCCACGTGGTGCTTTCCAGCATTCCAACACAATCTCACAAAAAGCAACGCCTATTATTAATATCGAAATGTCAGATGAACCTCGCATTCCGACAGAAATGGATGAGCTAAATCGTGTTTTGGGAGGAGGGATCGTTCCAGGTTCTCTCGTTTTAATTGGAGGAGATCCTGGTATAGGTAAATCGACTTTATTAATGCAAGTATCAGCCCTTTTATCCAATAAAGGACATCGCGTATTGTACATATCCGGAGAAGAATCGATGCGTCAGACGAAACTTCGTGCTTCCCGTTTAGGCGTACAATCGCCGGAACTCTATATTTATTCTGAGACAAACCTGGAATTAATTAACCAAACAATCGAAGAAGTGGCGCCGAAATTTGTTATTATCGACTCGATTCAAACGATTCATCATCCAGAAGTGACTAGTGCTCCTGGTAGTGTTTCTCAAGTTCGTGAATGTACGGCAGAGTTAATGCGAATTGCTAAAACAAAAGGAATCGCTATTTTCTTGGTAGGCCACGTGACAAAAGAGGGGCAAATCGCTGGACCGCGTTTATTGGAACATATGGTGGATACCGTTCTGTATTTCGAAGGAGAGCGCCATCATACGTACCGAATTTTGCGAAGTGTAAAAAACCGTTTTGGTTCAACAAATGAAATAGCCATTTTTGAAATGGTACAGGCTGGCTTAAAAGAAGTATCGAATCCGTCTGAATTATTTTTAGAGGAGCGTTCCTATGATGCAGCTGGTTCCACCATTGTTGCCTCCATGGAAGGAACAAGGCCTATTCTGGTTGAAATTCAATCATTAGTAACTCCAACAAGCTTTAATTACCCGAAACGAATGTCTACTGGGGTAGATCAAAATCGAGTTCAACTTTTAATGGCTGTGTTGGAAAAACGGATGGGGCTGCTACTCCAAGCTCAGGATGCTTATATCAAAGTGGCGGGTGGTGTAAAGCTTGATGAACCTGCCATTGACTTAGCGGTTTTAACTTCCATTGTGTCCAGTTTTAAAGATCAGGCGGTCAAATCGACGGATTGCTTTATAGGAGAAGTCGGTTTAACAGGGGAAGTTCGCCGAGTGTCAAGGATTGAGCAACGAGTTCAAGAGGCGGCGAGATTAGGATTTAAACGTGCCTTTATCCCTGCTTCGAACCAAGGAGGCTGGGATTATCCTGGCGGTATTCAAGTTGTTGGCATTGAAACTATAAATGAAGCATTAAGAGCTTGTTTTAACGATTTATAATGAGGGATATTACCTAAAAAGTATCCCAAACGCGTGCCTATACAATCATTTTTGGTGTATGGGCATTTTTCCTTTTAATTTTGGGTACAAATAGAACATATCCTATCTTATACGCTAAAGAATATTTTCCCTTAATTTTAAAATTAATGAAGTGTTTTTAGCGAAAACAGTAGGTGAACTATGTATAATTGATAATAAGAAAAGGAGGTGGGAAGATGTTGAAAAGAGTAATACAAATTGCTTTCTTATTTATCGGAGGAGCGTTAGGTTTTGTTTTCTTACCGCCATTATACGAGTTTATTAATTTATCATCTAATCCCTGGCTTAACAATCCATATGTATCGGTAGCATTAGGGGCAATTTTGTTATTCGTTTTATCATTCGCATTATCGGATTACTTTGTAAAGCTAATAGTTTGGATGGAGGGTATTTTATTTAAAATCCCGGCAGCAGACCTTTTATTTGGGTCCCTGGGGTTAATTGTAGGGTTAATGGTTGCTTTTCTAATTGGTTTTGCGATTGAAAGAATCCAAATCCCTATTATTACAGAGTTTCTGCCAATGATTCTATCTATTTTACTAGGTTATCTAGGTTTCCGTGTTGGGTTTACAAAGCGTGAGGAACTCGGTCAAATGTTTTCAAAATCCAATACAGGACAAAAGAAGAAGTCGGGTGATTCAATAGCCCAACCAGAGGAAAAGCAACTATACAAATTGTTAGATACGAGCGTCATTATAGATGGACGAATTGCTGATATTTCCTCAACAGGGTTTATTGAAGGAGTTCTTATAGTTCCCCAATTCGTTCTGACGGAACTACAGCATATTGCCGACTCATCAGATACGTTAAAACGTACGCGTGGCCGAAGAGGGCTGGATATGTTGAAAAAATTACAAGATGAGCGTCTCACAACTGTACAAATCTCGGAGGAAGATTTTGAGGATGTACAAGAGGTTGATTTAAAGCTAGTGCGTCTTGCAAAGAAAATGGGTGCGCAGATCTTAACGAATGATTTTAATTTGAATAAGGTTTGTGATCTACACCATGTCCAAGTATTAAATATTAATGATTTGGCAAATGCTGTGAAGCCTGTTGTCATTCCTGGTGAAGATATGCAGGTGGTTGTAATAAAAGATGGAAAAGAACAAAATCAAGGGGTCGCTTATTTGGATGACGGCACGATGATTGTTGTAGAAGGCGGCCGAAGCTATATTGGGCAGGCGATTACCGTAACGGTGACAAGTGTTCTCCAAACATCAGCGGGACGCATGATATTCGCCAAGCCTAAAGACGAACAAGTAGCCTAAATAGATATAAAAACAGTAGCCTATGGTCCTTTTTAGTTTAAATAGAGGACGGATTAAGGCAATTATCGATAAATGCAGTTTGAAGAGTGGGAAGTGAATTTGTGCAGTATGAAGTAGTGCTCCCGGCAGCAGGAAGTGGAAAACGCATGGGGGCGGGACAAAATAAATTATTTTTAAAGCTTAATAATAAGCCGATTCTGATCCATACATTAGAAATTTTCCAAAATGATGATGATTGTACAGGTATTTGGCTTGCGGTAAAGCCGGAAGAGCGCGAGTATATTCAAGCTTTGCTGGACCGTTATCACATTACTAAGGTGAGCGGCCTGCCAAATGGTGGCGAAGAACGGCAGCATTCAGTCCATTCATGTATTAAGGCGATGCATCAAGTAGAAATTGTGCTGGTACATGATGCAGCAAGGCCTTTTATAACGAAGCCAATTATCTCGCGTTTGGTAGAGGTTGCCCATGAGAAAGGGGCAGTCATTGCCGGCGTAAAAGCAAAGGACACAATGAAAAAAGTACGGGATGGTGTAATCATCGAAACGGTTGATCGAGAGAGTTTGTGGATGATTCAAACACCACAAGCTTTTCGTTTCGATTTATTGCAGCATGCAGAGGATGTAGCAGAAAAACAAGGCTTTTTGGGAACGGATGAAGCAATGCTTGTTGAACGCTTAGGGCACCAAGTACATATTGTTGAAAGTACCTATGAAAATGTAAAAATGACAACAACAGAAGATTTAATATTTGGAGAAGCGATATTAAAGCAACGTAACAGCTAGGAGGAGTATTATGTTTCGAGTAGGACAAGGTTTTGACGTACATGCATTCGCAGAAGGACGTCCGTTAATAATTGGTGGGATTGAGATTCCCCATGATCGAGGACTTTTAGGACATTCCGATGCAGATGTGTTATTGCATACAGTAACTGATGCGGCATTAGGAGCGATTGGAGAAGGAGATATTGGTCATCATTTTCCTGATACAGATCCAGAATTTAAAGATGCTGATAGTGCAAAATTGCTAGAATACATTTGGAAGATTGTAGAAGAGAAAGGCTATGTACTTGGAAATGTGGATTGTACAATTATGGCCCAGCGCCCTAAAATGGCTCCATATATTGAACCAATGCGTAATCGAATTGCCGAGCTCTTAAAAGCTGATCCATCTCAAGTAAATGTGAAAGCAACGACAACTGAGAAATTAGGCTTCACGGGCCGTGAAGAAGGAATTGCAGCAATGGCAACGATTTTATTAATTAAGAAATAAGAGCTCGAATCATAGAGTTTCTTTCACGGCTGGGCGAGCCCGCTCCACTTTTTTTGATGTCTAGTTGCGAACGCTAGCTCTTCGACAACTTCGGTGCTGTCTTCAAGGACAAAGAGCGTCCTTGTAGCCACCGCCTCCAGTTGTTGTCAGAGCTGGGCAAGCGTTCTCCACTTTTCTTAATGTCTAGTTGCGCGGGCTAGCCGCTCGGAAACTTCGGTGCTGACTGAAAGGACAAAGAGCGTCCTTACAGTCAGCCCCTCCGCCGCACACGGATGTGCAAGTGCCGACAATGCCACACGATGTGGCGTTTTTGTCGGCCAGTTCCTTTCACGGCTGGGCGAGCCCGCTCCACTTTTCTTCATGTCTAGTTGCGAACGCTAGCTCTTCGACAACTTCGGAGCTGTCTGCAAGGACAAAGAGCGTCCTTGTAGCCACCCCCTCCAGTTGTTGTCAGAGCTGGGCAAGCGTTCTCCACATTTCTGTCTTACTTTTCATTCTTATTCTTGAGTGGTAAAATGTACAAGGTTAACATGAGAAGAGATGTAGTTTTGCGATTTCTCAATATATATAACAAACTTTTTGAACTAATAGTAGGAGGCAATTATTATGACGAAGGAAGTTCGCGTTCGTTATGCGCCAAGTCCAACTGGATTTTTACACATTGGTGGCGCGCGTACGGCGTTATTTAACTATTTATATGCAAAACATCACAACGGTAAATTTATCGTTCGTATTGAGGATACAGATATTGAACGTAACATAGAGGGTGGAGAAGCCTCTCAGCTTGATAACTTACGTTGGTTAGGAATTACGCCTGATGAGTCGATTGATATCGGTGGACCGTATGCACCATATCGCCAGATGGAACGTTTAGATGTTTATACTAAGCATGCAGAAGAATTATTGGAGCGTGGAATTGCTTATAAATGTTTCTGTACATCAGAAGAGTTGGAAGCTTCACGTGAAGCACAAAGAGCAAGAGGAGTTGCAGCGCCTACTTATGACGGGAAGTGCCGTCACCTAACAAAAGAAGAAGTTGCTGCAAAGGAAGCGGAAGGTATTCCACACACAATCCGTATGGGCGTACCTGAAAACACAACTTACCGTTTCACAGACTTAGTACGCGGTGAAGTTACGTTTGAATCAAAAGATATTGGTGACTGGGTACTAGTAAAAGCGAACGGAATTCCAACATATAACTATGCCGTTGTTTTAGATGATCACTTTATGGACATTACTCATGTATTCCGTGGGGAAGAGCATTTATCTAATACACCAAAACAAATGATGATTTTTGATGCATTTGATTGGGAATATCCACAATACGGCCATATGACATTAATTGTGAACGAAGACCATAAAAAATTATCAAAACGTGATGAGTCGATTATTCAATTTGTTACACAATATAAAGAGCTTGGTTATTTACCAGAAGCAATGTTTAACTTCTTTGCCCTTTTAGGATGGTCTCCAGAAGGAGAAGAAGAGATCTTCACTAAAGAACAATTCATTGAAATTTTTGATGCAAAACGACTTTCCAAGTCACCATCGATGTTCGATAAAAATAAACTAACATGGATGAACAACCAATATATTAAAAAGCTGCCTTTAGAAAAAGTGGTTGAATTATCGTTGCCACATTTACAAAAAGCAGGCTTGCTTCCACAAGAATTAAACGAAGAGCAAACACAGTGGGCGACAGCTTTAATTAGCTTATATCATAATCAAATGAGCTTTGGTGCAGAAATTGTTGAGCTATCAAGCCTATTCTTTACAGAAGAAATTGAATATGATGAAGCTGCGGAAGAAGTATTGGCTGGTGAACAGATTCCGGAAGTGATGACTTCATTTAAAGCACAGCTTGAAGCACAAGAAAACTTTGATGCACCGTCCATTAAAGCCGCTATTAAAGCAGTTCAAAAAGAGACAGGGCACAAAGGGAAAAACCTATTCATGCCAATTCGTGTTGTAACAACTGGTCAAACGCATGGACCGGAATTAGCGGATGCCATCGCTTTAATCGGGAAAGAAAAGGCGATTGCCCGTATAGAAAAATACGTAAAGTAACCATTTCAATTAATTGACTTTTACTGAACCTATTGTAAAATGAAATTACTTTAAGTCGTAATCGTATGAATTAAAAACTGTAAAGCGTTGATAAGGAGAAGTACATAAAATATGCTTCAAAAGAGAGGGTCATCATCGGCTGAAAGCGACCTGGGCCACTATTTTATGGAAATGCACCTTTGAGCACTTAGCTGAAATTAGTAGGCAAGTCGAGTCGTCCGGCGTTAACGGACTTTCGAGTGGAAAGCATTTCAGGTTTTTAAAATGCTTTCAATCAGAGTGGAACCACGCACTAGCGTCTCTGTCTTTTCATGTGAAAAGATAGAGGCGTTTTTTATTTTAATTGGCTTTCTAAAACGAAAAATGCCTGAAGTGATTAGTAATAAAGAAAAAATTAAAGGAGAGAGTCAAATGACGATCCAAATATTTAATTCCTTAACAAGACAAAAAGAACCGTTTGTTCCAATTGAAGAAGGCAAAGTAAAAATGTATGTATGCGGCCCGACGGTTTATAACTTTATTCATATTGGGAATGCACGTCCGGTTATTGTATATGATACGGTTCGTCGCTACTTCCAATATAAAGGCTTTGATGTAAAATACGTTTCGAACTTTACAGATGTGGACGACAAAATCATTAAAGCGGCAAATGAATTAGGTGAAGATGTTTTCGAATTAACAAATCGATTTATTGACGCTTATTTTGAGGATATTACGGCTCTTGGCTGCAAAAAGGCCGACGTACATCCTCGCGTAACAAACCATATGCAAGATATTATTGACTTTATCGGTGTATTAATCGAAAAAGGATATGCATACGAATCACAGGGAGACGTGTATTACCGCACGCGTAAATTTGATGGATATGGGAAATTATCGCATCAACCGATTGATGACCTAAAAGTGGGTGCCCGTATTGAAGCAGGTGAGAAAAAAGAGGATCCCCTAGATTTCGCACTTTGGAAAGCGGCAAAACCTGGCGAAATTAAGTGGGAAAGTGCTTGGGGTGAAGGCCGACCAGGATGGCATATAGAATGTTCGGTAATGGCACGCGAACATTTAGGTGACACAATTGATATCCACGCAGGTGGCCAGGATTTAACATTCCCTCACCACGAAAATGAAATTGCTCAATCTGAAGCCTATACTGGAAAAGAATTTGCGCGTTACTGGATGCACAACGGGTATATTAATATCGACAATGAGAAGATGTCAAAATCTCTTGGTAATTTTGTGTTGGTGAATGACATCCGTCAGCAAATCGACCCGCAAGTCTTACGATTCTTTATGCTATCTGTACATTATCGTCATCCCATTAATTTTGCGCAGGATTTAGTTGAGTCTGCCCAAGCTGGATTAGAAAGACTTCGTACTGCTTATTCTAATATTGAGTACCGATTAACAGCTTCAACGAATCTCACTAATAACGGTGAGGAATATTTAACAAAAATCACTGAAGTGAAAAAGCAATTTGAAATTGCAATGGATGATGATTTCAATACTGCAAATGCTATATCTGCATTATTTGAATTAGCGCGTATTGCTAATACCTACTTAAACGAAGCAAATACAGAAGAACTTGTATTGAAACAGTTTATCGAAACATTTGACGCACTTGGCGACGTCCTAGGTATTAAATTCGTTGTGGAAAATGAGTTGTTGGATGAGGAAATTGAAGCTTTAATCGAAGAGCGCAACATGGCACGTAAAAATCGCGATTTTGCTCGTTCGGATGAAATTCGTGACCAGCTTTTAAATATGAATATTGTTTTGGAAGATACACGTCAAGGTACACGTTGGAAACGGGGTTTGTAGTATGACACAACTTCGTATAGAAGATGTAAAACAACTAAATGCACTAGCATTAGCTTATATGGGGGATGCTGTTCTCGAACAAAAGGTTCGGGAGCATCTTCTCTTGAATGGACGAGCAAAGCCTAATCGACTGCATAATGAGGCCACAAGTTATGTTTCAGCTAAAGCTCAATCTATGATTATACATCGCTTAATGGACGAAAATTACCTAACAGAAGAAGAGGTCGCCGTCTTTAAAAGAGGACGCAACGCAAAATCGGGTTCAGTTCCGAAAAATACAGATGTGCAAACTTATCGGAATAGTTCTGGATTTGAAGCGGTTTTAGGAAGTCTATATTTAACAAAGCAATATGAACGAGTCTATGAAATGATCGAGTATGCAATAAAAATTGTTGAGCAATCAAAGGGGGCTTCGTAATGACTGAACACAATAATGAAATGATTGCTGGAAAAAACCCGGTACTTGAAGCACTGCGTTCTGGAAGAGAGATCAATAAGCTTTGGATAGCTGAAGGTGTAAAGAAGACAGGTATTAACGAGGTATTGGATTTAGCGCGTGAGCGTGGAGTACTTGTGCAATTTGTCCCTAAGAAAAAGGTGGATCAATTATCGAGTGAAAACCACCAAGGTATTGTTGCTTCTGTAGCAGCTTATAAATATTCAGAGTTAGAAGATTTGTTTAAAGCGGCGAAAGCAAAAAATGAAGATCCTTTTTTCCTTATTCTTGATGAGCTTGAAGATCCCCATAACCTTGGTTCTATCATTCGAACAGCAGATGCTATCGGTGTTCATGGAGTTATTATTCCAAAGAGACGTGCGGTGGGGTTAACTGCGGTTGTTGCGAAGGCTTCTACGGGGGCAATCGAGCATGTTCCTGTTGTTCGAGTGACAAACCTGGCGCAAACGGTTGATGAATTAAAGGAGAATGGTGTTTGGATAGCGGGGACTGATGCGAAAGGATCTGCTGATTATCGCAAGATGGATGCAACCTTGCCACTAGCGATTATAATCGGCAGCGAAGGTCGTGGGATGAGCAGATTACTAAAAGATAAATGTGATTTTTTATATCACTTGCCAATGGTCGGTCATGTGAATTCCTTAAATGCTTCAGTAGCTGCTGCTCTTTTAATGTATGAAGTTTACCGCAAGCGCCAAGAGAAGAATGGATAAGTTGTATCATGCAAACGATTTTAATTGTCGACGGATACAATATGATAGGCGCATGGAAGGAATTAAGACCTCTTCGTGATACGAATTTTGAGGAAGCACGCAATCGCTTGCTTGAACTTATGGCCGAATACAAAGCGACCATGGGTGTGCGGGTGATTGTCGTGTTCGATGCCCACTTAGTTCCTGGAGTACAGCAAACTTATGTGCAAAATGCGGTTGAAATCATTTATACTAGAAAAAATGAAACAGCAGATGAACGGATTGAAAAATTAACAAATGAATTAAAGGGGCGCAAAATACAAATCTATGTAGCTACTTCCGATATGACAGAGCAAAATGTTATTTTCGGAAATGGCGCCCTTCGCAAGTCGGCAAGAGAACTAGAAATAGAGATGGAAATTATAAAGTCCAGTATCACGCAGAAAGTAAAAGTAACCCATGAAGAAAAACCGAAATCTAGGATTCAATTATCGAAAGAAGTAGAGCTAGCTTTTGAGAAATGGAGAAGAGGTTTAAAATAACTAGGTTGACCTATATTTTCCAGTTCCGTTATACTATTCCTAACACACTATACGAACGTTCTGGGGTGATGCCGATGCTAAAAGAGAGTCAAACACAAGTCTTGCAACGATTTGAAGACCTTTCAGATGAACAACTTATTGAAGAAGTACATCACGGGAATACAGAGGCGTTAGATTACTTAATTACAAAATATCGACTGTTTGTAAAAGCGAAGGCGCGCTCCTATTTTTTGATTGGAGCAGACAAGGAGGATATCATTCAAGAAGGAATGATAGGTTTATATAAATCAATAAGAGATTTTAAGGGAGACAAGCTTTCTTCTTTTAGGGCATTTGCGGAGCTCTGTATCACACGTCAAATTATTACTGCCATTAAAACAGCGACGCGTCAAAAACATATCCCGCTAAATTCCTATGTCTCTCTCGATAAACCAATCTATGATGAAGAATCAGATAGAACATTAATGGATATCATCACTAGTTCAGAGTCAGAAGATCCGGTGTATTTAATGATTAATCGTGAAGAATATTCTCATCTTGAAGAAAAAATAGGGGAAATCTTAAGTGAGCTTGAACAACAAGTTTTAGCTTTATACTTAGATGGACAATCCTATAATGAAATATCGGAAGAATTGAATCGCCATGTTAAGTCGATAGATAATGCTCTGCAACGTGTAAAACGTAAGTTGGAGCGTCACCTCGAAATAGGGGAAATGAGTTGAGCAAAACTTTGCCCTTATTGACAGCAAAAGGTTTAGGTGTTAGTCTTTAAAAGACAAAATGCAAAAAAATAGGTGAATTTTCAAAAATGCCAAAAAAAATCGTTTTATGTTGTGAAAAATGTGGCTCCAGAAATTATTCGGTTCCTGAAAGAGCCAATGCAAATGAGCGTCTCGAATTGAAAAAGTTTTGTTCACATTGCAATGAACATACGGTGCATAAACAAACTCGATAATTATACTTCCAATGAATACGAATCGTTCTATCACTCTCTACGTATTCAAACAGCTGATTGAAGTTAAAAAGCGGATGTTGCGAAGTTGATCGAATGGTATTCATAAATTTTCGGCGAACAAACGCGCCTACGCATTTGATTTAGTAAATTAGATTGAAACATAGAATAGATGATTTGTTCGGAGGTTAAGCTAGAATGGGCAAGATTAAACAGTTTCTATCAGACGTAATGTCTGAAATGAGAAAGACAAGCTGGCCAAAAAGTAAAGAGCTTACAAAATATACAGTTGTCGTAGTTTCAACGGTTATTGTTATGGCTATCTTTTTTGTGTTAGCTGACTTAGGTATTTCAGAACTATTCCGCTGGTATATCGATCTATAAAATGAATTGTTAATATTTCGAAAATGGCCCGTCTTTAAGTATTAACGGGTTTTTTTCATTTGTTTTTGGTTTATGTTAAATAAAAAATACGATTTACCGCCAAAAAAAGCGATGGATGATAGTTTTTTACGTGACTTGGATAAAAAGCTACACGAGGCGTATGTGATGAGTGAAGGAGGGACGGACATTTAGTCCGGCAACGATATGGAAAAAAGATGGTATGTAGTTCATACTTATTCAGGCTATGAAAATCGTGTGAAAGCAAATCTTGAAAAACGTGTTGAAACAATGGGAATGCAGGATAATATTTTCCGCGTTATTGTTCCAGAACACGAAGAAACAGATTTAAAAGATGGGAAAAAGAAGACAGTAATGCGCAAAGTATTCCCTGGTTACGTATTGGTAGAGATGATTTTAACTGACGAATCGTGGTATGTGGTACGTAATACACCGGGTGTTACAGGATTTATTGGATCTTCAGGCGGAGGTGCAAAACCTACACCTCTATTACCTGAAGAGGTAGATCGTCTGCTTCGTCAAATGGGTATCTCGAAAAAGACGGTTGGCGAATTGGATATCACTGTCGGGGAAGTAGTCGAAGTATTAGAAGGGCCGTTTGCTCATTTCCAAGGTAAAGTAGAAGAAATTGATGTAGACAAAGGGAAAGTTAAAGTTAGTGTCGACATGTTTGGTCGTGAAACGAAGATGGAACTTGACTTTGAACAAATTCAAAAGATGTAATAGTGCAACACTCTGATATCTTTGAATAAGATTTTACTTGCTAATATAATTTAAAAGTGATATCATTTCATAGGTCAGACTGTCCAAGTACAGTTTGTCAATGAAAATTAATCTTTTAATGTTATCGGCAAATAGCTGACAGACAGATATTGAGTGGGAGGGGCAACCCAGTTACCACATCACGGACTTAAGGAGGTGTGTCTCGTGGCTAAAAAAGTTATTAAAATTGTAAAACTTCAAATCCCTGCTGGTAAAGCTAATCCAGCTCCACCGGTTGGTCCTGCATTAGGTCAAGCAGGTGTTAATATCATGGGATTCTGTAAGGAGTTCAACGCTCGTACTGCTGATCAAGCTGGTTTAATTATTCCAGTTGAAATCACAGTTTTCGAAGACCGTTCTTTCACTTTCATTACAAAAACTCCACCTGCAGCAGTGTTACTTAAAGTAGCAGCAGGTATCCAATCTGGATCAGGTGAACCAAACCGTAAAAAAGTTGCAACGGTTAAACGTGATAAAGTGCGCGAAATCGCTGAACAAAAAATGCCAGACCTAAATGCTGCTTCAGTTGAATCAGCTATGGCGATGGTTGAAGGTACAGCGCGCAGCATGGGTATTGTTATCGAAGACTAATTCGTAACAAGTGCCTAGTTTACTTGATGATTAGAAGGCTTTTGTTTTTTGGAGGTTGCGGTAAGTTCTTTGGGAACAAGCGCAACCTCTATTCGTGGGAGGAATATCCGCTATAACCACAATCAAGGAGGAAATTATAATGGCAAAAAAAGGTAAAAGACTGCAAGAGGCAGCTAAATTAGTTGACCGTTCAACTTTATATACTGCTGAAGAAGCAATTGCTTTAGCAAAACAAACAAGCACAGTAAAGTTCGATGCAACAGTTGAAGTTGCTTTCAAACTTGGAATCGATACTCGTAAAAACGACCAACAAATCCGTGGTGCAGTAGTGCTACCAAACGGTACTGGTAAAACTCAACGTGTATTAGTATTCGCTAAAGGTGAAAAACTTAAAGAAGCTGAAGCTGCTGGTGCTGACTATGTAGGTGATGCAGAATTCATCAACAAAATCCAACAAGGTTGGTTCGAGTTTGATGTAATCGTTGCAACTCCTGATATGATGGGTGAAGTTGGTAAACTTGGTCGTGTATTAGGACCTAAAGGTTTAATGCCAAACCCTAAAACTGGTACAGTTACTTTTGATGTAACTAAAGCAATCAACGAAATCAAAGCTGGTAAAGTAGAATACCGTGCTGACAAAGCTGGTATCATCCACGCTCCTATCGGTAAAGTTTCATTTGAAACTGAAAAATTAGTTGAAAACTTCTTAGCTGTATTTGACGTAGTTCAAAAAGCAAAACCTGCAGCAGCTAAAGGTACTTACATGAAATCTGTAAATGTTACATCAACAATGGGACCATCAGTGAAAATTGATTCTTCTAGCGTAGCTGTAAAATAATAATATAAAGTAATTTATTTATAAATAATGTTGACAACGCTTGTCTTTCTTGATAAGATGAATGACGTTGTGAATATCCATTTGTACCGTAGACAGTAGGGGTGCTTAGCACTTAAATCTCCCTACCGAGGACACAGAAATCGGATTCTTTTAAGATGATGAATTTTCCGCCTCTAGTCTACTAATATGGCTAGAGGCTTTTCTTATGTCGGTATAAATGACCCATTCTAATAGGAGGTGTCAATCATGAGCAATGTAATCGAAACAAAAAAAGCAGTTGTACAAGAAATCGCTGATAAGTTCCAAGCTGCAGCTTCAGTAGTTGTAGTGGATTACCGTGGTTTAACTGTTGGTCAAGTTACAGAACTTCGTAAACAACTTCGTGAAGCGGGTGTTGAGTTCAAAGTATACAAAAATACTTTAACTCGTCGTGCATCTGAAATCGCTGGTGTTGAAGCAATTAACGAATTCTTAACTGGTCCAAACGCTGTTGCGTTCTCTAACGAAGACGTAGTAGCTCCAGCGAAAATCATCAATGAGTTCGCTAAAAAGAACGAAGCTCTTGAAATCAAAGCTGGTATCATCGAAGGTAACGTTTCTTCGGCTGATGATGTGAAAGCTCTTGCAGAACTTCCATCACGCGAAGGTTTACTTTCAATGCTTTTATCTGTACTTCAAGCTCCAGTGCGCAACTTCGCACTTGCAACAAAAGCTGTTGCAGAACAAAAAGAAGAGCAAGGTGCTTAATAGTAGCCTAAACTTCAAAACAACAATCTTAAGGCAAATAGCCTAAAAAATAAAAACATCCAATAGGAGGAAAATAAAATGAACAAAGATCAAATCTTAGAAGCTATCAAAGCTATGACAGTTCTTGAGTTAAACGACTTAGTAAAAGCAATCGAAGAAGAATTCGGTGTAACAGCTGCTGCTCCTGTAGCAGTAGTAGGTGGCGGTGCAGCTGCTGTTGAAGAAAAAACTGAATTTGACGTAGTATTAACATCTGCTGGAGATCAAAAAATTAAAGTAATCAAAGTGGTTCGTGAAATCACTGGTCTTGGCTTAAAAGAAGCTAAAGAAGTAGTAGATAACGCTCCAAAAGCATTAAAAGAAGGCGTATCTAAAGAAGAAGCAGAAGAAATGAAAGCTAAACTTGAAGAAGTTGGCGCTTCAATCGAAGTTAAATAATTTCTCACTTACCTTATTTTCAATAAATAAAGAAAGCTCGTCTTTTTGACGGGCTTT
Source organism: Ureibacillus sp. GCM10028918 (assembly GCF_042666115.1). Lineage (NCBI taxonomy): Bacteria > Bacillati > Bacillota > Bacilli > Caryophanales > Caryophanaceae > Ureibacillus > Ureibacillus sp. GCM10028918. Next base: position 19,895 of record NZ_JBHTFK010000037.1, read on the forward strand.
CTTCATTTTCTTAGGCGGATAAGATGGTTTGATAAGATGGATATCCGCTAGGTGCGATGTTGATTTGTCGCAATGTGGCGACAAGCCTTGTTTTTTTAAAGGAGGGCACGTTAGATGTCTGAACACTATTATTCAAATAAGCCTCAAACTGAAAGTAAACCACGCCATTGGAAATTTACGTTACTCGGAAATTCGTTTTTATTTGAAACGGATACAGGAGTATTTAGTAAAAGCGAAGTAGATTTTGGATCCCGTGTTTTAATTGAAACTTTTCAAATTCCTGAAATAGAAGGTGCAATTTTAGATGTTGGTTGCGGATATGGCCCGATTGGACTATCGATTGCTAAACAAAATCCGAATCGCACCGTTTATATGATGGATATTAATGAGAGAGCTGTTGCGTTATCGAAGAAAAATGCGCAAGTAAACGGAGTTCAAAATGTACGGATTTTTGAAAGTGATGGTCTTGCTTCTGTAGAAGAAGGGTTACAAGTAGCGGCAATTTTAACTAACCCACCGATTCGCGCAGGTAAGGAAACTGTTTTTAAATTTTATGACGGTGCTTATGACAAGTTATCGGTTGGTGGAGAATTGTGGATTGTAATTCAGAAGAAACAAGGTGCACCATCTACAATAAATCATTTAGAAGAAAAATTTGCACAGGTTGAAGTAGTCGAGAAGAAAAAAGGTTATTGGATTATACGAGCAAAAAAATAGCTTATATTCTTATTTTCGCTAAATAAAGTTAATGGAAATAAAAGTTCCAAGAGTATAAAATATTGACTTGACAAAATGGCTATGATAACATAATAAAATGCAAAATTATTATTTTGTGGGAGTATGCCCTTTTGTATGCAATTTGTTTTATATGGGTATACTTACCACGAATAAGTTTAGTTTAACCGAAAATGATTCTTGAGAAAAGACTCGTTTTCTTTTTGTCTTTCGAAATCATACACCATTTAGATGGTTTTGCAAAGACCTATTATCGCTTTAATGAGGGGTGAATGAGTTGACAGGTCAACTAGTTCAGTACGGACAACACCGCCAGCGTAGAAGCTTTGCGCGTATTAAAGAGGTGCTGGAGCTTCCAAATCTAATTGAGATTCAGACAGCATCTTACGAGTGGTTCCTTGAAGAAGGGTTGCGTGAAATGTTCCGCGACATTTCGCCAATCGAAGATTTTACAGGCAATCTTTCACTTGAATTCATCGATTATAGTTTAGGTGAACCTAAATATGATGTGGATGAGTGTAAAGAACGCGACGTAACTTATGCTGCACCATTGCGCGTAAAAGTACGTCTCCACAACAAAGAAACAGATGAAGTGAAAGAGCAAGATGTTTTCATGGGGGATTTCCCATTAATGACAGAAACAGGTACCTTTGTAATTAACGGTGCCGAACGTGTAATTGTTTCACAATTAGTTCGTTCTCCGAGCGTTTACTTCCATGATAAAACTGATAAGAACGGTAAAAAAGGCTTTGGTGCTACTGTAATTCCAAACCGTGGTGCCTGGTTAGAGTTCGAAACAGATGCGAAAGACGTAGTTTACGTACGTATTGATCGTACACGTAAGTTACCAGCAACAGTATTATTGCGTGCGTTAGGGTTCGGTTCAGATCAAGAAATCATTGATATTCTTGGTGACAACGAGTTCCTAAGAAATACGCTTGAAAAAGATAACACTGACGGCACTGAAAAAGCGCTTTTAGAAATTTATGAGCGTCTTCGTCCTGGTGAACCACCAACAGTTGAAAGTGCGAAAAGCTTATTATATTCTCGTTTCTTCGATGCTAAACGTTATGATTTAGCAAATGTTGGACGCTATAAGATGAACAAAAAGCTTCACATCAAAAATCGTTTATTCAACCAAACGATTGCAGAAACTCTTGTGGATCCGGAAACAGGAGAGATTTTAGTTGAAGCGGGTACAACGCTAGACCGTCGTAATTTGGATCGTATTATTCCTTATCTAGAAAACGGAATCGGATTCCGTACATTGTCACAAGTTGGTGGTGTATTAGAAGAGGACGTAACTATCCAATCAATTAAAATTTTCGCACCAAATGATGAAGCGCAAAAAGAAATCAACATTATCTCAAACGCTTATATTGACGAAGAAGTGAAGAATATTACACCTGCTGATGTAATTGCTTCCATGTCTTATTTCTTCAACTTATTATATAACGTAGGTAATACTGATGATATCGACCATTTAGGTAACCGCCGCTTACGTTCTGTAGGTGAGTTGTTACAAAACCAATTCCGTATTGGATTATCTCGTATGGAACGTGTTGTACGTGAGCGTATGTCTATTAACGACACAGCATCTATCGTACCTCAGCAATTAATCAATATTCGTCCTGTTATTGCTTCAATCAAAGAGTTCTTCGGTAGCTCTCAATTATCGCAATTCATGGACCAAACAAACCCATTAGCGGAGTTAACGCACAAACGTCGTCTTTCTGCATTAGGGCCTGGTGGTTTAACACGTGAACGTGCTGGTATGGAAGTACGTGACGTTCACTACTCTCACTATGGTCGTATGTGTCCGATTGAGACACCAGAGGGTCCGAACATTGGGTTAATTAACTCGCTATCTTCATTTGCAAAAGTGAATAAGTTCGGTTTCATTGAAACTCCATACCGTCGTGTGGATCCTGAAACAGGTAAAGTAACCGAGCATATCGATTACTTGACTGCCGATGAAGAAGATAACTATATCGTTGGGCAAGCAAACTCACCATTAAATCCTGATGGTTCATTTGTAAATGAAGAAGTTTTAGGACGTTTCCGTGGGGATAACACTGTTTTCAATAGAGACCGTGTTGACTACATGGACGTATCACCTAAGCAAGTAGTTTCTGCTGCGACAGCTTGTATTCCATTCTTAGAAAACGATGACTCCAACCGTGCATTAATGGGTGCGAACATGCAACGTCAAGCAGTTCCTTTATTAAATCCGGAAGCTCCATTCGTTGGTACTGGTATGGAACACGTAGACGCTCGTGACTCAGGGGCTGCTGTAGTCAACAAATTCCACGGAATTGTTGAACATGTAGAAGCTCGCTCAATTCACGTTCGTCGCATCGAAGAAATTGATGGTAAAGAAGTTAAAGGTGAATTAACGAAATACAAACTTCAAAAATTCACTCGTTCTAACCACGGTACTTCAATTAACCAACGCCCGATTGTTAAAGTCGGCGATCGCGTTAAACCAAAAGACATTTTAGCTGATGGTCCTTCTATGGAACTTGGTGAACTTGCTCTTGGTCGTAACGTATTAGTTGCCTTCATGACTTGGGAAGGTTTTAACTATGAAGATGCTGTAATCATGAACGAACGTCTTGTTAAAGATGATGTTTATACTTCGGTTCATATTGAAGAATATGAGTCAGAGTCTCGTGATACAAAACTAGGGCCAGAAGAAATCACTCGCGATATTCCAAACGTAGGTGAAGACGCTCTTCGTAACCTAGACGATCGTGGAATTATCCGTATTGGTGCGGAAGTTCGCGATGGCGACATTTTAGTAGGTAAAGTGACACCTAAGGGAGTAACTGAGTTAACGGCAGAAGAACGTTTACTACATGCTATCTTTGGTGAGAAAGCTCGTGAAGTTCGTGATACATCTCTACGCGTACCTCATGGAGCAGGCGGTATTGTACTGGATGTCAAAGTCTTCAATCGTGAAGATGGCGATGAATTACCACCAGGTGTTAACCAATTAGTGCGTGCTTATATTGTTCAAAAACGTAAAATCCGCGTTGGGGACAAAATGGCCGGACGTCACGGTAACAAAGGGGTAATCTCTCGTATCTTACCTGAAGAAGATATGCCGTTTATGCCAGATGGAACACCTGTTGATATCATGTTAAACCCACTTGGGGTACCTTCTCGTATGAACATCGGACAAGTATTGGAGCTACACTTAGGTATGGCTGCTCGTTACTTAGGTCTTCATATGGCTTCACCGGTATTTGATGGAGCTAATGAACAAGATGTTTGGGAAACGATGGAAGAAGCAGGTATGAACCGTGATGGTAAAACAATTCTTTATGATGGTCGCTCAGGTGAACCATTAGACAACCGTGTATCTGTTGGGATCATGTATATGATTAAATTAGCCCACATGGTTGACGATAAACTTCACGCTCGTTCAACTGGTCCTTACTCACTTGTTACACAACAACCACTTGGTGGTAAAGCGCAGTTTGGTGGACAACGTTTTGGTGAGATGGAGGTATGGGCACTTGAAGCATACGGTGCTGCTTATACACTTCAAGAAATCTTAACAATTAAATCAGACGATGTTGTTGGTCGTGTGAAGACTTATGAAGCAATCGTTAAAGGTGAAAGTGTTCCAGAACCTGGCGTTCCAGAATCTTTCAAAGTATTAATCAAAGAGCTTCAATCACTAGGCTTGGATGTAAAAATGCTAACAATCAATGACGAAGAAGTTGAACTGCGCGATTTAGATGACGAGGACGAACTTCAACCAACTGATGCATTAAACATTTTACCTGCTAGTGAAAAAGAAGATGCAGTAGAATCTGTAGAATAGTCTGTCTGAATGTATCGGGCAGGAGGAAGAATCTTCTGCCTGCCCGATTTTAACTATAAATAATGAATTAATTGTTGAGCTTCGGAAAGTCGTTAGAGGACTTATACTAAAGGGAGGTAGGCTCCTTGATAGACGTTAATGAATTTGAATATATGAAAATTGGTTTAGCTTCACCGGACAAGATTCGTTCTTGGTCTTATGGAGAAGTAAAAAAACCTGAAACAATTAACTATCGTACGTTAAAACCAGAAAAAGATGGTCTGTTCTGTGAACGAATTTTCGGACCTACAAAAGACTGGGAATGTCACTGTGGTAAATACAAACGTGTTCGCTATAAAGGCGTAGTTTGTGACCGATGTGGTGTTGAAGTAACTCGTGCAAAAGTTCGCCGTGAACGTATGGGTCATATTGAACTTGCAGCACCTGTTTCACATATTTGGTACTTCAAAGGTATTCCAAGCCGTATGGGACTTATTCTTGATATGTCACCTCGTGCATTGGAAGAAGTAATCTACTTCGCTTCATATGTTGTAATCGAAGCTGGTGATACTAGTTTAGATAAAAAACAACTTTTATCAGAAAAAGAGTATCGTGCATACCGTGAAAAATTCGGTGCAACTTTCGAAGCAGCAATGGGTGCAGAGGCAATTAAAAAACTTCTGGAACTAATTGATCTTGAAGAAGAAACGAACACTTTAAAAGAAGAATTGAAGTCGGCTCAAGGTCAACGTCGTACTCGTGCGATCAAACGCCTTGAAGTAATCGAATCATTCCGTAATTCAGGCAACAAGCCAGAATGGATGGTTTTAGATGTACTACCAGTAATACCGCCAGAGCTTCGTCCTATGGTGCAATTAGATGGTGGTCGATTTGCAACTTCTGACTTAAACGATTTATATCGTCGTGTTATTAACCGCAACAACCGTTTAAAACGTCTTCTGGACCTTGGTGCACCTAGCATCATCGTACAAAACGAAAAACGTATGTTACAAGAAGCGGTAGACGCACTAATCGATAATGGCCGTCGTGGGCGTCCTGTAACAGGTCCTGGTAATCGTCCTTTAAAATCCCTTTCTCATATGCTTAAGGGGAAACAAGGTCGTTTCCGTCAAAACTTACTTGGTAAACGTGTAGACTATTCTGGTCGTTCGGTTATCGTAGTAGGTCCAAACTTAAAAATGTACCAATGTGGTCTTCCAAAAGAAATGGCGATCGAGTTATTCAAACCTTTCGTAATGAAAGAGCTTGTTGAACGTGGCCTTGCCCATAACATTAAGAGTGCAAAGCGTAAAATCGAACGCATGCACAATGAAGTTTGGGATGTTTTAGAAGATGTGATCCGTGAGCATCCAGTGTTACTTAACCGTGCACCAACGCTTCACAGACTTGGTATTCAAGCATTCGAGCCTACATTAGTAGAAGGTCGTGCAATTCGTCTTCACCCATTAGTATGTACAGCTTATAACGCTGACTTCGATGGTGACCAAATGGCGGTTCACGTACCTTTATCAGCAGAAGCACAAGCAGAAGCTCGCTTACTTATGTTAGCTGCTCAAAACATCTTAAACCCGAAAGATGGTAAACCAGTTGTTACTCCATCTCAAGATATGGTATTAGGAAACTACTACTTAACTCTTGAGCGTGAAGGAGCACGTGGGGAAGGTTCAGTTTTCTATGGTTCAGATGAGGTGCTAATTGCATATCAAACTGGAAATGTACATTTGCACACACGTATTGCAATTAAAGCAAGTTCGTTAAAAAACCCAACATTTACAGAAGAACAAAATAATCAGTTCTTGTTAACAACTGTTGGTAAGGTAATATTCAATGAAATTCTTCCAGAATCATTCCCTTACATTAACGAACCAACTGATATGAACTTAGAGCAAAAAACACCAGAACAATACTTCGCATCTTTAACAATAGATGAAGAAACATTACAACAACTTCAAGCATCTGAAGGATACAATGAGCTTTCAGAAAGTGAAAAAGTTGAGGCTGAGCGTCGAGCAGTGTTAGTAAAACATTTCGCTTCTGTAAAAACAATTAGCCCATTCCGCAAGAAATTCTTAGGTAATATCATTGCAGAAGTATTTAAACGATTCCATATTACAGAAACGTCTAAAATGCTTGACCGTATGAAAGACCTAGGATTTAAATATTCAACTAAAGCTGGTATTACAGTTGCGATTTCAGATATCGTGGTATTACCGGAAAAAGGCGGAATCTTAGAAGAAGCTCAGAAAAAAGTTGATAAGGTAATGGTTCAATTCCGTCGTGGTTTAATTACGGAAGAGGAGCGTTACGATCGTGTCATTTCAAGCTGGTCTGCTGCTAAGGATGAAATTCAGTCTAAACTGATGGACTCTTTACCAGATACGAACCCAATCTTCATGATGAGTGACTCTGGTGCCCGTGGTAACGCATCAAACTTTACTCAGCTTGCAGGTATGCGTGGATTAATGGCCAACCCAGCTGGTCGTATCATCGAACTTCCAATTAAATCTTCATTCCGTGAAGGTTTAACAGTATTGGAATACTTCATCTCTACTCACGGTGCTCGTAAAGGTCTAGCCGATACAGCATTAAAAACGGCTGACTCAGGTTACTTAACTCGTCGTTTAGTAGACGTTGCACAAGATGTTATCGTACGCGAAGACGATTGTGGAACAGATCGCGGTTTAACTATCGGCGCCTTAATGGAAGGTACAGAGGTTATTGAAGCATTAGATGAGCGTATTATCGGTCGTCATACGAAGAAAACAATTTACCACCCAGAAACTGGTGCTGTCCTTCTGGAACGCGACGAATTAATCACTCAAGATGTCTCTCGTGTTATTGAAGATGCAGGTATTACAGAAGTGACAATTCGTTCAGCATTCACGTGTAATACAAAACACGGAGTATGTAAAAAATGTTATGGTATTAACCTAGCAACAGGTGAAGAGGTTGAAGTTGGGGAAGCGGTAGGTATTATTGCTGCTCAATCAATCGGTGAGCCTGGTACGCAGTTAACAATGCGTACATTCCATACTGGTGGGGTAGCTGGTAATGATATTACACAAGGTCTTCCACGTATCCAGGAGATTTTTGAGTCGCGTAATCCTAAAGGGCAAGCGGTAATCTCTGAAATCTCTGGTAAGGTTTCTGAAATTGAGGAAATTCGTGAAGGCTTGAAAGAAATTACAATCCAAGGTGAAATCGAAACTCGTAAGTACCAAGCGCCATATAATGCTCGCTTAAAAGTACAACTTGACGATGTAATTAAACCCGGACAAACTCTATCAGAGGGTTCTATCGATCCAAAACAATTATTAAAAGTTAAGGACGTTGCCACTGTTCAAGAGTATTTATTAAAAGAAGTACAAAAAGTATACCGTATGCAAGGGGTAGAAATTGGTGATAAACATATCGAAGTAATGGTACGCCAAATGCTTCGTAAAGTTCGTGTAATTGAAGCTGGGGATACAGATTTATTACCTGGCTCATTATTAGACATTCACCAATTCTCTGATGCGAACAAAGAGATAATTCTAAGCGGTAAAGTACCGGCAACTTGTCGACCTGTTATCCTTGGTATTACGAAAGCCTCTCTTGAAACGGAATCATTCTTATCTGCTGCATCATTCCAAGAAACAACGCGTGTGTTAACGGATGCTGCAATTAAAGGTAAGCGTGATGAGCTTCTGGGTCTAAAAGAGAACGTAATTATCGGTAAACTAGTTCCAGCTGGTACTGGAATGCAGCGTTACCGTCAGATTCGTATCGAAGAAACAGAAGAGCTGGAAGAACTTACTTCAGCAGAATAATTATTCATTTAACATGAATGAAAACTAAAAATTCCTTGGGAGATTACTCAGCTCCCAAGAGAATTTTAATAAAAATATTTGACAGTTTAAATTGATAATGTTAATATACTTAAGGTTGATAGTTAACTGTCTGTACTTTGGAGGATATGAAAATGTCTTATGAAAGAGTGAAACAGGCTAGTCAAACAATCATAGGTACAAAGCAAGCAGTGAAAGCAATCCGGGCTGGTCAAGTTACAGAACTCTTTGTTGCACTCGATGCAGACAATTGGGTAACCGATCCAGTGGTTATTCTTGCAAAAGAAGTCGGCGTACCAGTGAGTCTCGTTGAGTCGAAAAAAGAACTTGGCAAAGCTTGTGGTATTCACGTTGGAGCTGCGGTTGTTGCAATCGCTGCAAGTTAGTTTTTGTGTATAGAACACAAAGACTTTGTTTTTACCCTAAAAATGAACCACCTGGATGTGTGGTATTAAAAAGGAATAAATGAAGGGAGGAAAAACCGATGCCTACAATTAACCAATTGGTACGTAAGCCTCGTAAATCCAAAACTACGAAATCAAATTCACCAGCGTTAAATAAGGGATATAACAGCTTTAAAAAATCTTTAACAGATGTTAACTCTCCACAAAAACGTGGTGTTTGTACTCGTGTTGGTACTATGACACCTAAAAAACCTAACTCAGCGTTACGTAAATATGCTCGTGTACGCTTAACTAACCAAATTGAAGTTACAGCTTACATTCCTGGTGAAGGTCACAACTTACAAGAACACAGCGTAGTATTAATCCGCGGTGGACGAGTAAAAGACTTACCAGGGGTACGTTACCATATCGTACGTGGTGCTCTTGATACAGCTGGTGTTAACGGCCGTATGCAATCACGTTCTCTATACGGTACAAAACGTCCAAAAGAGAAAAAATAATTTAGTTCCTAAAATAATACAAAGCCTATATAATTTGTCTGAGGTTTTGAATTCATATGAAACGTGCGCACGATTCAAAGCTTAAGTATAAATTAGAATAGGCAACTTGATTATATAAAAGAGATAATTTTCGAAAGGAGGAAAACACATGCCTCGTAAAGGTCCTGTTTCCAAACGTGACGTGTTACCAGATCCAATTTATAATTCAAAACTAGTAACTCGTTTAATCAACAAAATGATGATTGATGGTAAAAGAGGTACTTCTGAAAAGATTTTATACGGTGCGTTCGAATTAGTTAAAGAACGTTCTGGTAACGATCCAATCGAAGTATTTGAAGCTGCTTTAAACAACATTATGCCAGTTCTAGAAGTACGTGCTCGCCGTGTTGGTGGTTCTAACTACCAAGTACCAGTTGAAGTACGTCCAGAACGTCGTGTTACTTTAGGTCTTCGTTATTTAGTTAACTACTCTCGTCTTCGTGGTGAAAAAACTATGGAAGAGCGTTTAGCTAACGAAATTCTTGATGCATCTAATAACACAGGTGCTTCAGTTAAAAAACGCGAAGATATGCACAAAATGGCAGAAGCAAACAAAGCATTCGCACACTATCGTTGGTAGTATTTTAGACTACGTGCTAGCTGCTTGCTAGTACGTAGATTTAAATATATATTCAAACAATAGTTACACCCAATATGGAAGGAGAAATTTCCTATGAAACGCGAATTCTCACTAGAGAATACACGTAATATTGGGATCATGGCTCACATTGATGCTGGTAAAACAACAACAACTGAGCGTATCCTTTATTACACTGGTAAGATCCACAAAATCGGTGAAACTCACGAAGGTGCTTCTCAAATGGACTGGATGGAGCAAGAGCAAGAGCGTGGTATTACTATCACTTCTGCCGCTACAACAGCTGCATGGAATGGCCACCGCGTTAACATTATCGATACACCAGGACACGTAGACTTCACTGTAGAAGTTGAACGTTCTTTACGTGTACTTGATGGTGCAGTAACAGTACTTGATGCTCAATCAGGTGTTGAGCCACAAACTGAAACTGTATGGCGTCAAGCTACAACTTATGGAGTTCCACGTATCGTATTCGTTAACAAAATGGATAAAATCGGTGCAGACTTCCTATATTCTGTAGGAACTCTTAAAGATCGTTTACAAGCTAACGCTCACCCAATTCAATTACCAATCGGTGCTGAGGACGAGTTCGAAGCAATTATCGATTTAGTTGAAATGAAAGCTATCTTCTATGGTAACGACCTTGGTACTGATATCCAAGTACGTGAAATTCCAGAAGAGTTTAAAGAGCAAGCTGAAGAATACCGTGAAAAATTAGTAGAAGCAGTTGCAGAACTTGATGAAGATCTAATGGAGAAATACTTCGCGGGTGAAGAAATCACTCTTGAAGAGCTTAAAGCTGGTATCCGTAAAGCTACATTATCTGTACAATTCTACCCTGTTATTTGTGGTACAGCATTCAAAAACAAAGGTGTTCAATTAATGCTTGATGCTGTAATTGACTATCTACCAGCTCCAACTGACGTAGAAGCAATTAAAGGTATCGATCCTGACACTGGTGATGAAATGATTCGTCATTCTAGCGATGAAGAACCATTCTCAGCATTAGCGTTCAAAGTTATGACTGACCCTTATGTAGGTAAGTTAACATTCTTCCGTGTGTACTCTGGTGTATTAGAATCAGGATCATACGTACAAAACTCTACAAAAGGTAAACGTGAACGTGTAGGTCGTATTCTACAAATGCACGCTAACTCTCGTGAAGAAATTTCGAAAGTATTCTCTGGAGATATCGCTGCTGCTGTTGGTCTTAAAGATACTACTACTGGTGACACTCTTTGTGAAGAGAAAAATCTTGTTATCTTAGAGTCTATGGAATTCCCGGAACCAGTAATCTCGTTATCTGTTGAACCAAAATCTAAAGCTGACCAAGATAAAATGGGACAAGCTTTACAAAAACTTCAAGAAGAAGATCCAACTTTCCGTGCACATACTGACCAAGAAACTGGTCAAACAATCATCTCTGGTATGGGTGAGCTTCACCTTGATATCCTGGTTGACCGTATGAAACGTGAGTTCAAAGTAGAAGCTAACGTGGGTGCTCCACAAGTTTCTTACCGCGAAACTTTCCGTGGTTCAGCTGCAGTACAAGGTAAATTCACTCGCCAATCTGGTGGTCGTGGACAATACGGTGACGTTTGGATTGAATTCTCTCCAAATGAAGAAGGTAAAGGTTTTGAATTTGAAAATGCAGTAGTTGGTGGGGTTGTACCACGTGAATACATTCCAGCTGTTGAAGCGGGTCTTCGTGACTCTCTTGACCGTGGAGTAATCGCTGGTTATCCACTAATCGACATCAAAGCGAAATTATACGATGGTTCTTACCATGATGTCGATTCAAACGAAATGGCATTCAAAATTGCAGCATCTATGGCTCTTAAAGCAGCGGCTTCTAAATGTAGCCCAGTTCTTTTAGAACCTATTATGAAAGTAGAAGTTGTAATTCCTGAAGAATACCTTGGTGATATCATGGGTAACATCACTTCTCGTCGTGGACGTGTAGAAGGTATGGAAGCTCGCGGTAACGCTCAAGTTGTTCGTGCTATGGTACCACTTGCTGAAATGTTCGGATATGCGACTACATTACGTTCTGCAACTCAAGGTCGTGGTGTATTCTCAATGGTATTCGATCACTATGAAGATGTGCCAAAATCGATTTCTGAAGAAATCATCAAAAAAAATAAAGGTGAATAATTGAAATTTCATCTTGTATCAAGTATAAATAATTTGTAAGCTATGATTGACTGGCTGATAAGGGCCCTTTTCAGCCAGCAGTTATAACATAAAAAAAATAATAAACTCATATTTAGGAGGCTAACTCTAATGGCTAAAGAAAAATTTGACCGTTCGAAAACGCATGCTAACATTGGTACAATCGGACACGTTGACCATGGTAAAACTACATTAACTGCTGCAATCGCTACAGTTCTTTCAAAAAAAATGGGTGGAGAAGCTAAATCATACGCTGATATCGATAACGCTCCAGAAGAAAAAGAACGTGGTATCACAATCAACACTTCTCACGTAGAATATGAAACTGAAACTCGTCACTATGCACACGTTGACTGCCCAGGACATGCTGACTATGTTAAAAACATGATCACTGGTGCTGCTCAAATGGACGGCGGTATCTTAGTAGTATCTGCTGCTGATGGCCCAATGCCTCAAACTCGTGAGCACATCTTATTATCACGCCAAGTAGGTGTACCTTACTTAGTAGTATTCTTAAACAAATGTGATATGGTTGATGACGAAGAATTACTAGAATTAGTTGAAATGGAAGTACGTGACTTATTATCTGAGTACGATTTCCCAGGCGACGATCTTCCAGTAGTTAAAGGTTCAGCTCTTAAAGCTCTTGAAGGCGAAGAAGAGTGGGAAGAAAAAATCGTTGAATTAATGAACGCTGTTGACGAGTACATCCCAACTCCAGAACGTCAAACTGACAAACCATTCATGATGCCAGTAGAGGACGTATTCTCTATCACTGGTCGTGGTACTGTTGCAACTGGTCGTGTAGATCGCGGTCAAGTTAAAGTTGGAGACGTTATCGAAATCGTTGGTTTAACTGAAGAACCAAAATCAACTACTGTAACTGGTGTTGAAATGTTCCGTAAATTATTAGACTATGCTGAAGCTGGTGACAACATCGGTGCTCTACTTCGTGGGGTTGCTCGTGAAGATATCCAACGTGGACAAGTATTAGCTAAACCAGGCTCAATCACTCCACACACTACTTTCAAAGCAGAAGTTTACGTTTTATCAAAAGAAGAAGGTGGACGTCATACTCCATTCTTCTCTAACTACCGTCCTCAGTTCTACTTCCGTACAACTGACGTAACTGGTGTTATCAACTTACCAGAAGGCGTAGAAATGGTTATGCCTGGTGACAACATCGAAATGAACGTTGAGTTAATCTCTCCAATCGCTCTTGAAGAAGGTACTAAATTCTCTATCCGTGAGGGTGGCCGTACTGTTGGAGCTGGAGTAGTAGCTTCAATCCAAAAATAATTAAGTATATTACTTAAAAATTTCAGCCAATTCGTGGGGACGCTCACGAATTGGTTTTTTTATTGTAAAATATTGCCTTTTTCTAATTCTGCAATGTTACAATAATAGTGAGGAGTGGTGATATGGTAACGAAGGTGCTATTAATAGAAGATGATCAATCAATTTTTGAAATGATACAGGAACGATTTTTAAACTGGGATATGCAAATCATTGGACCCCCTGACTTTCAAAAAGTGATGGATTATTTTATTGCAGAAAACCCCCAATTAGTAATTATTGATATCCAACTACCCGCTTTTGATGGTTTTCATTGGTGTAGAGAAATACGAACAGTTTCGAAAGTGCCTATTATCTTTTTATCTTCGCGCGATCATCCAATGGATATGGTAATGGCAATGCAGATGGGGGCTGACGATTTTGTGCAAAAACCTTTTCATATGGATGTCTTATTAGCAAAAGTCCAAGCTATTTTGCGGCGTACTTATGACTATACGGATGAGCAGACGGAATTGATGCGTTGGAATAATGCTACAGTAGATTATAGCAAGGGTACTGTTCTGTTGGACGATGCATCATGTGAGCTAACAAAGAATGAGCTATTTATATTAAGATTACTTTTACAACAGTTGGATAAAGTGGTTTCAAGAGATGAATTAATGCGGAAACTTTGGGATGATGAACGATTTGTTAACGATAATACACTGACTGTTAATATGAATCGACTGAGGTTGAAGTTGGAGGAGATTGGCTTGAAGGGTGTTATTGTTACAAAAAAGGGACTTGGTTATATGGCGATTACTTTATAGAGGTGACGAATGGTTTTTATATTGTTTTTAAAAGAGCGTTGGGCATGGATTTTTTTCATTTTCTTGCTCCTTTTATTTATCAATGTTTTATTCTTTTTGGATGCAGGGTTCTCAGGAATTTCGACTAAATATTTTAATATAGTCACAATCATATTAGCCGTAGTATTTCTAATTTGGCGTTACTTCAAAGAAACGCGAGGGTTAGCTCATTTCCTGGGAAATTTGTCGAATGCAAGAGAGTTCTCAAGTTCGGAAAATAATTCACTTTCACCTTTTCAAAGAAAGTATTTTGAGGAGTTTCAGAAAGTTATTGAACAAAAAGAAATACAACTCAATGAGTCAAAAGTAAAACTTCTGGAGGATACGGAAGGTCTACTAGCTTGGGTACATGAAATGAAAACGCCGCTTACAGCATTAAAGTTAATCATCGAACAGGTAGAAGATATAAAACTGCGGCATAGACTTGAAAATGAGTGGATGAGGACACATTTATTATTAGATCAGCAGCTCCACCATACAAGATTAGCTTCTATAGAGAAAGATAATCGTCTAGAGAAGGTTATTTTAAAGTCTGTAATCTTCAAAGAGATTCGTGAGTTTCAAACATGGTGTATGGAAAAGGGGATTGGTTTTCAAACAGATGGATTAGAGCAAGAAGTTATCACAGATAAAAAATGGTTATCCTTTATCGTACGTCAAATCTTATCTAATGCAATTAAGTATAGTCGTAATAATAGTGAAATCAATATATCTACAGAAATAGATGACTCCGAACACTTACTGTTGCACTTTGAGGATTTTGGAGCAGGAATCCATCCTGAAGATTTACCGCGCATTTTTCAAAAGTCATACACCGGAACAATTGGTCGAGAATCTGTGCAATCAACAGGTATGGGACTTTATTTAGCGCAAAATGCAGCCGGAAGCCTCGGAATAGCTATAAATGCAAAATCTGCGTTAAATAAGGGATCGAGATTCACCTTAAAATTCCCGATACAAAATGAATATCAAAAAATAAATGGTAGATGACAAAATTGTCACCTACCATTTATTTTTGTCATGTAAATCGGAGGTAGGAAAACTCACTCGGTTGTAAAATGAAGATAGTAAAAGAAAGGGGCGAAATAAATTGTCAGTTTTAGTTGGTAGAAAAATTAGAAAAGTATATGGTAAAAAATCTACAGCACAAGAAGTGTTGAAAAGTATTGATATAGAAGTAAGTAAGGGCGAATTTGTTGGAATTATGGGGCCATCTGGTTCCGGTAAAACAACTCTATTAAATGTTTTGTGTTCAATCGATCATCCAACAGAAGGTGTTGTAGAAATTAATGGACAGAGCTTAAGAGGCATGAAAGAAAAGGAGCTAGCTAAGTTTCGACGAGAACAGCTCGGATTTATCTTCCAAGATTATAATCTACTTGACACGCTTACAGTTAAAGAGAATATTCTACTCCCATTCTCAATAAGCAAGCTACCAAGAGCAGCAGCAGAAAGTCGATTAAACGAGCATGTTGCCTTACTCGGTATTTCCGATATCTTAAATAAGTACCCTAACGAAATTTCTGGTGGTCAAAAGCAAAGAACTTCTGCTGCACGTGCATTAATTACAAGTCCGGCATTAGTCTTTGCAGACGAACCTACAGGTGCACTCGATTCCAAATCAGCAACAGCGCTATTAACGAATTTAGAGAAAATTAATCAACAGAAATCTGCAACCATCATGATGGTTACCCACGACTCCGTTGCGGCTAGCTTTTGCTCACGAGTTTTATTTCTCAAGGATGGAGCAATCTATACCGAACTTTATAAAGGGGATAAAACGAGACAGCAATTTTTCCAACAAATTATGAGTACCCAAAGCGTACTAGGTGGTGATGGTTATGACGCTTAGTCGATTAGTTTTTCGTAGTATGCGAAAGAACCTCAAGCAATACTATTTATATTTCTTTGCGCTTATTTTCAGTGTGACACTTTGTTTTTCATTCACCACACTCCAATACAATCCGAGTGTAGTTGAAGCTCTTAAGCTAAGTGGAACAGCTTCTGCAGGTTTCACGGTAGCGAGTTATATATTATATGTAATCATTACTTTGTTTGTACTTTACGCAAGCCAGCTCTTTATGAAAAGAAGAAGTAAAGAGATTGGTCTTTATCAACTGATAGGAATGACAAAAGGATTAGTTGTTCGATTGATTGCCCTCGAAAATATTGTTCTATTTGTCTTAGCCGTTTGTATTGGAATGATTCTCGGATTTTTAAGTTCTCGTTTGTTTGCAATGATTTTAATGAAAATGTTAGAGATTGATTTAGTGATCCACCTATCATTTTCTCAGGAAGCATTCAAACAATCCGTCATTATCTTTGCTATTCTTCTAGTAGTCATCATATTGCAGCTAGTTTGGATGGTGCGCCGGGTATCATTATTATCCTTGTTCAGTGCGACAAAACAAGCTGATGAACGTGTGAAGCGTTTCAGCATCTTCCAGTCGGTAATGGGTGCATTAGGGCTGCTGTTAATTGCCTTTGGGTATTACCAATCTACGGTATTATTTGATGTAGAAAAGGTAGGTATATTTAGAAATTTACTCTTGCACATGTTGGTCATACTTACTACAACTATGCTAGGCACATTTCTATTCTTCCGATACTCTGTGTCGCTTATTATGAATATGATACGTGTAAAGAAGAATGGTCATCTAAAGATAAGGGATGTATTAGCAGTAACGCCGATTATGCATCGAATGAAAGGGAACTCCAAGTCATTAACACTCATAACATTACTTACAGGTTTGGCTGTAGGGATTATGAGTTTATCGTATATCTCCTATTATTCCGCAGGAGCGAATGCAAGACAAGTTTCACCATATGACTATATTCTATTAAATAATCAAGGAACAGAGTTTCTCGATCAATTGGAGCAGGCAGGGATTGAATTTGAGCAGGACACATATCAAATTTCAGGTGTAGTACTAAATATTAAGGATTTAGTATCAGATCATTTAGAAGAAATGGTTTTATTTGAAGGGGATTCTGAAACTACCGTTGTATCTTTAAGTGACTTCCAACAGATAGCGCCAAGCGTGAAGCTGAAAAATGGTGATTCAATTATTACAAGTTATGTGAATGTTCTAGCAGAGGTATTACCTATTCATGCGGAGCGCGACATTATAGTAAAAGCTGGAGATACGGAGGTATCCTTATATATTAAAGAAATTCGAGAAGACAATTTGTTATCTAGTCGTGTATCGTATGGCGCCCCGATTTTAGTTGTAACTGATGAAATGTTCGAGAAGATACAATCAAATAGTGCTGAAGATGCCGAGTTTACATCTCAAATTGGCATAAATCTCATAAATAAGCAAGATACAGAAAAAGCAGAAGAGATTTATAAGAACTTAGCAGATGAAAGATCAATTGTAATAGAAGATAATGACCAGGGCTTCATTCAGCAATCATATGAAGAAGTAAGAAAGGGGAATATTACCTCATTAGGACTAACAATCTTTGTAACTGCCTTTTTAGGACTTGCCTTTTTACTAACTACGGGGAGTATTCTGTACTTTAAACAAATGGCAGAGGCAGAGGATGAAAGAGAATCCTACAAAATTCTTCGTAAGATTGGCTTCTCGACAAATGACCTATTAAAGGGAATCTATACAAAACAAGCATTTAACTTTGGAGTGCCATTAGTGATAGGATTATTGCACAGTTACTTTGCTGTTAAATCTGGCTGGTTTTTATTTGGCTCAGAACTGGTAGCTCCATTAGTTATAACAATGACTTTATATGTCATCATGTATGCGGTGTTTGCGATACTATCCATACAATACTATAAGAAGGTAGTAAGAGAATCATTATAATAGAAGAAACGCTTAACAAGTGGTTTGAATCAGAACAAAATATTTGAATAGTATAATAAATTGCTCCCTAAGCATTGGGGAGCGATTTTACAATTTAAAGGAATCACAACGCAAATTTCCACTAATAAAATATGAATAAATGTTTGATATAGTATAGGATTTCTTATATACTAATAAAGGCTTTGAAACATTATGTAGAAAAGCGAAGTATAAAAGACGACAATTGAAAAGAATTTAGCAAAAACACTTGCTTATTCTTTTTTTATTGTATATAATGTTGAATGTTGGTCTTTGACTGCGATGAAGCGGGAGGTTGCCGACACACCCGGCCGCTTTGCCATGGCGAGTGTGTGGGAAATTTTCGTGGAGAATGTCTAGTAATTAGGCGAAAAAAAGGAGGGAAAGTTATGGCAAAACAAAAGATTCGTATCCGTTTAAAAGCGTATGATCACCGTGTTTTAGATCAATCTGCTGAGAAAATTGTGGAAACTGCTAAACGTTCAGGTGCTAGTGTATCAGGTCCGATTCCGTTACCAACTGAAAAATCTGTGTACACAATTCTTCGTGCGGTTCACAAGTACAAAGATTCTCGTGAACAATTCGAAATGCGTACGCATAAACGTTTAATCGACATCATTAACCCAACACCACAAACTGTTGATGCGTTAATGAAACTTGATTTACCATCTGGCGTTGATATTGAAATCAAACTTTAATGGTAAAAACAAATAGAATTTTTTAATAATCACAGGAGGTGTGACAAAATGGCTAAAGGAATCTTAGGTAGAAAAGTTGGTATGACACAAGTTTTCGCTGAGAATGGTGATTTAATCCCTGTAACAGTTATCGAAGCTGCTGCAAACGTAGTTCTTCAAAAGAAAACTGTTGAAACAGATGGTTACGAAGCAATTCAAGTTGGTTTCGAAGATAAGCGCGTTAAGCTTTCAAATAAACCAGAACAAGGTCACGTAGCAAAAGCGAATACTGCTCCTAAGCGCTTCATTCGTGAATTCCGCAATGTAAATGTGGAAGAGTACGAAGTTGGTCAGGAAGTCAAAGTAGAAATTTTCGCAGAAGGCGATGTAGTAGACGTAACAGGCGTTACTAAAGGTAAAGGTTTCCAAGGTGTTATTAAACGTCATGGTCAATCTCGTGGTCCTATGGCCCATGGTTCTCGTTACCACCGTCGTCCTGGTTCAATGGGTCCAGTTGCTCCGAACCGCGTATTTAAACAAAAGAATTTACCTGGTCAAATGGGTGGTAATGTAGTTACAATTCAAAACATCGAAATCGTAAAAGTAGATGCTGAACGTAACTTACTACTTGTTAAAGGTAATGTTCCTGGTTCTCGTAAAGCATTAGTTACAGTGAAAACTGCTGTAAAATCTAAATAATTTCTCGAAGAAAGGAGGAAACAGGAATGACAAAAGTATCTGTACTTAGTCAAACAGGCGCTTCTGTAGGTGAAATCGAGTTAAACGACTTAGTTTTCGGAATTGAGCCAAATGAAGCAGTATTATTCGACGCAGTAGTTGCACAACGCGCTTCTCTACGTCAAGGTAATCATAAAGTTAAAAACCGTTCTGAAGTTGCTGGTGGTGGACGTAAACCATGGCGTCAAAAAGGAACTGGTCGTGCTCGTCAAGGTTCTATTCGATCTCCACAATGGCGTGGCGGTGGTACTGTATTCGGACCAACTCCACGTAGCTACAGCTACAAGTTACCGAAGAAAGTTCGTCGTTTAGCTCTTAAATCAGCTTTATCAGCTAAAGTTGTTGAACAAAACCTGCTAGTTCTTGATGCATTGCAATTAGCTGCACCAAAAACAAAGGATTTCAAAACGATTTTAGGTAACCTAAACATCGAAAAGAAAGCTTTATTCGTTACAGCTGAGTTAGATGAAAACGTAGCATTATCTGCTCGTAACATCCCAGGTGTAACTGTTTTAACGGCTTCTGGAATCAATGTTCTTGATCTTTTAGGTCATGAAAAAGTTGTATTCACAAAAGCTGCAGTAGAAAAAGTTGAGGAGGTGCTTGGATAATGGAAGCACGTGATATTCTAAAACGTCCGGTCATTACTGAGCGTTCTTCTGAGCTTATGGCTGAGAAAAAATACACTTTTGAAGTTGATGTTCGCGCTAATAAAACTCAAGTTAAAGATGCTGTACAAGAGATCTTTGGCGTAACAGTTGATAAAGTTAACATCATGAACTACAAAGGTAAATTTAAACGTGTTGGTAAATTCGGCGGATACACAAACAAACGTCGTAAAGCAATCGTTAAATTAACTGCTGATAGCAAAGAAATCGAAATTTTTGATATCTAATTTCCGATAAGGAAAGAATCGAACATTCAAGAAGGAGGGAAAACACATGGCGATTAAAAAGTATAAACCAACCTCAAATGGCCGTCGTAATATGACGTCATCTGATTTTGCGGAAATCACAACTAATAAGCCTGAAAAGTCATTATTAGAACCAATTAAACGCAAAGCTGGTCGTAATAACCAAGGTAAAATTACTGTTCGTCATCATGGTGGTGGTCATAAGAAGCAATACCGCGTAATCGACTTCAAACGTACTAAAGACGGAATTCCTGCACGCGTTGCTACTATTGAATATGATCCAAACCGCTCTGCGAATATCGCATTAATCAACTACGCTGACGGTGAAAAACGTTACATTTTAGCACCTAAAGGATTAGAAGTTGGTCAAACAATCGTATCTGGTCCAGATGCTGATATTAAAGTAGGTAACGCTCTACCATTAGCAAACATTCCAATGGGTACAACTATCCATAACATCGAGTTAAAACCTGGTAAAGGCGGACAATTAGTACGTTCTGCTGGTACTTCTGCGCAAGTACTTGGTCGTGAAGGTAAATATGTAATCGTTCGTTTACAATCTGGTGAAGTTCGCTTAGTACTTGCAACTTGCCGTGCAACAATCGGTCAAGTAGGTAATGAGCAACACGAACTTATCCACATTGGTAAAGCTGGTCGTTCTCGTTGGTTAGGTAAACGCCCAACAGTTCGTGGTTCTGTAATGAACCCTAATGATCACCCACACGGTGGTGGTGAAGGACGTTCTCCAATCGGACGTAAATCACCTATGACTCCATGGGGTAAACCAGCTCTTGGTTACAAAACTCGTAAGAAGAAAAACAAAACTAGTAAGTTTATCATTCGTTCTCGTAAAAAATAATGTGATTGAACTACGGTTCGTACTTAGAGCCGTGGTGGAGTCACGGAGGGAGGTTCCTAAATGGGTCGCAGCTTGAAAAAAGGACCTTTTGTGGATGATCACTTAATGACAAAAGTTGAAGCACAAGAAGGTTCAGAGAAAAAACAAGTTATTAAAACTTGGTCACGCCGTTCTACTATCTTCCCGAACTTCATCGGTTTAACAATCGCTGTATATGATGGACGTAAACACGTTCCTGTATATGTGACAGAAGATATGGTAGGTCACAAACTAGGCGAATTCGCACCGACACGTACTTATAAAGGTCATGGTGCAGATGACAAGAAAACAAGACGCTAATTTTGAGAGGAGGTAAATCCTAATGACACAAGCTAAAGCTATCGCTCGCACAGTGCGTATCGCTCCTCGTAAAGTACGTCTAGTAGTAGACTTAATCCGAGGAAAGCAAATTGGTGAAGCAGTTGCAATTTTACGTCATACTCCAAAAGCGGCGTCTCCAGTCGTTGAAAAAGTATTAAAATCTGCAGTTGCAAACGCTGAGCATAACTATGATTTAGATGTAAACAACCTAGTTGTTTCTGAAGTTTTTGTTGACGAAGGTCCAACATTAAAACGTTTCCGTCCACGTGCACAAGGACGTGCAAGCGCAATTAACAAACGCACAAGCCACATCACACTAGTGGTATCTGAGAAGAAGGAGGGTTAATCCGTGGGTCAAAAAGTACATCCAATAGGACTACGAGTTGGTATTATTCGTGACTGGGAGTCAAAATGGTACGCTGAGAAGGACTATGCGACTTTATTACACGAAGATATCAAAGTTCGTAAATATATCGAATCTGCTCTAAAAGAAGCTTCAGTTTCTAAAGTAGAAATCGAACGCGCTGCAAACCGCGTAAATATTACTATTCACACTGCGAAACCAGGTATGGTAATCGGTAAAGGCGGTACGGAAGTTGAAAACTTACGTAAATACCTTAACGATTTAACTGGTAAACGTGTACACATTAACATCGTAGAAATCAAAAGAGCTGATCTTGATGCTCGTTTAGTAGCAGAAAACATTGCTCGTCAACTTGAGAACCGCGTATCATTCCGTCGTGCTCAAAAACAAGCGATCCAACGCACAATTCGTTCTGGTGCAAAAGGAATTAAAACACAAGTATCTGGTCGTTTAGGTGGCGCTGATATCGCGCGTGCTGAACATTATAGTGAAGGAACTGTTCCACTTCATACTCTTCGTGCAGACATCGATTATGCTCACGCAGAAGCTGACACTACTTATGGTAAATTAGGTGTTAAAGTATGGATCTATCGTGGTGAAGTCCTTCCAACGAAGAAGAACTCTGTGGAAGGAGGCAAATAATAATGTTATTACCAAAACGCGTAAAATATCGTCGTGAACACCGTGGTAACATGCGTGGTGAAGCGAAAGGCGGTAAAGAAGTATCTTTCGGCGAATGGGGCTTACAAGCAACAACAGCTAGCTGGATCACTAACCGTCAAATCGAATCTGCACGTATTGCAATGACACGTTACATGAAACGTGGCGGTAAAGT
Organism: Ureibacillus sp. GCM10028918; assembly: GCF_042666115.1. NCBI lineage: Bacteria > Bacillati > Bacillota > Bacilli > Caryophanales > Caryophanaceae > Ureibacillus > Ureibacillus sp. GCM10028918. Next base: position 42,731 of record NZ_JBHTFK010000037.1, read on the forward strand.
TTGGATTAAAATTTTCCCACATAAACCTTACACTAAAAAGCCTCTAGAGGTTCGAATGGGTTCCGGTAAAGGTTCTCCTGAAGGTTGGGTAGCAGTAGTAAAACCAGGAAAAGTTATGTTTGAAGTTGCTGGTGTATCTGAAGAGATCGCACGTGAAGCACTTCGTTTAGCATCACACAAACTTCCTGTTAAATGTAAGATTGTTAAACGTCAAGAAACTGGTGGTGAATCTAATGAAAGCTAATGAAATCCGTGACCTTGCCACTTCTGAAATTGAATTACAAGTGAAATCACTGAAAGAAGAGCTTTTCAACCTTCGCTTCCAATTGGCGACTGGGCAATTAGAAAACACAGCTCGCATCCGCGAAGTTCGTAAGGCAATTGCGCGCATGAAAACTGTGATTCGACAAAGAGAAATCAGTGCAAATAACTGATAAAGGAGGTTCTTTAGTATGACTGAGCGTAATCAACGCAAAGTTTACACGGGCCGTGTAGTTTCTGATAAAATGGACAAAACAGTTACTGTTCTTGTTGAAACTCATAAGAAACATAAATTATATGGTAAACGTGTAAAGTACTCTAAAAAATTCAAGGCTCATGATGAGTTGAACGAAGCGAAAATCGGTGATATCGTACGTATCATGGAAACTCGTCCGTTATCAGCTACAAAACGTTTCCGTCTATTGGAAATCGTTGAAAAAGCTGTTATTATTTAATAACATTTTCGGAAACATTCGAATTCCGAAGGGAGGTAACCTAAGTGATCCAACAAGAAAGTCGTATGAAAGTTGCTGACAACTCAGGTGCACGTGAAGTTTTAACAATTAAAGTGCTTGGTGGTTCTGGCCGTAAAACTGCTAACATCGGTGATATCGTTGTTGTAACAGTTAAGAAAGCAACACCAGGAGGCGTTGTCAAGAAAGGCGACGTTGTTAAGGCTGTTGTCGTTCGCACAAAATCTGGTGTACGCCGTAAAGATGGTACTTATATTAAATTTGACGAGAATGCTTGCGTAATCATCAAAGACGATAAGTCACCACGCGGAACTCGTATTTTCGGACCTGTTGCACGTGAATTACGTGACAGCAACTTCATGAAAATCGTTTCATTAGCTCCAGAAGTTCTTTAATTTCATGATAGTACCAATCAAGGAGGTGCGACACTAATGCATGTAAAAAAGGGCGACAAAGTAAAAGTTATTACTGGTAAAGATAAAGGTAAAGAAGGCGTTGTTTTAGCTGCTTTCCCAAAACAAGACCGAGTTCTTGTAGAAGGTATTAACATTGTTAAAAAACACGTTAAACCTAACCAGTTAAACCCACAAGGTGGTATTGTAAGCCAAGAAGCAGCAATCCACATCTCGAACGTAATGCTAATCGATCCGAAATCTGGCGAGCCGACTCGTGTAGGTTACAAAATCGAAGATGGTAAAAAAGTTCGTGTTGCAAAAAAATCAGGTGCAGTAATCGACTAAATAGAAATTTGAGAAGGGAGGTACGAACATGAGCCGCCTAAAAGAAAAGTATTTAAATGAAGTTTCTCCTGCTCTTATGAGCAAGTTTGAATATAAATCAGTAATGCAAGTGCCTAAAGTAGACAAAATCGTTATCAACATGGGTGTTGGTGACGCTGTACAAAACTCTAAAGCATTAGATGCTGCTGTAGAAGAATTAACAATCATCACTGGACAAAAACCAGTTGTAACAAAAGCAAAAAAATCGATCGCTGGTTTCCGTCTACGTGAAGGTATGCCTATCGGTGCAAAAGTTACATTACGTGGTGAGCGTATGTATGAATTCTTGGACAAATTAATTGCTGTTTCACTTCCACGTGTACGCGACTTCCGCGGTGTTTCTAAAAAATCATTCGATGGTCGTGGAAACTACACATTAGGTGTAAAAGAACAATTAATTTTCCCTGAAATTGATTACGATAAAGTTTCGAAAGTACGCGGTATGGACATCGTAATCGTGACAACTGCGAATTCTGATGAAGAAGCTCGCGAGTTATTGACACAATTCGGTATGCCGTTCCAAAAGTAATAAAATAAGGAGGGCGAAAACGTGGCTAAAAAATCAATGATCGTTAAACAACAACGTAAGCAAAAGTTTAAAGTACAAGAATATACACGTTGTGAACGCTGTGGTCGTCCACATTCTGTATATCGTAAATTTAAACTTTGCCGTATTTGTTTCCGTGAACTTGCATATAAGGGACAAATTCCTGGCGTTAAAAAAGCTAGCTGGTAATCCCCTAAATTGGGAAGGAGGTAAAATTTATGACAATGACAGATCCGATCGCAGATATGCTAACACGCATCCGTAATGCTAACATGGTTCGTCACGAGAAGTTAGAAGTACCAGCTTCAAACTTAAAGAAAGAAGTCGCTGAAATTTTAAAGCGTGAAGGTTTCGTTCGTGATGTTGAGTATGTTGAAGATAATAAGCAAGGTATCATCCGTATCTTCTTAAAATATGGAAAAGAAAACGAGCGTGTTATCACTGGCTTAAAACGTATTTCAAAACCTGGCTTACGTGTATATGCTAAAACTGACGAAGTGCCTCGTGTACTTAACGGTTTAGGTATCGCTTTAGTATCAACTTCTCAAGGTTTATTAACTGATAAAGAAGCACGTGCTAAAAAAGTTGGCGGAGAAATCTTAGCTTACATTTGGTAATAAGCAATAAAAGAATGGAGGTGCAACTAAATGTCTCGTGTAGGTAAAAAACCAATCGAGGTTCCTGCTAACGTAACTCTAACTATCGCTGACGATAACACAGTTACTGTTAAAGGACCTAAAGGCGAATTAACTCGTCAATTCAACCAAGATATGAAAATTGAATTAGAAGGCAACATCATCAACGTTGTTCGCCCTTCTGAGTCAAAAGAACACCGTACTATTCATGGTACAACTCGTGCGCTATTAGCAAACATGGTTACTGGTGTTTCTGAAGGATTCACTCGTTCACTAGAACTTATCGGTGTAGGTTACCGTGCGCAATTACAAGGTCAAAAACTTGTACTTAACGTAGGTTACTCTCATCCAGTAGAGTTTACACCTGAAGAAGGTCTAGAAATCGAAGTTCCTTCGAACACTAAAGTGATCGTTAAAGGTATTAGCAAAGAACGTGTTGGTGCATTAGCATCTAACATTCGTGATGTTCGCCCACCAGAGCCTTACAAAGGTAAAGGTATTCGTTATGAAGGCGAATTTGTACGTCGTAAAGAAGGTAAAACAGGTAAATAATGCTGCTTAGAGCATTAGAAAGGAGTGACCTCTGTGATTACGAAACAAGATAAAAATCAAGTTCGTAAAAAACGTCATGTGCGTGTTCGTACAAAAATTTCGGGTACTGCTGAACGTCCACGTTTAAACGTATTCCGTTCAAACAAACACATCTATGCACAACTTATTGACGATGTTGCTGGTGTAACACTTGTTAGTGCAACTTCTCAAGAAAATGGTTTTGAGGGTGCAGGTAACAATGTAGAAGCTGCGACAAAAATCGGTGAAACAATCGCTAAACGTGCTGCGGAAAAAAATATTACTGCTGTTGTATTTGACCGCGGTGGTTACTTATATCATGGACGTGTTAAAGCTTTAGCTGAAGCTGCACGTGAAAACGGCTTAGAATTTTAATAAGAAGGAGGGACATACTTCATGAGTCGCATTGACGCAAACAAACTTGAACTTGAAGAACGCGTAGTTACAATTAACCGCGTTGCTAAAGTTGTTAAAGGTGGTCGTCGCTTCCGCTTTACAGCACTAGTTGTTGTAGGTGACAAAAACGGTCATGTAGGTTTCGGTACTGGTAAAGCTCAAGAGGTTCCAGACGCGATCCGTAAAGCTGTTGAAGACGCGAAGAAAAACTTAATCGAAGTGCCACGTGTTGGTGGAACAACTCCACATGATGTTGTTGGTCGCTTCGGAGCAGGTCAAATCCTAATCAAACCTGCAGCTCCAGGTACTGGAGTTATCGCTGGTGGTCCTGTACGTGCCGTACTTGAACTTGCTGGTATTACTGATATTCTTTCAAAATCTTTAGGTTCAAACACACCAATCAACATGGTACGTGCTACTGTTGCTGGTCTTAATGAACTAAAACGCGCAGAGGACGTTGCAAAACTACGCGGTAAATCATTGGAAGAACTATTAGGATAAGGGGGGGAATTATAATGACAAACAAATTAGAAATTACCCTTACTAAATCTTTAATCGGTACTAAGCCTCAACAACGTAAAATTGTTGAAGCTTTAGGTTTACGTAAAATGAACCAAACTGTTGAACAAGCTGACAACGCAGCTATTCGCGGTATGTTAGATAAAGTAGCTCACTTAGTTACTGTAAAAGGAAATTAGTTTTCAAACATTGAACAAGGAGGTGCCACCCATATGAAACTTCATGAGTTAAAACCAGCAGAAGGATCACGTAAAGAGCGTAACCGTGTTGGTCGTGGTATCGGTTCTGGTAACGGTAAAACTGCAGGTAGAGGTCATAAAGGTCAAAACGCTCGTTCTGGCGGCGGCGTTCGTCCTGGATTTGAGGGGGGTCAAAACCCACTTTTCCGTCGTTTACCAAAACGCGGCTTTACGAACATCAACCGTAAAGAATTCGCAATCGTTAACCTTGATGCATTAAACCGTTTCGAAGATGGTGCAGAAGTAACAGCTGCATTATTACTAGAAACTGGTATTGTGAGCAATGAAAAAGCTGGAATTAAGATCCTAGGTAATGGAACTCTTAACAAAAAGCTTACAGTAAAAGCTCATAAGTTCTCTGCTTCAGCTAAAGAAGCAATCGAGAACGCTGGCGGAACAACTGAGGTGATTTAATGTTTCAGATGATCTCTAACTTTATGCGCGTTCGAGATATACGAAATAAAATCATCTTTACATTATTAATGTTGATCGTTTTCCGTATTGGAACATTCATTCCAGTACCTAACGTCGACTCTCAAGTATTAAAGGTAGCCGATGAGTTTAACTTAATTGGTTTCCTTAATACTTTTGGCGGTGGTGCATTGTCTAACTTCTCAATCTTTGCATTGGGGATTATGCCTTACATTACTGCTTCAATTATTGTTCAACTATTGCAAATGGATGTAGTTCCGAAGTTTGCGGAATGGGCAAAACAAGGTGATGTTGGTCGACGCAAGTTGGCACAATTCACTCGTTACTTAACAGTTGTTTTAGCTTTCATTCAGGCGTTCGCTATGTCATTTGGGTTCAACCAAATGTACGGTGGTACGTTAATTACTGATACTAGTGTATTATCTTACTTAACAATAGCAATCGTGTTGACTGCGGGTACTTCTTTCCTACTGTGGTTAGGAGAACAAATTACTTCACATGGTGTGGGAAATGGTATTTCAATCATTATCTTTGCAGGGATTGTTGCTGCAATTCCAACAACAGTGAACCAAATCTATGCACAACAAATTGAGGATGCTGGTGATCAGCTGTTTATTAAAATTGCTATCCTAGTATTACTTGCTTTAGTTATGCTTGCAGTTGTAGTTGGAGTTATATATATTCAACAAGCGTTGCGTAAAATTCCAATTCAATATGCAAAACGAGTTGCGGGACGTGCGCCACAAGCTGGTGGACAACAAACTCATTTACCGTTAAAAGTAAATGCAGCAGGGGTTATTCCGGTAATCTTTGCGATAGCGTTTATTGTTACACCTCAAACTTTAGCAACGTTCTTCGGTCAAAATGGTTTTACTACTTTTATTCTAAACACGTTTGATTATAACAAACCTGTCGGAATGATCATCTATATTGCATTGATAGTTGCGTTTACGTATTTCTATGCATTTATTCAAGTAAATCCTGAAAACTTGTCCGACAACTTGAAAAAACAAGGTGCGTACATTCCTGGCATTCGCCCTGGTAACGATACGCAAAGTTACTTAACAAAAGTACTATACCGTTTAACATTCGTTGGTGCTCTATTCTTGATTGCTATTTCAGTCCTACCAATCTTATTTATTAATTTCATGAACCTACCTGCCTCGGCTCAAATAGGTGGTACTAGTGTAATTATCGTAGTTGGTGTTGCTTTAGAAACAATGAAGCAATTAGAAGCTCAACTTGTAAAACGTCACTATAAAGGCTTTATGAAATAAAATGCAGGTTTTAGGAAACGTTCGTGTTTCCTAAGCCAGCAAGCTTTAGGGGGAATGAAACGTATGAATATCGTTTTAATGGGTCTACCTGGTGCCGGTAAAGGTACTCAAGCAGACAAAATTGTTGAGAAGTACGAAATCCCTCATATTTCTACAGGCGATATGTTCCGTGCGGCCATTAGTGCTGGCACAGAATTAGGTTTAGAAGCTAAATCGTATATGGATCAAGGTGCTCTTGTACCGGATGAAGTTACGATTGGTATCGTTCGTGAACGACTTGCACAAAATGATTGTGAAAAAGGTTTCTTATTAGACGGGTTCCCACGTACAGTTCCACAAGCTGAGGCTTTAGACAGCATCCTAGATGAACTTGGGAAAAAAATTGATCATACAATCAATATCCAAGTTGAAAAAGATGAACTAGTTGCACGTCTTAGTGGTCGTCGTATTTGTAAAACTTGTGGTACATCTTATCATGTCATTTTCAATCCTCCAGCAGTGGAAGGTAAATGTGACAAAGATGGCGGCGAATTATACACACGTGCGGACGATAATCCTGATACGGTAGCAAACCGTCTGGAAGTAAATATGAATCAAGCACAACCTTTACTTGATTTCTATGAATCTAAAGGTGTTTTAACAAATATCGATGGACAGCAAGATATCGTAAAAGTGTTTGCTGATCTTGACGCTCTATTACTACAGGGCAGCCGCAGCTGATACCCGGCATTAGACGAAAGTCAAACTGCTTTTCGCTGGAGACTTTGCGGGTGCAACAAAATAAACTTTATTGAGAGTTGCAAAAGCATATTGTGCCCGGTATACACGAGACACAAATGTGATAGAATCTATTTTGTGGTAAGTGTTATGGGTTTCGTGGAAGCATCTTTGTAACGGATATGAATCTCTCATCCAAGACATTCCGGGATATCGAGTAAAGAATGGACTCCATTTCTTTATCGGAAGTAGTCATTCCCAGGATTGTGTGAAGCGAAACCAGACGAGCGTCTTTCGAACATCTCTCATACAATCCAAGCATATGTTGGTGAAGTTGCTTCTATTGAATAAAAACAGTTGCATAGATTCTCTTTATCGTGTATGTTAGAGAATCGAAAACGCATATAGAAGGGAGACAGGGTTGATGGCGAAAGACGATGTAATTGAAGTCGAAGGAACAGTTGTTGAGACTTTGCCAAACGCGATGTTTAAGGTAGAATTAGAAAATGGGCACACGGTGCTTGCACACGTTTCTGGAAAGATTCGTATGCACTTTATCCGTATTTTACCTGGAGATAAGGTTACTATTGAGTTATCTCCATACGATTTAACTCGCGGTCGTATCACATACCGTTTTAAATAATCTTTTGCACTCCGGACTATTAAGGAGGTTGGGTTAGATGAAAGTGAGACCATCTGTGAAACCGATCTGCGAAAAATGTAAAGTAATTCGCCGACGCGGTAAAGTAATGGTAATCTGTGAAAATCCTAAACACAAACAAAAACAAGGATAATTATAAGGAGGTGCACATCGTACATGGCACGTATTGCTGGAGTTGACATTCCTCGCGACAAACGCGTGGTAATTTCATTAACTTACATTTACGGAATTGGTAAAACTACATCTCAAAAAGTATTAGCTGCTGCTGGTGTTAACGCAGATACTCGCGTACGCGATCTTACTGAAGATGAATTAAACCAAATTCGTGAACAATTAGATACTTACAAAGTGGAAGGTGACTTACGTCGCGAAATTTCACTTAACATTAAACGTCTGATGGAAATCGGTTGTAACCGTGGTATCCGTCACCGTCGTGGTTTACCTGTTCGTGGTCAAAATACGAAAAACAATGCGCGTACGCGTAAAGGTCCTCGTAAAACTGTAGCGAACAAGAAAAAATAATAAGTAAAGGGGGTTCCTTCTTAACATGGCTCGTAAACAACAAACTCGTAAACGTCGTGTGAAAAAGAATATCGAATCTGGTATTGCTCACATCCGTTCTACATTTAACAATACAATCGTAACGATTACAGATATGCAAGGTAACGCGGTATCTTGGTCTAGTGCTGGTGCGCTTGGATTCAGAGGTTCACGTAAATCTACTCCGTATGCTGCTCAAATGGCTGCTGAAGCTGCTGCAAAATCGTCAGTTGAACATGGTCTGAAGACGTTAGAAGTAACTGTTAAAGGTCCTGGTGCTGGTCGTGAAGCTGCAATTCGTGCGCTTCAAGCTGCTGGTTTAGAAGTAACTGCAATCAAAGATGTTACTCCAGTACCACATAACGGTTGCCGTCCACCAAAACGTCGTCGTGTGTAATGGGTGCATCTCAAAGTACTTTTTGAGTTCATCATTGCTTGTACAAAACAAAAATCTTGTGCAAATCTTATAAAGTCAATAACTTTTGACTATTATGATGTTATGAACCTATACATTCGATGTTTTGAAGGAGGGTAAATTGAATGATCGAAATTGAAAAACCAAAGATTGAAACTGTTGAGATCAGCGAAGATTCCAAGTATGGCAAGTTTGTTGTAGAACCGCTTGAACGCGGATACGGAAACACTTTGGGTAATTCTTTACGTCGTATCCTTCTGTCTTCATTACCAGGAGCTGCTGTTACATCTATTCAAATTGATGGTGTCTTACACGAATTCTCAACTGTAGAAGGCGTTGTAGAAGATGTTGCTTCAATTATTTTGAATATCAAAAAACTTGCACTTAAAATCTACTCTGACGAAGAAAAAGTTATTGAGATTGATGTGAAAGGTGATGGAACGGTTACAGCTGCTGATATCACACATGACAGTGACGTTGAAATATTAAATCCAGATTTGTATATTGCAACAATCGCTAAAAATGGTCAATTACGTATGCGTATGTATGCTCGTCGTGGCCGTGGATATACTCCTGCTGATCAAAACAAACGTGAGGATCTTCCTATAGGCGTGATCCCGATCGACTCTATTTACACTCCAGTTTCACGCGTTAATTTTCAAGTGGAGAACACTCGTGTTGGACAGAATTCGGATTTCGACAAGTTATCACTTGATGTGTGGACAGATGGTAGCATCGGTCCAAAAGAGGCGATATCGCTCGGAGCGAAAATTTTAACTGAGCACCTTAATATCTTTGTAGGCTTAACGAATGAGGCACAAACTGCTGAAATCATGGTCGAAAAAGAAGAGGATCAAAAAGAAAAAGTTTTAGAGATGACGATTGAGGAATTAGATCTTTCAGTTCGTTCGTATAACTGCTTAAAACGCGCTGGTATCAATACGGTATTAGAACTTGCGAATAAATCAGAAGACGACATGATGAAAGTACGTAATCTTGGTCGTAAGTCACTAGAAGAAGTAAAAGCTAAATTAGAAGAGCTTGGTTTAGGATTACGTAAGGAAGACTAATCAAGGAACTTACTTATTAGCAGTCTAGATTAAAGGAGGGAACATCCATGGGTTACAGAAAACTTGGTCGTACAAGTTCTCAACGTAAAGCGTTATTACGTGATTTAGCTACTGACTTAATCATTAACGAACGCATCGAAACTACTGAAGCACGTGCGAAAGAATTACGTTCTGTAGTTGATAAAATGATTACTTTAGGTAAACGTGGAGATTTACATGCTCGTCGTCAAGCGGCTGCATTTATCCGTCGTGAATTAGTAACAACTACTGATGCTGAAGGTAACGAAACAACTTCATTTGCACTTCAAAAGTTATTTAATGATGTTGCACCACGTTACGCTGAGCGTCAAGGTGGCTACACTCGTATCCTTAAAGTAGGACCTCGCCGTGGTGACGGTGCACCTGTAGTAGTTATTGAATTAGTTTAATATTGATTCTTAATTAACAGGTATGAGGGTGTCCGGTTCACCGGTTGAACCCGGACCCCTCTATTTTTTACACAATGGGATTTTCATGTTTGAATTACCCGTGTAAAAAGACATCGATTTTCGCTATTAGGTGAAAATCGTGTTTTTCTAATAATGATTTATACGACAATAAAATGGCTTGAGCGTTATAATGAGCGGATCACTTGTTGATGGCGTCTCGTCTAGCTCTCCGCACCTCATTCATAAAGATCCCGGAATTGAGCAGCCGTGTTCTTGTTATCAAATGTAGTAGTAAAGCGCATTTCTTTCGAATGAGGTGCGCGCTTTTTTATTTCTAGAAAAAAGCAAGAAGCATTCTGCTGTTTTTAAGTTTTCTTATACATATACAAAAATAAAGTACGTTTCAATCGGTATGTTTTTTTTCTGATTTGTAAACGTACCTTATTTTTATATATGACACCTGTACCAAAAGGTAGCATTGCAGTTTAAAACAGTGTAATTTAATTATTAGTAGAGATAGAGAGGAGCTAAGGTTAGTGACCGAGATTTTATCGTTTAATAATGTAAGTTTTTCATACACGCCCGATAGCCCGGAGCATAGAAAGGCTGTTCAGAATGTTTCGTTTTCGATAAACGAAGGTGAATGGATTGCGATTGTCGGACATAACGGTTCTGGGAAATCAACGATGGTCAAGCTAGTAAGCGGATTACTCTTTCCACAAGAAGGAGAAGTACGTGTGATGAGAAATGTTTTAACAGAAGAAAATTTATGGGAAACTCGTTCAAATATCGGTATGGTTTTCCAAAATCCAGATAATCAGTTTGTTGGTGCTACAGTACAAGATGATGTAGCATTTGCATTAGAAAATAGCGGTGTACCATATAAAGATATGGTTGAACGTGTTCATTCATCACTCTCACAAGTTAAAATGGACAAGTTTTTAAACCATGAACCTCACCATTTGTCTGGCGGGCAAAAACAACGTGTGGCAATTGCAGGAGCTCTTGCAATGCGACCTAAGCTTTTGATTTTGGATGAAGCAACATCCATGCTCGATCCCCAAGGTCGTGATGAGGTATTAAAAACAGTTAAGGCTCTACGTAAAGAAATCGGTTTAACCGTTTTATCAATTACTCACGATGTAGAAGAAGCACTTTTTGCGGATCGTGTGTTATTTATGAATGACGGAAAAAAATATGCAGAAGGAACACCTTCCGAGATCTTTGCCCTTGGTGAAAAATTGGTGGAGTTTGGTTTAGAGCTGCCTTTTGCTATGCGGATGACAAAGCTGTTCCAAGATAATGGTGTGTTATTAGAAGGACAACATATGACAGAAGAAGAGTTGGTGAATGATTTATGGACATCAAACTTCAACAAGTAAGTTACGCGTATTCAATGGGAACTCCCTTTGAGAAATATGCATTATTTGATGTTGATTTAACAATTCCTCATGGAACCTATCAGGCGATCATTGGACATACGGGATCGGGAAAGTCTACCATCCTTCAGCACTTTAATGGTCTTTTAAAGCCATCAAAAGGACAAGTACATATTGGAGAGCGAGTAATTGTTGCTGGGAAAAAAGCGAAGGAACTTAAACCAGTACGTCAAAAGGTAGGTATTGTTTTTCAGTTTCCGGAGCATCAATTATTTGAAGAGACAGTCCTGAAGGATATTATGTTCGGACCGATGAACTTCGGTGTGCCAGAAAAAGTGGCTGAAAAACGTGCACGCGAGCTAATCGACCTAGTAGGCTTGCCAGGGGACACTCTAAACAAATCCCCCTTTGATCTATCTGGAGGCCAAATGCGTCGTGTGGCGATTGCTGGTGTGCTTGCAATGGATCCTGAAGTAATTGTATTAGATGAGCCGACAGCAGGGCTTGATCCACGCGGACAAAAAGAAATTATGGATATGTTTTATTCTCTCCATAAAGAACGTGGCTTAACAACGATCCTAGTTACACATAGCATGGAAGATGCAGCACGTTATGCTGATAAAATCGCGATTATGCATGAAGGACAATGTGTACTAAACGGAACACCACATGAAATATTTTCAGATGCGGATACACTTGAAAAATACCGTTTAGAATTGCCGCATATTGTTCGTTTCCAAGGAAAGATTGAAAAGTTGATGAATAAGTCATTAGCCAAAATTTGTTTAACTGAAGAGGAGCTGGCGGCTGAAGTTGCACATGCCTTAAGAGAGGGGCGTGACGCTAGATGATGGAGAAAATGATATTTGGTCGGTTTATTCCAGGTGATTCATTTGTACATCGATTAGATCCCCGCGCTAAGCTTGTTTTTGTATTTGCGTTTATTTTAGTTGTTTTTTTAGCGAATAATATTGTTACTTACGCTTTTCTATTAGCATTTACATTGCTTGTTATTTTAATGTCCCGTATTCGTCTGTACTTTTTAATCAACGGATTAAAGCCGGTCATGATTCTTTTAGTATTTACGTTCTTGATTCATATTTTATTTACTAGAGAAGGGGACATTCTCTTTGAACTCGGGTTCCTTAAAGTCTATGAGGAAGGTTTAAGACAAGGGATATTTATCTCAATTCGATTCCTGGTGCTTGTGTTCATGACATCTATTTTAACATTAACCACTTCACCTATTTCCATTACGGACGGGATTGAAGTACTACTGAACCCTTTAAAAAAGGTGAAAATGCCTGTTCATGAATTGGCTTTAATGATGTCGATAGCCCTTCGCTTTATTCCAACATTAATGGATGAAACCGATAAAATTATGAAGGCACAAATGGCACGTGGTTCCGATTTAAGTGCGGGGCCATTAAAAGAACGTGTGAAAGCTGTTGTCCCACTCTTGGTTCCGCTATTTGTCAGTGCCTTTAAACGGGCGGAGGATTTAGCAACTGCCATGGAGGTTCGAGGGTATCGTGGGGGAGAAGGACGCACGCGGTATCGTCAGTTAAAATGGGATTGGCGTGATACAGTCAGTTTAGTTGTATTAGTTGTCATGACCGTATTATTAGTGTTCTATCGTAATTAGTAGGACTAGGCGAGGTGAAGTTCAGGTGAGATTAAAAGCAACGATTAGTTATGATGGTACTCTTTTTGCCGGCTATCAGGTACAGCCTGGGGAACGTACTGTTCAGCTTGAAATCGAGAATGTATTAACCAAAATGCATAAAGGGGAAAAGGTCAAAGTTACGGCAAGCGGTCGTACCGATGCCCGTGTCCATGCAACAGGACAGGTTATTCATTTTGATACTTCACTTTCAATACCGGTTGATCGTTATAAAAAAGCATTGAACGTCCAATTGCCCCGAGATATTCGTGTCCTGGCAGTGGAGGAAGCAGCTTCTGATTTTCATGCCAGATACAGCGTATCAGGTAAACGGTATCGGTATATTTGGAATTGCGGGGAGGATCAAAGTCCTTTTCGTAGACATTATACGGTGGAAACGGGTGGAATGAAGCCGAATATTGAAAACATGCAGGCTGCTGCACAGTACATTGTCGGTACACATGATTTTTCCTGCTTCTGTGCGGCCAATACAAGTGTAGTAGATAAAATACGTACTGTTCATTCATTGAACTTCTATTGGCAGGGAGAAGAGCTGCATATGGTCATAGAGGGCAATGGCTTTTTATATAACATGGTACGTATCATCGCTGGTACCTTGTGGGAAGTTGGCATAGGTAAACGCGAGGTACAAGAGTTAGAAGGAATTGTTGCTTCAATGGAACGCGGAAAAGCTGGTAAAACCGCACCGGCACATGGTCTTTACCTGGAAAAAGTGTTCTATTAGAAGCGTGAAACATGCCCAGAAACTGGGGGTACACGCACTGCGATGTGTGTGATAAAATAAATAAGCAACACTACCAGGTGTGTTGCTTTTTTTCTTGACTTATGTGTAAATATATTATAAGATGACATATGGTATTTTCATTACCACCACAAATAAGCCCCGAAACTTATAAGTGTATACTAATGAAAAATAACGGTAATCGAATCGATTAGGAGGATATATAAATGCGTACAACATTCATGGCTAAAGGTCACGAAGTAGATCGTAAATGGTTAGTAGTTGACGCAGAAGGACAAACGCTTGGACGTTTAGCTTCTGAAGTAGCTGCTATCTTACGCGGTAAACATAAACCAACATTCACACCAAACGTTGACACAGGTGACTTTGTTATTGTCATCAACGCTGACAAAATTCATTTAACAGGTAACAAATTAGAAGGTAAAATCTATTACCGTCACACTCAATTCGCTGGTGGTTTAAAACAACGTACAGCTGGCGAAATGAAAGAAAAGTACCCAACACAAATGATCGAATTAGCGGTTAAAGGGATGCTTCCTAAAAACTCTTTAGGACGTAAAATGTTCGGTAAACTTAACGTTTACGCTGGAGCAGAACACCCACATGCAGCACAAAAACCAGAAAGCTATACGCTTCGCGGATAATTAATAAGAGGAGGATACACCCTTGGCACAAGTTCAATATATCGGCACAGGTCGCCGTAAAAGCTCAGTAGCTCGCGTACGTTTAGTACCAGGCGAAGGTAAAATTGTTATCAACAACCGTAGCATCGAAGAGTACTTACCATTCGAAACTTTACACTTAATCATCAACCAACCATTAGAAGCAACTCAAACTAAAGGTAGCTATGATGTATTTGTAAACGTAAACGGTGGTGGATTCACAGGTCAAGCTGGAGCAATCCGTCACGGTATCGCTCGTGCGTTACTAACAGTTGACCCAGATTTCCGTCCAGCACTAAAATCTGCAGGTTTACTAACTCGTGACCCACGTATGAAAGAACGTAAAAAATACGGTCTTAAAGGTGCTCGTCGTGCACCTCAGTTCTCAAAACGTTAATTTTGGCGTTTCAAGACTCTCAAAGCATTTGCTTTGGGGGTCTTTTTTATGTGAAAAGAGGTACTGGTCATATTTTGGTCACTTCTGCCTTCAATAATAAACTTACAAAGCATTTTAGTTAATTTATTAGATGCTTTACTTCTCTTAAAGGCAGTTACTTATATAGTGCTTACTCCAAAAGAATTGGTAGAGACATTCTGGACCGGATTACTTTATTACAGGAAAAGATAGATTTTTTATTTATATAGTGTAATATAGAACATAATTAAATGTTTTGCAGGGGGACACGATTTGTGTTGAGAAGGCTAAAACCTGACCCTTAGAACCTGATCCGTTAATACGGGCGTAGGGAGCAACGTACAAATTATCTGTGTGCTTGTATGCTCTCCTTTTTTCAAGGGGAGCTTTTCTTTTTGCAAAATTACTTTAATTGCGGGGGGACACGTTCGTGTTGAGAAGGTTAAAACCTGACCCTTAGAACCTGACAGTTAAGACTGACGTAGGGAGCAATCAAGGGTGTAGTCTACCTTTTTTGGCCTCTACTTTCATAGTAGGGGTTTTTTGCTCTCCAATAAAAGGGAGGAAAAATACATGTTATTTCGTAGAGAATTTCGAAATGAAGAGCTATTTCCGGAGGTGAAGCGATATGCTAGCGAAAATTAATCAAGCCAAACCACTGGTACACTGTATAACGAACTATGTCGTAGCGAATTTTACAGCCAATGGGTTACTGGCGATCGGTGCTTCCCCGGTAATGGCAGATGAGGTAGAAGAGGTAGCTGATATGGTTTCAATAGCGGGTGCATTGCTATTAAATATTGGCACGGTGAATACCCGTACCGAAAAGGCAATGCTTGTTGCTGGGAGAAAGGCAAATGAGTGCGGCGTGCCGGTCGTATTAGATCCTGTAGGAGTTGGCGCAACACCTTACCGTAAAAGTGCTGTCATGCAACTACTTGAACAAGTAAGTATTGATGTGCTGCGTTGTAATGAAGGCGAGCTTGCTTCAATCTATGGCGTCACGTGGGAGTCTCGTGGAGTCGATAGTGGCACTGGTGACATGGACACAATATCTGTCGCAAAAGAGCTTGCAAGGAAATATCAATGCATCGTCGTGGTAACAGGGGAAACTGACCTTGTGACAGATGGACAAGAAATCATACAAATCCGCGGAGGGAATATCTATGCAACCCGTATAACTGGCACAGGTTGTCTATTGAGCGCGATTTGTGCAGCTGTTTTGGCAAGTAGTGAGCATCCGATGCAGGATTTAGCTTCTACATTAAAACAATATAAAGACGCAAGTGAACAAAGCGGAGAAGAATTAGGAGCATTTCAGATTAATTTTATAAATGCATTACAAAGAATGGCGGAGGGATCTAAATGATTGCCTTAACAATAGCAGGTTCAGATTCTGGTGGGGGCGCAGGAATTCAGGCAGATATCAAAACCTTTCAGGAGCTAGGGGTATTTGGTACAACAGCAATCTCGTCTCTTACCGCACAAAATACACTTGGGGTGCATGGTATTTTTGAAGTAACCCCTGAATTTTTGAAACAACAAATTGAGGCTGTACTGTCCGATTTTAATGTACAAGCGATTAAAACAGGTATGCTTTTTTCGGCAGAACTCATTGAGGTGATAGCAGAATTCATGAAAATGCAAAACATCCCTCTTGTTGTTGATCCTGTCATGATTGCTAAAGGCGGCGAAAGTTTATTAAAGGAAGAGGCGGTTACAGCATTAAAAACAGAGCTTCTTCCACTAACAACAATTTGTACGCCGAACATCCCTGAAGCAGAGGTTCTTACGGGAATGACCATTAACAATGAAAGTGATATCGAACAAGCGGCTAAAAAAATCTTGGCATTCGGTGTACAGTATGTCGTGATGAAGGGTGGACACTTACACGGAGAATTTTCTATAGACACGGTTTATTGGGAAGGCGGCTATTTCATTATGAAAACCCCACGTGTGCAAACAAAGGATACACATGGTACGGGGTGTACATTTTCTGCAGCCATTACGGCGCATTTAGCAAAAGGATTATCAATAGAAGAGGCCATTATCGAGGCAAAGAGATTCATCCAGTTGGCTATTTCAACCCCGTTATCGATTGGGAATGGCCATGGCCCGACAAATCATTTTGCATATAAACGTGCAGGCGGGAAATGTGAGGTAACTGTCCATGAAGCGTAATGACTTGAATGTGTATTTTATTATGGGGACGGCAAATAGCAAGCAACCCTTAGAAATTCTTGAAAAAGCATTACAGGCAGGGATTACTTGTTTCCAGTTTCGTGAAAAAGGAGAAGGGCGTTTAAGCGGTAAATCCTATGAGTCATTTGCTCGGGCCTGTCAAAAACTTTGCAGGACTTACAATGTGCCATTTATTGTGAATGATGACGTTGAACTGGCATTAAAGTTAGATGCTGATGGGATACACGTTGGGCAGGATGATGAAGGCATTACCGAATTTAGAGAACGTGCGAAAAATAAAATCATTGGTGTTTCGGTCCATGATGAACAAGAGATGGCCCTTGCTGTACAAAGTGGGGCAGACTATGTTGGCATCGGTCCCATTTATCCCACGAAGTCCAAAAGTGATGCGAAACCACCTGCAGGGCTAAACTTTTTACGAAAAGCAAGAAGCCAGTATCCCGATTTTCCGATTGTAGGGATTGGTGGAATTAATGAAATGAATGCGGCGGAAGTTCGCTCTGCGGGTGCAGATGGAGTAGCTGTCATTTCCGTCATTTGTGAAAGTCCAAATATAGAAAAAACACTTCAGGAACTAAGTGGGGAGAAATAATTATGGAATTACATGAACAAACGGTGTTAATTACTGGGGCCAGCCGAGGAGTTGGAGAAGAGCTTGCGCGGGCATTTGTAAATGAAGGGGCAAATGTCGTTATTAACTATTATAAGAGTCGGGACAAGGCTGAACATCTAGTCAATGAGTTAGGTGATAAGGTAATCGCTTTGCAAGCAGATATACGTAATCGTCAAGAAGTAATGCAATTGGTCGAGACAGCGAAACAATATTTTAATACACCCATCACCACGGTTGTAAATAACGCATTGATTGACTTTGAGTTTAATCCACTTACGCAAAAAAACGCATTTGAATTGAGTTGGACTGATTATAATAAACAATTTGAAGGAACAATTCAGGGTGCTCTAAATAGTGTTCAAGCTTGTCTAAATGATATGAAGGAACTGGGCTTTGGACGGATTATTAATATTGGGACGAATCTTTTTCAGAATCCTGTAGTAGCCTATCATGAATATACAACAGCGAAAGCAGCATTAGTCGGCTTTACTCGTAATATGGCAAAAGAGTTAGGTGCTTACGGGATTACGGTGAATATGATGTCTGGAGGGCTTTTAAAGCAAACAGATGCAAGTAAAGTCACAACGGAGGAGGTATTCCAAATTATTGAATCCTCTACACCGCTGCAAAAAGTAACTTCACCACGAGAGCTGGCAGATGTGGCTCTATTTTTTGCATCACCATGGGGAAGAGCAATCACGGGGCAAAATCTAGTGGTTGATGGTGGTCTTGTAATGGATTAGGGCATTAATGCGAACAATACCCCCTTCAATTTATTTAGAAGAAATTAAGCAAATCAAAACGGATCAATCAATATTCCGAGCACATTTCTCAAAGAAATGTGCTCGGAATTGAACTTATTAATATTTAGCTTTTATCGTTATTAAGTATGAGCTGCAGTCATCATTTCCTGAATTCTTTCAACTAAGTTAAGTTCGAGGAAACCATTCCCTTCAGAACTTTTTCGATTTCCTATTGGTAAAGTTCGTTTAATAAGCTGTGCATAAATTTCTGCTTCACTAAGAGAACGACCAAACTCTTTTTCACTTAAGATAATAAGTAATGCTATAGCCCCGGCGATGTGGGGAGTAGCCATTGATGTCCCGGAAAGAGAAGCATATTTCTTTCCTAAGTAAGTAGAAACCACTTCTACTCCAGGAGCAACCAAATCTATTTCATCATTGGTATTCGTAAACGGAGCGAGCGTTAAGTTATGATCAACAGCGCCAACTTGAATGACTTCATTGTATTTTCCAGGATAAGAATACTCAAATGTGTCCTCGCTATTATCCCCTTCGTTTCCAGCCGCGACAACAACAGAAATATCTTGGCTAACAGCGTTTTGAATGGCTTTATGCATTTCAGGAACATCTTCAGGACCGCCAAGTGACATTGAAATTACGCGTACTCGTTCCTGCTCGGGTCCACGCCACTCTACTGCAAAGTTAATGGCATTGATAATCCACTCATAATTTCCAGATCCCTCTCCCGTTAATGCTTTTAAACTTAGGATTTTAGCTTTAGGCGCTACTCCAACAACCCCTTCATTATTTAAACTAGCCGCAATTGTTCCTGATACGTGGGTACCATGTCCATTGTTATCTTCAAAAATATTAGGGTCACCATCATAATCGGAAGTAAAATTTTTTCCGTCGATAATTTGATCTTGGAGGTCGGGATGATCGGTTTCAATACCAGTATCAATTACTGCAATTACAATGCCTTCACCTTGATTACTATCTTCCCAAATTGAAGGTGCTTGAATTAAATCTACCCCTCTTGGTGTTTCGTTTGTGTTCTCTACAACCGACTCAATAGTGTAAGGAATTAATCTGACTTGTAACGGTTTTTGAATCATTTTTCATCCGCTCCTTTTATTAAATTCGGAAGTTATTAATAAGTAATTTCTCCCTTGTTTGTATAAATTCAACATGTAAATTTTGTATTCCTTCTTCTTATATCAATTCGTGAAAAGATGCGCATTATTCCCTATATATGGATAGGGATATTTTCGTTCTAAATAGAAGTCGTTCAGACCTTTGAACATGTTTAAGCCTATTTTGGGAAATGATATTTACAAAGGAGGGGAAAAGATTATGGCAAGAAGAAATAGAAATAAAATCTTAGTTCCTGAGGCTCGACAAGGACTGGACCAATTAAAGGCAAAGGTTGCAGGAACAACTGATCCAGAACAAGCCAAATATGAAATTGCAGAAGAAGTAGGAGTTCCATTAAAAGAGGGCTATAATGGGAAGCTAACTTCTGAACAAGCTGGAAAAGTCGGTGGAAGACTTGGCGGCAGCATGGTAAAAGAGCTTGTTAGAATGGCCCAAGAGAATCTAAATAAAAATCAGTAGTATCTACTTCACGAGATCTCTCGCCAGGTGATGGTGAGAGATCTTTAATATAAAGAAGTTATTCCTTAGCATTTAGAGTAACCCGGGAAATAAAAATACAGAGACTCTCCTAGTTACATGAAAAGCCTCTGCAAGATTTAGTTAAGATATTTAAAAGGATTCTTCCATTCCATTAAAACTCCGTAATTTAATGATTCTTCATCTTCTAAATAATTTCCCAAAACCGCGATTGGTAAACGTCCGCATTTCAGCAAAAATGTAATGACGGGGTCGTAAATTGTACCGGCAACTACTTGGTCCACGTATCTTTGGGCGGACATGTTTTCTGCATGCTTATGGTAACCTGGCATTCTCCCTCCACCCAGAAGGCGTTCCAATCCCATTTCAACGACAACTTGGTACATTGTCTGCATCAGTATTTTACCCAGTCCTAAAGAGCGAAACGCAGGCCGAACACTAATATCCACAATGTAGAGTGTATTTCCATTTGAATCATGATTTTTGATATATCCATTATCTGTTGCTTCTTCCCATGTGTGATTTGGATGAGCAGGGTCAAAATGAGTACAAACGCCCGTTAGTGAACTAACAACCTGCCCATCAATTTCAACACATAAAGCCCCTTGAGGAAATAAAGTGACATGGTTCACTAACTGTTGTTTATTCCACCATAAATCCGAAGGAAAGGGGGGCGGAAAACATTCGGTTTGAATATCAATTAATTCATCAAAATCATCTTTCGTATAATTGCGCACAATGACACGAACGGGTTTTCCCTTATCGAATAGTAATTGTTCACTCCGGTACAAATAATCCACCTCGCTTTTTCGCGTTTCATTCACATTTAATAAACTTCTATTCCCAATCTGTATATAAATCTGTTCGTCGATCTCTCCACGTAGTAACAGAACCTTTTTCTCGTACTTTTTCAAGCAGTTCGATATTAAGATCTGCTGTCACTAGCATATCGTTGTTAATTTCCCCTTCAGCTAAAAGTCCTTTTGGCGGGAATGGTACATCGTTTGGTGTAATGATTGCCGCCTGGCCAAAATTTGCGCGCATAAAGTCTACGGTTGGCAATGCCCCAACTGTACCTGTTAACACTACATAAACCTGGTTTTCAATTGCTCGAGCGTGACTCGTGTAGCGGACACGATGGAAGCCATGACGATCGTCTGTACAAGAAGGGCAGAAAATAACATCTGCACCTTTCGCTTTTGCCATGCGGACAATTTCAGGGAACTCGATATCATAGCAAGTTAGAATTGCAATCGTGCCTTTTTCTGTTTCAAAGACCTCCAAGCCTTCTCCAGCAGACATGTTCCATTCATGGACCTCTGTTGGCGTAATATGAAGCTTAGCCTGGGAGCCGACTCGTCCATCTGGATAGAATAAATGAGCGGTATTTCGTAGCTTTCCATCTACGTTTACCACATGTGTTCCGGCAATAATATGGATATTGTACTTTTTGGCAAGCTGAGTAAACAATGTGAGGTACTGTTCCGTGAAAGATGGGAGATCATTAATCGTTAAAGAAGCCCCATCCGCACCCTTAATGGAAAGTAATTGCGTCGTAAAGAACTCGGGGAATAATATAAATTCCGTTTCGAATTCAAGTGCAGCCTTAATATAGTGTTCACATTGATGGGCAAACTCTTCAAATGACTCAATTGTGTGGAGATGGTATTGAACAGCAGAAACTCGTAATTTCATGGACAACCCTCTTTTAAGTTTATTTGATAGTTCTATTATAGAGAATATTTTTCGCATTGTATTTAATTAAGCATTTGAGAAAGAGCGATTTTTTGATTGAGAGCCGAATACTTTATTATTGTAAATTTGTATACCTATGTATACAATTGTATACAAGGGGTGAGGTTTATATGGAAAATGAATTGAATAATCAAGAACGTGATATAAAAAGAGAAGAGCAAAGAGAACGCCGCAACCGACATGGTGGAAGAGGACAGCAGGGTGCCAAAACATTTAGACGCGGAAGAGCGCTAGCATTCTATGAAAAATTAATTGTAAAGAGAGATACACTAAAGCAACAATTGGAATCCCAGGAATTACAATCCATTCAACAAGTGATTGCGGGTGAACTTAAGGCGACTGAATCGATTATGAATGATTTTAAAGCAGCCTTTGAGTTGGAAGAACTCTCCTTAATTCGAGTAGAAGATAAAAAGCCCTCTGATTAGGAATCTATATAAAATACAATTTAGAGTCGAAGTGTAATAGAAAGAAGGAACTTCATGCAAGCTGTATTATCATTGAAAAAATACTTAAAGCCTTATATGGCCTTTGCCATCATCGCTCCTTTAATGATGGTGCTGGAAGTTGCAATGGATTTAGTCCAACCGACAATTATGCAGCATATTATCGACAATGGGATTGCCAAAGACGATACATCCTATGTCATTAAAATGTTTGGACTAATGATTTTATGTGCTGTAATCGGATTAATAGGTGGTGTAGGCTGTTCCATTTATGCTTCCAAGACGGCCATTAACTTTGCAGCAGATATTCGCCAAGATTTATATGAAACAATTACCTACTTTTCAAATAGCAACAAAGACCATTTTACGCTTGGGAAACTAATCACCAATATTACAAGTGATGTGGAGATGCTGCAAAGAGCGCTAACAATGCTATTAAAGATATTTGTTCGAGGTCCTTTTACTTTTATCGGGGCTATCATTATTGTGTTTTTAACAGCCAGAGAACTGTTCCCGATTTTATTAGTTGTGGTTCCTATTTTAGCGTTCTCTATTTTCTTTTTTACAAAACTATCAGGAAAGCTATTTTTACATGTCCAAGAAGCCGTGGATGCCGTAAACACAAAAGTTCAAGAAAATTTAGCAGGTATTCGTGTCATTAAGGCATATAACCGTAAAAGTCATCAAATTCAACAATTTTCGACTGTGAATGAAACGTTGATGAAGCGAAATATACAAGCAGATCAAATCATCGGGATTTTGATGCCTCTAACAGCCTTTGTGGTGAATATGGGGATTATTGCAGCCCTTTGGATGGGTGCCATAAAAGTAGAAAATAACACAATTGAAGTAGGGGTTATATTAGCGTTCATTAACTACTTAATGATGATTATGGGCGGGCTAATGAGTTCTTCCAATGTCTTGATGCAAATTGCCCGTGCGGTACCAAGTGCCAACCGTATTGTAGCAGTGCTTGAGGAACAGTCTGAAATATTCAATGCAGAAAACCCTGTAACTAGCCCAATTAAAGGTGAAGTTGAATTTGACCATGTCAGTTTTGCTTATAACAAAAACAACGAACCGGTGTTAAAGAATATTTCATTTAAAGCAAACCCAGGGGAGACAATCGGGATTATTGGGATGACAGGGAGTGGAAAATCTTCTATCGTCAAACTAATTCCCCGCATGTTTGAGGCGGACCAAGGCATCATTAAAATAGATGGTCGACCGATAAAAGAATATGACTTACAAATCCTACGAGGGGCAATCGGCTTTACACCCCAAAAAGCAACACTATTTTCTAGAACAATCGAAGAGAATGTAAAGTACGGCAACGACGAAGCTTCTATGGAAGAGTTAATAGAAGCATTAGAATCTTCTTGTGCACTGGAATTTGTTGAAAAACTAGAAACCCGGGAACAACATTTGATTACCCAGGGTGCTACAAATCTATCAGGTGGTCAAAAGCAACGTCTCGCTATGGCGCGTGCCTTTATTCGCAAACCTGCTATTTTAATTTTGGATGATACAACATCTGCTGTAGACAGTATCTCGGAGAAAAGAATTCAACAAGCGATTAAAGAAAACTTCAAGGAAAGTACAAAGTTTATTGTCTCTTCCAAAATATCTTCAATCCGTCATGCAGATAAAATCTTGGTATTGGATGACGGCGTGATTGTAGGACAAGGGACGCACGAAGAACTACTTGAAAACAATAAACCCTATCAGGAAATTGTGTCGACACAGTTGGTAAGAGGAGGGACTTTAAATGAATAAACCACAAGGAAGACCAGCTGGACCTCCTCCAATTGGCAGACATCCAGGACCAAGATTTAACGGTCCTGCAGAAAAAGCAAAGGATCAAAGAGCAACATTGAAACGAATTTGGTCCTATTTAAAAAATCAAAGAATCGGAATCATCAGCTCCATTTTCTTTGTCGTTGTATCGACTCTTTTAAGTTTAATAGGGCCGTTATTGATTGGGATGATTATCGATGACTATATTTTAACGTTTGATCTCGATGGAACCATTAGAATGGTTTTGCTCCTTGCTAGTATCTATATCGTCTCGGCTCTATTTACTTGGTTACAAACCTTTATGATGATTCGAGTTTCGCAAAAAACGATTCGAGAGCTTCGTCAGCATCTATTTGAGAAGTTCCAATCCCTGCCGATTGCCATCTACGATAAACGTCAGCAAGGGGACCTAATGAGTCGCATGACAAATGATATCGAAAATCTGAATGCGGCACTATCACAAAGTATTATTCAGATAGTTTCAACAGTATTATCGGTGGTCGGTACTGGAATTGCGATGTTTTATTTAAATTGGGTTTTAGCGGTTGTCACTTTACTCGTCATTCCAATTATTATTTGGTCTACAAAGCAAATTATTAAACGCAGCAGCAAAAATTTCTCGCAAAGACAAAGAGACTTAGGAAATCTAAACGGATTTATCGAGGAGACAATTTCAAATTCCCATATCACAACATTATTCGGAAAAGAGGAGCAGACAGTCTCTCAATTTAGAGAAGCAAATGAGAAATTGCGTGCATCTGCACTAAAGGCCGATATTACTTCAGGATTCCTCGGTCCTATTAATAACTTTATTAATAACCTGGGGATTGGATTAGTCATAGGTGTTGGTGCATTGCTTGTCATAGGAAACTTGGGTGTAAGTGTGGGGGTCATTGCCTCCTTTGTTACCTACACTAGACAATTTTTCCGTCCCATTAACCAATTATCGAATCTTTTCAATACTTTCCAATCGGCTATTGCCGGTGCAGAACGTGTATTTGAAATACTGGACGAACAAGATGAAGTAGCAGATGTACCAAAAGCGGTTACTAAGAATCGTTATGATGGGGATGTGGAGTTTCGTAGTGTTGGATTTCATTATCAACCAACTAAGCCAGTGCTTCATCAACTATCGTTCCGGGCAAAAGCCGGAGAAACGATTGCGTTTGTAGGTCCAACAGGTTCAGGGAAAACAACGATTATTCAGCTGCTTAACCGATTCTATGATCCAACAAGCGGTGAGATTTTAATAGATGGTCATGATATCAAGCAGTATGAAATGGCAAACCTGAGAAATCATATCGGTGTGGTCCTGCAAGATACGTATTTGTTCTCGGGAACCGTCCGAGAAAATATTCGGTATGGTAAGCTGGATGCTACTGATGAAGAGGTTGAGCGTGCAGCAAAAACTGCGTATGCTCACAATTTCATTAAATACTTACCTCAAGGCTATGATACGCTGCTTGTTTCAGGCGGAATGAATTTAAGCCAGGGTCAACGTCAGCTAATTGCGATTGCACGGGCAATTTTGGAAGATCCCGATATTCTCATTCTGGACGAAGCGACTTCAAGTGTTGATACTATGACTGAGGTGCATATCCAAAAAGGGTTAAATAATCTGATGCTGGGTCGAACAAGCTTTGTCATTGCACACCGTTTAAAAACAATCGAAAACGCTGATCAAATTCTGGTTATAAAAGATGGCGCCATATTAGAGCAAGGAAATCATGATGGGTTAATGATGCAAAATGGTTTATACGCCTCTTTGCAGCATCAATTGCAAGTGCAGTAGTAGATGTTCTGGAATTTCAGAGTTTAACCTTTAAATTATCATAAAATAATCACTCAATAAGTAAATATTTAGGACATGCCAAACATAAGTTGTTTAGCGTGTCCTTTTTTTATTTTTTATACCTGAAACACTTTTTGGAAGTAAGAAAGTTCACGCATACTCGTCCCAATTTTTGCGTATAGTAGTGCAAAAGGTTGCAAAAGGTGGTGTCATGGTTTGAAAAGATGGATTGCTCTAGGTGTTATTTTGTTAGGCTGTTTAGGTCTTGTTGTTTATGAGACAAGTGCATCCGATCGAAGTTTCTTTTTACCTGAACCATTGGGTGGCGTTAAAATTGTAGTTGATGCTGGCCATGGTGGAATTGATGGTGGGGCTTCATCCGGTGAGGTAATTGAAAAAGATGTTACTCTTGCTATTGCTCAAAAGGTTGAAAAACAATTAAAGCGTTTAGGTGCAACTGTTGTCATGACTCGTTCGACAGATGGGGACGTATTAGAAGAGCATGCCCCAAGCGAAGAATTTTCAACATTAAGAGAGCGGAAAAAGGAGGATATTTTCTTGCGCTCTAACCTTGTCCAAAAAAATAAACCGGATATTTTCGTAACAGTTCATGCCAATGCGATACCAGAAGAAAAATGGAGAGGTGCACAAGTCTTTTATCACAAAGATGGACATCCAAATAGTGAGCTTTTAGCAAAATCGATCCAATCGACAATAATAGAATCGCTGCAAAATACAGAACGCGAAGCATTAGCTATTAAACAAGTGTATCTTTTAAAGAAAGCGGAAGTTCCGGCAGTATTAGTTGAAACGGGCTTCTTAAGCAATAATGAAGAGCGTGAATTGCTATCGAGTGAAGCTTATCAAGAGAAGATGGCAGATGCAATTGTTAGTGGAATCGAGAGTTATGTAAATCTGGAATTTGAATAAAAAATACGATTGTTATGTATGAAGAACCTGCAAATTGCAACAAACAATCTGCAATACAGTACATAATGATACGTTTTTAGAATTGCATTATTATTAAATAGCTTCAATCAATTTAAACCATTCACAATCAGTTGTGGATGGTTTTTTTAATTTTTGTTAACAAAAACCTTATTTAATGTAAATTTTATTGACCAAGTAATAATAAATGTAAAAAGTTACCAAACCCATCGTTTTGATTAAATGGATGTGGTTGAATAGATATAGATTTATGAAGGAGGTTTATGTATGGGTTACATCGAACTGATGGACATTTCAAAGTCATACAACAAGCAAAGTAACGTGTTAAACGGGATCGATCTACAAATTGAAAAAGGTGAATTTTTCGTTCTAGTTGGTCCATCCGGTTCAGGGAAAAGTACATTACTGCGTATGATCGCCGGGCTTGAAGAAATTTCTGGAGGTACGTTAAAAATAAGCGAAAAGATTGTGAACCATTTGCCTCCAAAAGATCGAAATTTATCGATGGTATTTCAAAACTATGCCTTATATCCGCATTTAACAGTTGAACAAAATATATTATTTGGTCTTGATGCTAAAAAAGTAGGTAAGGAAATACAACAGAAGAGATTAGAAGAAACCGCTCAGATGATGGGGTTAAGTGAGCTGCTTAAACGTAAGCCAAGAGAGTTATCTGGCGGACAAAGACAACGTGTTGCCCTGGCTCGCGCGGTCGTAAGTGAAGCGCCACTTTGCCTGATGGACGAGCCTTTATCCAATTTGGATGCCAAACTACGTGCAAATATGCGAATTGAAATCCGCCGTCTTCAAAAGCGATTAGGTTTAACCATGGTTTATGTTACGCATGACCAAGTGGAAGCAATGACAATGGGAGATCGCATTATGGTATTAAATGATGGCATCATTCAACAAGTCGGTGAACCAATTGACCTTTATAATAAGCCGTCTAATTTATTTGTTGCTACTTTTATCGGGTCTCCGAAAATGAATTTAGGTAAAGCGATTATAAAAGACTCAAAGCTCATTATTGAAAACGTACTGACTATTCCATTTGAAGAGTTGGAGATGCCTGAGAGTTTGGAAGACCGAAATTTAGTTATTGGCATTCGTGCCGAGCATATGCCTTATGGAGACGAAAATCAACAGGTTCAAAATGTCGAGATCGTTAATGTTGAGCATTTAGGAAACGAAACATTAGTTTCCTTTGAAGTTGGTACAGAATTGTGGACTGCCAAATGGCTTGGTCAATGGCTAGTGCAAGTAGGGGATAAGGTGCCTGTACATATAACTATAGAAAACATGTGCTTTTTTGATGAGGACACAGGAAATCTAATCCAAGAAGCAACATTCACTCATAAACAAGAGGTTGTGAAAAGATGAGTATGAGCAATCCTAGTTTTCAGTCGTCCACGGAAATCACTGAGATTAATTTTGAGAATGTGAAAAAGAAACAACGAGTGAAGAGCTTTACAAAGGGGATGCTGTTCCTTTTACCTTCCATCGTATTATTTGGAGCTTTCTTATTCTATCCTTTGTTCAAAACAATGTACTTAAGCTTCTTCTTAACAAATGCCCGTGGTGAAACTACGGTTTTTGTCGGCTTGCAAAATTATATGGATATGTTCACCTCGCCTATTTTTCATCAAAGTATGAAATCGACGTTCTTATTTGTACTTTATACTGTGCCAACGACGATTATTATCGCGCTTTTATTAGCGGTTTTAGCAAATGAGAAGCTAAAGGGGATTGGCTTTTTTAGAACGATTTTTTCATCGACAATGGGGATTTCAGTAGCCGCTGCATCCGTTTTTTGGTTATATATGTTCCACCCATCGATTGGCTTTTTAAATCAAATCCTGGCGTTGGTTGGGGTGGAGTCGATTGGTTGGTTAACAGACCCTAAGTGGGCATTAATTGCTGTCGCGGTGACAACAATCTGGATGAATTTAGGTTTTACTTTTCTAGTATTGCTAGGCGGATTACAATCCATAGATTCTTATTTATATGAAAGTGCGGATATAGATGGAGCAGGCTATTTTTATAAATTGAGAAGAATCACTATTCCGATGCTGTCCCCTACACTGTTTTTCGTTATAACAGTAACCATTATTAATGCTTTTCAAACATTTGGGCAGATCGATATCCTAACCCAAGGTGGTCCACAAAACTCAACGAATCTTATTGTTTATTCGATTTATCGTGAGGCCTTTACGAACTATCAATTTGGTACAGCAAGTGCCCAAGCAATTGTCCTATTCATCATCATACTGATTATGACGATTATCCAATTTAAACTTGGTGAAAGGAAGGTTCATTATCAATGACCATGCCAATCAGCAAAAAAATCGTATTGTATTGTTTACTTACCATCTCGGCACTTGCCGTGTTTGCTCCAGCATTAATGGCATTTGTCATGAGTTTTATGGATAACAAAGATATTATGACGGGAAGCTTGCCACAATCTTTATCTTTTGATAACTATCTCAAAGCTTTCGAGCAATTCCCGTTACTCCAATATTTATTTAATAGTTTAATCGTTTCGGTTGTCATTACAATCGGGCAGTTGGTTTTATCCAGTTTGGCTGCATATGCCTTTGTATTCTTGGAATTCAAAGGCAGAGATATCCTGTTCTTTCTATTTATTGCAACAATGATGGTTCCCTTTGAGGCATCGATTATCCCGAATTTCCATATTATCCGAGATTTAAACTGGATTGATCAATACGCGGGGTTAACCGTTCCATTCTTTGCCACTGCATTTGGAACATTCTTGCTGCGCCAAAACTTCAAGCAAATACCGAAAGAATTAAGAGAGGCCAGCCAAATTGTTGGGATGGGTGACTTTAAATTTTACTTAAAAGTTGTCTTGCCGGTTGCCAAAACGAGCTTAGTTACACTGGGTGCCTATGGGTTCCTAACTTCGTGGAATATGTATCTATGGCCATTACTCTCAACGACAAATGACTCAGTTAGAACAGTACAAATTGGCTTGAAACAATTACAAACCCAAGAACAATTGAATGACTGGGGTGTCATTATGTCTGGTGCCATTATTGTCATCATTCCAACATTGATTTTGTTGTTCCTCGGTCAAAAACAATTACAAAAGGGCTTAACAGAAGGGGCAATTAAGTAAAGCCTCGATCAGCCGGGAACTATTCAAAAGAACACTTGAACTTGGTTTATTCCTTTTGATAGTCAAAAGGATAAATATATAGACAATTAAATGAACTTAGAAGGAGTAGGGAAATGAAAAAAAACTTTTTACTAACATCTTTAATGATGTTACTCGTTGTCATTTTAGCAGCGTGTAGTTCAGGCGAAAGTTCATCAGAAACAGGGGCAGAAGCAGAAACAAATTCTGGAAGTGCAACTGAAACAACAGAAAACACTGATTCAAAAGAAAAACAAGTCGTAACATTCTGGCACTCCATGGGTGGTGCAGGTCAAGAAGCATTAAATTCGATTGTTGAATCATACAATAGCTCACAAGATGAAATCCAAGTAAATGCAGAATACCAAGGTACTTATGACGAATCTTTAACTAAGTTCAATGCGGTTGCAGGTAGCGATAGTGCACCTACGATGATTCAAACGTTTGAAATCGGAACAAGAGCAATGATTAACAGTGGACAAATCGTTCCAATTCAAGAGTTTGTCGATTCAGATGGATATGATATGAGCGGATTAGAAGAAAATATTACGAATTACTATTCGTTGGATGGTACGTTCTATTCAATGCCATTTAACTCATCAACACCTGTAATGTATTACAATAAAGAAGCATTTGAAGCAGCAGGACTTGATCCGGAAGCTGCACCAGAAACATTTGAAGAGATTATCGAAGCAAATAAAGCAATTGCTGAAGCTAATCCAAATATGAAAGGTTTTGCGCTACAAGCTTATGGCTGGTTATGGGAACAGCTTTTAGCTAACCAAGGAGCTTTATTACTAAATAATGATAATGGTCGTTCGGATACACCTACTGAAATTGGTTGGACGGAAGAAGAAGGGAAATCAATCTTCAATTGGGTAAAACAAATGGTTGATGATGAAACATTTGCAAACTATGGTACAAATGGTGATAACATGGTTGCAGGTTTCTTAGCAGGTGATGTTGCAATGTTCTTGCAATCTTCTGCAAGTTCAAGAGATGTTATTGACAACGCTCCATTTGAAGTAGGAATTGCCTACTTACCACATCCAGAAGCAAAGGAACGTCAAGGTGTTGTAATTGGTGGAGCTAGTCTTTGGATGGTTGAAGGTAAATCAGAAGAAGAACAAAAAGCAGCTTGGGAATTCATGAAATACCTACAAACTCCTGAAGTGCAAGCTCAGTGGCATGTTGGAACAGGTTACTTTGCAATCAATCCATCTGCATATGATGAGCAGATTGTAAAAGATGCGTATGCAGAAAAGCCGCAATTACAAGTAACTGTTGACCAATTACAAGATACTAAGCCATCTTTTGCAACACAAGGTGCTTTAATGGATATGCTTCCTGAGGGGCGTAAAATTATGGAAACTGCACTTGAATCGGTTTATAACGGTGGAGATGTAGATGAAGCCTATGCTACTGCTATTGACCAATTCAACGCGGCAATCGAGAAAGCAAATGCTGCGCGCGGTGAATAATACACCTGATATAATAGCGCAAAATTAGAGTAGAGAATAAAGCGGGGCTTCCCTCGTTTTATTCTCTTTCTTTATAAAATAATATTAAGAAGCATAGTAAATTCCAGACAATCGATACATAGAATAAAAGAAATGAAAAAGGGAGTGTAAATCACGAATGAGCAAGAAAAGGAAAATACTCTTAATTTTAATTTTAATCGTGTTACTCCTTGGCATATTTGGGTTTCTCGGAAAGAGTAAACCAGTAGCAGAACCAGGGATTGTAGCATCTCCAAAAATATTTGCCCACCGAGGAGCAATTGATCAATTTAACGAAAGCACCATTACTTCCTATAAAATCGCAAGCGAGCAGAATGTTGATGCTCTTGAAATCGACTTACGCATGACAAAGGATAATGTGTTAATCGTTATGCATGATGAAACCATTGACCGTACTACGAATGGGACAGGTAGAGTTAGCGATCTAACCATTAGGGAGATTAAATCCAGTGTAACTCTAGGTCAATATAACGGGGAAATTACGATGGAGGAAATACCAACCTTGGCTGAAGTGCTTCAAACCTTTGGCAGTAAACAAAAATATTATATAGAAACAAGATTAGTCTACGGAGAAACGGTCATGGAAGAAGTGCTGGTTAGAGTGTTGTCGGAGCATCATTTATTAGATAAAGAAATAGTGGCGATACAATCTTTCTCTGAAAAAAGTTTAGAAAAAATGGCGGTTCTGGCACCGGATCTACGCCTAACTTTGCTATTTAAAAAGGGTGAATTTGATTTAGAGAAAGCATTGGCGGTGGATTTTCCTGTTATTGGAATGGAGTCAACAGATGCATCCGTTGAAGCAGTAAATGCACTGCATAGCCAAGGGAAAGAAGTGCATGTATTTTTCAATGATTTAGAGACGTTGGAAGAACAACAAGAGAAAATGAAAGAGTTAAATATCGATGGATACTTTACCGATAATATCACATTTACTAAACGGTTGTTAGGCGAGTAGTAATAGTGGAGCGCTAGCCCAATAAGTAGTAGAATTACACTATGTTATACTAACAGTAGAAACAAAAATAGGGGAGTGTTTCAAGTGATAAACGAACAACAGGTCCGTGAAGTTTTAGGACAACTACAAGATCCTTTTTTACATAGAACGTTTGCTGAAACCAATGGCATCATAAACGTATCAATTAAAGAAGAAAAAAATCATGTCAGTGTTAAAGTAGCGATAGCAAAAACGAATACACCAGAACAAATGCAGCTGCAAATGAAAATTGTAGACGCACTAAAAGAAGCAGGAGCTAGCACTGTAGGGATTCGTTTCGAGGAACTATCTCCTGAAAACCTAGAACAATTCCGTGGCAAAGCTACTGAATCGGAAGTACATGACCTATTGTCTCCATTATCCTCTGTTCAATTCTTAGCGATTGCTTCAGGTAAAGGTGGAGTAGGGAAATCGACAGTATCTGTTAATTTAGCTGTTGCACTTAGTAGACTAGGGAAAAAAGTTGGGTTAATCGATGCAGATATCTATGGATTCAGTGTGCCTGATATGATGGGAATCCAAGATATGCCTGTTGTGAAAGAAGATCGAATCTACCCTGTTGAACGTAAAGGAGTAAAAGTAATTTCAATGGGCTTCTTTGTGGAAAACAATGCACCAATCGTATGGCGTGGGCCAATGCTTGGAAAAGTACTAGATCAATTCTTCCGCGATGTAGAATGGGGAGATATTGATTACTTACTATTAGACTTACCACCAGGAACAGGGGATGTTGCACTAGATATTCATCAAATGCTGCCTTCTTCCAAAGAAATCATTGTTACAACACCTCATCCAACTGCTGCCTTTGTTGCAGCTCGTGCTGGAGCAATGGCCTTACAAACAAACCATGATATTCTTGGTGTTATTGAAAATATGGCATGGTTCGAATCAAAATCTGGGGACCGTGAATATGTATTTGGACAAGGCGGGGGACCAAAGCTTGCGGATGAATTACGTACAGAATTATTAGGCCAAATTCCACTTGGTCAACCAGACTGGACAAATGAGGATTTTGCACCTTCTGTTTATGAAGAAGACCATCCAGCTGGAAAAATCTATTTAGAAGCAGCTCAAAAAATTATTGATAAACTCTCAAAATAAGCGTGAAAAAACGGATTGTACCTAAGGGCACAATCCGTTTTATTATTAAGCACCGCCGCCGCCCGATTCTCCTTCAGAGCCGCTGCCACCGCCACTTTCTTCTTCGCCGCCACCCGAGCTACCGCCGGATTCCTCAGATTTTCCTCCAGATGTCCCTTCTCCGCTTTCCTTGATCAATTGCTGCCATTTTGTTTGTAAAAGAGGATTTTCAATTGTTTGTGTGACAACTTCCTCCATTTGTTTTCGGAGAGGAGCACTTTTTAATACTGTCTCGAGCTCTTTTTGCATTTCAGCCTGTCCGAAGAATGAAATAAGATCTTCCTGATAGGACGGGTCTTTTATTAATTCTTTCATAATTTCTTTTTGCTGCTCTTTCATACTCTTGGCTATATTTTCTTGAAATGATGGGTCTTCAAATTGTTTTTTCCAAAAATCCTTTGATTCCTCAGATAATAACGTAGTGTTAATAGCTGTTTGGACTTCTTCATGTTCAAAAACAATTAATTCCCGGAAACTTGGATCTTGAAGCAATTGTCGAATTGCTTTTTTACCATCTTCCGTCTGAATGGAGTCCATCATGATTTTTTTTACTTCTTCATAGGAAAGCGCTTGGTTAGTTGGCTCAGAACAGCTCGCAAGTACAAGAACGACGAACAGTAGGGAAAGAATACGGTTAATCAATTTTTCTCAGTCCTTTCTTAAAGGCTCTCTCTTTCATTTATTGTTCACAATCCTTGCGCATAATATGTATACGATTGTGACTTGGATAGCTTTTTTAAGATTGCATTGTTAAAATATAAAATGAAACTCTAAATAGTTGCGTGTTGAGGAGTTCAAGGGGTGGCATTATAGTCTGTCTGTTTATCCAGACTAATATTAAGGAATGCAAGTAAAAAGCAACAGCTTCTCTGTTCATCAAGCTTGCTTGAGTAACACAATTTGGCCATAGGGAAACGGCTTTTACAGCTGAGGGAATTAAACTCCCGTATACATAATTTAGGACATGTCTAACTAACAATGGGAGATTGCCGTTTACGCGGATAAAAGTATTAAAAAAATGGAGGACGTTAAGTCGTGACAATACGAAATTGGGTAAAATTTTTCTTAATGTGTTTGCTAATCGGTGGTGTTGTTACAGGTATTGCAGGAATCTTTGTACGCTGGAATTTCTTCCAACCATATTTAGCAGCAGGTGAACTAGGTGAATTCTTTGCCGCTTTTGGATGGATGATCTTATTAGGATGTACGATGAGTGTTATAGCTCA
The DNA here is from genome assembly GCF_042666115.1 of Ureibacillus sp. GCM10028918. Lineage (NCBI taxonomy): Bacteria > Bacillati > Bacillota > Bacilli > Caryophanales > Caryophanaceae > Ureibacillus > Ureibacillus sp. GCM10028918. Next base: position 77,537 of record NZ_JBHTFK010000037.1, read on the forward strand.
AGCCGGATTCTTTGCCTATTTAACACTCCATCAAGTAGGAGTAGGTATCTTTAGAACATTGACTTTATGGAATTGGGTACAAATGCTATTAGTAGTTATTCTCCTTGTAGATTTAGTCGTATTTCGTTTTGCGCCGAGTGCCGAAGGGGCAAAGGATTGGTTATTTTACATCGGTCTTTTAGTATTCTTGATTTTTGCCGCCATTGCCACAGCCGTAAAAAAAGTTCAATTAACTGGAAAAAGACACGTGTTAGTTTCAGCAATCTTCTTCATGATTGTAATTACATCTCTTGAATGGATTATTGCATTAATGGGTCGTCAAGGTAATATCGATACATACGTTGCTTTATTATTGTTCCCGTTAATTGCAGTTAATGCATATCAGCTGCTGTTATTGCCGAAATATAATTCAAAATCAGATGAAGACCGCAAAAGATTGGAACAACGTAAACTTGAGCGGAAAACTAAGTCATCCAGTGCTAATGCATAAATAAAAAGGCTAAAACCATACATAGAAATGGTTTAGCCTTTTTTTCTTCATATCATCAAAAAGTATATGAGAACATATAGGGGCTTTTGTTACTCCGGAATTTTTTTCGTCTTGATTGTATAACCGAAAACATTTTCTTCTATAGATACAAATTTTTCAGCTTCGATTAACTTTGCATATTCTTCAAAGTTGGGTTTGCTTTTTTCGTGTAATTTTAACGAGAAAATAGCACCATCCGCCTTTTGATAAGTATCTTTTGAGTAAATCATAGAAGGGGATACTAAATTGATTTCTTCGTCAAAAACTGTTTGTTGAAGATTTGTTTCAAATTCATAATCCGAAGTCATAAACCAAAGAGGCTTGTTATTAAAATGTTTCTCATAAATATCTAAGTCTTTGTTGAATTCTTCGATGCTGTAACTATTCTTTGCCCCTTCTCCACCTAGTAGACCTGTAGGGATATTCTGTTTTTTTATTTGCGCCACTATTTTTGGGGAACGGGCAATCCAATCTGCATCTAGCATTAATAATGGATAAGGCTGTTTTAACGATAGTAACCATTCCTCTAGTCCTTCATGGGAAAAAGATATTTCTACAATTAATGATTGTCCATAATTTCCTTTTGAAATGATTAGTGGTTCATCTGTCATACGAAAAACAGAAATAATTGAATCTCTTTGTGGGTAAACAAACAATGTTACAATCACCACTAAAACTACTGTTACCAAAAGTTTGCGAACCATGAATCTACCCCTTTTATTAACTAATTTTAAAAGTGAAAAATAGAGCCTCATAAAAAACTTATGAATTAGTGTTGACTTTCATGAATAAATCAGTGTATTATATAAAAGTCGCCGCTAGATAACGCGGTTGTGTAACGAAATGAACCTTGAAAACTGAACAACAAAACGTTAATGAAACATAGTTTCTTCTATTAATTTAGAGAAACAAAATTTTGGACATCAAAATTGATGTCAGCAGATGTTTTTTTCGGACATTAGTATTAATGTCCGACAGAAATTTGAGCTTTATCAAATTTTCTCTTTTATGGAGAGTTTGATCCTGGCTCAGGACGAACGC
>NZ_JBHTFK010000038.1:0-91842 GCF_042666115.1 Ureibacillus sp. GCM10028918
CTCCCGTTCAGATTAATTATGTTTTAGTATAACGGGCTTTTTCCATAGAAAAAACCCCGAATAGGGCACTTTTTTTAAAGTGTCTACTATTCGGGGTTCAGTTCACCCATAAAAAAGTGCCCTTTTCCTTTCTCTTTCTGGAAGGTGCTTCACCATAATTGCTAATACGAGTGCATTATCAGCTGCAAGCAATCCTTCAAGAGCGACTAATAATAACAATACCCATCCGTATTCCATTAAAATTGATAAATCCAATTCTGATCCTCCTATTGAAATTGACATTTAACTAGATTAGCTAAAACTTTGGAATTGACATGATGGAAAGTTCATATAGAGTCCTGATGGCCTATAGAAAACATTACCAAGTGTTAAAGGCTATAAACCTACTAATTTTGACTAAAAAGGAAACCTTTTTGACAATAAGCAAGCTAACCTAACTAAACAATCAATAATAAAAGCCAACAAAATCCTTATTAGATTTTGACGACTTATTCATTCTAATTAAGATGGACCTTTGCCCTCCGCATTTTGTCCATTATATAAAAAGATGGTACAATATATGAATGACAAGAATTTTTTTAATTAGTCAAAGGAAGGTTATAAATGCCGAATAATCAAACCAGAAGGCTTGCGCATGGTGCTATGATGATAGCACTCTTTACGATTTTTATTGCCATCGCATTTTATGTTCCAATCATTAGTATTGTTGCAACATTGTTTGCTCCACTACCAATGGCTTGGTATAGTGCCAAATATGATCGGAATTCCTCGCTATTAGTAGCATTGATAGGGTGTATTACATCCTTCTTCATTGGAGGGTTGCTGATTATTCCTTTTGCACTGATCTATTCAGCAACAGGGGTTGTTATAGGGGATGCACTGCGACTAAAAAGAAGTAAAGTATTTTTACTAATGTCTACAGGAATTACAGCGCTAATAACTTTTGCCATCGAATATGTTATCGCTTTAAAGCTATTTGAAATAGACATTATAAAAGAATCAATGACGATTATGCGAGAAACGTATTCAAAGTCCATTGAACTTTCACAAAGCTTGAATGGTCAAACACCTCTAGATGAACAAACAGTTAATAGAATGTTTGAAACAATGGAAACGATGATTCCAGCTTCTATTACAATCGCGATGTTTGTCACTACATTTATCATTATTTCAATAAATTTACCGATGTTAAAACGCTTTGGAATAAATGTTCCAAAATTTCGTTCATTTAAGAATATGCGTTTGCCAAAAGCGGTATTATGGTATTACTTAATCATATTGTCGATTAATTTATTTATTAGCCCTGAAAGTGGTACTGCACTTTACGTCATTTCGTTGAACATCTCATTAATACTATGGTTGCTGTTAACCTTACAAGGAATTTCTCTTATTCATTTTATCCTTGATGCATATGGTTCACCGCCGTTTTTAAAAGTGCTGGCAACCTTAATGGCAATTCCGCTATATTCCTTCTTTGTATTAATAGGAATATTGGATTTAGGTTTTGACATACGTTCAATTGTCAAAGGTAAGATTCAGAAGTAGGGGGCTGATAAAATGGATACTTATAGGAAGAGACAGATTCGACACCCTCTTATGTATCTAACGATGATTGGCTTACTAGGTGCCATCCTACTGACCATTTGGAATATTTGGTTTGGCTTAGCCTATGCAATAGTCACATCCATCGGGTTAGTATATGCATGGAAAATTGAAAAAATCACCTTCTCACAAACTGAAAAACATATAGAATCCCTGTCATTTCGAATGAAAAAGGTAGGTTCAGAAGCTCTATTAGAAATGCCTATAGGAATTTTACTTGTAAATGATAAGTTTGTTATTGAATGGGCAAATCCGTATATGTCGGAGATTATCGAGGAAGATTCATTAATCGGATTAGAAATCTTTGACCTTTCAGATGAAATATATAGTTTGACCAAATCAGAAGAAAAGCGTGAGCAAACAATTACCATTAATGATCATAAATATAAAGTGGTCTATAAGCAGGAAGAGAAACTTTTATACTTCTTTGATGTAACAGAGCAAGTAAAAATAGAGTCTAAGTACTTTGCTGATCGTACTGTTTTAGCAATTTTATTTATTGATAACTATGATGAAATAACTCAAGGAATGGATGACCAATCAAGAAGTTTAACGAATACGGTGGTCACATCTATTATCAATGAGTGGGCTTTTGAACACGGAATATTTGCAAGACGCATATCCTCCGATCGTTTTTTAGCGGTTTTAAATGAATCAATCCTAGGTGATTTAGAGAAGAAAAAATTCTCGATTCTGGATGATATCCGTGAAAAAACAGCTCAAAAAAATCTATCGCTTACACTGAGTATTGGGGTTGGAGCTGGCTCTTCTTCCCTTATTAAATTAGGTGAATTGGCTCAATCAAGTTTGGATTTGGTGCTCGGGCGTGGAGGGGACCAAGTGGCCATTAAGCAACCAAGTGGTAAGTTAAAGTTCTACGGAGGAAAAACAAACCCCGTAGAGAAACGGACGAGAGTTCGAGCTCGCGTTATTTCCCATGCATTGCAAGATTTGATTATTGAAAGTGATCAAGTATTTATAATGGGACATAAGAATCCAGATATGGATGCAATCGGAGCAGCAATCGGTGTTCGCAAAATGGCTCAGAAAAACAAAGTAAATGGCTATGTTGTAGTCAACTTTGATGAGCTTAATGGTAGTGTTAACCGATTAATGAATGAAATTGAAGAGAACACAGATCTCTATCGTTACTTTATTTCACCTGAAGAAGCACTTTCAACAATGACTGAGAAATCATTAGTCATTGTGGTAGATACACATAAACCAAGTCTTGTAATGGATGCACGTTTACTGAAACGATCTGATAAGGTCGTAGTAATCGACCATCACAGGCGTGGTGAAGAGTTTATTCAAAATCCAACTCTTGTGTATATGGAACCCTACGCATCTTCTACCGCGGAATTAGTTACAGAGATACTCGAGTACCAACCAGAAGATGAAAAGTTAACTAAACTTGAAGCGACTTCCCTGTTATCTGGAATAATAGTAGATACGAAAAGTTTTACATTAAGGACGGGTGCCCGTACTTTTGAAGCGGCATCTTACTTAAGAACATATGGAGCCGATACAATCCTTGTTCAACAATTATTAAAAGAAGATATTGATACGTATATTGAGCGTTCGAAATTAATTCAAACCGTTAAGTTTGTATATCCAGGCATTGCAGTTGCCAGAGGAGAAAATGATAAAAATTACGACTCTGTTTTAATCGCCCAAACAGCTGATATTTTATTGACCATGAAGGATGTAACAGCTTCCTTCGTTATTGCCCATCGTCCAGACGGTTTAGTTGGCATTAGTGCACGTTCGTTAGGTGATATTAATGTCCAGGTTATTATGGAGAATCTTGGCGGTGGCGGTCATTTAACAAATGCAGCTTGTCAAATCGATGTAGAGACTATAGAAGAAGCAGTGAGTCGTTTAACCAAAGCAATTTTGGAAACAGTTGAAGGGAGTAATGGAGAATGAAAGTAGTATTTCTAAAAGATGTAAAAGGTAAAGGCAAAAAAGGCGAAATCAAAAATGTTGCAGATGGCTATGCACAAAACTTCCTGATTAAAAATGGGTATGCAGTAGAAGCATCAAACCAAGCGCTTAGCCAATTACAAGGTCAAAAGAATCTAGAAGAAAAGCATGCAGCGGCTGAGTTGCAGGCAGCAAAAGATTTAAAAGAACACCTTGAAAACATAGAAGTTGAGATTAAAGCTAAATCAGGTGAAGGCGGTCGACTGTTTGGCTCGATTTCAACAAAACAAATTGCAGCTAGCTTACAAAAAACACATGGCATCAAGATTGACAAACGTAAAATGGATTGCGAGGGCATTCGTTCATTAGGTTATACAAATGTTCCAGTTAAATTACATCATGATGTAAAAGCAACGTTAAAAGTTCATGTGGTTGAAGAGGCTTAAGGAGAGATGTCTATGAACGATTCCGTTATGGACCGCGTTCCACCGCATAACCATGAAGCAGAACAATCGGTTATTGGTGCGATATTTCTTGAACCAACAAGCTTAATAACAGCATCTGAAATTCTAATAGCCGATGATTTTTATCGAATTGCCCATAAAAAAATCTTCCAAACGATGCTAGACTTGAGTGACCAAGGAAAAGCGATAGATGTTGTCACTGTAACAGAAGAATTATCAGTTAGAAAAGAACTTGAAGACGTTGGTGGGCTTTCATACTTAACAGAGCTTGCAAATGCCGTTCCTACAGCTGCAAACATCGCCTATTATGCAAAAATTGTTGAAGAAAAAGCACTTTTACGCCGATTAATCCGTGTAGCAACCAAGATTGCAGAGGACGGGTATACTCGGGAAGATGAAGTAGAAGCACTTTTATCAGAAGCTGAAAAGAAAATGATGGAAGTCGCTAACCGCAAAAATGCTGGTGACTTCAAGCATGTTAAAGACGTACTAGTTCAAACTTATGACAATATTGAACAACTTCAATTCAGAGATGGCGATGTAACAGGGATTCCAACCGGGTTTAATGATTTAGATCATATGACAGCTGGTTTTCAACGAAATGACTTAATTATTGTAGCAGCGCGTCCTTCAGTAGGGAAAACCGCCTTTGCCTTAAACATTGCACAAAATGTGGCCATCAAAGCACGTGAAAACGTGGCTATCTTTTCTCTGGAGATGGGTGCTGAGCAGCTTGTTATGCGTTTGTTATGTGCAGAAGGTAATATCGATGCACAAGCACTCCGTACGGGTGCACTTACGGCAGACCACTGGAGTAAGTTAACGATGGCAATGGGAAGTCTATCGAATTCAGGTATTTTCATCGATGATACGCCTGGTCTACGTATCAATGAAATTCGTGCCAAATGCCGTCGTCTTGCACAAGAACATGGATTAGGGATGATACTAATCGATTACCTACAGTTAATCCAAGGAAGCGGTCGTAGTGGCGAAAACCGTCAACAAGAGGTATCTGAAATCTCGCGTTCGTTGAAAGCCCTTGCCCGTGAATTAAAAGTTCCTGTAATCGCCTTATCTCAGTTGTCGCGTGGAGTTGAGCAACGTCAAGATAAACGCCCGATGATGAGTGATATTCGTGAATCTGGAAGTATTGAGCAAGATGCCGATATTGTTGCTTTCTTATATCGTGATGATTATTATGATAAAGAAAGTGAAAGCAAAAACATGATTGAAATCATTATTGCTAAACAGCGTAATGGCCCGACTGGTACGGTTACTTTGGCATTTAAAAAAGAATTCAATAAGTTTATCAATATTGATTGGTCGCAACATCCGATGCCAGCGAATGCAGGTTAACGATCAAAAATAGGAACACGAACAATGATTAAAAATCACTAATCATTTGTTCGTGTTTTTTCTTATTCTTCATTGACTTCTACTGGCAATCACTGTTACAATTAAAGCTGTTTGATAAAGTGAAATATTTTATGAGTAAATAAATACTATTAAGTAATTAAGATAATAATCGTACGTGTTGTTCATGCGGAATTAATGGGATATTTTGCTTATTAATGAGAATAATAAACGTACTTGAGTCTAGCGGAGGTGCTGATAATGACATCAGTTGTAGTTGTTGGAACACAATGGGGAGATGAAGGTAAAGGGAAAATTACTGACTTCCTATCTAAAAAAGCAGATATAATCGCTCGTTTTTCAGGTGGCGATAACGCAGGTCATACAATTAAAATTGGCGATGAAACTTACAAATTGCATTTAATTCCATCAGGTATTTTCTATAAAGAAAAATCTTCAGTTATGGGGAATGGGATGGTAATAAACCCAAAATCTCTAGTAAATGAACTAAAAGGATTGCAAGAACGTGGAATTGATACGTCAAACTTACGTATTTCAAACCGTGCTCAAGTAATTCTGCCATATCACATTCATCAAGATAAAGTGGATGAGGCTTCACGTGGAGATAATAAAATCGGGACAACTTGTAAAGGGATTGGCCCATGTTATCAAGATAAAATTGCACGTATGGGGATTCGTATCGCGGACTTACTTGATCGTGAAGTATTCGAACAAAAGCTACGCGAGAATTTAGAAAAGAAAAACCGCCTTTTCGAAAAGTACTACGAAGTGGAAGGCTTAAAATTTGAGGATATCTTCGAAGAATTTTACGGATACGGCCAAGAACTTGCAAAATACGTAACAGATACTTCTAAAGTGTTAAATGACGTATTGGACGAAGGTGGCCGTGTGTTATTTGAAGGTGCACAAGGCGTAATGTTAGACGTTGATCATGGAACCTACCCATATGTTACTTCTTCAAACCCTGTTGCAGGTGGGGTTACAACTGGTACGGGTATCGGGCCATCTCATGTTTCTCGTGTAGTTGGTGTAAGTAAAGCATATACATCCCGTGTAGGTGATGGGCCATTCCCAACAGAATTATTCGATGAAATTGGTCATCACATTCGTGAAGTTGGCCGTGAGTATGGTACAACAACTGGCCGCCCACGTCGTGTAGGTTGGTTTGACGCTGTTGTAGTTCGCCACTCTCGTCGTGTAAGTGGAATTACTGACCTAGCATTAAACTCAATCGATGTATTATCTGGACTTGAAACAGTAAAAATCTGTACGGCTTACGAATACAATGGTGAAGTAATCACTGAGTATCCAGCAAGCTTAAATGTTCTAGAAGCTTGTAAACCAGTTTATGAAGAACTACCAGGTTGGTCTGAAGATATTACAGCGATGCGTACTTTAGAAGAACTTCCAGAAAACGCTCGTAAATACGTAGAACGCGTAGTTGAACTAACTGGCATCAACCTAATGACATTCTCAGTAGGCCCAGCACGTGAACAGACTAATATTGTTAATCCAATTTGGGATTAACAATATTGTCTGCGCCGAAAGCCTGCGACAGGCGCAAACAGGCTTGAATAAATTTAAAAACTACTAATGGCTGCCATTAGTAGTTTTTTATACTTAGTGAATGGCCTTTTTCTTGAAGCGGCCACCCTTTACCTCGCTAATATTGCCAATAGCTAGGAAAGCTTGTGTATCAATCGTTCGCACAATTTCTTTCATTTTCGATTCCTCTAAACGAGTGATGACGCAGAAGATGACTTTTTTGTTATTCCCTGTGTAGGCACCCTCACCATGAAGATAGGTTACACCACGCCCTAATCGAGCCATAATAGCTTGACCGATTTCCTCAATCTCGTCGCTAATGATATAGACAGATTTAGACTCTTCCATTCCTAACACGACAATATCAATAACCTTTGATGCAATAAAATAAGCAATGACAGAATACATAGCCTGTTCCCATGTAAAAACAAACCCTGCAATGGTAAAGATGGCTAGATTAATAATTAAAATAATCTCTCCTACTGAAAAAGGAAGCTTTTTATTGGATAAAATGGCCATCACTTCAGTTCCATCTAAACAACCCCCATAACGAATAACCAGTCCAACACCCACCCCCAATAAAATTCCGCCAAATACAGTAGCTAGTAGTAGATCGGATGTAAAAGGATGGATATGGTGCATGATCATAGTTGCCCCTGAAAGGATTGTTATGCCAAGTAAGGACATTAAAGCAAAGGTTTTCCCGATTTGTTTATAACCTATGTATATAAAAGGAATGTTAATAATGAAGATGAATACTCCAGTAGGTATCCCCATTAAGTGAGATAGAATAATGGAAATCCCAACAATTCCTCCATCCATTACTGTGTTCGGTATTAAGAATAACTCAAGTCCAACTGCAAAGATGATAGCTCCTATGATTACCATCATAATACGTAGTACCTTAGTTCCGATACTTACCTTATTGATTTCAGATGCGTAGATGGCTTTACTTTTATTCATCCTTTCCCCCCAATCTCCTCTTATAAATGTATTAATTTGTGACCAATAAAATTAAAAAATAATGGATTTAAATGATTTTAGGCCAAGTGTGAATAATGACCTATTAAATTGAGGGAGGATAGTATCTCTAATGTCGAAGAATAACAAATGGCTGCGAATGTCTAGGGCAATCTAATTATACTGAAAATTAAAAATAATATAAACAAACAGCAAAAAATTAAAACAAACGAAGATTTATTTATAGAAATTTGATAAATATTCAATCAATATATTTGTTTATCATAAAAATATTACACTCCTATAGTTTAAATTTCCTATTTTGTAACAGTGAATATTCAAATAATACATTTTCATTACAAAGGACTCAAATGGTTTAATAGGAAAAAAGATTATGGTACATTAAAAAAGTGCAAATTTTTGCATGGAAAATACCCCAGTGAATGGGTGGTCTTTGGAAGGGGCTTTATCATGAGTTCGAAATGGAACGTCAGCGGAGACTTTACAAAGAAACAAACTATAAGTCTTAAATCTAGTAAATCTAATATATTGAAAAAAGCAGCTATTACTACTTATTTATTCACATCACTTAGTTCTAGTTATGCATTCGCAAATGAAGCAAATACAAATGCTTTTGAAAAAATCTACCACGTTTATGTAGGAGATACATACTTAGGAGCAGTCTCAAATGAGGAAACTGTTACAGAGATGATTGAAACGAAAGAACAAGAAGCACAAAAGCTTTATCAAGATTACAATCTTGATGTTAATTCAAATGTTACTTTAGTTCCTGAGCAAGTTTTCTCCTATGAAACAGATGATTCTACAACATTATCGAAGTTAAAAGAAGAAAATATTGTAGAAGCTGATAGCTATGCATTACAAATTGATGGAAAGCCAATTGTTTACTTAAAGGATCAGGCTGACTTCAATAAGACAATGCGCTTATTAAAGCTTCAATACGTAACAGAAGCAGAGTTGCAAAAATACGAGGCCAATGCTTCTCTTGAAACACTACCCGCTTTAGCAGCAAAGGAAACACGTATTAAAGAAATTAAAGTAGTAGAAGCGATTTCTGGTGGTGAAACAAAGGTTAGCCCAGATCAAATCGTAACACCTACAAAGGCAGTAGAATATTTAAAAACAGGTTCGCTTGAAAAAGAGACCTATGCCGTACAACCAGGTGATGTACTAGGTACAATTGCGAGTGCGCATAATCTTTCTACAGCACAAATTATGGAGTTAAACCCAGGTTTAACAGAAGATTCATTGTTACAAATCGACCAAGAAATAAATGTTACGGTTGAAAAACCACTAGTAAATGTTGAAGTAGTGAAAGAGAAAAATACACTGGCGGAAATTCCTTTTGAAAAAATTGTTAAAGAAGATGAAACAATGTTCAAAGGTGAAACCGTTGTTAAACAAGAGGGATCTAAAGGTAAGAAAGAAGTCTCCTATTTAATCTCACAAGTAAATGGTGCAGTTGTTGAAAAGACGGTTACAAATGAAACTGTTTTAACTGAACCAGTTGATAGTATTACTGTTGAAGGAACGAAAGTCATTTCGTCGCGCGGTACAGGCAATTTTGCATGGCCGGCAGTTGGCGGTTATATTTCAAGTCAAATGGGTTCGCGTTGGGGGAGTTACCATAGAGGAATTGATATTGCTCGCCCATCCAACTATGATATAAAAGCATCTGACAATGGAATTGTTACTGCAACTGGTTGGGATGGAACATATGGTCAAAGAATTATTATTAACCATAACAATGGCTATGAAACAATCTATGCACATCTTTCAGAAATAAATGTAAGTGTAGGGCAAGTAGTCCCTCAGGGTTCTGTAATTGGAATAATGGGTTCGACAGGTCGATCAACAGGCACTCATTTACATTTTGAAATGCATAAGAATGGAGCACTAGTTAATCCATTATCTTATTTAAACTACTAGAATAAGCAAGACAGTCCAAGTTTACAAGGACTGTCTTTTTTATTAAAAACGCATGACTAAATTTGTCGAAATATTTCCCAGAAAATAAATAAATTTCTTTCGTGAAAGAAAATAACCTATTTAGATAATACTGATTAATAGATTAACGGTTTCTAATACTTATTAAGGGTCTTTATTTGGTATAATAGCTTTATGCATAAATATATTTGTTTATGTGATTCATGATTAATACAAATGAGAAGTCGTAATGAGCAAGGTTTTGCTTCTCATTTATCTGTAATAACTTACGAATATTATTTAAACGTACAATAGATGAATTGATGATAAAGAGGAGAGAAACTGATGACAAAAACAATATTAATTTGTGATGATGAAAAGCCGATTGCAGACATTCTGCAATTTAATTTAGTAAAAGAAGGATACCAGGTAATCTGTGCCTATGACGGCGATGAAGCACTAGAAAAAGTGGAAGAATCGCAGCCGGATTTAATGCTGCTAGATATTATGCTTCCTAAAAGAGATGGAATGGAAGTTTGTCGTGAAATTCGTAAAAAATATGATTTCCCAATCATTATGCTAACAGCAAAAGGCTCTGAAATTGATAAAGTTTTAGGTCTGGAAATGGGAGCAGATGACTACGTAACGAAGCCATTCAGTACACGTGAGCTGATTGCCCGTGTAAAAGCGAATATGCGTCGTTTAAAAGTGTCTAATCAAGCAGAAGAAGTAAAAGAAGAAACAAACGACATTACGGTAGGTACTCTAATTATTCAACCAGATGCTTATTTAGTTTTAAAACGCGGTGAAACGATCGAGTTAACACATCGCGAATTTGAGTTGTTACATTATCTAGCGAAACATATTGGCCAAGTAATGACGCGAGAACACTTACTTCAAACAGTATGGGGATATGATTATTTTGGAGATGTGCGAACAGTGGATGTTACAATTCGCCGTTTACGTGAAAAAATTGAAGACAACCCAAGTCATCCAAACTGGATTGTCACACGTCGTGGTGTAGGCTATTATTTGCGAAATCCTGAACAGGAGTAATCCAAATGCACAAAGTGAGCTTTTTTAAGTCCATTCACGTAAAAATTGTTCTAATCTATGTATTGCTGATTATCATTGCATTGCAAATTATCGGGATCTATTTCTCTTCTAAATTGGAGGAAAGTTTAAAAGACAACTTCAAACAATCCATTACGCAACGAATTGACTTAGTAAAATATAGCATTCAAGAAGAATGGGACAAGGATCGTGATGATACAACACCTACACTGCAAGATAGCTTAGGTATTATTTTATTGGAATTTGCCAATGAAGATATCAACGAAATCTTAATTGTTGATAAGAATACAGTTCAAGCTACCGCGGATCCAGACAACAAATCTATTGTAGGGCAGAAGTTTTACAACGATACAATAACAAGAGCTCTTTCATCCGGAGAGTATGCAGAGAATATTAAATTGGAATCCGGAAGGCGAGTATGGGTTCTTGCTGCTCCTATCAGGGATACCTTAAATCCAAATGAAAAAGATACCGGTGTACTTTATATCAAAGCAGATATTGAAAGTGTTTTCGAACAAATGAAGGAAATTAACCAAATTTTCGCTATTGGTATCGCTATGTCTCTTGCTATTACTGTTATTCTCGGAATATTATTTGCCAAAACCATTACCAAGCCTATTCTGGATATGCGCAGACAAGCACAGGCCATGTCGAGAGGAAATTATTCAAGAAAGGTTCGGGTATATGGGGACGATGAGATTGGCCAACTTGCTCTTGCCTTTAATCATTTAACAAATCGATTACAAGAAGCACAATCTACTACAGAAGCAGAGAGAAGAAAACTTGCTTCAGTTTTAAGTAATATGACGGATGGCGTAATTGCGACCGACCGGAAGGGAAAAGTCATTCTTATCAATGATCCTGCGCTTAACTTTTTAGAGGTTACACGTGAAACCACTTTAAGTCGGCCCATAGCTTCAGTATTAGGATTAGATCAAGAATATAGTTTTGAAGACTTAATTCACATGAAGGAATCTATTAACCTAGATTACAGTACACAAGATAACCCATTTATTTTAAGAGCGAATTTTTCTGTTATACAAAAGGAAACAGGATTCGTTAACGGGTTAATAACGGTAATTCACGATATTACAGAACAAGAAAAGATTGATATGGAAAGAAGAGAATTTGTTGCAAATGTCTCCCATGAATTACGTACACCATTAACAACAATGAGAAGTTATTTGGAAGCACTTGCAGACGGGGCATGGAGAGATGAAAATATTGCGCCTACATTTTTAAATGTTACACAAACTGAAACAGAGCGCATGATTCGTCTTGTAAATGATTTACTGAATCTATCGAAAATGGATAGTCGAGATTATAAGTTAAATAAGGAATTTGTTGAGTTTAATAAATTCTTCAATCGAATAATTGATCGATTTGAAATGTCTAAATCACAAAATGTTAAGTTTGATCGATATATTCCGGATACTTCTTATTTTGTCGAGGTGGATACAGATAAGCTGACTCAGGTAATTGATAATATTATTTCAAATGCATTGAAGTATTCTCCAGATGGGGGAAATATCCGATTTGGCTTTACTGTACAAGAGAATATGTTAAAAGTAATGGTTTCCGACGACGGCATGGGAATTCCTAAAGAAAATGTAACAAAAATATTTGATCGATTCTATCGCGTTGACCGAGCCAGATCGCGTGCAATGGGTGGTACAGGATTAGGACTGGCTATTGCCAAAGAAATGATTGAGGCACATGGCGGTAAGATATGGGCTGAAAGTGAAGAAGGGGTAGGAACAACGATTTTCTTCACATTGCCATATGAGTTGGATGAGGCAGGTGATTGGGAATGAAGCATGTAGAACAAATCAAATCATTGGTCTTGTTTCTTCTCGTTGTTTTAAGCCTTATACTAACATTTTCAATATGGACATATACGCCAAATTATGAAAGTATAGAGGATTCAACCGTTCAGCAAGTCAAGATTGGAAAGCAAAAGGAATCAATACAAGAAGTGTTAAAACCATACCGTATTCTCTCGCATCAAAATGGGAGTTTTTTAGGAACTGGCTCAGCAACAGCTAGTAAAGATGTAATGGATGCCTTTAAGGGGTTGAATGCAACGGAATTGACTAGTATGCAAAGGTTATCGGAAGAAGAGATAAATAATAAGATTCATTCGGAAAACCAAATGACACTTTTCTTTTCTTCGGAAGTACCGATTAATGCATTTCGTTCCGTGTTCCAATTTACTCAAGGTGATTTATATGACTTTACATTTAGTTATATATTGGTTGATTGGAGCAACTTGAAAAATAAAATCTTGGATTTATCTTTAATTAGTAAAGAAAATCAAACAATGTACACAACAGTTGTTGCTATTAGTGAGGAACAATTTAATTCTACTTTTATGAAGGCAGTTCAACAATCGGTACCTTATGAGGAAATAGAGAGACCTAACGAACTCTCTTTATATGTACCATCCAACCCGGTGGACTTGTTCCAGTACACGTACTATATTGACGAAATTTCTCCAGAAACATTTAAAAATGTTTTGTTTAAAGATACAAATTTAGTTCGAAAGAACATCGAGAGTAACTCTTATACGGATGGAACGGCAATGATGACTCCTGATTCAAGGAAAAAAACGATTAGCTATGTATATCCTCAATCTGATAGCATATTTGAAATACCTGAAATAGAACCTTCGGAGCTCTTACAAGATAGCTATGATTTTATAAACCAGCATGGTGGCTTAACAGGAGATTACAGATATAATTATAGTAATGTAGCGAATCGTTATATCGAATATCAATTATTCCTGCACGGTCTGCCTGTATACAGCAGTAGTATATCAACTCGAATAGCCATTACTTGGGGAGATAATCAGGTTTTCGAATATACAAGACCCTATTATTTATTTGGAATATCTGTATCTAACCCCTGGCAATTACCGTCAGGACCAGAAATAATTGACACAATTGAAAATTTAGACGATATTGAAGAGTTGGTTTTGGGTTATTATTTAACACCTGATTCACCTGAATCTAAAGTATATTCCCTTGAACCTAGTTGGTTTGCCATTCGGGATGGTAATCCGGTACCCTTAACGACTAAACCAGTGGGAGGGGCGCAGTATGGATTGGAGTAAATCGAAATCTATTTTCATCGTCGTATTTTTGATTTTGGATGTCTTTTTATACTCGCTTTTTTTAAACCGTCATACGGAATCACAACTAGTTCAGAATGAATCGTGGGGAGAAAGAAATATTGAAGATCGTCTAAAGGATGATAATATTACGTATGGAATGCTGCCTACTAATATTGTAAAAGCAGCATATATTTCAGGGAAAGCAAAGAACTTTGAAGACGAGGAACTTTCGCTTGAAAACGCCGAAGATATTAAAATTGATAAGAATAAACTCGTCGTCACTTTAGAAGAACCCTTTGAAATAAAAAATTTAGATGAAGAAACATCCTATAATGAATTCTTAAAATTAAATGTTTATAATGGAACTTCTTATACTTTGTGGCAAATTGATAAGGAAAACAGAAATGCTACCTTCTTCCAGACAATGAATTCAAGGATTCTTTATTATATTAAGAATGGCTCTGTTACAGTACACTGGAATGATCAGAACGAAATAATACGATATGAGCAAACTCTATTAGAAGATTTAGAAGCTAATGAGGAAGAAAAAACATTAACAACCCCTTTGAATGCAATAACGTTGCTTTATAATAAAGGGCTGTTGGAATCAAACTCTAAAATTACCCAAGTAAATTTAGGCTATTCCACACTATTACAGTTACAACAAGTACTGGTTCCAACATGGGAAATTCGAGTTGAAACAGAAAATGAAGAAGTAAAAGAATACTTTGTTAATGCTGTTGAAGGGGTAATACTTAATTTGGTAGATGATGCATCAACAGCAGATGAAGAGGGAGATACCACGTTAGACAATAATGAAATTGATCTAGAAACTGAATTAGAAAAAAGTAGGGAGTAATCGTATGCGATTTAGTGTTTTAGCAAGTGGATCTACTGGAAATGCCATCTATGTCGAAAACGATGAACATGCATTTCTAGTCGATGCCGGTTTAAGTGGCAAAAAAATGGAGCAACTGTTTGCTAAAATTGATCGTGATATGAAAAAATTATCAGGAATTTTAGTAACACACGAACATAGCGACCATATTAAAGGCCTAGGTGTAGCGGCTCGAAAATATAATGTCCCAATCTATGCGAACGAAAAAACATGGCAAGCAATGGAGGGGCACATTGGAAACATCCCATTAGAACAAAAATTTGTTTTTAATATGGAAACTGTACAATCCTTTGGTTCTTTGAATATTGAATCCTTTGCTGTTTCGCATGATGCGGCAGATCCGATGTTTTATGCCTTTCACGAGAATGGACGTAAGCTCGTTTTAATTACAGACACTGGCTATGTCAGTGATCGGATGAAGGGCATTATACGAGGTGCCGATTCCTTTGTGTTTGAAAGTAACCATGATGTCGGCATGCTTCAAATGGGACGTTATCCTTGGTCTATCAAACGACGTATCTTAAGTGATGTTGGACATGTCTCAAATGAAGATGCAGCGATTGCGATGAGTGAAGTCGTTTTTGAAAAACCAACTCAAATTTATTTATCTCATTTAAGCAAAGATAATAATATGAAAGATTTAGCACGTATGAGCGTAACACAAACTCTACAATCCTGTGGTATTATTGCTGGGGAATACGTGAATATCCATGATACAGACGCAGAAGAGCCAACTTTATTAGTAACGGTTTAGTTTTATGAAGGTATGACAAAATTTCATTTGTCATATCTTCTTTTTTAATTTTGTTTTATTTAATTTTCATGTAATTTTAATGTTCGGATTGTATCATAATGACAACAAGAGAACGAAAGGATATGAAGAAGATGAGTAATTATAATGAAGATGAACATAAACAGCAAGAACAAAACGAATCAGTAAATTCATACTCACCTCTGCAAGAACGTTTAAGACGTGAGCAGGAAGAAGAAAATAAGCGACGCTCCAAAAAGGGTAGCGGTAGTAAGGCTGGTTACTTTTTAAGCGGGCTTGCCGGTGTCATTATCGGTGCATTATTAATATGGTTACTAGTGCCTTCTATGTCGAATCAGCTTCCTAGTTCTAATCACTCAACAAGTACAAACAACGACTCAGAATCAACAATTACACAAACAGCAACTGAAGTAACAACGGATATTACAACCGCTGTTGAATCAGTGTCAGATGCAGTGGTTGGGATTACAAATATGCAAGAGGTAAGTGATTTCTGGAATCAACAAGCAGCGACTGCTGAAGCTGGTAGTGGGTCTGGTGTTATTTATAAAGTCGACAATGATCTTGCCTATGTCATTACAAACTATCATGTAGTTGAAGGAGCGAAACAACTCGAAGTTACGCTAGCGGATGGACAAAAGGAAGAAGCGAAATTAGTTGGTAGTGATATTTGGACAGATTTAGCAGTTGTCTCGATTAGTAGTGAAAAGGTTAAAACAGTTGCAAAGTTTGGAGATTCAGAAGTACTGAAACAAGGTGAATCAGTCATTGCAATAGGGAATCCTCTAGGATTAGATTTCTATGGTTCCGTGACAACAGGGGTTATTTCAGGTACTGACAGATCTGTACCGGTTGACTTAAATGCTGATGGTACGGAGGACTGGGAAACAGAAGTACTGCAAACAGATGCTGCCATTAACCCAGGGAACAGTGGTGGTGCATTAATTAACATTGCTGGTGAATTAGTAGGGATTAACTCCATGAAAATTGCCCAAGATACGGTTGAAGGATTAGGCTTCTCGATTCCAATTAATACTGTCATTCCAATTATTGAAGAGCTAGAAAAGAATGGTGAAGTAAAACGCCCAACGATGGGAATTGGCTTATTAGATTTAACAGATGTACCGGCATTCTACCAACAACAACAGTTACGTCTGCCTGAGGAAGTAACAACTGGTGTTGTAGTATCAGAAGTTGTGGAAGGTTCAGCAGCGGGTAATGCTGGTGTAGAACAATATGACGTGATTGTTGAAATGGGCGGGCAAAAAGTTGAAAACGCCATTGATCTTCGTCAATACTTATACAACGAGACAGATATCGGTGATAATATAACAATTAAAGTATATCGTCAAGGTGAGTTAATGGAGTTAAATTTAACATTGACAGAAGGAACATCAGTGTAAAAAGTGTAGATAAGTATCAAAATTGTGGATAACTTATAACAAAATATGCACAAAGAGTAGTGAAAGAAAAGCCTTTTCTTTCCTACTCTTTTTTTGTTTGCTACAATAGATTGTGGATAACATAGAATAAACTGTGAATAAGTTTGTTAAAATTTCTGAAAAAAAGGAGGCGCTAAATAATGAAAGTTTATAGCTGTGAAAGCCATATAGATCACGCATTAGACATGTTCGTGGCGGAAACAAAAGAGTTCCCAATTATGGACAAATTACCGGATGGCGAAAAGTTATCCACAAAATGTTCTTACTGTGAGGAGCATGCAACATATATTGTATCAAGTAAATAACTTTACACAATATATAGAACGAACATGTGGATATGTGTATAACTTTTGTGGATAAGTTGTTTGTAAATAAAATATTAAGGTGGATAAATTGTTTGTATTTAAATTTTCTAATTAAAATGAATAATGAAACCTATATATAGTGAGCATTGAAGCTGTTTATTTGAGTTACAATTGAGTAGATATTGATTGGTGATTATTAATTTATGAATGGAATGTAAAGGTGGAAAATCTGTGAATATCACGATCATTTCGGTCGGAAAGTTAAAAGAAAAGTATTTAAAGATGGGCATAGACGAATACGTGAAACGTCTCGGTGGCTATGCCAAAGTGGAAATAGTGGAAGTCCCGGATGAAAAAGCCCCCGAACAATTAAGTGAAGCGGAAATGGAAATCGTGAAACGTAAGGAAGGCGAACGAATACTAGCAAAAGTTAATGATGGCATGCATGTTATTGCCCTCGCAATCGATGGGAAAATGAAATCCTCAGAAAATATGGCCCAAGATCTCGAATCACTGATGACATATGGTACAAGCAAGGTCGCCTTTGTCATTGGCGGTTCACTCGGGCTTCATGACGATGTACTTAAGCGTGCTGACGAAAAACTTAGCTTCGGCAAAATGACTCTCCCACATCAGCTCATGAAGCTTGTGCTGGTCGAGCAGATTTATCGCAGTTTTAGAATTATTAAGGGTGAACCGTATCATAAGTAAGTAGATGTATGGAAAATACCACCTAGAACGCTGATATAACAGCGGTTTAGGTGGTAATGTTATAATCTGAATCTTATATAATCTAACTTTTTTAAGGTTATATGCATTATTTTATTGATATCTTTTTGTAAGTTTATCTTTATGGCTTAACATAATTTCTGTTAAATCAATTTCATATTTATCTGCCAAAATAAATAAATTA
Organism: Ureibacillus sp. GCM10028918; assembly: GCF_042666115.1. Lineage (NCBI taxonomy): Bacteria > Bacillati > Bacillota > Bacilli > Caryophanales > Caryophanaceae > Ureibacillus > Ureibacillus sp. GCM10028918. Next base: position 18,335 of record NZ_JBHTFK010000038.1, read on the forward strand.
TCAAGTACATCGCCTAGTTCTTCTTTTAAATTCTCGATTTGGATTTCCTTTGAAAGAGTTACTTCATCTGGACGATCACGACCAATTTCAATCGTTCGAATTGCTTTGGAAACTTCGCCAATCTCTTCCGTTAAAAAGTTTACACGAATAAAAGCGTTTAAATCATACCATCCTCGTTTTTTATAAAATTCTGTTATCCATTTTTGATATTCGAAAATATTCAATGAAAATCACTCCTTATACTTTTATAATAATAGCATAGAGGAGGTAGATAATTTGAATATTTCAGTATATTGCGGTGCGAGTTTAGGTAACAACGATTTATATGTAGAGGCTGCTAAATCACTTGGGAAATGGATTGCCAAAAATGGTCATACTTTAGTTTATGGTGGAGGCAAGGCTGGTCTGATGGGTGTGGTTGCAGATGAAGTTTTATTACATAACGGTGAAGTAATCGGTATTATTCCAACATTTTTAGTCGACAGGGAGTTAAGTCATCCGAATTTAACCCATTTAGCAATTGTTAATTCCATGTCTGAACGTAAAAACAAGATGATTGAATTAGGAAACTGCTATATAGCACTGCCTGGAGGACCTGGAACGCTAGAGGAGATTTCCGAGGCGATTTCATGGGCGAGAATTGGACAACACCAAAATCCTTGTATTGTATTCAATATAGGTGGCTACTATGATAAATTAAAAGATTTTTATGATGATATGGTGACAAGCGGTTTTTTAACTGAAGCAGATAAAAAGGCGATGTTATTTACTGACTCTTTCAATGAAATTGAACAATATATATCGAATTATGCACCTCTTATAGTTCGGACATATTAATCCAATAGTAAAACCGCACTTATAAATGTATAAATGTTACGGAGAACCTTATCACAAGTAAATGCGGGTTTTAGCAATCAGCACCACTCCATAATAGGATTGGTGCTATAGTTTTGATTGGTGAATAAGTGAGTGTTCTCAATTTCAATTACTAACTCATATTCATCAATCTCCATCTAATCGAATAGCATTTGTAAGATTTAAATATCATCAGCAATATTTGCTGATTTGCTTTCCGTTAAATTCAATTTCTCCAATTAAGCGGAACTTTTTACATTAAGAATTTCTTTATCAATGATTTCGAAAAGTTAAAGGTATACCATTAACTTCTATTCAAATTATACTGAATTAACTTAAACAAAGATTCTGATGATCAACATGTTTGACAAAAGATTTTAATGTTGCAGAGTAGTTGTCTTTTCTCCAGGCCATTGAAGAAGTACAGGAAGTGTTGTTTTCAGTTAGTGTTAAATAGGTCACTTTATTATTAATATAATTCATGATGGATGCTGGTAAGACCGCATTTCCTACTCCAGATGCTACTAATGAAACTATGGTTTGGAGTTCATTGGCTTGTTGAGATTTAATGGGGCTAAATCCAACTTCATAAAATAGGCTGATTATTGCGTCGTAATAACCGTGGCCTACATCCCGGTCAGTAAAGATAAATGGCTCATTTTTGAAATTAAATAAACTTACGGGTTCCTTTAAATTGGCCAATGGATGGTTACTAGGAATCGCTATAATAAATGGCTCGCTCCGTAACGTTTTTAACTTTAATGAATTGGATTCAATAGGAGGCACTAACATGCCAATATCGATTTCCTTGTTTTCTAGGGCTTCCACCTGTCTTGCAGAAGACATCTACGTTAAAATGATATTGATTTTTGGGTTTGCTTGTTGGTAGGTTTGAATCAGCTTCGGTAATAAATCATATGTAACAGAGCCTGTAAAACCAATGGAGAGTTTCCCAAATTTCCCCCCCTCAATCTGTTTCGTCTCTTCATAAACTAATTCCAGATTTTGGACAATATTTTTTGCCTTCTCTAAGAAGTATTTTCCTGCTTCTGTTAATTCTACAACTCGTTTATTTCGATTGAATAATGTTACATTCATTTCCTTTTCCAATATTTTTATCTGTTGGCTTAAAGGAGGTTGAGAGATCTTCAGTCGTTCTGCGGCTTTTGTAAAGTTCAATTCTTCGGCAACTGCTATAAAATATAGTATTCTACGAAATTCTATCATGGTAATCCTCCTCACTTATATGTTAAACGTCTTAGTATCATTCAATATATATATTATACAAAGAGTAAAAATTGCTGTAAATTTACTTTTAATACTATTGGGAATAATCTATAAATTAAATTTAGAGGGGGTTTAACATGAACACGATATTGTTGATTACAATTATTGGCTACATTTTTTTAATGGTTGTAGCCGGAACATTGATAGGGAAAAGTAAAATAAATAATACGGAAGATTATATGTTAGCTGGTCGATCATTACCAAATATAGTGCTAGTGGGTACTTTGTTGGCGACTTTTGTGGGCTCGGGAACGGTAATTGGCGGTGCTAGCTTTATTTATCAACAAGGGCCATTCGCGGGCATCATCTACTTTGCTGGTGTACCAATAGGAATAATTATTTTGTATTTTATTGCAGGAAAAACATGGATGCTCTCCAAATATACGATTCCTCAAATTTTAGAAATAAAATATGGAAAACTGACAAGAACGATTTCCTCTATATTCATTATTCTTGCTTATATTGGGATTGCATCTTACCAATTTACTGGAGGGGGTTACATATTAAATTTAACAACAGGTATTTCTGTTGAAGCAGGAACGATAATAACTGCTTTTATTGTAATATTTCTTGCAACGATTGGCGGTATGTTCTCGGTTGCCTATACAGACTTTATCAGTTCTTTACTTATTCTAGTAGGATTTATTCTAGGATTCTTCTACTTAATTACGAACGTTGTGAGTTTTGACACGATCATCACCTCTTTACCGGAATCACATTTTACATGGACTGGCAATTTAACGATTCCGCAAATAATCGGATACTTTTTACCATTATTCCTATTAGTTTTAGCAGATCAAAACATGTATCAACGATTAGCTTCTGCTAAAGATGCAAACACTGCTAGGCGTTCAACAATAGGATTCTTCATTTCATCAATTGCTGTATTTGGTCTCGTAATCTTATTGACAATCGGTTCGCTTGCACTATTCAGTGACATCAAACCAGATACAGCGATTTTACAACTTGCTTATAATGGAGGATTACCGGTTATTGTCGGTGCGCTAATTTTAACAGCATCGGTTTCATTTCTTATTACAACAGGTAATTCCTTCTTATTATCAGCAGCTGGAAACATTACGTATGATATTGTACAAAGAGTGAAGCCTGATATGTCAGATAAGAGTTTACTAAAGATCAATCGATATTCTGTATTCGCTCTTGGTGGAATTGCTTATATACTTGGAGCGTTCTTCCCGGATGTCCTATCGATTCAAATGTATTCTTACACAATGTATGGTGCAGCACTAACTCCTGCTATATTAGCTAGTTTCCTTTGGAAGCGCGCAAATGGACCTGGTGCTTTCGCATCGATTGTCACTGGTGGTGTAGCAACGCTAGTATGGGAATTAGTTTTACAAAAACCAATGGGATGGAATAGTGTTCTAATCGCATTACCGTTGTCTATTATTGCACTGATTGTAGTAAGCTTACTAACGCCGAATTATACAGTTCAAATTGAACAGGAACAATCCATCAAAGATAAGGAGGAGTAAGAAAATGACTAATTTAAGAGTGAATAAGCTTCGGGAATTTATGAAGGAAAATAATCTTCAAGCAGCGGTGGTAATGAGCCCTGACTATCAATTTTATTTAACTGGTTTTCGTGCACTAATCTATTCAAGACCCATTATCTGCTTCATAACACTCGAACAATGTAGTTTGATAGTGCCAGGGCTTGAAGAGGTTCATGCTCGTGAACATGCTAATGTGGATCGTATTCTTCCATACTATGAACACCCTGAGAAAGCAAACATCGCGAAAACATATTTAGAAGTTCTGGAAAGCGAGTTAAAAGCTCAAGGGGGTAGTGCTGTTGGAATTGATATGAATTATACCCCTGGGAAAATAATCAATGAAATTCAAAGTATTAAGTCGATGGTCATCGATTTAAGTGTACAAATAGAAAAAATGAGATCAATCAAATATGATGAAGAAATTTTAGCAATGATTGAGGCTGGAAAGCTAGTAAATTTAGGTGTAAGTGAAACACTTAAACATTGTCAGGTTGGTGCAACTGAATTAGAAATAGATGCCATTGGAAATCAACTCATCTATCGAACAGCGTCTGAGAATTATCCAAATGCCACGTTAGATTTACTCGTTATGACACCATCAGGACCTGAACGGAGTATTTTACCGCATGTATATTCCAATACGCGGAAAATACAACAAGGAGATGTCATTATTCATACAAGGCAAGTTTCGTTAAATGGATATCGTGCTGAACTAGAACGCACAGTAATAATGGGGGAGCCTACTAAACTGCAAGAGCATGCATTTTTAGCGATGCAAAAAGCACAACAAGCTGCATTAGATTTTATTAGACCTGGTGTGAAAGCATCAGAAGTTGATGCAGTGGCTAGGGGAATTTTAAAAGAGGAAGGCTATGCAGAATATGCAATACACCGAACAGGTCATGCCATTGGAGTTTCTCTTCATGAACCCCCATATCTTTCTTACGATAATGACCTTGTTTTAGAGGAAGGAATGGCGTATACCATTGAACCTGGAATTTATATTCCGGGATTGGGTGGATTTAGACACTCTGACACCGTTATCTTAAAAGATGGTGGAAATCTACTAATTACTGATTATCCTAGAGACTTAAAAGATTTAATTTTTTAATGAAAATTAACCATACGGCTCAATCTCCGTAGACAAAGTCATTTTGGCTTTGTCTACATTCGTTTTTTAGAAAGGAGCTCCATGAAGGAGAAAACCCATTAGTCTTCTTCAACAGAGATCCTCTTCATCACTCGTTTTAATTTCTTTTCTGTGTCCGTTTCCTCAACTGGTGTATAGATACTGCACCGCAAATCCTGATCACCTTGTACTTGAAGAGAGGTTAGATTAAATAGCATTTTGCCTGCTTTCGCATGTCTGAACTCGATGATCATTTCTGGAGCTTTACTTACTTGACTTTCTTGCCATAAAGCCTGGAACTCTGAATGTGAATGACTCATTTCATGAATAAACTGGTTGTACCATTCATCTCCTAAATAATGACCATAATAAGTACGAAAAATAGCAAGAAATCCTTTTGCAAAATGCTCCCAATTAACGGCTAATGCTTTGAATTCTTTTCTTGTAAATACCAAACGAATCAAATTTCTTTCTTCATTCGGTATTTGTTCAAAATCCAAAAATACATGAGCGGCAGCTTGATTCCAGCCCACAATATGGCAATGTCGATCGGTAATGATTGTTGGACAATATTTTAGTTCAGCTAGTATTCGTTTTAAGGAAGGACTAAGGTCAGATTGCTCTTTTTTTGGATGTGTTACTTCCAATTTTGACTCCAATGCCAGGTTATATAAGTAATCTGCTTCATCCTTATTTAATTGCAAAGCGGTAGAAATACATTCAAGTACAATTGAGGAAACTTTTATATCTCTTCCTTGTTCTAGCCAGGTATACCAAGTGGTACTTACTCCTGCTAATTGTGCAACCTCTTCTCTTCTTAAACCAGGAGTCCTTCTCCGGGTTCCTGCAGGCAAACCAATCGACTCTGGCTTAATTTGAGCACGTTTCGCTTTTAAAAATACGGATAACGCTTCACGCCTAGATTTATCATTCATTGTAAAAAAACTCCTTACCCATTTAACCTATTAGTAATTATAACAGGATAAATAGTCACTTGTAATAGGATAAGAAGGTGGTAAAAATATAAGTAAATGATTGATTTGGAGGGGTAAAAGTGGAGAGAGTTGTAATTACCGGCATGGGAGTAGTGTCTCCTATAGGAAATGATATTCAAAAATTTTGGAACAATATGGTAAAGGGGGAATCAGGGATATCCACTATTGATACATTTGACGTGAATAATCATAAAACTAAAATTGCAGGGTTAGTTCGAGATTTTGATGCAGATGAAGTTTTAGGAAAGAATGTAGCAAGGCGTTTAGACCGTTTTACTCAATTTGCTTTGGCTGCAGCTGAACAAGCTTGGGAAGATGCTAAATTAGACCTCGATTCGATAGATGTTGAAAGATTAGGCGTATACGTAGGTTCGGGGATAGGAGGAATTGAGACCTTAATAGAGAATATTGATGCACTTAGACAAAAGGGTCCCAGAAGAGTAAGTCCAACGCTAGTGCCTGCCATGATGTCTAATGCAGCCGCAGCACAAATTAGTATCAGATGGAAGGCGATGGGACCAACTATGTCTCCTGTTTCTGCTTGTGCAATTGGTAATACTGCTATTGGGGAAGCCTTTCGACTAATTCGTTCTGGAGAAGTTGACGTAATGTTTGCAGGTGGTACAGAGGCAGCTATAACAGACTTATCAGTCGCAAGCTTTAGTAATGCTACAGCATTATCTACAAGAAATGAACATCCCACAAAAGCTAGCCGTCCATTTGACGAAAATCGAGATGGATTCGTCATGTCAGAAGGTGCTGGAATTCTAATTTTAGAATCTTTATCTCATGCTTTACGAAGACAGGCAAAGGTTTATGCCGAAGTTATTGGATATGGAGCAAGTTCAGACGCACACCATATAGTAGCCACACATCCAGAAGGTAAAGGAGCTTATCTTGCAATGAAATCAGCTTTAAAAAGTGCTAATATATCGCCTGAAGAAATTGATGTAATTAGTGCACATGCGACAAGTACAAAAGTAGGGGACATCTCTGAAACGATGGCTATCAAGCAGTTGTTTGAAAATCAAGCATATCAGATTCCAGTAACAGCTAATAAATCGATGATTGGTCATATGTTAGGGGCTGCTGGTGGAGTTGAAGCAATTGCATTAGCAATGAGCTTAAGAGTAGGGATCATTCCTCCAACCATTAACTTAGAAACTACTGATCCATTATGTGATCTAGATTATGTACCATCAGTTGCCCGCCATATAAATTTAACTATGGGTCTATCAAACTCATTCGGTTTCGGAGGCCATAATGCAGCTATTGTTTTAAAGAAATACGAGTGACTATACTCTCATGTTAATCTACCAGTTTCTTAAAGAAACTGGTAAGTTTATTTCATGCTAAGCTTTTATAGGAATTGGAGATATATGGATGGATGAATGTATATTTAAAACCGCATTTACATTAGTTACGGTGAACTTTATCATAAGTAAATGAGGTTTTTGAATCAGTGCTGTAAATATTGAAGTGGATATTGCAAGAAGTCCGGAAATCTATTGTATGAAAGCTGGTCAAGTCGTAACATTATATTCGTTAAAGTATTTAGTTTCACAAAATAATGATTCATAGATTATTATTTTAAGTGCTGATGTAGAAATTTGCTCAGTTGCTTCAAGACAATTGACTGGAGATACAGCAAAAATGTAGAGCTTGTATGCTTCCTTAGTGAACGTGGCCAGTTATTAGTAAAATAATAGATAAGTTAAATCAAAAAGATTAAGCAAAGGGGTATTTAGCATGTCAAAAAAAATCTATGTCATCCATGAAAATGAGGATTGGACAAGCCATTTAATAAAAAGATTAGAAGAATTAAACTTACCTTTTGAAACTTGGCATCTAGATGAAGGTATTGTGAATTTAAATGAAGCACCGCCAGAAGGTGTATTCTACAATCGTATGAGTGCATCATCCCATACACGTAATCACCGTTTTGCACCAGAACTAACAGGAGCAGTTATAGATTGGTTGGAATTCCATGGTAAAAGGGTATTAAACGGCTCAAATGCACTGCGTCTTGAATTAAGTAAAGTAAAACAATATACACAATTAGAAAAATTCGACATTCGTGTACCAAAAACAGTTGCAGCTGTTGGAAAAGAACAAATCATGGAAGCAGCGAAAGCTTTAGATACTGTACCGTTCATTACAAAACACAACCGTGCTGGTAAAGGGTTAGGGGTTCAATTATTCTACTCTCTAGAAGCGCTGCAAGAACATTTAGATAAACCAACATTTGAAGATTCAGTAGATGGTATTACTCTTGTACAAGAATATGTAACATCTCCTGACCAATCAATCACTCGTGTAGAATTCGTTGGTGGAGAATATGTATACTCCGTAAGAGTCGATACTTCCGAAGGCTTTGAATTATGCCCGGCAGACGCATGTCAAATTGGCGATCTATTTTGCCCGGTTGGAGAAGATCCAAAAGATCAAATGAAATTTAGAATTGTTGAAAACCCTCGTACAGAACTAATTGGAAAATACCAAAAGTTCTTAAAAGAGAATGGCATTGATGTTGCAGGTATCGAATTTATCGTCAATGGTGAAGGCACTGTATACACTTATGACGTAAACACAAACACAAACTACAACTCCGACGCTGAAGAAGAAGCTCAAAAATTCGGTATGTTAGAACTTGCAAAGATGTTAGGCAGAGAGTTAGAAAATTTGAATTAAGTAAAAAAAGTGACTTAAAAGAGTTGTATATAGCGTAAATGCTAAGCAAAAAGTGTCAGGCACTATTAAAGGTGCCTGACACTTTTTGTTTTATAGATATTAAACAGGGTATTAACTTTCATAAGCAAGATATATAGCAAGAGGAATCGCAGGAATAAATGAAAGGGAAAAGGAGTAATAGCCAACATGTTGTTGAATAAAAAGTTAATCTTAGTTTTTAGTATAATCATCGTCTGCTTTTTGTCTGCATGTGCCGAGAAGGAGAAGCTTGATGACGGATCTGAACTTATAAATAATAATCAATTTGTTTTTGCTGCTTCTGGTGAATTTAAGCCATTTAGCTATATAAATGACGATCTCACCATGTCAGGCTTTGATATTGAGGTTGGTGAAGCGATTGCAAAGGAAATGGGCCTTGAACCTGTTCAGAAGCGAATCAAATTCAAAGGGATTGTAGAAGGGGTAAAAACAGGACGTGCGGATGCAGCCGTTGCTAGCCACACGATTAATCCGAAGCGGAGCAAACATGTTTCCTTCTCTACACCGTACTATTATTCAGGCCCGCAAATCTTCACCAGACCGGATAGTCAAATTAAGACTGTCAAGGATTTAGAAGGAAAGGAAGTTGCAGTAGCAAAAGGTTCGACATATGCCGATACAGCTTCCAAGTACACCGATAAAGTAAAAACCTATGACAGCGATATTACAGCTTTAAAAGCGCTGAGCAGCGGACGTCATGATGCGGTAATCACAGATTTTGTTACTGGGAAAACTGCTCAAAAGGAAGGATTTAAGATTCAGGCTGGGCAATTAATTAATCGCAGTGAACAAGCGATTGTGCTGCCCCAAGATAATCCGAAGCTATTGAAGCGAGTAAATGAATCTTTGGAACAGCTCCGGGAAAATGGGACACTAACTCAGATCAGTATCGAATATTTTGGTGAAGACATTACCAAAAAACCGGAATAAACGAATACCATGGAAAGAAAGGAAGTAGTACTTTGCCAAGTTTTTCGCATTTTTTCGACATACTAATAGAAACAAAAGGTGTATTCTTAAAAGCTATGCTTTTAACATTAGAGCTGACGGTGGTTTCTATCTTACTTGGAATCGTCATTGGACTTGTCTTTGCCTTATTAAAAATTTCCAATATAAAAATTTTAGAACTAATTTCAGATATATATGTCTATTTGGTCCGCGGAACACCGCTGATTGTCCAAATATTTATCCTTTACTTCGGGATTAGCGGAATTTTCCTTCTTCCTGATTTTTGGGCTGCTTCACTTGCTCTAGCGTTACATAATGGAGCCTATATTTCCGAAATCCTTCGAGGAGCAATTCAGTCAGTCGATAAAGGCCAGTTTGAGGCAGGACGCTCTTTGGGAATGACAAAGACACTGACATTAAGAAGGATTATTCTTCCACAGGCATTCCGTCGAGCGTTGCCCCCTTTAGGCAATCAATTTATCATAAGTTTAAAGGATTCTTCGTTAGCTGCATTTATCTCCATGAATGAGCTGTTTAATGTGGCGACAACACTAGGGTCAAATAATTTCGACGAAATGACCTATTTACTTATTGTAGCAGTCTACTATTTATTGCTAGTAGCACTGATGACATTTGTAGTGAACCGAACTGAACTGAAATTAGCAGTAAGTGATAGATAGGAGATGAAAAGATTGGACACGAAGGAAATGATTAAAATAGATCAATTGAATAAATCATTTGGAGACTTACATGTATTGAAGAATATTAACATGACAGTTTACGAAAGCGATGTTGTTTGTCTTATAGGATCGAGCGGCTCAGGGAAAAGCACCCTCCTTCGCTGTTTGAACTTTTTAGAGAGAAAGGATAACGGCAATATTATAATTGAAGGAAATGAAGTCAATCCAAAGAACGATGACCTTAACAAGATTAGGGAAAAGGTAGGTATGGTGTTTCAGAATTTCAACCTATTCCCACACAAAACGGTTTTGGAAAATATTATCGAAGCACCTATCATGGTAAAGGGTATTGACAAAGAGAAGGCTATCATCAAAGCAAAACAATTACTGAAAAAAGTAGGTTTGGAGGATAAGTCGGATGTCTATCCTAGTAAACTATCGGGGGGGCAAAAGCAGCGGGTGGCGATTGCTAGAGCACTTGCGATGGAACCCGATATTATGCTTTTTGATGAGCCAACATCGGCACTCGACCCCGAGCTTGTGGGAGAGGTTTTAACAACCATGAAAGACTTGGCTGAAGAAGGAATGACAATGGTTGTTGTAACCCATGAAATGGGATTCGCTAGAGAAGTAGCGGATTGGATTGTGTATATGCATGATGGAAAAATTATTGAACGCGGCACACCTGAGCAATTTTTCAACCATCCGAAAGAGGAGAGAACTAGGGAATTTTTAAAATCGACAATGCTTAAATGAAACTGCGAGGTCCTGTCTATATGTTTAGGCAGGACCTCGTAGTTTATTGTACAGGGATTTATTAGTCCTAATAAATCCTGTTAATTGTCTTTCATTCTATAAATTAAGGTATATCCAACTCATGTATATATATAAATTAAATGCTATAAATTTCCCTAATGTAATAGACATCAACATGAGCACGGTAATAAGTGGAAAATGATTTCACAGGCTGGATGTCTATAAGTTAGGAGTGATAAGTAACTCGCTCAACTGAAAACTTCCTTCGATTAAACAATATAACTGCTGCATCCCATCAAAAAAATAATCCTTTAGAAGGAAAATTACCTCTTTTTGAATTAAACTACTATAAAAAGGAGGGAGCACTTATGCACTCAATAAACAAAATTGGCAACAGTTTTTGGTATATCACTCCAGTATCGGAAACCGACCGTCCTATTCTGGGATTGGTGGTCGGCAACAAAAAGACATTAATGATTGATTCAGGTAACTCGGAGGATCATGCAAATTATTTTCAGAAGGAACTTTTAAATAGGGGAGTCAAAAGTACAGATATGGTTGTTCTTACCCATTGGCATTGGGATCATATCTTCGGCCTTTCGGCATTATCGAATACAGTTTCCATTGCTTCCAAGAAAACAAAAGAAGAAATAGAGAAATTAATCCCATTTTCATGGTCAGACGAGGCATTGGCTGAGCGAGTGAAAGAAGGAATTGAAATTGAATTTTGCGCCAAGGCCATTAAGGAGGAGTTCAAGGACCATCGAGATATCAAGATTGTTTTGCCGGATGTAACTTTCGAAAAAAGATTGGAAATTGACCTGGGCGGGGTAACCTGTATTGTACAACACGTTGGAGGGGACCATGCTTCAGATTCGGTGATTGTATATATCGTGGAAGAAAAGATTCTTTTTCTTGGTGATTGCATTTATCCAAATCTTTACTCCCCAAAAATAAACTATACAATTGAGGAAACGCTGCGGCTATTAGAGGAATTAGAGCATTTTGATGCAGATACATATATACTTTCGCATCAAATGCCGCTTTCAAAAGAGGAATTTAATCAGGAAGTGGTCATGCTTAGAACGATTGCAAAGTATACAAAGAGTTGCGGTGGAGATTACCAGAAAATTATTAAGGAATACAAAAAGCACGTAAATAGGGAACTTACAGAAGACGAAAGAGAAATGATATCCGACTTTGTAAATGGTTTTTAAATTTAAAGGCAGTGGTTCGCACCACTGCCTTTCTAAGTAATAATGATTGGAATTCAAAATTTAACTATTCACCGCTGTTTTCCATGGTTATTTTAAAACAAGACTAACAATGATTCCTGAAAGAATGCTTACAAGTGTGGCACCATATAACAGTTTCAACCCAAAACGTGCAACGAAATTCCCCTGCTTTTCATTCAGACTTTTGACAGCCCCGACAATAATGCCAATAGATGAGAAATTGGCGAAGGAAACCAGGAATACAGAAAGAATTCCCATTGTTCGTTCACTAAAATTATAATTGCCTCCGGATAAATCCAACATCGCCACAAATTCATTGGTCACCAGTTTAGTTGCCATAATGGACCCGGCACTAACTGCTTCTGACATGGGTATCCCCATGATGAAGGCAACTGGAGCGAAGAGATAGCCCAATATAGTCTGGAAAGAAATACCGAACAATAGCTCAAACACATTATTGAATCCAGCCATTAATGCAATAAACCCAATCAACATGGCACCGACGATAATGGCTACCTTGAAACCATCAAGGATATACTCGCCGAGCATTTCGAAAAAGGACTGCTTTTCATTCTCCTCAATTTCTAATATATCCTCACTTGGATCAATCTCGTACGGATTAATAATAGTAGCTATGATAAAACCGCCAAATAAGTTTAAAACTAAAGCCGTAACAATATATTTTGGTTCGAGCATGGTCATATAAGCTCCAACTATGGACATTGATACAGTTGACATTGCCGACGCACATAGAGTATATAAACGCTGAGTCGAAAGCAGGCCAAGTTGTTTTTTTAGTGTGATGAAGACCTCTGATTGTCCAACCATCAATGAAGCAACAGCATTATATGATTCAAGTTTACCCATGCCGTTTACTTTACTTAAAACCCACCCAATTCCCTTCATGATGAATGGCAGAATCTTAAGATGCTGAAGAATACCAATTAGAACTGAAATAAATACAATTGGCAGTAATACAGTTAAAAAGAATGGAGCCTCTCCCTCGTTCGCCATGCCGCCAAACACAAAGGAAACTCCTTCGTTTGCGTATTCGAGTAGTTTGTCAAAGACAGTAGCAATTCCCTTGATGATGATTAAACCAAATTTTGTATTTAACAGTAACAATGATAAAAGAATTTGAATGACAATCATGATGATAATTGGTTTGAATTTTATCTCTTTTCGATTGGAACTGGCCAACCAAGCCAAAGCCAATACAACAAGAATACCTAAAATAGAAATAATGTATTGCATTTGTAACCTCCTGATGAATTAAAACATTTGATGCGGCTTTTTAATATACTTATTTTTCGTATAGTAACTTCTTTTACTAGTGATTGTATGAATATCTTGTCCATATTTAATAAAAAAGAACCGTACATAGGTTATTAAAAAAGCTTTGCATAGTAGTGGAAACATAAAGATGTTACTAGAAAATTGCTAAAAAAGCAAAAAAAAGATTATAGACTATTTTCTGTATGGGTCTCAGGAGGTAAATGAGAAAATTAGACGCTTAAATCCAAGATTTTTTGCAATCAAAATAAGTTTCTAATTGACTATATCTATTGGGATGTTTGTTAAATTTTCAGAATGGTTATTAAACGATATAGCTTATATTCCCAAAAATCAGTAGAATAAAATAACTAATTCACATATTTTTCTTCTTATTATCAAATAAGCTTATTTCTTTTTATAAGTGAGGATGGGACAAAATAAAAATCATCAAATTTCTCAATGAGAAATTTGATGATTTTTTGCTTATTCCTAAATTGATTTCCGTTGCAAAGGACGCTTATCCACGGGCACGAATCGAGCATGTAGTCTCTCCCTCGTGCTATTCCCCAAGGAGTGTCCCTCCACTTCAATCAATATTTAAAATATCAATTCTTTAATTCTAGATTCTTACATCATTCAAAGAATTTTCTACTTCTGTCCCAGACTCATTTTCAATTGCTATTATTCAATTCTTTTCATTCTTTGATGTAATAAACCATCCGAACTGTTATTCTCACCAAAGACAAAATCTCGCATATAGTAAGTTAAATATTTACCATAGTCACTTTGCGTATTAAGTAATAATTCATCGACATAATATACACCTAAAGGAATATTATCTAATATTAAACTCGCAGCTCCCGCATATATTCCACAAGCTACTTGGAAATACGTTGCGCTAGTTTTATATTTTTGGTATATCTCACTACTTTTCATAGTGTTATACATATAAATTTCCTTATCATTGTATACTAAAAGAACACCTACAAGATCCTCTCCTTCTACCTCCCCATCAGACGGATTAATTAGCTTTTGTTTCCAATTCCAAAGGTCATCCACATCACTTAGATTTTCTCGGATTAACTCTGTTGTATATTCATTAACTCGATAGATAAATCCAAGTTCAAAATCATATAGTTCACCTAATGTTAGTACTTCTTCATGGGGCATAAGACATCCATAGAATTCTTTACTACCTAAAGTTACCTTAAATTCAGTTGCATAGACATCATCATATAAATAAAGTGGTAAATGATGTCGGACAAACATTGGATAGCTTAAAATGGCTTCATCCAGAAAACACTCTACCGACCAGGTAGTATAAATAGTTTTAGGTTGTATAAGCTTTTTGTCTTTGTAAAAGGAACTGTCATGCTCAATAATGTAGCAAGCTATAGGAGGATTACCTTGGTTTTCTCGCAGTAGTTTAATTGCCATCCATTGAACTACACCGGGGTTCATACCCGAGCCTATAATCGCTCTTGTATTTGTATAGTTCGGCTTTTTATCATTAAATCGATTATACCGTTCAGTTAGTGGAAAACCATATAAACTCGCATCTTGATCAACCTCAGTATTTTCCAATGCTGAATTGATATAATGAACACCAAGCTTGTTGCAGCAATCTATCATTTCGATTGTATCAGCCCATGATACATCAATAACTAATTTAGTATTTGTTGATTTTAAGTGTTCCGTAAATTTGGCTGTATCACTGAGGTCGAATTGTAAGAGAGTTAATTTATCAACTAGGTTTGGAAACAATTGCTTATAATAATCCATATTACCTTGATTCATATCTATTAAATAAAACTTTGAATTTGTTATAACATGGTGAATTGGGTCATTTTTATCTATAGCAGAATGATTAAGGATTGATAGAATTGACTTTGCAACACCACCCATACTTCCGAGAATAGTGATTGTATATTGTTTTAGTAGTTCCATGGCATAACATCCTTTCTTGTAATTAACATAGCTTATGAGCTATAGAATGGAGTTGCTTGTGTAAAACTACTAATTTCAATCGAAAGTTAACATAAAAACTTATTTTAAGGTGAAATAAGCTATTAAATTGGAATAAATTAATAGAAAAAGTACTAACTTAAATCTGTTGCGGAGAATTATACATAAGAAAGTGCGGCTCACATCTTTGAAATGATTTGTTGCAACTATATATTATTAAACGATAATGCTATCTATAAAAAGGTCTGAAATAAAGAAGCAGCAACCGCTTTTAAAAACGGAAGCTGCTATTTTTTATTAGTTGCGGATTAGGTAGTCAAAAGCACCTAGAGCTGCATTTGCACCTGACCCCATTGAGATAATAATTTGTTTATATGGGTTATCTGTACAGTCACCAGCAGCAAATACACCAGGGATACTTGTAGACCCATGTTTGTCTACAATAATTTCACCTATACGTGTACGTTCTACTTCTGCACCTAACCAGTCAGTATTTGGTACAAGACCGATTTGAACGAAAATTCCTTCTAACTCGATATGATGGATTTCTTCTGTTTCAAGATTCTTGTATGAAATACCATTTACCTTATCGGTACCAGTAATTTCGGTAGTTTGAGCGTTTTTGATAACCGTTACGTTTGGCAGACTGTTTAAACGATCTTGTAAAACAGAATCCGCTTTTAAAGCATTCGAATATTCAAGAACTGTTACATGTTTCACAATTCCTGCAAGGTCAATCGCAGCTTCAACACCTGAGTTTCCGCCACCGATAACCGCTACTCGTTTACCGGCAAATAATGGACCATCACAATGAGGGCAATAAGCTACCCCTTTGTTTTTGAATTCTGCTTCTCCAGGTACATTCACATTACGCCAACGAGCACCAGTTGAAAGAATAACTGTTTTGCTTTTTAGAACTGCACCATTTTCGAGTTCAATTTCAATTAGGTCATTCTTTTCTAGACGTTTAGCACGCTGAAGGTTCATTACATCAATCTCATACTCTTTAACATGCTCTTCCAAGCTTACTGCGAGTTTGGGCCCTTCAGTATATTTCGTACCAATAAAGTTTTCGATGCCTAGTGTATCCATGATTTGGCCACCAAAGCGTTCCGCAACGATACCTGTACGGATCCCTTTACGTGCAGCATAGATTGCAGCACTTGCACCAGCAGGACCGCCTCCAACAACAAGAACATCGTAAGGTTCTTTGTTAGCAAACTCAGATGCGTCCGGAGTACTGCCAACTTTAGCTAGAATTTCTTCTAATGTCATACGACCGCTGCCGAAAGATTCCCCATTTAGGAATACTGTTGGTACAGCCATGATGTCTTTGCTTTCGATTTCCTCTTTAAACGCAGCCCCATCAATCATGGTATGCGTAATGTTGGGATTAAGAAGGCTCATCACATTAAGCGCTTGAACAACATCAGGGCAGTTATGGCAAGTCAGGCTGATATAAGAGTCAAAGTGGTATTCACCTTGAATACTTTTAATCTGATCAATGACCTTTTGATCTACCTTTGGTGCTCTTCCGCTAACTTGAAGAAGCGCTAATACTAATGATGTAAATTCATGTCCAAGTGGAATACCTGCAAATGTGATGCCAGTATCTTCTCCGATGCGATTCACACTGAAGCTTGGTGTTCTATTTAATTGGGTATTTTCTACTTTAATATGGTTAGACATCGTAGCTAATTCATCTACTAAAGCTAACATATCTCGAGAAATATCATCATTTCCCGCACTGACTTTAAGTAGCACATCGCCTTCCATCAATTCAAGATATTGAGCTAATTGTGCTTTGATATCTGCATCTAATAACATTATAAATCGTGCTCCTTAAATCTTGCCAACAAGATCTAGGCTTGGCTTAAGTGTAGCAGCCCCTTCTTCCCATTTAGCTGGGCATACTTCACCTGGATTGTTGCGTACATATTGTGCTGCTTTGATTTTGTTTACAAGCGTGCTTGCATCACGACCGATACCACCAGCGTTAATTTCAACAGTTTGAATAACACCATCTGGATCGATGATAAATGTTCCACGATCTGCAAGTCCTTCTTCTTCGTCTAATACGTCAAAGATACGAGAGATTTTTTGAGAAGGGTCACCAATCATAATATATTCAATTTTGCCGATTGTTTCTGAATTGTCATGCCATGCTTTATGTGTAAAATGAGTATCTGTTGAAACTGAATATACTTCAACTCCTAAATCTTTTAGAGTTGCGTATTGGTTTTGAAGGTCTTCTAATTCAGTTGGGCATACAAATGTGAAATCTGCAGGGTAGAAACAAACAACACTCCATTGACCTTTAAAGTTTTGTTCAGATACATCGATAAATTCACCTTTTTGGAATGCTTTTGCTGAGAATGCTTGTACTTCTTTTCCGATTAAAGACATATTATATTTCCTCCTAGAAATTTAATTTTTGAAAGTGTAACTATATTATAATAATTATAATTATGTATACATTTTCATATACAAATGATTATCTTGTCAAGGAATGACACAAAACGTTACTAAATTTGTCCAAAAATAAAAAAATATGACTTATTTTGGCATTTTAACCGATATAGTCATATATAATCTTAGATCTAAATACGGATTTTTAAACTTATTAATTCTAATATTATCAACTATTTTTAAAAATCTGTTTATAAATGAGAATTTAAATAATTTATAAAGGTGAGAAAAGACTCACCCTTTATAATGAAGCAAAGATTTAATTTGTAGCTTCAAGTGAAATATTCCAACTTTGCATTGGGGAAGAACTTCTCCATATACATGTACAGATGTTTTTTTATATCTTCTTCTTCTTCTTTTTGATAAATATATTTCCCGATTCCATACTTCCCCCATTTGTATCTTCTTTTTTCTTCGTCTAATTCCAATTTTGTCATGGGGTAGTTTTTCTCAATTACTCTCTTTGCAGGCTTTGTAAACCGGTGCTGAATAAACTCAAAGGTAAGGTCTTCCCTGGCATCAGAGGGCAGCTCCGCATCCAGACGTTCAAACATTTTATAGTAGCCGTCCTTCCATCCTTCATGAAGATAGATTGGTGCAACTATAAATCCGAGTGGATAGCCAGCCCTTGCAACTTTTCCTGCGGCTTCAATTCTCTTCTCTAAAGGAGAAGTGCCGGGTTCGAAGTTTTTAATGACATAGTCAGCGTTCACACTGAAACGGAATCTTGTTTTTCCATTATGCTCTGCATCAAGCAAGTGGTCTACATGGTGAAATTTTGTCACAAATCTTAATTTGCCGAGCTCAGACTTTCCAAAATGTTCGATTGCTCTTTTCAGAGTATGAGTTAGGTGATCAATTCCTACAATATCTGATGTACAAGAAGCTTCAAATCTAGTGATTTCTGGTGCGCGTTCCGCCATATAATTGTCGGCAGCTTCAAGAATCTCCTCTACATTGACATATGTACGGATATAAGGTTTACTTCCCATCGTAGTTTGTAAATAGCAATAATGACAGTGACCCATGCAGCCCGTTGCAAAAGGAATCGCGTACTCTGCAGAGGGCTTGGAAGTATCAAATTTAAGCGTTTTTCGAATTCCTACGACAAGTGTTGATTTGGCAACGCGGTATTTTTTAAAGTCATTATCGCCGGGTAGGTTTCTTACTTGATTGTGGGAAGTAGTTTCCCGAATTTCAATATCCATCTTTTTGAATTTTTCATATAACTCAATTCCTAAAGGATACTCTAGTGCAGCAGGTTCAAAATAGACAAGTTTTGGTGTAAATGGATTATTCACTGTATAAGTCCTTCTGAATCATCCCCATAGTAATGATTGTAGGCTTGGTTTGCTTCTTCTTCTGTAGAATAAACAGCCATTTCATTTGATAGAGGGTAATAGGTTTCATACAAAAACAAAGCTAATTCATCTTCTTTCTCAGGGTTATTTACCACTGCCGCTGATTGAACATTCGCTACATCTTGAGTATGTGGATTTCTGTAAAAAACATAGACAATATCTCCAGCTTGATATTCTTGGTTCTCCATTCCATCACCTTCATTCTAATAGTCCTTACTATTATCCCTATTATTGCTACAGTTATGATTTCTTAATTTTGGTAAGTGAAAACGGCAATAAATAAATGTTTTCTCATTGGTTCATAATAAATTTGCTGTAAAAAATAAGAGGGAGTTGGTTATGAGTTGGAACTGAACACTGGAAATCCTACTGAAGCGGCACTGATTAAATATAAAAAAGGACTCGGTGTGTTTAACGAGAAAATGCGCGAGTTTGTCAGCCAATTTAATGCATTTACGGAAGAATGCTTTAAAGACGGTGCATTAAATCAAAAGCAGAAACACCTAATTGCATTAGGAATCAGCATCCATGCTCAAGATGAGTACTGCATTATTTACCATACAAAAGGATGTCTTGATCATGGATGTTCAGAGCAAGAAATTCTTGAAGCTATAGGTGTGAGTGCGGCATTAGGTGGTGGTGCTTCTGTTAGTCAGGGAGTTACACTTGTTCTGGATTGTATGAATGAGATGAATGATATGAAACAGTAAATATTTCATATTAATAGGGATTGATAGTAAGACATTCTAGGTGAAATCGAAAGGTTTCATCTTTTTTTGTTAAGGCAATTATAAAATTTTGCTGTGTAATAACTTAGCTAGCTTCAGTGCCCAGCCATCGAGGTCGCGTGTCCTTTCCTGCGTGAGGAGGCTCACTCGTCGAGTCCAGTAAGCAGCTTCCCAGTACTAAGCAAGGCATTTTTGCAATTACCATTCCACTGATGAACTCGAAATACGTTTGACTCCTCGAATAGCAGAGATGTCTTCTACAAGTTTCTGCATCGCAAGGTTCTTTTGTTTTGCTTCTATCATTATGTCAAAGTCTTGATTTAATTCCTTTGCCATCTTTAAGAAGGGGAGGACAAAATCTAAAGAAACAAAATCAGAGTGTGAACGGAAGGCTTGTTCAGATTTTGGGGAAGAAATGTGAACTTTCGGTACAACATTTGTAGAATCCCATGTGTTGTAAATGCGCTGTAAATAAACATGAAGGTCATCTTCATCTTTATTCGCCATATGGTGATGATAATCGAGTACCATTGGAATGCTCTCCTTTTCACAGGTCATGAGTGTTTCGGGAACATCATATGTTTTATCATCATTTTCAAGTGTCATATGCTTTTTAATTTCCTGTGGCAACTGCTTGAGGTTTTGATGGAATCGGTTTAGTGAATTGCTTTTGTCCCCATATGCACCACCTATATGGATATTAATTAATCCCATATGAAGAGCATTCATGGCTTTGAGCATCCTGTAGTGATATTCCATATCTTTTATAGCATTCATTGTTACCTCTTCTCTTGGACTGGTGAATAGCGTAAATTGATTTGGGTGAAAGCTTACTCTCATCTTAAATCGTTGTATGATTTCCCCAAGCTCTGCCCATTCAGTTTTGAATGGAGTATAGAAATCCCACATTACTTCCGGGTGGGTTGCTAGAGGGACAATAGAGCTGGATAATCGATATAATTCAATTTCATGGGCGATATTGTAGTACAAAATTCTTTTCGTGTGACGTAAGTTTTGTGCTGTAATCAATTTCAACTTTTCCATTCGCTCATCCTTTGGAAGCATCGAATACCGAGAAAAAGTTAAAGTTTTTGATGGACTTGCATCCCATAAGCCTAATGCATTTGCTACATAACCGAACCGTATTTTCATCTACTATTCTCCTTAATCCAAAATTGAAATATATTTTTATAGGAACAAGCTAATAATAATTTATTTTCCCCTAAATCCATTACAGTATGCAGATAACGTGAATGGCCTTTAAAAATAAGTTATCAACAAATAAGAGCTAGGAAGAAACCTCCCTAGCTCTACTGCGCAATATTAAAATGTGAAGCGGGAGACCTGTTCGTCTGCAATGATCAATCCCGCTACTTTTTTCATAGATTCGTTTGGCATGTTCATTTGTTGGCTCATATGAAAGTGTGATAGTTTGATGGTGCTCCTCTTTTATATTCCTGATATCTTCGATTATGAGGTTGACAGCCTTCACCCCATATCCTTTCCCTTGGTGCTTTTGATCAATCATCATGCGATAAATCCAGTACTCATGATCGTCTTCGTCTATTCCATAAAGTGCAAAACCAACCATTTCTTCTCCGTAGTAGATTCCTTTAGCATGAAAACCTTCAAGGAAATTTAGCTGGGCTAGTGATACCGCGTTAGTTGCAACAAACTTCAGCTGATCTTCACGAACACGTAGCGATATCGCCTTCAGCCAATTATCCTTTGTGATGGTATGTAATTGTAGTATAGCTATTTTTCCTTTCTTAATACGTTAATAATTATTAATCTATTCATAATTTACTCCTTCTAGAAATAGAACAAAAATCCTTTTAAGAAGAATCCGAAATAAAATAGTCTCTTAATTAAAGTGCGCTCTCTTTTTTCCAAACAACGTAGAAAGAAGGGGACTTTTAAAAATTGCCGCCATATTTATTTGCAGAAATTAATGGTATACAAACTGGTGTACATGTACACCAGTTGTAAACAAATGGTAAACGATTATGTATACAAGTAAACAAAGATGTATACATGTTGAATCTGCCGGATGTATACAGATTTGTTACTAAAGATTACGGAAATGTCTACAAATAACCGCAGTTTACGAAGTGTTTACAGTTGTATTTCTTTTAGGCTAACCTCATTGAACAATCAAGTAAACTCTTATAACCTTTAAATAGGTATAAGGGATTTTACAGTATTATCCTTTAAAAATCTAACAATAAAATGAAAAGGGATGATTTCATGGTTAGCTCTCGAACGGCAGCTGTAGATGTGGGTAATGACTCTATTAAGGCGATTTTTGGTGAAGTAGAATACGAATTAAATATTCCTAATATTGTTGCAAGGGATACAGAAGATCGTCCGGTTATTGGAATAGAAGAACTGGATACTAAAAATCCGCTAGAAGGAATTCATATCAAGGTGCACTCCCCTGCATTGAAAGAAAACAATGCCATCTATAGAGTAGGCAACTTGGCGACAAAGAGCAGCAATGCGACTGAATTAGATCCGGGAAGCGCTAAATCTGAGGAAGATCAAACATTGATTATGCTTTTTGCTACTCTAGCGTTAGATGCTGTTAACGAAAAAAATACAAGTAATTTCCCACGAATAAAAAATGTAATCGATGCAAATTATACACTTGGAACAGGCCTCCCCCTACGTGAAGTGAAGGAAGGGAAGGATGCTGGCTACCGCTCTAAATTGGTAGGCTCCGTCCATCAGGTGGAATTCCTGGTTACACCGAAATACCAAGGATTAAAAGTGAATATCAAATTTAATGAAGTAAAGATTTATCCAGAAGGTTTTGCGGCTTATATTAATCTAGTAATGGATAATCAGCTGAAAATCATCAATAAGGATTTAATTGATAAACGAATTATTATTCAAGATATAGGTGGTTTATCGACAGATATCGCTGTCATTAAGAATCGAAATGTGGATGATGATAAGGCTCAAGGATTTAACCTGGGCGTATCGGAATCATTAGAAGCAATAAGAGAAGAAATCAGGTCGAGACATGGCATAGAATTGGACAGCCGTCGTGATGTGGTTGAAATTATTACAAGAAAAAATGATCGAAATCACATTATGGTTAAAGGAAGTCGGACAAGTGTCCATGATATTACAGATCGAATCTTACTTGAACTTGCTAAAAAACAGTATCGTTTATTACGAAATGTATGGCAGAAAAATTCGCAAACAGAAATCTGCTATTTTGTTGGTGGAGGAGCGAACGTTTTAAAAGAATATATTAAAACATTAAACAATAACTTGGATGGCTATAATATTGATTTCTTTGAAGATGAGAAAGAAAGCATTTGGATGATGGCCAATGCTTATTATAAGCTCATTAGCGATTTTATTAGAAAGTCGGAAAAGCCTAAGCAGTCTCCACAACCTGTGAAGAATTAATAGGGTGATGATATGAAAAGCTCGAGGGAGAATGAGATTAAGAGAGGGCAAGCCATTTCATTTCGTATTCCTTCAGATACTCCTGACCATCTTTTAAGGCATTTACAAAAACTAAAGGAAACAGAGAGAAGGAATTTTTCGAGTAAGATGGCCGAGTTTGTGCTTCAGGGTGTCGGACAGTCATTTTCAAAGGAACGGGAAACAATCACCATTCCTCTACCCCATAAACTAAGTAAATCGCAGCGAGATTGGTTAAAGCACGAGCATTCGGAGGCACTGCTGGGTACAATACTTTACCAACTGTTAGTAGATCCAGTTCGCGCCACAGCCTTGCTTGCATCATTAAATAGCAGCTCTCTAGACATTAATGAAGCCTTGTATTTGCAAGAAGAAGGTTCAAATGCAGAGCTTCCTGATATGCAAGAAACATACCGAGTTGATGATATTGTCCATTCTATTGAAGAAACGTCTGCTTCCGATGCTTTGGAAACAATCGATGATTTAGACGCCTTTGATTGGGAAAAAGCATCACAAAACCAAAGTGCAGATACTGAAGAGCAACATGAAGAAGATGAAGAATTGGATTTAGACAGTCTGCTAGGGGACTTCCTTAATAAAATGAATAAGTAGTACGATTAATATGAAGTCCGCATTGTTAGAAGGAAACAATGCGGATTTTTTTTGCTTGCGCATTCGAAATTCTAGTTTTAAAAGTATTTCGATAATAACAGAACCTTTGCGATATTAGATTCGTATACAATACTAAAGATAAATAATTTGGTGATGGTATATGGATTGATTAATCAAGGGAGGCACAGAATGAAGCAGTTGTATATCAAACAAAAGGTTTTTAGTTTAAGCGGAAAGTTTACAGTGAAGGATCAGCAGGAAAATGATGTTTATTATGTGGAAGGCAGTTTTATGCAAATCCCGAAGACTTTCTCCATTATGAATACAACAAGAGATGAAGTTGCCCTCATTACGAAAAAGGTCTTTAGTTTCTTGCCGATATTTTTTGTTGAAGTAAATGGCAAAGAGGCGATAACGATTAAGAAAGAGTTTTCCTTTTTTAAACCACGCTATACGATTGATGCAGCAGGTATTGAAGTACAGGGGAATTGGTGGGATATGGATTTTCAGATATTGCAGCATGGAGAAATCGTCGGCACTGTGAGCAAGAAGTGGTTCACGTGGGGGGATAGCTACGAGGTTCAAATATTGGATGACGCGATGGAGGCCGTCATTATTGCATTGGTAGTGGCCATTGATTGTGTAAAGGCTGACCAAGCAGCTGCTTCTTGAAAGGCGAATATCTAATAGACTTAGCCTATTCAAGCTTATTCCTCGAATAGGCTCTTCTATTGTGTCCGGTAAAATAAGCTAACTAGAACTGTTATTCGAAATTTAAAGGGAACCCCATTGCAAGATTTGTTTTCACATCCACAACCTCTTCAAATATAAAAAAGCCCTTGTCTCTATATTCAGAGACGAGGGCATAAATTCCCGTGGTACCACTCCAGTTGCCACATATGTGACCGCTTGTTCATTTGTTATCGAAGTAGCCTCCCCGGTATTCTTTACGACAAGCGTTTAAGAAACTACTCCAAAGTGCGTTTCACCAATACTTTTGCAGACTATCCTTTTTACCAGAGGCCGAGGACTTTCCACCAAAGTCCTCCAATAACAAGCCATATGACTATGTGAATGATGGAAATCACAAGTCCAAGTCCCCACCATTTTTCTTGCGTGACATAGCCTGTCCCGAAGAAAACAGGGGCGGGTCCACTACCGTAGTTCGTTAAACAGCCAAATAAGTTACTGAAAAATGCAAGTATTAGGGCTGAAACCAATGGTGGTGCACCAGCAGCTACCATTACCGAAAGAAATGCAGCATACATCGCACTCACATGCGCGGTATTGCTTGCAAAAAAGTAATGCGAATAAAAATAGACAATCGCCAGTACAATTAACGCTAGCATCCAGGACGTTTCGCCGATCAACCCCTGTACCATTTCACTGAACCAAGGAATCATGCCTGTACTATTTAAGAACATGGCCATCATAACTAAGACAGAGAACCAAATTAAAGTATCCCATGCTCCTTCTTCTTGCTTAATATCCGTCCAAGACAATACTTGTGTTAGTAGTAACAGTACTAAACCGATAAATGCCGTAACTGTTGTATCCAGGTTGATGCTAGCTCCGAAAATCCATAATACAACCAAGAGAATGAAAATACCGATCATGTACCATTCTTCTTTTTTTATGGGACCCATTTCTTCAAGCTTTTTCGTCGCTTCCGCTGCTGCGGAAGGAGTCTCTTTAATCTCTGGTGGATAGAGTTTATAAATCACGATTGGTATTACGATTAGACTGATCAATCCCGGTACGATTGCTGCGACCATCCAGCCTACCCAAGAAATTGTTGCTCCTGCAACTTCTTCTGCCATTTTGGCGGCTAGTGGGTTGGCAGCCATGGCCGTCAAGAACATAGCAGATGTAATCATATTCGCTTGGAAAGACGTTGTTGTTAAAAATGCTCCAATTTTCCTTTCCGTCCCATCGCCAGTGCGCGACCCATAAGTCTCCGATAATGAACGAATAATCGGCAATAAAATTCCTCCGGCACGTGCTGTATTCGATGGCATGGCTGGGGAAAGAATTAAATCACTGGCAATCAATGAATAGGATAATCCTAAAGTTTTTTTCCCAAACAATCGGACAAAAAGATAGGCTACTCGTGTACCAAGCCCGGTTTTAATAAAACCTCTGGAGATGAAGAAAGCAATAACAATCAACCAGATCGTCGAGTTTTGAAATCCGCTTAACGCTTCCTCAAGTGTTAAGGTTTTTGTCACAGTAATAACGGTTAAAGCTAAAATAGCCATACTTCCCATTGGAATAGGCTTTATTATAAGTCCGATAATGGTTGCAACAAAGATGGCAAATAAATGCCATGCCTGAATTTGTAAATCACCTGGAGGGGGGATAAACCAAATAATTGCACCTATCAGGACAATGACCAGTAAAGGAATGATTTTTACTTCTTTTTTTTGATTCAATTTCTTGAACCTCCTTATTAAACAAGCAAAATAGGCGGCGTTGTACACATCGCCACCTTATAAACTCTCAGAACAAAGGGTAGAATTTATAAAATAAGATGCCCGAATGTCTATGGGGTTATTCATTTGTTTGTTTATCATTATTCCAAGATTAGTCGACTGATGCGACCTATTTGCTTAGAGAAAAGGTACGAGTAATACATTAAGTAGAAAGCAGTATAGATAATAGAGAACGTTCTATCATAACTTAAGAAATGTATGTATATCGGATATATGGGAATTTCAGATTGAAGAGAATATATTAAATAATAGAACATCTTCTAACGATTAAGTTGTCATGATACGATAAAAATAGTAAGAGAAAATTTGGGGGAAACGTTATGGGTCTAGATAAATTAAAGGAGCAATTAAATCAAGATCAGCCTCTTTTTATAGGAGAGGAAACGGCTTTTCGTTCAGCCGTGTTGATTCCATTAGTCTTGGTCGAAGAAGAATGGCATATTCTTTTTGAAGTACGCTCTTTAAAGATGAGAAAACAGCCCGGGGATATTAGCTTTCCTGGCGGCAAAATCGATCCCACAGATGCATCGCCGCTTGAAGCTGCTATAAGGGAAACACATGAAGAGTTAGGGATTGAACCGGAAGCGATAGAAATGATTGCTAGTTTAAGTCCTTTTGTCACTTCTTCTTCGTTTGTCGTGTACCCATTTGTTGCTGTTCTTCATTCCAATTCACTTCAATCTTACAATAAAGATGAGGTGGAAGAAGTGTTCACCATACCGCTTAACTGGTTATTGAATTGTGATCCATATTGTCATTTAGTTTCAATTGAACCACGGCCTTCTACAGATTTTCCATTTCATAAAATTATGAACGGTGCCGAATATCAGTGGAGAGCACGCTCCATTGAAGAATGGTTTTTTGATTATGAAGGCTATACAATTTGGGGACTGACAGCTCGAATTTTAAAATATTTTATAGAGCGATTGAAATAAGCATAAAATGGGAATTTCTACAGAAACTTAATCCTTATCTCTTGTTGTGAGATAAGGATTTTTCATATTTTAGGGTATGGTAATTTGGTCATTAATTCATCATTGCATATCAATGAATTGTCATATATTCCCTTCTGGTATTAAATCATCTTTTGTCAAGGTCACCAATCATTTTGCCTTTTTATGACGTGTACACATATTTTTCATGACTTTAGGATGTGCATATTTTTTGGACTTATTACAATACTAAATCTAGATAAACATTGTGTTATCGAATCCTTATGAAGGGAAGATGCAAAATTGGCTAAGCACTCAGATACAAGTTGGAAGCAAGACCATCCAAGTACGTTATTTAGTAATTCTGTTCAAAGGGCAGATCGTGCTGTTAAACAAGCGATGTCCCATCCACAGGAAATAGCTGTTGAGCATGCTTTCAATTCAATCGAACATGCAGAAAATGCATTGTTAAATGCAGAGCAACATAATGAACATATGGACACTGTAGAGCAAAATAAAGAGCTCTTAGAGCAAGCAAAGCAACAATTAAACGAAGTCAAACAAATAGTAGACGAGCAGTAATATAATCAATAACCCCCATAATTTTTGGGGGTTATTTTTATTTGATTTTTCTGATAATATCTTCGGTATATCAATCAAAAACCTGCAAATTTAAACAGTCTGATGAGCTGTGATTTTAAATAGCCTACAGGAATAGAATTCGAAATTCATCAAAATAAAGGAAAAAGTAATTAGGAAGTCGAAATAATGTAGTACAGGGATTTTGGGTGTTTATCATCATATACGATAGCAAATAAAGGAAAAGTTACTAGCATATCTGTCGTAATTCGAAATATGTACAGTTATGCGCTAATAGAAACATAGATAGATAGCCGTTAATCTAGGGAGGAGAGATTCAGGTGGATTACTTAAATCATCCATTTACATCAAAACGACATACAGTTTTTGCGAAAAAAGGAATGGTTGCAACATCACAACCACTAGCAGCTCAAGCCGGGCTAGAAATACTTCGAAAAGGCGGTAATGCCATTGATGCAGCCATTGCAACTGCAGCTGCACTCACTGTATTGGAACCTACTTCAAATGGAATTGGTGGGGACGCCTTTGCCCTGGTGTGGGTAAAGGGAGAACTTCATGGATTAAATGCTTCAGGTCCCTCTCCTGAATTATTGACTGCTGAGGCAGTCAAAGCTCTTGGTTATGACAAGATGCCAAAGTTGGGACTCGAACCAATTACAGTTCCTGGAGCACCTTCTGCTTGGGCGGAGCTCTCTAGAAAGTTTGGTAGATTATCGCTAGAAGAGACGCTGCAGCCTGCCATTACTTATGCTGAGGAAGGTTATCCTTTATCACCGATTCTCGGAAAGTATTGGCGCAAAGCCTATAATGCCTATAAAAAATTAGAGGGAAAAGAATTTGAACATTGGTTTGAGACATTTGCACCCAATGGCCGTCCTCCTGAAATCGGAGAAATCTGGAGCTCAAAGGCTCATGCAGACACGTTGAGAACCATTGCTAAGACGAATGCTCGAGATTTTTATGAAGGTGAATTAGCTCAAAGAATTGAAGACTTTATGGTCGAGCATGGAGGATTCTTAAGAAAAGGCGATTTAGCTTCTTATAAACCTGAATGGGTAAAACCAATCTCCACGAATTATCGTGGTTACGATGTATGGGAAATACCGCCGAATGGTCAAGGAATGGTAGCTTTAATGGCCTTGAATATATTCGAACAGCAAGACACACCTAAATGGCAGAATGTCGATACATATCACCAGCAAATCGAGGCCATGAAATTAGCGTTTACAGATGGACAGGCATATATTACAGAAATGAATGAAATGCCAATCCGTGTTGAACATCTACTTTCGAAGGAATATGCATCACAACGCGCAAAAGAGATTAATGAAACGGCAATTGATCCGATTCCTTATGAGTTACCGAAGGGTGGAACAGTCTATTTAGCCACTGCAGATGATGAAGGGAACATGGTTTCCTACATCCAAAGTAACTATATGGGATTCGGTTCGGGAATTGTCATTCCGGGAACGGGTATTAGTATGCAAAACCGAGGGGCTGATTTCTCCTTGGACGAAAGTCATCCTAACTATTTAAAACCTGGAAAACGAACTTATCACACAATTATCCCAGGATTTTTAACAAAGGATGGAGAAGCAGTCGGGCCATTTGGTGTAATGGGTGGCTATATGCAGCCCCAAGGGCATTTCCAGGTAGTCATAAATACAATCGATTATCTTCTGAACCCACAAGCTGCTTTGGACGTCCCTAGATGGCAATGGGTTGGTGGAAAGAAAGTCCATGTTGAGCCGGAGTTTCCAGGTTATTTAGTTCAAGCACTGGAAAGAAAAGGGCATGAAATTCAAGTTCAAACAGACGGTGGCAGCTTCGGGCGTGGGCAAATTATATGGAGAAATGCGCAAACTGGAGTGCTCGCAGGAGGAACTGAATCAAGAACAGACGGCATGGTTGCAGCTTGGTAGCCCAAGCTCCACAATTAGCAAAAAATTAAAGCAGAAGGGAATGTGATATATTCATTTCCTTTTAGCTTCTTTAAATGAAAAATACCTCATTTAGATGTATTAAGGGAGAATTTAATCCATCTAAACAAGGTATTTAAAATAATTAGTGGGATCTATTTAGACCCAATATTCTAACCCAATAAATCCCACTCTCTAAGATGTTAAAGCTATACCGGGAAATGAAATGCATATAAAAACGTTATAAATTCTTCAAAAGGAAGGGACGACTCGCCTTCTTGCTCTCCATTTCCTGTAACGCTCGTTTGAATCGAAGTCCCCCAAATTTGGAGACTGTCGTTATTTGGATTGTAAAAATAGACGCGCATTATGCCTGATGGATCAACAGCTACCCTTTGAATGAGAATGGCATGAGCCCCTAGCACTTGACCTGAACGATTGTAAATAGTAATCCCTGCTGGTTGTGGAAGGCCTTCATTGACGTTCGGGTTGTATATTGGATGGTAGTAACGACGGAAATTCGTTTGAAACTCTAAATCCGTATATACATCTGAAAAACCGGACCATACGCCAGTCATATGGAAGGCGGGATTAATCCATTTATGGGCATCTTGCCCGCGACCGTCGGCCAATTTTAACAACTCAAAATAAATTGCATCTAGGTGTGGTACTAACAGTAAGGAGATGGCATCGATATTCGTTGTATCTTCAAGTGGAACCGGATAAATCGTGTTAGTGGAAATCTCTCTTCCTTCAAAAGTAAAGGTGAGCGTACCTGACCTTAAAAAAGCATTCAACATTTTCAGGAGCAGAACCGGCTCCTTTTGTGCCCAATAACTAATAGCTCTTGTAGATTGGCATGTAGGATTAAAACCTTGCCCAATTCCTAAAGGCGTTCCTAATATATTCACCATTTCGGATATTAAAAGAGCGGATAAAGCCTCTTTATTTGTTAATTGATGAACCGAAGAAAGGCTGTTTTCAACATTTTCGAGAATAGGTGCCTTCATTAAATCCCCTAATTCCTTTATAAGCTCAGGAGTAAAAACATCTCTTTGTAAAAATCGAAGCAAACCATAAATGGCTCTTCTATTTTTTATGGTAATGCAAGAATTGATCAATGAAGATACCAGGGCTAAATTCAACTGTAAATTACTTTTTGCCTTTTCATCAACAGCAAGCATCTCATTTAACAGATGTGGCTTTTCATTATTAAGATAGTGTAAAAGTACAACATGGTAAGGAGAAACTAACCCAGTTTGTACCATAGTAAAACGGAATTGTTCTGCTTCTTTCGTTAAAGTCGCATCATTGCAGGTTTTTAATTTCTGCTCATAGCTTTCTAATGGACCTGTCGCCAAATCCGATGGGGAGTAAACAGCTCTCTCATATTCTTTTAGCTTTGAACTTGTTTCATCCAATCCTCCAGCTAACTTTTGTGCACTGGCAATAAGCTTCAAAATTTTATTTGTGACAATGGGCCTTTGAACAGCAAGATTATCCACCTCTTGATAGAGGTTTTCAAAAACGCGAGATGAAAAACAATGCTCGGAGATAAAATATAAGAGCTTAGATGCCTGTTCGTCTTTATAAAGTTGTTTGACTCGGTTTTCCTCTGTTTCCTTCATAATCAATAAATCAATATTCAAAGCCAAAACTTTTGTTAAAAACTCTGCAGCCTCATAAGATGACAGATTGGGGTGCACATAATCACCTTTCGCAATAGCAAGGATTCTTAAATCACTTAACGATTCCGCCATAGCAGTGGTGCCTCCTGCATGAAGTGTCCCTCTGACTAAAGTGGCATCAAGTTTTCGGACATTTTCCCAAGGTTTCCCCAAGAATAGGCCAGCTTGATCTAAAAGAGGGGCATATTGATAAAGTTTGTCTAAACCATTAGGCTCTGTAAGAAGATTGATGGCTTCGTTTAAAACCGTTTCCTGATATAGTTTTTTACTAAATAAGGGTGCTTGTAATAATTGTTGAAAGGCTTTTTGAAATGCATTCTCTGATGAGAAAAGGTATAGTCCCATAAATTCATACTCCTTTCAGCGTATTTCCTATAAATTACAATTAACATAAATGACGGTTTTTAAACATTTATGGTGAAAAAAGGGTGCAGGTGTATTATTATTAGAATATTTAAAATTTTGATAAATGTACCATGAAAATAAAATTATTACTATAGAGCATATGCTCAAAAGTAAAAGACCACGAAAAATAATTTCGGGTCTTTCGATAAGTCAAGTTTTCTATTGCTTTTTATTAGGACGCATCTGTAGAGCTATGCCCAAACGTAGCTTTTGCCCCAACTAACCTTAGCAAGAGCCTCAATTTTTTCAACTAAGCAATCTTCCACCATATAAGTGTCACCTTGTTCATAAGGATTGTAGTGGTAGGCATACATTCTAGATACAAATTCGTGGAATGGCAGGGAAGATTCACCCTCTAATTCGCCAAAGCCTGAAACACTTGCTTTAATGCTTTGCCCCCAATTTTGAGTACTATCATTATTTGGATTATAGAAGTAAACTCGGTAATCCCCGTTTTGGTCACTTTCAATTCTTTGTATCGAAACGGCATGAAGGCCAAGGAGTTCCCCGTGAACGTTTGTAAGGAAAATGCCTACTGGATTTGGGTGGATCAACTTTGAACCTTCGTTATACTCAGGATGATGTGTGGCATAAAACAATTTTACAAATGCTGAATAATTTGTAACGTTTAATGTAAGTTGATCGATGATATTAATGAAACCGCTCGGAATCCACTCACCATAAAACTCGCGATTTACCCACTTATGGCCATCCTCACCACGAAGAAGTGTTCGTTTAACCATCTCGTTATAAACTTTATCAAGATGTGGGACCAGCAGGATTGAAACGATATCTAAGTCCCGTTGAATATCATTGGCAATCCCTTCAATTAGTAGGTTGGAATGGATTGGTTCACCTTCAAATGTCATCTCGATATTGTTATTTTGTGCGGCGTGCATTATATAATTTAACAATTGAACAGGCTCAAATTGTGCCCAAAGTGAGATTGCTCTAGCGGATTGGCAAATTGGATTTTGCCCTTGACCTACCCCTAGCGGTTGTCCGAGCACACTTATTGCTCCAGCAATAAGAAGTCCATTCATACTGATTCCACTTTGTTCATTTGCAAAAATAGAAAGAGCTTTTCGTACTTCAGCGTGAATTGGAAGCTCAAATAATTGTTGAATAGAAGGTGCTAGAAAATCAATCTTCAATACACCGCGATTTAACATTCTTGAAAGACCGTAAATAGCCTGTCTTGTTTCGGGATAAATTGCAATCTGGATCATATCATGAATTGTTTTTTTATTATCATTAAAGCTCACACTGCCTGCTTCTGCTAAAGAAAGGGCAGCTGGAAGTACATCAGGATTTTTTCGATTCAAAAAGCGAAGCAGCACTGCATGGAAAGGTGAAACAAGACCGGTCTCGTTCATCGATTGAGCGAACAAATTTGCCTCTGCAGTAAGTTCCTCCACCGTGGCCTGCTCTAATTTCAGGCGATAATCCCTTTGATTGGTTGCTTCTTTACTTAATGGTGTTGGAGCATCAACAGCTTGTGTATATTTTTCTAGAGCCTCTCGCGTATTTTCATCAAGCTCGCTTGTTGTTAATTGCTGCGATAAATGAATCATTTCTAAAATGCGACGAGTAATGATTGGACGTTGCACGGCTAAACGGTCAATCTCGATAATCATTTGGTCAGCTACCTCTTTAAAAGATAGTTCCTGACCAAGATACGTAAATAAATTGTGTGCTCGAACTAGATGTTCTTCCGGTGGAGTCGTTTCGTCAGCTGTTTCTTGAGGGGATAAAAGGTCCAGATTTAGTGCGACTACCTCATTTAAAAATGCACAAGCTTCCTCTTTGCTGATGCTTTCATGTGTATAAGTTCCCTTGGCAATAGCAAGCATACGCATCTCACTTAGTAGTTCAAGAATCGAATAAATGCCTCTTAATCTTAAAGAATTTCCAACGAATGGAGGCTGTAGTTTAGTTGGATCTTCCCAGTCACCAGAAAGGAAAACCCCTGCTTGGTCAAATTGATGGGCATATTTATCAAGAATAGCCATTCCTCCATCTGTGCATGCTAGTTCATTTGCTAGTTGGAAAACGTCTGTTTGATAAAGACTTTTAGCAAAAGGCTTTGCCTGATTCAGAATGTTTAAGGCACCTTCAAATTTAACTTCGAGAAGGTCGATTGGTTTCGTTGTTTTTCTTGTTCTAGAGGTACCAGCTGCTCTTTTTCTCGCATTGGTAGTTGTCTTTTTTTCCGTTGTTAAAGTAGGACTCATCCTTTTGTTCACTCCTTATAAGTAGAAATTATGTTTCTCAAATTCTTCTAAAAGCTTTCTCATTTCATGAGCATCTTCTCCGAAAAAGTTTATAGAACCGTAATGGTTACCAAAACCAACGCGTTCAGCTACTTTAGATGAGGCAGGAATAAACATATTATGTTTTACAAAATAAGGGTGTTCTTTTAGCTCACTTGGGATATTTAGTCTTGAAATAGCTTTTACTTTTGGGTAAACCATTAGATTACCAGAATGTCCTTTTGCTGATACGACTTCTTCCGGGAAAAAGGCATTCAGCTCTTCTTCTGTAGTATCAGGGTCACAGCAAAGAATTTGTCCTTGATATGCGCTAAAACCATAGGCTCTTTCGATATGCTCAAAGATATGGCCACCTGGAATACGATTCGCTACTTCCCCGAAGAAGATTTCGCCAGTCGGAGTGATGAAAAATTCAGGATGAATAATGCCGTGGTTTACTTCAAAAGCATTTACAAGCTTTTCGATCTCTTCTCTAATTTGAGGTCTCCACTTTTCAAGTGTAGGTGAGGCAGGAACAAAGTTAGAGTGACCAAGCTTTACATATTCAGTTATATTTAAAAATTTCACTTTGCCATTATGGATGAAGGCTTCACATGAAAACTCCTGTCCCTCTAAATGACTTTCCATTAAAAGCGGGAATTCCTCATCGTCAATTTCTTCGATATCTTTTTCTTCTCTGATCATTCGATGTCCAACAGTACCAGCCTTATCAAAAGGTTTTACGTGGATTGGTTCAAGTTGATCATCATCTAATTTTACTAGTGCTTGATTGATTCTTTTGAAAAATCTTGCGATATCTTCTTTACTATAGGCTTCTTCAAATATGCCTACTCGCAGACCTGCTAAGTGTGCACGTCGCTTCATCAATCCTTTATCACGCAATAGTAGGGATTTATTAAATAGTTTAGGATTTTCTAAGAGTAAAGAATTCATCATGCCAGCCCATTCCACGGTTTCCTCATATATTGGAACCGTCAGTTTGACATTCAATTCTTTTAACTTTTCGTATAGTTCAAATGATTGTTCAATTGGGACATTGAACTGCCATGGTACAAATAGGATATCGTTTTTATCAGCAAAAGATTGAAATTCAGGTGGTCCAACGACAACATATGGACGCCCCATTTTATCGATTGCTTCGATTGCTTGTAGACTCCATCCAAGTAGTGCAGTTGTTTGGTTGTGATTTGCATTCATTCTCCGTAAATCTCCCGTCTCTTGAAAATATTTTTCCTTGCTAAGGCAAAAGAAATCTTTGCGAACTTTATTTTACTAGAAAAAATAGGAATTGAAATCGTTTCGACAAAATATTCTAAATATTTTAAAAACATTAACATTTTTTACATTATATCCTATGTATTTGTCGATGGTCCTAATGATAAAATGTGAATGGCTAAAATTTCAGGCTTCTGTGAATAGAGAAAAAATTTGACACTAAGGGAGAAATTTAAATTGCTAATTCAGAGAAGAGAAAGTATTGTTGGAGAGTTATTTGGGGAAAAAGATTGGTATGAAAGGTTAAAGGAATACTTTCCAGAAAGAGAAATGAAAACGAAACAACATTTTGATACACTTCTCAAAGATAAATACAAAATGTATCAAGTAATGGAAGCAGATGATTACGTAGTTGTTTATTTTGAACAACTGGATTATATATTTATAGATTATATTTTAGTGTCGGGAAATACCCGAGGCAAGGGAATTGGGGGTAAGGTGCTGGATCTGTTCAAAGAGGAAGGGAAGGCAATTATCCTGGAAGTGGAACCAGTTACGATGGAGGATCCTGACTCCGAGAAGAGAATCCGTTTTTATGAACGACATGGTTTCGTCAAAATGGAAAATATCGGCTATGAAAGAATTCATAATGTATCTAAGGAACTAAATAAAATGGATGTCTATTGCTGGTCTGGGGCAAAGCCGGCCGAAGACTGGGTATTGGAGAAAATGAGCGAAATCTATACAAATGTCCATGCTTATAGAACGCAAGAATTATACGGAGTAGAACCTCAATCAGCAGCCGAGGTGCTTTGGTTAAGAAAGAGTTTACAAAACGTAAATTAAGCGAGGCAGAAAGAAGTAGAAGAATTCTTATTAAGAAATTAATTCTCATGAATTGATTTTCATTCCAGGTCGAGTAGCTGTCGGCTTTGCCTTTCGCTACAGAGGAATGTTTTTTTTGCAAAGGAAATTAATTTTAGCTACATCAAAAAAACCACCATTTTCCTACTTGAGGAGAATGGTGATTTTGGGTTTTGTCCCACCCTTATTTGAATAGCGGAGTTTTCTTTAAGACGATACATACAGGAATTGCTACAATCATACCTACAGCGATTTGTATAAGGTTTCCGGGTATTGAACCTAGGGGCACAATCCAGTTGCCAAAAATAATTGATTCATAAAGATAGTAGACTACTAACATCACAGGAGTTGAAACGACCATTCCAAGTATATTTAATCCAGCACTATTACCACTTTTGCCATTTGACCAAGCAATTTTCCCAACGATATATCCCATCAGACCCCGAGCGATAAATGTACCCGGTGCCCAAATTGTCCATCCTGACATTAAATCAAATAATGCCATCCCTAAACTGCCTGCAATTGCACCCTTTTTTGGGCCAAACAAAATGGAAGCAATAAAGAGCATGCCAGTACCAAGATGAACTAGACCGCCATTTCCGCCAATCGGTAACTTAATATTTAAAAAGACTGTAGCAACAAATACGAGCGCGATTAGTAATGCGGAAACAATTAAATCAAAGGTTTGAGTGCGGGGGCTTGAATAACTTTGTGTTTTTTGCATTTAAAATACCTTCCTTACTATTAAGAATTTAAAGATAACAATAGCAGAGGGCTGGTATTTAAAAAAGTATCACATTTTTAAAAAAATTAGGGGCCAGTTTGGAATGAAGCTGCTTAATCACTAGAAGGCTCTTAAACGAACCATATGGTTAAAAGGACTTAAGGTAATTGCCGAGTTGAAACCCTCAAAAAATTTTTTTGTAGCTTATCCCGCCTCACTTATCTCCTTACCTAAACGTATCTAAGTACCTTGGAAGACAAGCATTTTCGAATTTTACAGGGTTAGTTATTAAACTTCATATCCATTCAAATAAAATTCTGTAATTTGGACAGAATAAAAGCCGAAGAGTGCTATTGAGGACTTTGCATATTCTCAATGCCACTTTTCATGACAATCCATGAGGAGGATAGCTATGCCAAATGTAGAAGTAGGCTGTGCTGTATCGAACTGTGTTTTCCATAAAAAGGGGAACTTTTGTGGAGCTGATAAAATCCAGATAGATATGGATTACCACTCTAAAAACAAAAATACAGAGTTTGCTTCGGATTTTGATTTCGAGAAAGTTTCGGAAGAAGCAAGCAATTCCCGAGATACGTGCTGTAAAACGTTCAAACCTCAAGATGAACGTGGTGAATAAATAATTTAACTATTCAAGTAGGTTATTTGTTCAATGCTAAGACATGAAGGCAAGGCTGTTTGAACCATATGATTGTTACCTGACATGGACTAAAGGGTACCCTTTAGTCTATGTCTTTATGCATAATTTTGTGGTAAATCCCTCATTTACAGAAAATTATTACTTTTATTGGAAAGTAACTTAATATATTAAAATTCGTCGTATTCAGCTATAATTTAAGAACAAATTAAAGAAGAGCAGAGGTTCTATCATGTTTTCTATACCTGATTCCCAGAACATTTCCATCTTGCATGGTGAGTATTCGGTCCTTTTAGTAGTCTTATCCGTTTTAATCGCATGTTGTGCATCTTACACTGCATTATTTATGAACAAAAGAATACAAGAGAATGGATTTTTCCCAAAGGCATTTTGGTTATTGCTCTCTTCAGTAGCTATGGGGCTAGGGATTTGGTCGATGCACTTCATAGGCATGAGTGCTTTTATGCTCCCTTTACCAATGGAAAATGACCCCTTGTTAACAATTATTTCGATTCTGCCTGCTATTATTGCATCTTATATCGCATTTGATTTTGCTAATAAATCACAACAATCCGCTCTACCCTATTCTTTTGTGGGAAGTGTTATGGGTTTAGGGATTGCTGCCATGCATTATTTAGGAATGGCGGCCATGAAAACCGAAGCAAAGTATTATTATAAACCAGGTTTATTTATCCTATCTATCGTCATTGCAATTGTAGTGTCCATGATTGCAATGTATGTGTTTGCTACTTTACAAAAATATATGAGCAATCAGTTAATCAGAATCATTACAGCCATAATATTAGGTTTTGCAATTTCCAGTATGCACTATACAGGAATGGCAGCAATGGTTTTCTATGTAGAAGGACCATTAAAGGCGGTTGACCATAATCATTTTTTCCATATGGATTTATCGGTTGTTGTGTTAGTTGCTGTTGGCATTTTATTTGTTATAGTAGGATTGACGGGTCTACTAGAGCGGTTTGTAGATTACCGCTTGAAATATTATGATGCCCTAACGTTATTCCCGAACCAGCGTCAGTTCGAAAAGGATACAAATAATCTAAAAACAACAGGGAGTCTTTCGATTCTTCAAATACAAGATCTTGAAAAATGGATCAACCAGTATGGATATGTATTTGGTGACAAGGTGATTAAAGCCGTTGGGAAGGTCATCGAGAAGAACAAACTGCATTCTTACAAAGTTTATCGAATAGAAGGAAATCGATTTGCTATTTATGCTTTTAATGACCAGCGTATAGAGATATTAAAGGATTTAATGGAAAGCATCACTGCTAATTTGAAATCGCCGCTCCAAATTGACGATTATCCAATAGTGGTAGATATAGTTTGTGCAATCTCTTCTTCAAGGAATAAAGAAAGTGTCTTAGGACTTTTATCAAATAATCTAGCTGTACTGCATGATCCTGCCAGTAATTATGAACAAAATGTAATTGAATTCAATCCGGAAATACATACATATAATATGGATAGGCAAATTGTTGAAGATATTGAAAAAGCGATGGTCAATAACGAGCTGTTTTTAGTTTATCAACCAAAAGTGCAATCCCATACAAAAAAAGTGTCTGGATTAGAAGCATTAGTGCGTTGGAAACACCCGCAAAATGGCATGATTTCGCCAGGAGTATTTATTCCAATCGTCGAAGCGGCGGGTAATAAAATATTCGACTTAACCGATTGGATTATTGAACACGTCTGTCAACAAATCTCCAAGTGGTTACAAGAAGGAATTGAATTTGAACAAGTATCTATTAATATTCCAGGTTCCTATATCACTTCATCCAGA
Source organism: Ureibacillus sp. GCM10028918 (assembly GCF_042666115.1). Taxonomy (NCBI): domain Bacteria; kingdom Bacillati; phylum Bacillota; class Bacilli; order Caryophanales; family Caryophanaceae; genus Ureibacillus; species Ureibacillus sp. GCM10028918. The sequence goes on from NZ_JBHTFK010000038.1 coordinate 57,889, forward strand.
CTGTACGATGTGATTACATCAAACCTTGAAAACTACAAGGTTGATAGTAGATATATAGAATTGGAAATAACGGAAACAAGTGTTGTGCATGATATTAAGCATGCGATTACTGCGATTAACAAATTTAGAGAAATCGGTTTATCTGTTGCATTAGATGACTTTGGTACTGGACTATCATCACTTTCTTACTTAAAGAGAATGCCAATATCGACAATTAAAATCGACAAATCATTTGTGGATGGAATTTCCAATTCGGAAAAAGATTCCGCGGTGTTAAAGTCAATTATTACGTTATCGAATTCTTTAAATTTGAAAATTGTTATTGAAGGTGTCGAGACTGAGGATCAATATAATTTTATTTATTCAATGGAAGAAGCACCTCTAATACAAGGGTATTATTTCTCTCGGCCATTAACATCAGAAGAATTTATTAGTTGGACAAATGAACGATAGTTAATTAAATTAAGCTGCTTTCAAGTTATTTGAATACAATAATTTGAAAGCATTTTTTTATTTACATAAAAATGAGCAGTGCACGATTGGCAGGGGGTTCGGTGTATCAAGTGACAAAAAAGTAAATCCTCAAAATAAGATTCAGATTTTATAATGGAGATATTCTTTTTTGATTGGAAATTATATTTATTCTAAAATGGACTGTAGGAATAGATGATTTATTAGAGGAGGCAAATTTATGATTAGTAATATCGGAACAGTGGCAGTTTATGTAGAGGATCAACAAAAAGCGAAAACATTCTGGACTGAAAAAGTAGGATTTGAAGTAATAGCGGAGCACGCAATGGGACCAAACGCTTCTTGGCTTGAAGTTGCCCCTGCAAATGAAAAAAGTCGACTTGTTATTTATCCAAAGGCGATGATGCAAGGGGCAGAAAATCTTAAAGCCTCTATCGTATTTGATTGTGATAATGTATTGGAAACTTATGAGAAATTGAAGGCTAAAGGAGTAAACTTTAAAGGTGAACCCCAACAAATGCAATGGGGGACTTTTGTTCAATTCAGCGATGAAGACGGAAATGAATTTTTATTAAAAAGCTAATTAAAACTAGCATCCGGGTGTAGACACAGTTGAATATCGACTTTGCTAACACTTTTTTAGCACTAGCGAGAGGGTTTCTTAACAATCAGCATAAAATAAGAAACATTTCTTATAATAGATATAAAACTAAATAAGTGAGATATAACGAATGGAAGAAATCATTGTAAAAAAATTTAAAGTGATTGAAAAACAATATCATATCAGAATCCTTCTTGCAGTTGAGTCCGGGAGTCGTGCATGGGGATTTGAATCAGCTGGCAGTGATTACGATGTTCGGTTTATTTATATTCATTCACCAGAATGGTATCTTTCCATTGACCCTCAAGGTTTTGGTTCAAAAAAAGATGTAATTGCCTATCCTATTGATGAGAACTTAGATATCAGCGGCTGGGAAATAACAAAAGCTTTACGCCTTTTTAGAAAGAGTAATCCGACCATTTTAGAATGGCTAAGGAGCGATCTAGTCTATCTGCAAAATCCTTCTTTTGTAAATCGATTGCGTATGCTTGAAACAAACTTTTTTAATCCAGTGCCTATTTTGCACCACTACTTTAACCTGGCTAAGGGCAACTACAAGAAATATTTCCAAGGAAAAGTAGTGAAAATTAAAATTTACTTTTATGTTTTAAAGTCTCTATTGGCATGTGTGTGGATTGAAAAAAACAAATCCTTCCCACCAGTTCGGATTCAGGATTTGTTTTCGCTTATGGATGATAAAAAAGTAAAGCAGGAAGTAGAGCAGTTAGTCAAACTTAAACATTTAGGGGAGGATAAGGTTTCCTCCGCAGATTATCCTGCTACCAATGAATATATTGAAACTAATTTCTTGTCTATTCAACAATCACTATCCTCACAAAAAGTGGAGCAAGTTCATGTAACAGATCAACTCGATCAACTATTCAGAGCTACATTATCGACTGTCTGGTGTTCAAAGCAAGGATAGCCAGTAGAGATGTATACTGCAAATGCCAAAGTAAAGGCAAAAAACGCCGACTAATGAAAATAAATAGAGCTTTTGGAAGTACACCTTACTATTCGTATAAACCCAATATGAAACGAAGAGAATAAGGAGAGACAAGCAAATTTTTAACCCTAAAAATAAAGCGGGATTAAGTGAAAAAATAAAGTCCATTATCGGATTCATTTCTTCAATCAACTTTTTCATTAATCCATAATTTGTTACAATTCCATCGAACAAATTTAAAAAAGCAATGGAAATCCCGAATAACATAATTTTTTTACCCATAATACCATCCTTTTTAATTGGTAAAATTTCTCTTACATTATTAACGGATTTTTCCACTTATATTCTTTTGATGAATTATTGTAGGAAATGATTCGAGAATTATTAGCAAATATGCCTTTTAAAATCGTATGTTTAGAAAAAGGTATGTATGTAAATGAAAATCCCACTGGATACTATATCAGTGGGATTGTTTTTTTTATTGGACTAGATATTCTTCTTTAAGTTCTGAAATTGCTACTTCTGAACGTTCTTCGTGAGCATTTCTTAAGTGAACTGTGGCAGTTTTACCATCATCGTGTAATTGATCAATCCAGATAGAAACACCGTTATAGCTAACTTCAAATTCTTTTGGTGAGGCAAGAATTTCTTGTGCACGATTGTATTCCAAAGAGAGCGGCCTCCTTATTTTTGGTTATTCTTTGCTTTTTGAGCTAATTGATGGAGATGATTTAATTCTTGAGCTATTTCCTCGCGCATTTCACCCGGAGCAATTTTTGCGTTCTTGGGTGTTTGTGGTAAGGATTGTTTGTTAGTGCCTTTACTTTTGCTATCGTCTCGTCCCATTGGATAACTCCTTTCGATTAGAATTCTTATTTAATATGGCTTTTGGTTGATTTTTTATCATAAAAAAAAGCGATTTTCGCTATATTAGCAAAATCGCAAACTGCCTTGTAATATTTATTATTCTAAACCAACGCCAGTTTCAACCGAAATTGCCTCCACCTCATATAACCAATCACGAAGTAGTGCCCTTGCCTCATCTAAACCTTGATTTGCCTGTGTCACCTTATCCATATCTTGTTCTTCAAGGGCAGAAAGCATTAATGTAAAGCTGTTATATTGAATGTTGGCAGCATCAATATATAATTCATGAAGCTCTCTTATCCGTGTATTTTTTGGCATGATGGATTCCAGCTCTACAACAAATTCACGATAACTAGGAACAATCTCATCGAATAGTGTATTGTATAGAACTTCATCGCTTGTATAGTTAGCGCCAGTAACACTATCGTAGAGGCCAATAATTCGATCTTCTTCTGGAGCTAATAAAATAACCTCATCTATATAAATCGTAAAGTCATCTGCTAAATCTGCTTCTGAATCGGAGGTCACTGTTTCAGTTTGTGATTTTTCTTCAGTTGCAGAGGATTCCTCCTTCACAACAGGTTCCTCTGTTGCTGTCGTCTCCTTTTTAGAATCTGTATCACTACAACCAACTAAAAAGACAAAAGTAACAAGTGAAAGAAAAAGTGACAGTCTTTTCATGCTTCTCCTATCCTCCAACGGACTCATTTTAAATAACGTTGGATGTTGTTTTTAAAAATCGCATTCTTTATAGGATATTCAAAAACATAAAAAGGGTGATTCCTATTTTAACAAATCGACACTATTTATATTTGCCTTTCAATTAGAGAAATTGTACTTCCAACGTTCCATTCTACTAATTGATCTCGCCAAGGAGCGCCGTTAATCACTAAATAGGATGAAAATGTTTGATATGGTTTTGAAGAAAATAGAAGTTTTCAATTTTTCCTTTAATCACATTTTTGGAAATTGAGGAATAAGTTGTAATTTTAGCTTTTTTCCTATTACAACAGTGTTAATATAATACTATAATAGAAGGAAGATATAGGAAGTTTATAATAGTAGAAAAGTGGTGTGATTTATGTGGTATGTTGTACTAGGGGTAGTCATAATATTGTTAGCAGCCTGTATAAAACAATATTATCAATTGGCTCAAATGAGACAGCAAGTAGACTACTTAAAACCACTGATTGATACAGTCGAGAATGTGAAAGATATCATTTACTATTGTGAAATACCGCAATTAAAATATCATTATTTAAGCCCTGCGGTAAATCGGTTTGGACCAAATATTCACGAAGAACATATGAAAGATCCGTACAAAATTTTCGACATGGTACATCCAGAGGATTATGAAAAACTAGAAAATAAAGCTTCAGGTAAAATGGATTTTAGCAAACCGTTAACCATTCGTCTTCTTGATGACAAGGGGAATTATGTTTGGTTTGAAGAGTATGCAACACCAGTCTATAAAGATGGCAAGTTAGTTGCGCTTCAAGGTATCTTCAGAAATATTGACGATAAAATGAAATTACAACAACAGTTGGAATATGAGGTATCTCATGATGGATTAACAAATGTCTATAATCGCACCTTTTTTCAAACGAAAATGGGGTTATTTAATAAAATAAAAGATGTCCCTATGGGTGTTATTATTTGTGATTTAGATCAACTAAAATATATAAATGATAATTATGGGCATCAAACAGGAGATCGTTTGATTATTGAAGCAGCCGATATCTTAACAAATTGTGCAAACGAAGAAACGATTATAGCTCGACTGGGTGGGGATGAATTCGCGATACTTCTGCCTAATACAACAGAGGAAGATGTAGTGGCGCTCATCAACAAAGTCATCCAAAATCTAAATTACCATAATAGTTTTAATGAAAATCTTCAATTACATATGTCCATTGGGTATTCCTACATACACTCCTCTATTAGAAATATGGAATGCTTATATAATGAAGCTGATCATCAAATGTATACAGCAAAAAGTGCAAAAAGAGTATTAGCAAGATTAAGAAAATGAAAATAAACTCTGCCTCTTAGGTAAATTACCTCGGGCAGAGTTTTTTAATGGTTTTAAAATTCTTCAGTTGCTAAATTTTTTTGAATCTCAAAATTTGCATTTAATAATGCCCAGTTTTGAGGATATGGATAGCCTAATGCCCAATAACTGATGCCTCTTAATTTGTACTGTTTGACTAAATCGAACTTGGCTTGAGCGCTGCGTGCATCTTCAAACCAAACCTCATGGCCTTGACCTTGTTCATCAACATAACGGAAGTAAGGTGACTGTGCAGTTTCATCGTATTGAATGATTGCATTATATCTCATTGCACGGCGAACAGCCTCTTGAGGACTGAAGGTTTCTGCCGTAGCTCCTTCAATATGTGGAATCTTCCAATCTCGTGCATAGATTTGAAATCCTAGATAAATTTTGTTTGCAGGCATAACCGAAAGTGCATATTCTACTACGCGGCGCATTTGGTTAATCGGTGAAATGGCTTGAGGCGATGCACCTCTCCAACCCCATTCATAAGTCATAAGCACAACAAAATCAGCAATTCTGCCATGAGCTTCATAATCATGGGCTGTATATAATAATCCTTCTTGTGAGCCGCTTGTTTTAGGAGCTACTGCGGTAGAAACAAAAAAACCTTGCGAATGGAGTCGATTCACTGCCAACTGGAGAAATTGATTGTAATTCTCCCGATCCCTTGGTTGAACATATTCAAAATCAATATTTAATCCCTTAGAGCCCTTTTCCTTCATAAGTTGAAGAACGTTCGAAAGCAATTTTTCTCTTATATCAGGATTTGATAATACAGCATGTGCTAAGTTTGTTCCTGTTGAAGTAACTGACAAATTCGTAATAGCTAACATGGGAATCACATCTTTAGCTTGTGCAGCCGCAATCATTAATTCATCAGCAAATGGCTCAAGGGACCCATCTTCTTTAATTATATAGGCGAAGGGACTTGAAAATGTAAGCAAATGTCCGATGTCGTTGACGCTTTCTGCAGCATCTTCATCTTTTTGATATGAATAAGCATTTGTTTCAATTAATGGCTTTTTTCTAGGAATTGTTAAGGGAGTACCTGCGTAGATAATATTTGGATTAGAGAGTTGATTTTCATAGATTATGGCTTGAAGCGTTGTACCGTAAAGACTTGCGATTTGCCAAAGATTTTGGCCAGGTTGAACAATGTGAGTTATCGGTGGTATATAGAGGATTATGCCAGGATATAAAAGGTTTGGATTAGTAATTCGATTTGCATTCAAAAGGGCATTTATGGACACACCATAATTACTCGCTATTGACCATAAATTTTCACCAGCTTGTATCGAGTGCATAACACCCGCAGTTGGAATAACAAGGGCTTGCCCGAGTAATAATTGGTTCATATTAGGTAACTGGTTAACTTGTTGGATTGCATTTATGTTCACGTTATATCGACTTGCAATTTGCCAAAGTGTCTCTCCACGGTTGACAACATGTATAAGCAATACATAAGCCCCCTCTAAATTATGTGTACGCAGACTGTTGACAAACGCTTTCAAGACAGTCTGGGGTTTCTTTGTTTTTTTAGAATTATCTTGAAATACGTAGAGACAAAGTCGATTAATAGACTTTGTCTACACTCTGGTAATATATGAAGGGCAAGATCAGAAAATTATAAAATTGTAAGTCTAAATAAAGAACACGAACTCGTGAAACAGTTCGTGTTCATGATAGTTTATTTTATTTCTCTTTTCTCATGATAAAACTCAAATGCCTACCGCTTTTTTTATCTTGTCGATAAGAGAATCCTTCTTCGCTTTCAAAAGTACAGGTTTGGTCAATCAATATGTTTTTTGATGGAATACCTGCCAACTCGCATTGTTTCTTGACTGTAAGCTGATTATCAATATGGTATTTATTTGTTTCTTTGTTAAAGTACATAAAATCATCCGCATAACCAAGTGCAGCAAATTTTTCATAAACATCTGCATCCACTTCGAATTTCTCCTGGCTAAGCGCCGGTCCAAGAATTACTTGAATATCCTCAGGCTTACATTGATTTTCTTCTAGGATTTGTTGAAATGCTTTTAACGTAATTTCCTTTACTGTCCCTTGCCAACCCGAATGAATGACTCCTGAAAGACCATCTGCTTCATTATAGAAAATTACAGGTACACAGTCTGCTGTAAACGTACAAAGTAATGTATTGGATTCAAATGTATAAAGTGCATCTGTGTTTGCAATCGCATCATCCGTGTTTTGAGCTCCCCGGCCTTTATCGTTTACGGTGACCTGGTGAACGTTTGCGCTATGAGTTTGATTTGTACAAACAAAATCATGAATACCACAATTCAATGCGGAAGCAAGCTTTTGCCGATTTTCAATAATACTAAGTGGGTCTTCACATACATGTAATGCCATATTGTTCTGTTCAGGACTTCGATTATCCTTTAGTGTTGTCCCTGCAATAAATTGATCGTTATCTAGATATATTTTCATGCTCATTCCATCACCCCCACTTTCATCATATTATACATTTATCATTTAAATCAAAAAAACAGAATACTATTTTAGGAAAATGTTTCATGTGAAACAAAGAGCTATTTGGTGTAGTGTTTGAAAAAACTATTACTCTCTAAACTAGTTTCTTATAACTTTATTTATTCTATCCGGCTACGAATAATATTCAGAATTGTTAGATGTTAAATAAAGAAGGTGCCTCATAATGAGACACCTTCTTTATTTTGTCTAGCTGCAGGTGCTAGCTCCTCGCGCAACTAGAATCGCCTGCAGGACAAAGAGCGTCCTTTTGTCAATTTCTCCAGTTGTTGTCGGAGCTGGGCAAGCACCTTCCGCATTTCTTGTTAACTAGGAAATTAAGAAATTTGCTGTGTAGATAAATTTCTGAAGTAATTATTCTACATCTAGCTTCAGCGCCCAGCCCCTCGAGGTTGCGGTCTGCCCCTTCCCACGTGTGCAATTTATCTGCACCGAAAGCGAAGCGGCAGATGCAAGCACACTCGTCGGGTCCCGCAAGCAGCTGTCGGGGCTAAGCAGGGCGCTTACGCTTCTGTGTTAATCCTCTTCAATATCTTTACGATTTTTCTTTAACATTTTAGAAAGTAGTTCGTAAACAATCGGAACGATTACTAATGTTAATAATGTAGAACTTAATAGACCACCAATTACTGTGATAGCCAGGTCAGCGGACATTAGACCGCCACCGCCGCCAACACCAAGAGCCATTGGCATCATTGCACCGATTGTTGCTATAGCAGTCATTAAGATCGGACGTAAACGGGTAGCGCCAGCTTCTAGGATCGCTTCACGCATCGCCATTCCTTCGCGTTCCATATGAATAATACGGTCAACTAATACAATCGCGTTGGTTACAACTATACCTATTAACATTAATAGTCCCATCATTACTTGAACAGAAATTGTATGGCTTGTAACGAATAAACCAACAAACGCACCAATTACTGTAAACGGTAAGGAGAATAGAATTGCAAATGGCGCCAACCCTTCACCAAATGTAACAACAAGGATGAAGTATACGATTAGGATCGCAGCAAGCATTGCAACGCCTAATTGTGTAAACGTTTCAGTCATATCTGCTGCCACACCTGCAACTCCGCTTGTTACACCTTTTGGTAAATCAAGATCTTGAATTTTTTCATCTGCTTCACCAGTTGCTACAGAAATATCGTCACCAATGATTGTTCCTGAAACTGTCGCATAGTATTCACCAGCAGAACGAGATAGAGTATTTAATGTTGTTCCTTCTTCTACTTCTACTAATTCAGACAATGGCATAGTAGTACCAACTGCTGTAGGAATTTCAGTGTCTAATAAATCATCCACTGATTCTGGAGCAGCTTTTGCTTCACGCTGAATAATAACTTCGAGTTCATCTCCATCATTTTCAACAGTTGTTAACACTTCATCAGACCCTGTATTTGATAGAGCCATTACAATTTGACCAGTTGTTAAGCCATATTGAAGGACGTGCTCTTGAGATACTTTAAAGACATTCTCAACATATGGATCTTCTGCATCGGATGTAATATCTTCAAGACCCTCAATTTCACCCAGAGCAGTTTCCACTTGGTCAACAGCTGTCATTAAATCATCTAAATCTTCGCTGTAAAGTGTGTAACTTACTTCATTTGATGACATTGACATCGAACTAAAGTTTTGTGATTTCCATTCGCCAGATTGACCAATGTTGAATACATATTCTTCAATATCTTCTCTTACTTCAGGGAAATTCTTCATATCCGGGTCAAAGATCAGGTACATTAATGCACCGCCTCCGCCACCACCCATCATCATTGCAGATGGATCTGTATTGGATTCATCCGTGATGGATAATTGAAGGACATCAATATCTTCACGTTTCATTAACTCTTGTTCTACTTCTTCAATATTTGCTTGTGTGTCTTCAGCTAACTCGCCTGCTTTAGGAGTATAAGTTAAATACATAACCTTCTCTTCTGCAGAACCCATGAAACTAAATCCAATTAAAGGAGTAAGGGCAAGTGAACCAGCTAAGATGACAATTGCTATGATTGATGTAATCCATTTATGATTTAATGATTTTTCTAGAACACCTTTATACCATAATGCAAGTTTACCCACTTCTTTATGGGCTTTCCCTGATTTCTCACCATAAAGCTTTTTACGGAATAAGAAGTGAGAAAGTGCTGGTACGATAGTAATCGCAACAAGTAATGAAGCACCTAGTGCAAATGCCATTGTTAAAGCAAACGGCATGAACAGCTCACCAACCATACCACCTACAAATAGAAGCGGTGCAAATACAGCAACTGTTACTAATGTTGAAGATAGGATTGGTTTAAACATTTCGATTGTTGCTTCACGAATTAAGGCGCGCCCGCGAAGTTTTTCTTCTTTTAAGTGCATACGACGATAAATGTTTTCTACTACTACGATCGAGTCATCGATAACACGACCAATCGCAACCGTAATGGCACCTAATGTCATAATGTTTAACGTAATATCTAACCAGTTTAATAGCAATAAAGCCATAAAGATTGAAACTGGAATAGAGATGATTGAAATAATAGTAGATTTAAAGTCGCGCAAGAATAGTAGAATGATTAATACCGCGATTAAACCACCAAATATTGCTTTTTCAACCATTGAGAAAACGGAATCCTCGATTGGTTTACCTTGGTCTAGAGAGATATCGACAACTAAGCCATCGATATTTTCTTCTTCTTCTTTAATTAATTCTTTCACTGCATTTACGACAGTTACAGTGTTTGCTTCTTGACCTTTTACAATCTGGATTGCAATTGCGTCTTTGCCGTTGGTACGTGAAACGGATTGAACTTTACCAACTGTTTCGATTTTCGCAATATCACCAAGTTTGACAAATGGTGATGGGTTTTCTGCAGATGGTGTTACTGGGATTAGCATTTCATTTAACTGATCTACTGTTTGGATATCTCCATCTACCGAGACTGCTTCTTCCCCTTCAACAAACTCATAAAGACCTAATGATAAAGCCATATCACTAGCTTGAACCATTTGCTTTACAGTATCTTCTGTAAGGCCAAGCGATGCCATTTTCGCATCATCAAATGTAAATTCCACTTCTTCAATGTGTTGTCCCGTAATGGTAGCAGAGGCAACACCATCAATTTTTTCGATTTTTGGAAGTAGGATATCTTCAACTGTTGAGGTTAAATCAACAATATCTTCTTCAGTACTACTAACTGATAGTGCAACAACCGGCATCATATTCATGCTAATTGCCATAATAGTAGGTGTTTCTACTTCTTCCGGTAAAGTAACGCCATCAAGCGCGGATTCTAGTTGACGTTTTTTCTCATCCATATCAACGCCATACTCATACTCAACCTGAATTTGAGAGACGTTTGATGAAGAACTGGAGTAAACGGCATTAACGTCTTCCAATCCCTCGACAGCTTTTTCCATCGGTATAGATAATTCATTCATTACCTGTTCTGGAGTAGCACCCGGGTAGACGCCCATAACAATTAAGTAAGGAATTGAAATGTCAGGAATGGATTCCATTTTCATTCTTGCAGCAGAATAAATCCCTGATACAGTAATAATGATTGTTAGCAACCATACAGCCAGTTTATTTTTCAGTACAAAATTTACTAAACCTTTCACTTTTACACCTGCCCTTAAATATTTGACTCCTATTTTACATTTATTTATACTAATGACTAATTGGTCAGTTGTCAAATGAAAGAGTAGGGGTGTTTTAATTGGTTAAGAGACAACTCATTATGGAGAAATCACTAGAATTATTCGCTGAAAACGGGTTCGAAGCAACATCAGTGCAACAAATAACAGAGCGATGTGGGATATCAAAAGGTGCTTTCTATTTATATTTCAAATCGAAGGATGAACTGATCAATAGTTTAATTGACCAGTTTATGACTAGTATTCTCAATGATCTTGAACAAGCGGTCAGTGGGGAAAAACCACGTGAAGAGCTGTTGTACAACTTTATATATATTTCACTAGGGGAGTTACAACAACAATCAAACTTTGCTAAGTTTTTTTTGTCAGAACAAGTTCTGACCTATAATAAGGATCTTTTTCAAAGAATGCATAATTACATGAACATGTTCAATAAGATTATTTTATCCATTGTTAAAAGGCAGTTTGTTCATAATAATCCTAATATGTATCTTGATTTAGTATTTACCATAAACGGTTTAATAAAAAGCTATTCGGAACTGTTTTTGATTGATAATTATAAAGTGGATTTAAATCTGTTATGTCGATCGATTGTTGAAAAAGTAACGATTATTGCTGAACGAGCAACAATTCAATTCGTTACGCCAGAGTATTTATCGTATATAAATCAAACGCCAAATTATTCGAAAGAACAGTTAATTGAACTAATAAATACTATACAGCAGGAAGTCAGTGATGATGAACTAATTGGTGAATCTTTACAATTGTTAAAGGACCATTTACATAAGCCCACGTTAAGTAGGGTCCTTGTAGAAGGGTTATTGAAGAATATAAAAGAGAACGAACATTGTAAGTGGTGTGCTTATCTTTACCAAAAACATTTGCAAAACGATGAATAAAGAAAAAGTGAGTCCTTTGTTGAAAGGAACTCACTTTTTTTGTTTAATGATTTAATTTACTATGTTTTCGTCCGTAGGTTAGGTAGAAAATAATGCCGACTACGAACCAAATACCACAAGCAATCCATGTATGAATTGATAATTGTGTAATTAAAAATAGACAAGCAAAGAATGATAGGATTGGAAGCACCGGGAAAAACGGTACTTTAAAGCCGCCTGATGGAATATCTTTGTTTTTTCTTAAGTAGATTACACCGATGGAAACAATCATAAAGGCAAGTAATGTACCCATATTAACTAATTCAGCCAGTCTATTTAATGGAATGACACCGGCACAAATGGCTACAATGATTCCGAAAATCCAAGTATTTGTAACGGGAGTTTGGTTCTTGGGATTAACTTTATACAGAGTTTTTGGAAGTAGCCCGTCACGTGCGATAGCAAAAAGAAGTCGAGAACCTCCATATAACATGACCAGAATAACAGTCATCATCCCAGTTACTGCCCCTAATGAAATGACACCCGCGATCCAGTCCTGGCCAACCAGCTGAATTACAAAGCTCACGGGATTACTCACATTTAAGTCGGTATAAGGAGCAATACCCGTCATCACTAGAGAAACTGTGATATAAAGCAACGAACAGACTAGTAATGAGCCAATAATGCCAATAGGCAAGTTTCTCTGAGGGTTTTTCACTTCCTCTGCAGCAGAAGAGACTGCATCAAATCCCAAGAAAGCAAAGAATACCAATGCAGCACCAGCTAATACGCCATCAAAGCCAAAAGGCATAAAAGGCTGCCAATTGTCAGGCTTTACATAGAATACCCCAACAACGATAAAGAGAAGAATGACTCCGACTTTAACAAAAACCATTATTTTATTGATTTTCGCGGATTCTTGCATCCCGCGAGAGAGTAAATAAGATATAGCTAAAACGATCAGGACTGCGGGTAAGTTAATATATGTACCACCTGAAGGATTAAATGGCCCCGATATAATTTGAGGAATCGTAATATTAAGCCCCTCTAATAATGAAACTAAATAGGATGACCAACCTGTTGCAACTGAGGCAGCGGCCAAACCATATTCTAGTACCAGTGCCCAACCTACAAGCCATGCAATGATCTCACCAAATACAATATATCCATATGTATAGGCACTACCGGTAACGGGTATAGCAGTAGAGAACTCAGAATAACACATTCCAGCTAAAGCACAAACGAATGCAGCAATAATAAAAGAAAAGACAATAGCTGGCCCAGAATGTGTTGCAGCGACCGTACCCGGAAGAATGAAAATCCCCGTTCCCACAATAGCTCCTACACCAAGCATGACTAAATCAAACGCTCCTAACGTTTGTTTAAGTTGAACACCATCTTTCTTTTGCAATAAATCACCAATCTGTTTTTTCCTAAATAACTTCGACAAATTTAACACCTATTCTTTTTGAATTATGAGAGAAATATTACTATGATTCCCTATATCGGTCAAATAATTATTAAATATTTTGACGAATTTGCTCGAAAATATATATATTTTATAACAATTTAATTTAGAATAACTTTTGATTTTCTGCAGACAATATAAAAAAATAGGGCTTATTAGAAATTAAGGTGATAAAAGTGAAACAAGAAAATGAATTAACGCTCGTTGAACATTTAGAGGAATTAAGGAAAAGGGTCATTATCGTTGCTATTACATTAGTACTTTCTCTACTCGTTGGATTTTGGTTTGCTCCAAAGACTTTAAACCTTATTAAAGATCAACCTTCTGCACAAGGAGTTGATTGGAATCTCTTTGGGTACACAGATGGGTTAATGATTTATGTAAAATGTGCACTCATCTTAGCGATTCTGATTACTCTTCCTATTGCATTATGGCAGATTTGGTTATTTGTGAAGCCGGGATTAAGTGAGAGGGAAGCAAAGGGAACAATTTTTTATATTCCTATATCTTTTCTGTTATTTTTAATTGGAATTAGTTTTAGCTATTTTATATTATTTCCTTTGATGCTGAATTTCCTATCTAACGTAAATGTATCAATTGGTGCTATTGAAACCTATGGAATACAGCAATATTTTTCATTGCTCTTTAACCTAACTATTCCAGTGGGTCTTGTTTTTGAACTGCCAGTAGTTATTCTATTTTTAACGAACATAGGAGTTGTCACACCAAATAAGTTGCGCAAAATGCGAAAGGTAGCCTATTTTATCTTAATCATTGTGGGCGTTTCAATTTCTCCACCGGATTTTATTTCAGATGTTGTGATCATTGTTCCGCTGTTACTATTGTTTGAAATCAGTATCGGTGTTTCTAGCTGGGCAGAAAAAAAGAGGATCGAAAGGGAACAATCATACACCGATAATGGTGAATTAACTTAAAGAAAAATCGGAAGGAAAAAGGAGGGCAATATTATGGCAAGTATTGGCGTGCCAGGTTTAATTATTATTCTAGTCTTGGCGTTAATTATTTTTGGACCATCAAAATTACCGCAATTAGGTAGAGCGGTTGGTGATACTCTTAGAGAGTTTAAAACATCAACTAAGGGTGTAATGGATGATGTAACAGAGGATTTAAAAATAGAGGAAGTAACAGAAACAGATAAAGTAAAAAAAATTTAATGCTGCTTAAGAAGAGAAGTCATTGAAATTTGATTTTTCTTCTTTTTATTGGAACAGAAAAACTGTGAATCATTATTCATATATATTTTAAAATTTTGTAAAGAATTACTCAGTTGGCTAAATAGTGATTTCTCTTTTGATAAGATGTTATGAAAGAGAGGAGCATAAGAATATCTATTATGAATTCAGATAAAAGGTCAACTTCATTAAAAACTTTACTTGAAATATTAAAAGTATCAACCAAATTAGGCTTTACTTCCTTTGGTGGACCAACAGCTCACTTAGGATATTTCCATGAAGAGTATATTCGAAGGAAAAAATGGCTAGATGAAAAAACCTATGCAGAGCTAGTTGCTTTATGTCAGTTCTTGCCTGGTCCAGCTAGCAGTCAGGTTGGGATTGGAATAGGTGTAATGCGAGGTGGTGTCCTGGGTGGTATAATTTCTTTTTTAGGATTTACCATCCCCTCTGTCTTTGCATTAATTATTTTTGCATTGCTAATACAAGGTTTAGACGTGAGTGATGCTGGCTGGATACATGGGCTGAAAATTGTGGCAGTAGCGGTAGTAGCTCATGCAATTTTAGGAATGGCTAAAAATTTAACGCCTGATTTGTCGCGAAAGGCAATTGCAATTATGGCAATGGCAGTAGTACTGTTATGGCAAACAGCTTTTGCTCAAGTTGGCATTATCTTGCTTGCCGGAGTAATGGGTTACTTCTTTTTTAGACAATTCAATGAAGGAGAGACTTCTACCTTCACATTCCCGATTACAAAAAAATTAGGGGTCCTCTGCATTACGTTATTTTTTGGTCTCTTAATTATTCTCCCATTACTAAGGGAGATTACTACTTCGCGTTTAGTGGAGATGTTTGATAGTTTCTATCGCGCAGGGGCACTTGTATTTGGCGGTGGACACGTGGTGCTTCCTTTATTGGAGCGGGAGTTTGTACCAACGGGATTCATAAGTGAAGAAGCCTTTTTAGCTGGGTACGGAGCAACACAAGCAGTACCGGGTCCAATGTTTACTTTTGCAGCGTATATAGGTGCCGTTATGGATGGTTGGCTAGGAGGAATTCTAGCAACGGTGGCAATCTTTTTACCAGCATTTTTATTAGTTTTTGGAACATTGCCATTCTGGAATGCTCTGCGTCGAAATGGAAAAATGAAAGGGGTATTCATGGGTATGAATGCAGCTGTAGTAGGAATTCTTATCTCAGCTCTTTATGATCCGATTTTTACCTCTGCCATAATTGACCCGATTGATTTTGTTTTTGCGGTTGTTTTATTTAGTATGCTTACGTATTGGAAGATGGCTCCATGGATCGTTGTGGTTACAGGCGTTGTCGGTGGAACCCTATTAAATCTATTATAAAAAAGTCCGTTTCATAGGGAAGTTCCCTTTAGAAACGGACTTTTTATCCTCTTTTCTATTTTGTTCCAGCAATTCCTTTATATACTTCTACGACGGTTTCGATAATTTCGTCCGGAAAGTCGTAATAGAGTGTGTGAAGTCCCGGATGATCCTCTCCACTTCCTACATAGAAATAAGAACCCTTTACTTGTTTTAAATATTCACCAAAATCTTCTGAAGCACGGTAGGCTTTAGGGTGTTCTTGCCATGCCAAGCCTTTTTCATGACAAACCTTTCTCACAATATCTGAGCATTCTTTTGTGTTAACTGTTTCCGGGAAAATATCATTGTAATTGAAACTTACATGAATGCCTTGTTGTTCGCTTAACTGTCTGCTTAAGTTTTCAAGATTGGTTTGTAACCGATCCAATTCTGTTTCCATTTCAGCGCGAATCGTCATTTTTAAAGCCCCACTATGAGCTGCAATGCCATAGTTTTCAGAACCGACATCGATTTGAATAACTGTGCAAAGGATGAGACCTTCATTATCTTTTGGAGAGGTAAATTCGGGTATTGCTTCAATGATTTTTGCAATGGCATACGAAGGATTGATCCCTTTTTCCGGCTCACTGGCATGGGAAGGGGTGCCAACCATTTCAATGGACATGCCACGGGATGCAAAATGGGCAGTACCATCAATAATACTTACTGTTTTTAATGGAATTCCGGGCATATTATGGAAACCGTAAATTTCATCAATATTTTCCTTTTGCAGAATTTCCTGTGCTTCAATGGCACCCTGTGCTGTTTCTTCAGCATGCTGGAAAAGGAAGAAGATGTTTTGATCAGCCCCTTTTTGATCGATCTCAAGCGCAAAACCAGCTAATGAGGAAGAATGCCCGTCATGCCCGCATTTATGGGCAACACCAGGAATAGTTGATCCCCAGGGAAGGTCAATTGTCTCGGGGATAGGTAGCGCATCAAAATCCGCACGAAAGGCGATATTCTTTTTTCCTTCACCTGCTCGATAAGCAGCATAAAAGTATTTTTTTCCTTCATCTACTATTTCAAGATTGTTTGTGTGTTCTTTCAAGAAGTTGATTAATCGTTGTCTCGTCCAAACTTCCTCATAGGATAGTTCTGGATGTGTATGTAATTCATGTCGTAAGTCGGTAACTAATTGCAGATTTTCCTTTTCCATTAAAATCTCTCCTTTTACAAAGGTTCGAATGTGTTGCTTATTTATCGAAGTCAAAATTCCCAATTCCAAGATATTACATTATATTAATAGAAAATTCAGAAGAGTACCTTTTATTTTATTATATTACTAAAACAGAGTAGATTAAATAATTAAACTTAAATAGGACAAAAAACGTGTAGCCAGTGCTACACGTTTTGACATTATCATCCTTGATACGTATGAATCAAATCATTGTTTTGCCCCTTTGCAAAGACATCTGTTCGATTAGGGCCCCATGAAACCGCTGCAGGAGCACTTGTTATATTACCACCAATGGATTCCCAGCTATCCCATCTAGACCCAATCCAAGAGCGTTTATATAAACGGTTTCCAGTTCCTCTTACAAAGACATCAAGATGATTTGCACGGCGGGATGAAACTGTTGGAGCACTTGTTAATGTGCCACCAAGGCTCTCCCAATCACTCCAGTTGTTACCACTCCACCATTTGTGTATTAATTCGTTGTTTTGTCCTCTTGCAAAAACATCAATTCGGTTAGGGCCCCAGGAAATTGCTGCGGGTTCGGAGTTTAGGTTGCCGCCAAGGTCTTCCCATTCTTCCCAACTAGCCCCGTTCCATGTTTTCTTATAAAGCCGATTTCCAGATCCTCTCACAAAGACATCTAATTGGTTGGTACGGCGTGAGGAAGTTGCAGGACCGCTTGTTAATGTGCCCCCTAGATTTTCCCAGTCACTCCATCGGCTACCGTCCCACCATTTATGATAAAGTGCATTATCCGTTCCACGAACAAAAACATCGATGCGATTTGGGCCCCAAGAAACCGCTCCAGGGGGAGAAGTTAAAACACCGCCAAGGCTTTCCCAGTCACTCCATCGGCTACCGTCCCACCAAATATGGTATAGTGCATTATCTGTTCCTCGAGCAAATACATCTAAGCGATTCGTGCTCCAAGATGAAGCGGTTGGTGCCCCTACGATTGTGCCGCCAAGACTTTCCCAATCAGCCCAACCTTGACCGGGAGTTGGACCTGGTGCAGGGCCAGGTCCAGGAGTCGGTTGACTGCCTCTAAGGATGTTTAAGGTAATTTCAATAACTCTTGTTAAAACTCGATCCATAGTGTTTAATGGAATATTCAAAGAACGAACCAAGGTGTTAAACCAGGGAGTTTCCCTCTGGAACTCTGAATATATTTGTCTAGCAGACTGATTAATATTCGCTTGGTTTCTTGTAAAGTTCACCACATAAAAAAACAATGTTTCAATCAATTGTCGGTTTACTCCAGCCCGCTCTAATTGAGTATATAAATTACTATGCTGACTGCGAATCGTTTGCATAAGCTGCTGAACACTAGGTTTTTGTTGGGGGTTATTTTGTACGTATTGGGTTTGTACCGGAATAAAAGGGGTATGCGGGTTCATTGGAACATATTGCACGTAATAATATGGATAGCCATTATACATAGGTCTAAAAATCCTCCGTTTTTCCTTTAGTCTATGCACTACTTGAAAAATGTGGGAACGGGGATTGTTCGGTTTATAGAAATACCTTCATAAGTAAACGCAGAATGCTTAGGCAGGAAAAGCTTCATATAAATTTTAGTTTTCTTCATTTTTGCTAAAAAGCTGGGAACGTTTGGGTCTTTCAAGGGGAGTAATATTAATGATGAAATAACAAATGATTAAAATTAAAATAACGAGTGTAAAAATTAATGTGTCCAGGGGATGCTCATGGTCAACGATAATTAACCGCACCATAGCAGTAATACCGATATATAGAAAGTATCTGAGAGGGAAATGATAGTCGTCTTTAAAGTATTTTACAATCATCGTTATAAACTCAAAATATAGGAAAAAGAGGAGAATATTAGCAAGGATAAGAGTATAATCGTTACTATTGCCTATTAAGAGTATCTTGAAAAATTCCAGTATTTCTTTAAGTAGAAGGAATGATAAAATGAAAGCTAACATGATTAGACAACTATTCAAAAACCATTGTAAAACAGTGGGGAATAACTTTAAGGATATTTTCCATTCCACCTTATTCACCGTACCATGCCTCCTTGCAATCATTTTTTCACTAATGAATTTTATGATATGAAGGAACATGCTTCTTGATGATAGATAAAATTTATTTGTAGTAAATATTGTTAAAAGGTACAATTATTAGGTAATAAGAGGGTTAATTAGAGTAAGGATAAAAGAAGGGTAAGAATGGGAAATTTATGGAGAAAATTGTAACAACATTATATGCAAAAAGATATTACATGATTATCTATCTATTGATTGTCATTATGGTTTCGGGATTATTCTATAAGAATCCACTTCATGGAGAAGGGCATATTGGATACTATCTCCATCTAATGTTTGTAGTTTTATTTTCAGCTTGCTTATTAATCTATCCCAAATATCGATCAAGCATTCTGCGGTGGTTAATTGTCCTAGTAGCAACTTTACTTTTTTATACATTATTTTTAGTATATCCCGAAACAGGGTCAACCATTTTATTGATCTACTTTATACCGACTATATCCATTATATTCTTTGATAAAAGGTTGTTTTATACGTCTATAATTCTGAATCAAGTATTAATTATAGGCGCAATTACTTACATCATTAGTAGTGGGCAAGAAAGTCTTTATCCCAATGTAACAAGCGATACTGCAGGGAATATAATCACTTTTATTGGAAGCCAGATATTTTTATATTTCATTTTTTACTACACATCCGAGCGTATAGCGAAAATGAAGCTTTATTATGAACAAATAAAACACGCAGAACGATTGAAAACAACGGGAGAGCTGGCCGCCGCAGTAGCCCATGAAATCCGTAATCCTTTAACAGTCGTTAAGGGGTATTTACAGCTTTACGAGCAAGATAAATCAGTAAGTAATTCTATGAAGCAAAGTCTGCCTCTATTAATAGAAGAACTAGATAGCGCGGAGCAGGTGATTTCAGAATTATTATCTTTGTCGCAACCAACAAAAAATCTCAAAACAGAGAGAGTAGATATTCAAAAATCGATAAACAGTGTAGCAGAATTGCTTCAATCCTATGGCATTCTAAATCAAAACAAAATTGAAGTGGCAATAGAGTCTGATAGCTATATTGAAATAAATAAAATGGAGCTGCATCAATTACTAGTGAATGTAGTGAAAAATGCGATTGAAGCTTCAAGCGTTGGAGGAGCAATCGTCGTTACAGCAAGAAAAACAAACGAGGATTATGTTGAAATAAAGGTGCAAGATAGAGGAATCGGGATGTCGGAAGAAGAACTCGAATTACTGGGAAAACCGTTTTATTCATTAAAGAATAAAGGTACTGGTCTAGGAGTTATGATTTGTAATAATATTGTAGAAAAATATAATGGATCAATTCAGTATATAAGTTCAAAAGGAAATGGAACAACCGTTATTATTCGTTTCCCTTCTGTCTGTTCTTGATAGCGGAGACAACAACTTTTAGGAGACTAAAAAGTGCCAAGTATTGTTGAAAAGCTAAAGTTGCAGAAATATAAAGAGATTGCCTTGCTACAAGTTCCAGCTGATTCTGCATACTTTAATGACTTACCGGATTATGATACGGAACTAGTTGATACTAAATCCTATGATTTAATCTTTGCTTTTGTTTTAGATATGGAGTCTTTACAATCAATTGTACAAGAAATTATTAAGGAAAGTTTTTTAAATCAGAAGGGCTATATCTATTTGGCTTATCCCAAAAAAGGGAATAAAATCTATTCTACTTTTATTCACCGAGATGATTTACTTGCGGGTTTAAACGCAGATGAAGAGGGATATATCGGTGGAAGTTCGATAAAATTCGCCCGCATGGTCGCTTTGGATGATGTATTCACGGTGGTAGGGTTAAAGGAAGATTCTAAATCCAAATCAACAAATAAAAAATCCACAAAAGCTAGTCAATGTGTGGATGATTATATAGAAATGATTCCCCAAATCGAGAAAGATCTACAAGAAGTACCAGAAGTTTTAGCCTTCTATCAATCGTTAACTCCGGGTTATCGAAAAGATTGGGCACGCTTTGTTTATAGTGCAAAACAGGAAACAACAAAAGAAAAACGCCGCAATGAAATGAAAAATATCCTTAGTGAAGGATATAAAAGCCGTGATTTATACCTTCTGAAAAAATAAGACGATAAAACTGGCCTAAGGATGTTACGATTCAGGTCAGTTTTTTCTTTTGAAAAAAACTATCCAGGATGGATAATAATCTGTTTTTAAAAGCCGTAAAATATAAAAAATCTAAATTTACTAAAAAATCACACTAGACTAAATAGAGAGAATGTTTTACAATCAATAAAGTCAATTAATACAAAAGAGCTATTTTTATAGATTATAATTTCAGAATATTTAGATTACCTATTGAAGTTCATTAGTCTGAATATTATAATTATTAAAACTTATGAATCTAGGCACTAAATTTCGGGGGGAAATAAAAATGACAGAGAAAAAAACATTAAAAAGATTCGCATCAGTATTTTTAGCATCATCATTAATCGTAGGAGCTTTAGCAGGTTGCAGCTCTAATGAAGGGACGTCTTCAGAAGGTGGAAGTTCTTCAGCAAGTGAAAGCAGCGATGTTATCAAAATCGGCGCTAACTTGGAACTTTCAGGTGCAGTTGCATCATATGGTTCATCAATTGCAAATGGTGCAGAGTTAGCAGTTGAAGAAATCAACGCTGCTGGTGGTATCGATGGAAAGCAAATTGAATTAGTAAAAGTTGATAATAAATCTGAAAGTGCAGAAGCAACAAATGCGGCTATTAAATTAGCAACACAAGATAAGGTTACTGCGATGATTGCTCCAGCAACTTCTGGAAACGCAATCGCAACTGCTCAAATTGCAAATCAATACAAAATCCCAACGGTTACGGCATCTGGAACTGCTCCAAACGTAACAGAAAATGAAGATGGGACAATCAATGATTTTGTATTCCGTACTTGCTTCATTGACCCATTCCAAGGAATTGTAGCAGCAAACTTTGCATCAAATGAACTTGAAGCAAAAAATGTAGCAATCTATGCGGATAACGCATCTGATTATGCAAAAGGATTAGCGGCTTCATTTAAAGAACAAATTGAAGCAAATGGTGGAACGGTAGTAGCTGAAGAAGCTTATGTAGCGGATGATACAGACTTTAAATCAACTTTAACTCGTATCAAATCAGCAAACCCTGATTTCATCTTCATCCCTGGATACTATGAAGAAGTAGGGTTAATTGTTAAACAAGCACGTGAATTAGGCATTGAAGCACCTCTTATGGGAGCTGATGGTTGGGACTCTCCAACTCTAGTAGAACTTGCAGGTGCAGAAGCTCTAAATAATACATTCATTACAAATCACTACTCTTCACAAGATCCAGAAGAAACAATTCAAGGATTTGTTGAAGCATTCAATACAAAATTCAGTGAGTCGCCAAATGCTTTCCACGCACTTGGGTATGACACAGTTTACTTCATCAAAGATGCGATTGAACGTGCTGGCTCGACAGATGGAGAAGCAGTTCAAAAAGCTCTAGCAGAAACAGAAAACTTAAGCTTGATTACAGGTACATTCTCAGTTGACGAAAAACACAACCCAGTAAAATCCGCAACAGTTCTAGAATATGTTGACGGTAATCAAAAGTTCAACTCTAAAGTTAATCCGTAAGATTTGCGTTAAAACAAATGGAACAATTGAGGGGGGCGAGTCTAGCCTCCCTTTTTACAATTTTAATATTCTATTGATTTTATTAATAAGATTGAAGAAAAAGGAGTGAGAGCTCATGGAATGGATACAACAACTAGTTAATGGTATATCTCTTGGAAGTATTTACGCATTAATTGCATTGGGATATACGATGGTATACGGAATCATTAAGTTGATTAACTTTGCACATGGTGACGTATTTATGCTAGGGGCATTTATTGGGTTTTATGCTATTGCAAGATGGGAAATCGGATTCTTCCCAGCACTTATTATTGCCATGGTACTTTGTGCCATTATTGGGGTAGTAATCGAGCGTGTTGCTTATAAAAGATTGCGAAATGCAACACGTATTGCGGCCTTAATTACAGCGATTGGGGTTTCGTTATTAATTGAAAATGTAGTGATCTTCTTCCGAGGTGCTTCACCCGAAGCATATCCTGAAGTGTTGCCAAATACATCAATTAACATATTAGGTGTAAGTATTAGCTCGATATCAATTTTAATTTTAGCGGTTACTATTGTTCTGATGATTTTACTGCAATTTATTGTTCATAAAACGAAAATTGGTAAGGCGATGCGTGCGGTATCACTTGATCCGGATGCAGCCCGTTTAATGGGGATTAATGTAGATAATACAATTTCTGCAACATTTGCAATTGGTTCTGCATTAGCTGGGGCTGCCGGTGTTATTTTCGGTGTTTACTATACGAGGATTGAACCGTTGATGGGCGTATTACCTGGTCTAAAGGCATTCATTGCAGCTGTATTTGGGGGTATTGGCAGTATTCCTGGGGCGATGGTTGGAGGCTTATCTTTAGGTGTAGTAGAGACCGTTGTAAGTGCACTAGGTTTCTCTTTATGGAGAGATGCAGCCGCATTCGTTATTTTAATTTTAATCTTAATCTTGAAACCATCGGGTATCTTCGGTAAAAATACTCGAGAGAAAGTGTAGGTGAGCTGGTAAATGAAAAAGTCTAAAGCCTTTTGGGTATTTTCTGTTTTAGCGCTAGTAATCTATGCAGTCGTTCAAGGGTTAATCTCAGTTGGAATACTAGATTTATATTATCAAAATATTTTAGTGCAAATGTGTATTAACATTATGCTTGCTGTGAGTTTACATATTATTATCGGGATTACAGGGCAATTCTCGATCGGACATGCTGGTTTTATGGCGGTAGGTGCCTATTTTAGTGCAATTGCTACTATGAAATTAGGTTTGCCGCTTCCTGTAGGACTATTAATAGGCGCAGGTGTAGCCGCTTTAGCTGGTTTACTGGTAGGAATTCCGACATTACGTCTTAAAGGGGACTACCTGGCGATTGCTACTCTAGGATTTGCTGAAATCATCCGCATAGTCTTCTTAAATGTGGATTATGTTGGTGGGGCTGCAGGGATGGTAATCACTAATATGACTACGTGGACTTATGCCTTCGCAGGTGTTGTGATAACAATACTGGTAATTTCTAATTTTACAAATTCAAGACATGGTCGTGCGGCAATTTCCATTCGTGAAGATGAGATAGCATCAGATGCGATGGGTATTAATACTACTTATTATAAGGTTGTAGCCTTTGCAATTGGTTCATTATTTGCGGGACTTGCAGGTGGAATTTTTGCTCACAACTTTTTCATTATTCAACCAACAACTTTTGGCTTCTTGAAATCTTTTGATATTTTAATCTATGTCGTTCTAGGTGGTTTAGGAAGTCTTTCGGGGTCTGTTATTGCAGCAATCTTCTTGACGATTGTCTCTTCTTATCTAGCAGCGTACCCAGAAACTCGTATGATTATCTATTCAATGGTATTAATTATCGTAATGCTTTATCGTCCTTCAGGTTTAATGGGCTCAAAAGAAATTACATCATTATTTAAATTTGGAAAAAAGGGAGGTACTAAGATATGACAAGTAACCTTCTTATAAAAGCAGAAAATGTCGGCATTCAATTTGGGGGCCTAAAAGCAGTTCAAAATGTAAACATGTACTTAAACCAAGGGGAATTAGTAGGTTTGATTGGTCCAAACGGTGCGGGGAAGACAACGACATTCAATATGTTAACGGGTGTTTACCAACCAACCGTTGGGACAATTACCTTTGGCGGAAAGAATTTAAAAGGGCTTAAGCCGTATCAAGTGACAAAGCTTGGGATGAGCCGTACATTCCAGAATATTCGTTTATTCAAGGATTTATCGGTTTTAGATAATGTAAAGGTAGCCAACCACAATATCGCAAAACATTCGATACTCTCTTCGATTTTCCGATTGCCAAGTCATTTTAGCGGTGAAGCCAAAATGGAAGAGGAATCAATAGAATTCTTAAAGATTTTTGGTTTGGATGTTTATAAGAATGAATTAGCAAAAAATCTGCCATACGGAATGCAAAGACGCTTGGAAATTGCACGTGCTCTGGCAGCGAAACCGCAGTTATTGCTGCTTGATGAACCAGCTGCTGGTATGAATCCTCAAGAGACGCATGATTTAATGGAGTTAATTGCCTTCATTCGTAAGGAATTTAATTTAACGATTTTATTGATCGAGCATGATATGCATTTGGTTATGGGAATCTGTGAACGGATTTATGTACTCGACCATGGTCAATTAATTGCTGATGGTACGCCGGAAGAAATTCGAAACAATCCAAAGGTAATTGAAGCCTATCTTGGTGAGGAGGTTGTTGATTAATGCTAAAGGTAGATAACATCGATGTATTTTACGGAAACATTCATGCATTAAAAGGTGTCTCCCTGGAAGTAAATGAAGGTGAAATTGTTACATTAATAGGAGCAAATGGAGCAGGGAAATCAACGCTTTTAAAAACATTATCCGGTTTATTAAAGCCCAAAAAAGGTGTAGTTTTGTATCAAACACAACAAATTGGCGGAAAACCTGCACAGGCAATTGTGAAAAATGGTATTTCACACGTTCCAGAAGGTAGACGCGTATTTTCGACTATGTCCGTTGAGGAAAACTTGGAGCTAGGGGCGTATTTACGTAGTGATCGAGATGGGATTAAGACGGATATAGCAAATGTCTATGAATTATTCCCGATATTAGGAGAACGTCGTAAACAGCCATCTGGTACATTGTCAGGTGGGGAGCAACAAATGTTAGCGATGGGTCGCGCACTTATGGCTAAACCAAAGCTGTTATTATTAGATGAACCATCCATGGGGTTGGCTCCATTAATTGTAAAGAAAATCTTCGAGATTATTAAAATGGTGAACGAGCAAGGAACTACCGTGTTGCTAGTTGAGCAAAATGCTAATATGGCGCTGTCTATCGCCAATCGAGCTTATGTAATCGAAACAGGGAAAATTGTTCTTTCTGGTACAGCAAAAGAACTTCAAGAAAGTGAACAAGTAAAAGCAGCCTATCTTGGCGGCTTATAAGAGAAAGGGAAGCTATGATGGCTTCCCTTTTTGGTGCTTGCATTTAATTGGACTAGATTTTTAATTAGTTCTTCGGCTGATAATTCAATAGTGTAAATAACTCGTTTTTCTCTTTCACCGTTAAATCTCGCCACTGACCTACTTTTAGATTGCCAAGATGGATGTTCATAATTCGAATGCGTTGCAGTCTTTTTACAGAGTAGCCAAGAGCTGAACACATGCGTCGAATTTGACGGTTCAATCCTTGCTCCAAAATAATTTTAAATACATGAGAAGAAACCTTCTCCACTTTACATGGCAAAGTTTTTGTATCCAAAATCTCTACACCTGAAGCCATTTTCTTTAAGAATTGATCTGTAATTGGTTGATCAACTTGAACAACATATTCTTTTTCATGATGATTTTCCGCACGCAGTATTTCGTTGACAATATCCCCGTCATTTGTCAAAAGCAATAGCCCTTCGGATTCTTTATCAAGCCGACCAATATGGAAGATTCGTTTAGAATGTCCGACAAAATCGACTACATTGCCCTTTACATGTTTTTCGGTCGTACTTGTTATGCCAACAGGTTTATTTAGGGCTATATAGACAAGTTCTTCTTCCTTTTTTACAGGCTTGCCATCTACACACACGACATCACCTTCATTTACCTGACTACCTACTGTAGCAGGTTCTCCATTAATGGTGATTCGACCGTCTTCTATCCATTTATCTGCACCACGGCGTGACGTAACACCCGTTTCACTTAAAAATTTATTAATTCTCATAAACTCTCCTATAACATGTAGTAAATCAAGTATACAATATTCGTTTTCATTGGCTCTACTATTGTTGACGATAACTGGCAAAAACATTCCTAGTGGATTCTCTTTCGAGCATT
Organism: Ureibacillus sp. GCM10028918; assembly: GCF_042666115.1. NCBI lineage: Bacteria > Bacillati > Bacillota > Bacilli > Caryophanales > Caryophanaceae > Ureibacillus > Ureibacillus sp. GCM10028918. The sequence continues at coordinate 85,033 of NZ_JBHTFK010000038.1, forward strand.
ATTTTATTTCTACTAGTTTATCGTATTTGTCGAAAAGTTTTCTTTAAAAAATGGGAATTTTAGATATATTTTCGCACCTAAAACAATATATATTACTAAATACCTTTTAGAATGGGATACTTCGGTGTGTAAAGGTATTGGAAGATTAATAGTTGAAAAGGGGAGACTATCATTATGTCAGTATTAACAATGGCTTATGCATTTCCAAACACAGAAGGCGCAGTAATTAATTTCAAGGATAAGTATGACAATTATATCGGAGGCCAATGGACAGCACCTGTGAGAGGGCAATACTTCGAAAACGTGACACCTGTTACAGGAAAGGCATTTACGGAAGTTGCTCGTTCAACTGAAGAAGATATTGAGTTGGCATTAGATGCGGCACATGCAGCAAAAGAGGCTTGGGGGCAAACATCTGTTGCAGAACGCGCTAATATTTTAAACAAAATAGCTGATCGCATTGAAGAAAATTTAGAAATGCTGGCTGTTGCTGAAACTTGGGAAAATGGGAAAGCAGTTCGTGAAACGTTAAATGCTGATCTGCCGCTTGCTATTGATCATTTCCGATATTTTGCTGGCGCAATCCGTGCACAAGAAGGCGGACTAAGCCAAATTGATAACGATACGGTGGCATACCATTTCCATGAGCCTATTGGTGTAGTAGGGCAAATCATTCCTTGGAATTTCCCTTTATTAATGGCAGTTTGGAAATTAGCTCCGGCATTAGCAGCTGGAAACTGTGTTGTATTAAAGCCGGCAGAGCAAACACCAACTTCCATTCTAGTATTGATGGAGTTGATTGAAGATTTATTGCCGCCAGGTGTTATCAATATTGTGAATGGGTTTGGCTTAGAGGCTGGAAAACCGCTTGCATCAAATCCGCGCATCGGTAAAATTGCCTTTACTGGAGAAACAACAACTGGACGCTTAATCATGCAATATGCATCTCAAAATATTATTCCAGTAACACTTGAATTAGGTGGTAAATCACCAAACATCTTCTTTGAGGATATTATGGATGCAGATGATGAGTTCCTAGATAAAGCAATTGAAGGCTTTGTATTATTTGCACTAAACCAAGGGGAAGTATGTACTTGCCCATCTCGTGCATTAATTCAAGAGTCGATTTACGATAAATTTATCGAGCGTGCATTAAAGCGCGTGGAAGCGATCAAAACAGGTAATCCATTAGATCCTAGTACTATGATGGGTGCTCAGGCTTCTTCTGAACAAATGGAAAAAATCCTATCTTATTTAGATATTGGTAAACAAGAAGGGGCACAGGTGCTGGCCGGTGGAGATCGCAATGCTTTAGAAGGCGACCTTGCAGAAGGTTATTATATACAGCCGACTGTATTTAAAGGCGATAACAATATGCGCATCTTCCAAGAAGAAATTTTCGGGCCAGTTGTTGCAGTAACTACATTTAAAACAAAAGAAGAAGCGTTGGAAATTGCCAACGACACGCTATATGGTTTAGGCGCAGGGGTTTGGACACGTGACATGAATACAGCTTATCGTTTTGGTCGTGGCATTGAAGCTGGTCGTGTATGGACGAACTGCTACCACGCATACCCGGCACATGCTGCATTTGGCGGATACAAAATGTCTGGGGTAGGACGTGAAAACCACAAAATGATGCTGGAACATTATCAACAAACGAAAAACCTGCTTGTAAGCTATAGTCCTAACAAACTTGGCTTCTTCTAATATTTTATAAGATGTGTCAGTTATAGCGCCCAGCCCTCGAGGTCGCGTCTGCTCCTTCAATGTGTGGTATTTATCTGCATCGAAAGCGCAAGCGACAGATGCAAGTACATTTGTCAGGTCCCGAAAGCAGCTTGGGGCTTACATGAAGGGAATCATATCGACGTTGCCACACGAGGTGGCATTTTCGTCGACACGGGGCTAAACAGGGCGCTTGCACTTTTCCTAGAAAAGGAGGAATCATGTGGTTGAGCGTGTAACCGCTACTGATGCAGCACTTGAGTTAATCGAAAGGCTAAAGGAGAAACACGGCCCAATTATGTTTCATCAATCGGGTGGTTGCTGTGATGGTTCTTCACCTATGTGTTATCCAGAGGGGGATCTAATCCTTGGGAATGCGGATATTCTACTTGGTGAGATCGGCGGAGCCAATTTCTATATGCACAAAAACCAGTTTGATTATTGGAAGCATACACAGCTAATTATTGATGTAGTGGACGGTCGTGGTGGGATGTTTTCGTTAGAGGGTGTGGAGGGAAAACGTTTCCTTACACGCTCTAGGGCATTTACCCATGAGGAACTTACTTCATTACGATAGCTAAGTAGCATTCTTTCTATTGAAAGAATGCTTTTTTCAATGGAAAAGTCAATCTGCTTATTTTGGGGGTAAAGGGTAAATTGAACGATTTCTGTCAATATAATCCCATTTTTAAAAATACATATGATAGGATTATAAATAAAAAAGGAGATCATAAGGTAAAACAATGAATAATAATCTGAAAAAATTTGGGATAGTAACAATCCTTGTCGCAATGTCGCTATTTATGTTCAGTCATGAGAAAGCATTCGCTAATCAACATGTTGGAAATGGGATCTATCTTAAAAATAACGTAACAATCGTAGTTAACGGTAAGAGAGTCACATTTAATGCTCCTATAGTAAACAAGTCGGGTTCACTATTTTTACCAATGAGAGACTTCTATGAAGTAATTGGAGCGACTGTCAGTTGGGATAAAAAAACGCTAACGGCCAGTGCAGTGAAAGATGGAAGCAGCGTTGATGTAACGCTAAATTCGAAAAGAGCAAAAGTAAATGGGAAGACGGTTTCCGTAAATGTTGCCCCGTTTATATATAAGAATAGAACTTACGTGCCGATACGATTTTTAAGTGAAAATTTTGGCGGAGATGTAATCTGGAATTCAAAGTCGCAAAGGGTTGATATTACTTTTGATGGCCAACAACCAACAGAGCCAGAAATTAAAGATCCATATTATTTACATATCAATAATAAACGCATCATCATGGATGACCCGATACTTTCAAGACTAGGAAGAACTTATATTCCTGCAGAGTATTTCTATGAAAATCTCGAAAATTCCTCAGGAAAATGGATTACAGACCAACAATTTGAATTACAGGTTTCCGGGTTGATTTTTGTTTTCACAAATGGAAGCAATACCGTTCAAGTAAATAATGAATCCGTTGTAATAGACGAAAAACCGTTTAAACAATCCGATAAAATGTATGTCCCAGTGCATTTCATAGTGAACGCATTTGGATCAGGCGGGAATCTGAGATATCTTGAAAAACAAAAAGAAATGTACATTTATCTGTATGAGTATATGTTTACAAGTGAGTTCCTAGAAAAGTCTTATGGTTCTACAAAGGTACCACAACTAACACCAAGTGCTAGTTTAACAGGAAATCGTACTTTATTAGTAAGTGATAATCCTGAAACATTAACTCCAAATTTAATATCGAACTCAACAGCTACACTATCACAGCAAGTAGTACAATCCAGCAATGCCGTGAATGAGCACCGAGTTTTTGGATGGCATCACAATACCCTTGGAAAAGATATTGACCTAGGAATTACTATTGAAAATACATCCTCAACAACAAGTTTACAAGTAACAAAGTCCGAGGGCGTATCTAAAATAAGTGGGAACAGTTGGATTAATTATGATATCGGCTTGCCAATTGCTAATCAGGTATTAAACGGCAAACTGAATCAATCCGCTAGTAGTGGAATTACGATTGCTCCAGGTGAAACAAAAATAATAGAGTCATATGATTTATATAATACGTATATTATTGGATTCCTCCATGATTTAGACGTTCAGCCAGTTGGCGGCAATGAGAGCAGCTATATTATTCGAACGGTTCTTTCAAAAAGTGGCGAGGATTTAACTACTGTTCATTCGGATCCAGTGCCGATTAATCCTCAAGCACCACATCCAAGAGGAGTATGGTCAAGCTCTGTCATTCTTTCAGAATTTCCAACTTATACGATTGGTAGTTCTGAGGTAGGATATAGTATTTCAAACGGAAAAACAGACCACTTATTAAGTGAAGAAAGTGCCATTCAGCAGTTTAACGGAGTAATTGGTAACTCTGGACATTTTGGAGTGAATTATTTAGTAAATATCCCTATAAATAACCCAACTGGTCAACCTCAAAATGTTAAATTGAAATTATCAGGGCGTGGTGGTTTTTATAGTGGAGCTATTAAAATAAATGGGGAAGTTTATTTAATTCCTACTTTAAGACCGGGAACGGAGTATATAGAGCTTCCTAGCCATTTAATAGAAGGTAATTCTGAAGTGATTACACTTGAAGTAATGCATGCCGGGGGAGGCAACTTACCAGTAGCTATATATATAGCTACTGAATAATTGATCATCTCCTTTCGTTTATAGACTAAATCATTCTAAGAGAGCTTTTTGCTAGAATATTCTAGCGAAAGGCTTTTCTTTTTGAAACTATTTATGCAAGTCCAGCGTAGAAAATTTGGGAGTGATTTTTATGAACGATGAACAATTTATAAAGAATCTTATAGATAATTATAATCGTATTTTTAATTACACTGGCGGCCATGATAGCCAGTTAATGCTTTCTCTAGCATGTAAATATACTCTAGATAAGAAACAATTCAGTGGTGTTGCTTTAGAAAAAATACTGGAGCAGATTCAAAATACTGGAGAGAAGACTTTACCGGTACAGTTAGAATCAAAAACAAGTTATAAACTCGCCTATCATCTCCTTGGACAGGAGAATTTGAACAAGGAAATACAAAGAATAATAGCGAATGATGCAACATTACGAAAGGTGAAATTTAAAAAGTCGATGTACCGTATTTTAGGTGCTTTGTTTTTACAGCAAAATCAGTTAGAACACGCACAAAGAGCGAAGAGATTGTTTGATGAAATGAACCGCAATCAACGGATCTTAACAGCGAAAGAAGATATACCTTATGTTGTCTTTTTAACAACCAATGCGAATGAGCAGCCAAAGAATCAAGCGGCTACGATTATGAGTTACTATAGTAACTTAAGAAATAATCACTTTACGATAGGCAATCATCTCCAGGCTTTAGCTCAAATCATGACGCTCTATAGTTCAGACTACAATAAAGTATTGTTGCAATATGTTGTGAAGATTAGGGAGAAACTAATAGAACGGGGAGTAAAAGTGAAGAAACTCCATTATCCTTATTTGGGGGTGCTCGCTTTAGCAGCAACGGATGAGTCGAAAATGGATGAAATCGTTTCTTTAACGAATCATTTGATGAAAGAGAAGATTTTTAAAAATGCGAAGGACTATGCGTTAATTGTGGCGATTCAAAAAATTGTTCAAGATGTACTTAAAGTTCAAGATATAATCGATATTGCTTCTTTAAACAATCTATTAGAATTATTTGATCTTGTTGAATTAGTTTTAGACTTTGGTCCTTCTTTTCCATCTGGTATTTCCGATGTCATCGATTTTTTTAATTAGAGTGAGATACTGATAACAGTGATACAATAGGTTTAAGTCAAAACAGTGTAAATTACAGTAGCTTCGAAGAGAAATAGTGGAGGGTCAAAATGACATATGAAGTGCCAATAAGTTATTCTCGTTCTTTTCAGACACACCTTGTATTACCGCCGGATACAAATCACCATCATTCCATTTTTGGCGGAAAAGTATTAGCATATATTGATGAGATTGCAGCTATTACTTCTATGAAGCATGCCAAATCAGAGGTAGTTACAGCTTCCTTTGATTCCGTGGATTTTATTTCTCCTGCTTATGAGGGGGATATTCTAGAATTGGAAGCCATGGTTACATCTACAGGACGTTCTTCCATGGAAGTTTACGTTCGTGTGATTGCCCAAAACATTAAAACAGGTGAACTCAAGCTTACTACGGAATCCTTTGTCACGATGGTGGCAGTTGATGAGTCTGGAAGGCCTATACAAGTTCCGAAAGTTTACCCGGAAACAGAGCGGGAGCGTCAGCTTTTTGAAACGGGAGCAACTCGAAGGGAATTGCGAAAAGCCAAAAGGCAAAGTACGATTGAACGCAGAAAGCTATTAGAAAACCTGGAATAAAAAAGAGAACCTTCTCAAACTCGTTATGAATTAGGGAAGGTTATTTTTGATTTTAAAAGAGATTTTCTTATTCAGTTAACTCATGAACAACATTCAGGAGTGAATCTGAAGAAGAGGAAACTTTTGTAGATTCTTTTTGAAAAGAGACATTATATTTTCCGTTCTACTATTGTATAGTAATGATACTTTATATCTATGATACATGAAATATGTTTTTAAATACTACAATGATATGAAGTTACTATAGAATGATTCTATGTACCTCAATTTGTATTTTAGTTTTATCCCATGTAAAATACGAGGTGTTTGGATAACAAAGAATTATTAATTGAATTAGATATCATGGAGTAAAGGAAGTTAGAGAATGGATAAACGCCGTTTTAAATTTGTCATTCCATCAATGGTAGTTGTAGCTGTTGGGGCGATTTTAATGTTAAGGAATTACTTTCAGGAGGTTTCGACGAGAGATAGTGTGATGCTGGTGGTCATAGCGACGATTTTCTCAGGTATTGTTGCTTATGTTTTATTTCCGCATGATGAAGAAGAAAAGCCAGATCCCAAGCCGGTGGATACGAAGAAAAAAACTTCAAAATAGTCAAGTCCGCAAGTTCTTATTACTTGCGGCTTTTTCGTGCGCCCGGCATGCACATGAACTATAGGGTGCGAGTCCCGAACCCCGAAGACAGAAGTAGAGGTTAGCCAAGAGCAAGGGTGTCCGTGGTGACGCGGA
>NZ_JBHTFK010000039.1:0-105773 GCF_042666115.1 Ureibacillus sp. GCM10028918
CCTGAGCCAGGATCAAACTCTCCATAAAAGAGAAAATTTGATAAAGCTCAAATTTTTGTCAGACATTAATACTAATGTCCGAAAAACATCTGCTGGCATCAATTTCGATGTCCAAAATTTTGTTTCTCTAAATTAATAGAAGAAACTAGTTTCATTAACGTTTTGTTGTTCAGTTTTCAAGGTTCATTTGTCTGTTGTTTTACAGCAACTTTTATATAATAACTCAAACGTTATTTTATGTCAAGTATTTTTTCGCGTTTTAACAACGACTTTTCATATTATAACTTATCCCTAACTCTTAGTCAATCAATATTTCGAAATACTTTTCTTTCAAAAAACGTTGTCGTTAAGGACAAGTAATAATATACTACAATTAATTTTACTAATCAAGTATTTTTCCAAAAAAACTTCTTAATAATTTTTATATCAATAACAAATAGCAAAATACCTACCATTACAATTAGTCCGCCAATAATCTGAGTCGTGATAAGTTTCTCGCTAAAAACAAGATAAGCTAATATCGCTGCTCCAATTGGTTCAAACAATACAGCTACTGAAATAACATTTGTACTTACCCACTTTACAGCCCAATTAAATAAGGTATGTCCTAATAAGTTTGGAATGATTGCTAGTAATAAGAACCAGATCCAAGTCATTGAAGAGTATGGTCCAAATGATTCCCCTTTTAATAGTACATAGAAAAATAAACAAATGGTACTGCTCGAATAAACTACCATTGTATAGGTAATTAAAGATATGCGTTTTCGGACATCTTGCCCGAACAGTAAATATCCCGTAATTAAGCCACATGCAATTAAAGCAAGTAAATCACCATAAAGGGCACTACCACTCACTTTAAAATCTCCCCAGCTTATTAAAAAACTTCCAGCTATTGCAATGATACCTGAAAGGATTGTCTTTGCTGAAAGCTTTTCCTTAAAGAAAAAATATGTTCCGATGAATGCAAATAGCGGTTGTAGGGTAACTAGTACTGTAGAACTTGCAACAGATGTGTAATTTAAAGACTCGAACCACAATATAAAATGAAAAGCTAAGAATACTCCTGCTATAGACGAAAAAATCCAATCCCTTTTTGTTAATTCTTTTAGTTCGTGTATGTATTTATAAAAGAATAAAGGACTCATGATTAATACGGAAAATAATAATCGATAAAATGCAATGACCCCGGAATCTGCTTTTGCTAACTTAACAAGAATTGCAGATAAAGAAATGGAAATAACACCTATTATGATAGGAATGTAAGGATGTATTTTTGGTTTCAACATTTTTTAAACCTCAAATCTTTCTTTTTATTATATTAATAAAACAGGAGACCACTTCATATTCTTTCATTTATAACCAATTTTATCAACAATAAAAGGAGAGGAAATATTGGATATCATTATTTTAAACGAAAGTCTTTCTTATGAAATTATTATTAAATTAATTATTGCAGCTACATTAAGTTTAATAATAGGTATTGAAAGGGAATTAAAAAAGAAACCAGTTGGATTGAAAACCAGTTTAGTCATCGCCACGTTTAGTTGCTTGTTAACTATTATTTCTGTTGAAGCTGCGTATAGTACACCTCCACGTGAGGATATTAATATTACAATGGATCCGCTTCGTTTAGCTGCGCAAATTGTCAGCGGTATAGGTTTTTTAGGTGCTGGTGTAATTTTGCGTAAGGGAAATGATAGTATAACAGGACTAACTACAGCTGCGATGATTTGGGGAGCAGCTGGAATTGGGATAGCTGTTGGTGCAGGGTTTTATATAGAGGCTTTTGTATCGGTTGTAATTGTTGTAGTTGGAATTGAGTTAATCGCTCCGTTCCTATTAAAAATTGGTCCTAAAAAAATACGCATGAAAGAGCTCGTACTGAAAGCACTTTTAAAGGATGAAGAAAACATACACAATTTACTAGCTTTTATGAAGGAAAATGATATGGAAATCGAAAATATTCGTATTCGAGATGTTCAGGTAGCGGCAGATGAATCGTTATTTGAAGTCGATATACGATTTTCAGCATTATTTAAGTCAGATACTATATCAATTTATCGTACTTTGCACACACTATCCTATGTACAAAAAATCGAGCTTGAAAGCTTAGGCTAATGGAGGAAATTTAATGGGCGAATTTTTCAAATTATTAAAAGGTGGAAATAAACCATCTCTAATAGCAGCACTAGTGAACTTATTTTTAGGTATTATTAAAGGAGCAGCTTATTTTTTTACAGGAAATGTCGCAATGTTTGCCGAAATGATGCACTCTCTTGGCGATGCAGCAAACCAATTTTTCGTGTTTATTGGTTCAGCACTTTCTAAAAAGGCACCAACTAAAAGATTTCCAAACGGCTTTGGTCGGGTAGTAAACTTGGTTTGTTTAGGAGCAGTATTGATTGTTGCCATTCTTTCTTACGAAACGATAAAAGAGGGTTGGCATCATTTTAGACACCCCGCCGAAGAATCTGAAGGTATACTAATTGCACTAGGAGTGCTACTAGTCGGATTTATTCTAGAAGCGTTTGTATTGCATAAGGCTGCAAAAGAAGTACTTCACGAGGCTGGTAAAGAAAAAGCAGGGATTATGGCAATTCCACAGTCAATTGCCTATTTAAATCGTGCCAAACCAGCAACAAAACTTGTTTGGATGGAGGATTTAGTTGCAACAGGCGGTAATCTGCTTGCATTCCTTGCAATTGTCATTGCCTATTTCACAGGATTTAATGCACTTGAAGGATTAGTATCAATGATTATCGGTATTATGATGTTCTATGTTGTCGGAAGAGTCTTTCTCGATAACGCTCGGGGAGCTATTGGTGAAACAGATGAAGAGATGCACGTTCATATTGGGAACCTGGTAATGGAGGATCCGCATGTTACAGATATAAGAAGCTTAGAAGTAGTAAAAGAAGGCGAATTTTTACACGTTGAACTGGTCGCTGAAACAGATCCAAATCAATCACTTGCCTATTTAGATGATGTTCGCGATCATTTGATTGAACTAATTATGAGTCAAAAGAATGTAACCAAGGTAACACTTTCCTTTGATGAAGAGGATGGTAAGACCGAGTGGAAACATCATCTGAAAGATAATAAGATTCTTAATGATGAAGTAAATAAACCATAAACATAAAAGAGGTAGAATTTATATTAAGTAATTTAACCCATATGAATTGATTGGAGTGGAGGGACGACCCTTGGGGGAAAAGCTCGAGAGAGACTACAGGGCTCGAGCCGTACACCCCTAAAAGCATCCCTGCAACAGAAATCAATTTAGTGAAAAAAATATCAAATTTCTCAAATGAGAAATTTGATATTTTTTGTTTTGTCCCAATCTCTTCCTTATTCCTTATTTTATAGGGACATTTCTAAAATTGTTCGTACATCTTCTGCTTGCAATGATTTAAATCTTCCAAAAGGTCCATTGATCATTGATTTTTCAACCAGAACATCTAACTGCGAATTATCAATGTTATAATCAGCTAATCGACTTGGAGCTCCAATTGAAGTCCAGAACTCTCTTAAGCGTTCGATTCCTTCTAATGCAACTTCCTCGACTGTTTTTCCTTCTGGGTTTACATTAAACACGCGAGTTGCTAAACCGGCAAATCGTTCAGGATTAACTGATAGGTTATGTTTCATCCAATTTGGGAAGATGATTGCTAATCCTCCGCCATGTGGAATATCATAAACAGCTGAAACGGAATGTTCGATATTATGTGTCGCCCAATCTCCACGCGAACCAATTGAAAGGAATCCATTTAAACCAACAGTACCCGCCAATAAAATGGTTTCACGAAGCTCGTAATTTTCTAAATCATTGAGCAGCTTCGAAGCTGTGTTGATGACCGTTCGCAGTACTCCCTCACACATCTCGTCCGTAATTGGTGTATTCGTAGCGTCATGGAAGTATTGCTCAAATACGTGAGACATGATATCAACCATTCCATATACAGTATGGTTTTTTGGAACAGTAAATGTATAGGTTGGATCAAGTATAGAGAATTTAGGAAATACTAAAGGATGTCCCCAACCGTATTTTTCTTGCGTTTCTTCATTGGAAATAACAGAACCCGAGTTCATTTCAGAACCTGTTGCTGCTAAGGTTAGAATCGTTCCCAAAGGCAGTGCATCTAATACACTTGTCTTCTTAATAACAATGTTCCAAGCATCTTCATCCACTTTCGCACCAGCTGCTATTAGTTTGGAACAGTCTATAACGGAACCTCCTCCAATAGCTAATACAAAATCAATGCCTTCTTCTTTACAAATTGCTATTCCTTTACGAGCTGTTTCTACTCTTGGGTTTGGCTCAACCCCACTAATTTCATAAACATTCATATTTAATTCTTTTAAAATTGACATTGCCTCTTCATAAAGACCACTTTGTTTAATACTGCCTCCGCCATAGACAATTAAGATATTCCGTCCATATTGAGGTAACTCCTGCTTTAATTGTTCTATTTGGCCTTTTCCAAAGTGCAAACGAACCGGGTTGTAAAACGTAAAATTATTCAAAAGATGACTCCCCTTTTTTAAAAAATGAAAAAGCTATGCAAAGAATATCTTTACATAGCCATTTTAGCAGATAGGAAAATATAATTCCTTTTATCTGCATTTGTGTCGATAAGCACTAATCTAAATGTTTATACCCACCCGCGGAAGCGAGATGCTTCAGCAGTACGTCGAACACCAACCATGTAAGCCGCTAAACGCATGTTAATGTTTCTTGTAGTTGAAGTAGTATATACATTTTCAAATGCATCTACCATTTTTCTATATAATTTCTCGCGTACTTCTTCTGCAGTCCAATAATAGCCTTGGTTGTTTTGTACCCATTCGAAGTAAGAAACTGTTACCCCACCAGCTGATGCCAATACATCAGGCACTAGTAAGATACCGCGATCTGTTAATATTTTAGTTGCTTCAGCTGTTGTAGGTCCATTTGCTGCTTCTACTACGATGCTCGCTTTAATATCATAAGCATTTTCTGCAGTAATTTGGTTTTCAATTGCAGCCGGAACTAAAATATCACAATCAAGTTCTAGTAATTCTTGGTTTGTAATTGTATTTTCAAAAAGAGTTGTGACTGTACCGAAGCTGTCGCGACGATCAAGTAAATAATCAATATCTAAACCGTTTGGATCTGTTAATGCCCCATAAGCATCGGAAATACCAATAACTTTTGCTCCAAGATCACTCATAAATTTCGCTAGGAAGCTACCTGCGTTACCAAAGCCTTGAATGACAACACGAGCACCCTTGATATCAATATTACGCTTTTTAGCAGCCTCTTGAATAACTATCGTTACACCCTCTGCTGTAGCACGATCTCTACCTTGAGAACCACCAAGCACGATAGGTTTACCAGTGATGAAACCTGGTGAATTGAATTCATCCATACGGCTGTATTCATCCATCATCCATGCCATAATTTGAGCATTTGTAAATACATCCGGTGCTGGAATATCCTTTGTTGGTCCAACGATTTGTGAAATAGCACGAACATAGCCACGACTTAAACGTTCAAGCTCACCCATTGACATTTGACGAGGATCACAAATGATACCGCCTTTACCGCCGCCATAAGGTAAATCAACAATTCCACATTTTAATGTCATCCACATTGAAAGCGCTTTAACTTCATCTTCACTTACCATCGGATGGAAACGAACTCCACCTTTAGTTGGCCCTACTGCATCATTATGTTGGGCACGATAGGCAGTAAATACTTTTGTTGTACCATCATCCATTTTTACCGGAATGCGAACATGCAGCATCCGAAGTGGTTCTTTTAACAATTCATACATCGCTTCATCATAACCAAGTTTATTCAACGCGTCTTTTATTACATCTTGGGTCGATGTAAAAAGATTTAAATTTTCAGCCATTATTTTCGCCTCTTTAGAAATAGTAATAATTGTTTATTCGCAAACATTGTAACATACTTTAAAACTCAATTGGTTAATAATATTGCCACATTTAAGATTGAATCTTTTTAATTAGATAAACCGAAAAATAATATTAAATTATTAGCATTTTCTATAAAAATATGCTGCATCTAGTTTAAAACTATGGGCTTTGTAAAAAAAGCAGACGCCAATAGTCGCCTGCTTTTATTTTTACTAAAATTATAGAGCTTCAGATACTGATTTTGCTTGCATATGAAGCGTTAGGTAGTCTGGACCCCCGGCTTTTGAATCTGTACCTGACATATTGAATCCACCGAATGGTTGGTAACCCACCGTTGCAGCAGTACATCCACGGTTAAAGTATAAGTTTCCTACATGGAATTCTTCACGAGCTTTTTCTAGGTGGAAACGGTTTGTCGATAATACCGCTCCTGTTAAGCCGTATACAGTATTGTTTGCAATATCGATTGCTTCGTCGAAATCTTTTGCTTTCGCGAACGCAAGAACTGGTCCGAAGATTTCTTCTTGCATGATGCGCGCTTGTGGATCAACGTCTGCAAAAATTGTCGGGCTGATGAAGTAACCTTTTGAATCATCAGCAGTACCGCCTGCAACCAAGCGACCTTCACCTTTACCAATCTCAATGTACTCCGTAATTTTCTTAAAGGCTCCAGCATCATTCACTGGACCGATGTATGTTTCTTCGTTTGTTGGATCACCAATCACTAATTCGTTAGTTAACTCAACAACACGATTCAATACAGTTTGGTAAGCTTCGTCACCCACGACAACTGCACGTGAACACGCAGAACATTTTTGACCACTGAAACCAAATGCACTTGTTACGATGGATTGGGCAGCTAATTCAAGATCGGCATTGTCATCAACTACTATTGTATCTTTACCCCCCATTTCAGCAATTACACGTTTAATCCAAATTTGTCCTTCATTTAATACAGAGGCACGTTGGTTAATGCGTAATCCTACATCACGAGAACCTGTGAAACTGATGAAACGAGTACGTGGATGATCAACTAAGTAGTCTCCAACTTCAGCACCTGAACCAGGAATATAGTTAATTACACCAGCTGGAAGACCCGCTTCTTCCATGATTTCCATGAATTTATAAGCAATTACTGGAGTTGTAGAAGCAGGTTTCAATAATACTGTGTTACCTGTAACAACTGCAGCTACCGTAGTTCCCAGCATGATTGCAAATGGGAAATTCCAAGGAGAAATTACAACGCCCACACCTAGTGGAATGTATGAATATTTATTAATTTGATTTTGATTTTGAGCTAAAGGTTTACCCTGTGCAAGCTCAAGCATTTGACGACCATAGAATTCTAAGAAGTCGATTCCTTCAGCGATATCTACATCAGCTTGCACCCAGTTTTTACCAGCCTCTTTTGTTAACCATGCAGAAAGTTCAAACTTACGGCGACGTACAATTGCAGCTGCTTTGAATAGAACTTCTGCACGCATAACAGGATTAACTTTCTTCCATGTAATAAATGTTGAATCAGCAATTTGCATCGCCTTTTCAGCTAATTCTTGATTTGCTTTCGAAACCGAACCAACTACTTCAATTGTATTTGAAGGGTTATAAGAAACGATTTTTTGTTCAGTTGTAACGCGTTCTCCACCAATAATTAATGGATACTCTTTACCAAGTTCACTTTCAACCTTTTTTAAAGCTTCTAAATAAGCTTGACGATTTTCTTCAACCGAGAAATCAGTTAGTGGCTCACTTTTGTACGGAATCATAAATAATCCTCCTTAAAATAATTATACTTATAGTGCGTGATTTGCTAGAAATACATAAGTGCAAAAAATATTTGCACTCCTTTCACAATCCCATGCTAGGGTACCTGTTTTATTGATTGGTGAATCCGGAACCGGGAAAAATTTAATTACAGAAAGTATTCATCATGGACTAAAACCTGCTAATGAACAATTTGTTACGTTACTTAGCCGAAGAACAAACCAATCCATATTAGAAAAATTCGATAACCTTTTAAAAACTAACAAAACGTACACATTCTTTTTTGAAAGAGTTGAATTCTTATCTATCCCTATGCAGCAGCAACTACTCCAAATTTTAAATAAGCTTTCTTTAGAGAGGCATATGTTTGTCGGAAGTATTGGAGATGATCCAATTGATTTAATAAGTAATGGACAACTACTAAAGGATTTATATTATTATTTTGCATCAATGACTATTTATATACCTCCATTAATAGCACGCAAGGAGGATATAATGCCTTTTGTGAATGATTACTTTAGCCGGCATCGTGAAAGGTTTGCATCAATTATTGATGGATTGTCAGAGGATGTAATTGCGTTATTCCTGCAATATAACTGGACAGGAAACTTAAAGGAATTGGAATTATTATTAGATGAAATTGCCTCTATGATCACGAACGAAAAAATTGTTACTTACTGAAATGCTTCCGCTACATTTCCGTTTTAAAGTGCAGCAGCTGGATGAGATAACTCGTAAACCCGATTTTTTCATCCTACAATCAAGCAAAGAACTGTTACGATTAGTTGATTACTTACAAGAAGCCGGGAAGTATTATTTACAAAACGTACTTAATAAATACGAGGAAATATTACGAAAACAGCTAATGCACTAGGTATGAGCAGACAAATCTACAGTATCGACTTCGAAAATTCAAAAAATAAGATGGTATCTATGAATACAAAAAAACAGAGAGCAACACCTGCCCTCTGTACTGAATGTAGCCAAAGCCGGTAATCGACTTTGGCTACTCGTATTTTAAGGTAATTCTTTAAAAGTAAAGGATACCCCACTTTCTTGAAAACGCTTGCCACAATAGGCGGGCAGGATTGCGAAGACCCGAATAGAACAATATGTTCGTGAGGGGGCGAGCTAACCAGCCAACGCAGTATGAAAGCGTTTTTCAACAGTCTGAACAGAGAGCAGTACTCGCCTGCCCTCTGTTTTTTTAATGTCCCGACTGTTCAATCCAATGTTGTAGTTTGTCTTTTAATGATTTAAAACCATCTGCATCACTTTCATCAACACGATCTTGTAAGGTTTTTCTTGGCTGGTCTTTTTTCTTTAGTGGCGGTGCATCTTGCAACGCACGAGTAGATAAGCTAATTTTATCCGATTTCTCATCGATATCTAAAATTTTAACCTGAATCTCTTCGCCCACTTTCAAGAAATCAGCAACATCCTTTACATATCCATACGTAATTTCAGAAATATGAACTAGACCTTGCGATTCTTCATCTAATGCAACAAACGCCCCATAAGGCTGTATGCCAGTTACCTTACCGGTTACAACTTCACCTACTTCGTATTTTTTTGTCATAAAACGGTTCCTACTTTCCTTATCTACGTAAATGTCATGTTAAATTATAACATATGTCCAGTTCGTGAACAAAGATTCACCTTAATGAATAAGAAATTAATTTCAAAACTATTCGAAAAATCATCTTAACAAAAAAGGGCTTTCCGATTAAAAAATTCATATTTCTGACAAATTATTAGCAGAAGTTATATAATAAAATATAATGTGTAGAACTAGTAATAAGAAAGGGCGTGTTTATGTTGCAACAGAAATTCCATGAACAATTAAAATTTTTAAGAGAAGAGAGAAATTGGTCCCTTGAAGAATTATCGAAGAAGGTGCAAGTTGGCGTTGAAAAATTAGCGCAATACGAAAAAGGTGAACTAATACCTTCTGTGCAAACAGTATTAAAGCTTTCCACTGCATTAGAGGTACCTGCTTCTAATTTAATGGATGGTATTCAAGCATAAGTAAAATGATGAATAGAATTCTAAACAAAATCAAAAAGGATTTCCTTTAAGTGATGTGCCCGCATACTGTAGATAAGCTATCTACAGTAGGTCAAATCATACATTAGAAGGAAATCCTTATTTCGTCTTGCGTACTATTTGAAGCTTCACCTTTCTTACACGATACACTTTGCTTCAAATTTAATTGCAATTAATTTATATGAAATTTCAACACATTTTTCAAAAGGTATCCATTGTTCAAATGAATGCTCGTAAACCTGCTGAATAACCTTTGCAAGATTACTAGGATCATCTATTCCCTGAAGCGCGGCCACTACGTCAGCTGTTTCAGTGTCGTAGCTTTCTTCACCGATATTAAATGGATCCCATTCTTCTAAAAGTTTAATTGCCGCTTTGTTCATTAAGATATTGTCCAAAGTTTTCACCCTATTTTTACGATTATGTATGCTATTATATAATACAGAATTAAAAAAAGAAATGAGGGATACGTTTGTTTAATTTTGATGAGCTTTTTGATCGTAAAAATACAAGCAGTTTAAAATGGGACCAATTCAAGGACCGTCTAAAAATGCAATATAATGTTGAAGATGCTTCAGATATTCTTCCTATGTGGGTTGCCGATATGGATTTTGCTATACCACAAGTTGTCTCAGACGCTATTAAAGAACGTCTTGATCATCCTATCTTTGGTTATTCATATGTAAGTGCTGAATGTAAAGATGCAATTGTTGGTTGGTATGAACGTCGCCATGATTGGCACATTGATCCAGATACATTAATGTTCCATCAAGGTGTTGTACCGGCTTTAGGAACAATTCTCGAAACATTTACACAACCTGGCGATAAAATTTGCATTTCGACACCAGTATATCCTGCATTTTTCCATATACCAAATGCCCAAAAACGCGAAGTTGTGGAATGTGAGTTAGTACTTACTGATAACACACTGAAATTTGATTTTACTGCTCTTGAGGATCAGTTCAAATCAGGCGTGAAGATTTATGTTCTTTGTAGTCCACATAATCCTGGCGGGATTGTTTGGACAAGAGAAGACCTGGAACAATTAGTTAAACTATGTATCGAATATGATGTACTATTAGTTTCAGATGAAATACATGCTGACATTGTTTTTGATGGTTATAAACACATCCCTACTTTAACAGTTAAGGATGCGGACAAAGCGAAAATCATTACTTGTATCGCTCCCACTAAAACATTTAATATTGCTGGTATTCATGCAGCTATTATGGTAGTGCCAGATCAAGAGCTCCGTGAAAAATTAAACGAAGATAAGCAAGCCCATGGTCGTGATGATTTAAACGTTCTAGCTGCTGCCGGTATTCAAGCTGCCTATGAAAAGGGCGATGACTGGGTTGATTCAATGATTGCATATGTATCTAGCAATATGGATTACGTTGTTGAAGAGTTAAATCAACTTGAAGGAATCAAAGTATCAAAACCGCAGTCTACCTACCTAATATGGATTGACTATCGAGAAACTGGATTTTCTGAGAGCGAGATAATGCATCGTCTATTAGAGAAAGGGAGACTTTCAATCGACCCTGGTACAAAATACAGCGAAGCAGGTAGAGGGTTCTTACGTATGAATGTTGCATGTCCTCTGGAAACAGTGAAAGATGGCGTTGAACGATTTAAAAAAGCTTTATTATGATAAATAAAAAGAATTTGGATACTTTGTAACATTAAAGACAAGTTATGTGTACACATATATTAACAGCTACCAAAACATCAATTTTTGGTAGCTGTTTTTTCAAATTACAATATCTAGCGTTTATGAATAACTAAGTTTTTTTTAGCAGTATAACTTTCAACTAGAATCTTGATGGTTGATACTGTTTCTAATGAATTAATTGATTCTGTTAAGTCATCAAAAACACCTATTTTTTCGGTGAGTTTTATAAATTTCTTTACATATTCTTGCTTTGTCAGTGGATTTTCGGGATCTCCTTTAGGAAAACTTGTTACTTTCGTAATTCGATTGCCACCTATCAGATCAATCTCAAGTTTCGCTCCCCATTGATGAGGATATGACTGATTAATAGTTGGCTCGACTATGACTTCAATTTTATTCATTAAATTTCTAATTTCAGGATTATTAAGAGTTTCCTCATTAAAATCATCCAAGCCGCCAGATTTTTTTACAAGTGCTAGAGCTGTACAAAATTGAATACTAAATTTAGCTGCATAGATAGACTGTGGGTCCATGTTATCCGTGATATCAAGTGCTACCTTATACGTTTCCACTTTTATTTTTTCTATGTCTTGAATATTTAATGGCTCATTTTCCATAAGGTCAATTGCTATATCCATAACGTGGTGGGTATGTCTACAAGACGCATGGACCTTGAATGAATTCTCCATTATTTTAAATCCAGCACCTAAACCTTCTGTCACTTTATTTAAATCGTATGCCTCACTCATTGCTTCAAAGAAACCTCTACGGCCTTCCAAGATTTTCGAAGCCCCCGTAAACCCTTTTTCAGCTAATAAGGCACTATAAACGCCATTCATTGCAGCTTTACCGGGGTGTAATTGCTTAGACATAGCGCCATCTTCAATAAACTCCCATAAACCGGCTGCTTGTGTTCCTGCACTACCTAATGCATGGACAATTTGATTTGCCGAAAGATTCAATAATTTGGAAGCAGCAACTGTCGCCCCAAAAGTTCCACAAGTGGCTGTATTATGCCAATAATAATAATGTGAAGAAGTTACAGCCTCACCAATTCGATAACATACCTCATATCCGAGAACTATCGCCAAAATCAAGTCTTTACCGCTTCTATTTTTCCACTCAGCAAGGGCGAGTGCAGCCGGGATTACCACAGTAGCCGCATGAATAATAGAGGCTTTATGAATATCATCCAACTCCACAATATGGCTAGTAGCACCATTAAAAAATGCCGCTTGTGCTACGGAAGTCTTACCGCCGGTTATAAGGGTTGCTTGTTCGTGGCCACCTAGTTCATCGATTAATTCTCTCAGCATTTGAATAGGTGCTTCATTCGAACCTGCAATCGCGGAAGCGAAATAATCTAAAATACAGTGTTTCGTAAACTCGACTACTTCATCAGGCAAATCTTCATATTTCGTCCTTACTACAAAATCTGCAATTATTCTACTAAGCTCCATTCATTCACACTCCCACTCAGATTAATAAGATTTTGGCATGCCCAGAACATTTTGACCTAAGAAAGCAAGAATCATATTGTTGTTTACAGGTGCTACTTGATACATACGAGTTTCGCGGAATTTACGCTCAATATGGTATTCATCTAGAAATCCATAGCCACCAAACGTATTTAAACAAACGTTTGCTGCTTCCCAGCTTGCCTCTGATGTAAGTAGTTTAGCCATATTTGCTTCTTCTCCACATTTCTCATTAGCATCAAATTTACGGGCTGCTTCATAACGTAATGCATCTGCTGCTTTTGCAGAAGCATAGGCATGAGCGATTGGGAATTGAACACCTTGATTTTGGCCGATTGGACGGTTAAATACTACTCGCTCATTTGCATAACGCACTGCTTGATCTATAAAGAAGTAAGCATCTCCAATGGCTTCGGCTGATAGTAAAATACGCTCGGCATTCATTCCATCCAATACATATTTGAAACCTTTTCCTTCTTCTCCTATTAGGCTTTCAAAAGGAACTTTCATATTTTCATACCATACTTGATTGGTTGCATAGTTAAACATTGCACGTACCTTTTCTGACTTGAATGCACCAGGTTGTTTCTCGCGGATTTCACGTAAGTCAATTAAAAACAAGCTTAATCCTTGCGATTTTTTTTCACCTACTTGGTCAATTGGTGTCGTACGTGCCAATAACATTAGTAAATCTGTTTGTAAGACGCGACTAGTCCAGTTTTTATGACCATTAATGATATAGCCATCTTTCGTTTTCTCGGCATATGTTTCAATGGCAGATGTATTCGATCCTGCTTGTGACTCTGTCACTGAAAAAGCTTGGAAACGAATTTCACCGGCAGCAATCCCTGGTAGATATCTTCGTTTTTGTTCCTCAGAACCGTGTTTTAATAACGCTCCCATCGTATACATTTGTGCATGGCAAGCTGCCGCGTGACCACCTGAACGATGTATCTCTTCCAAAATTATACTTGCTTGTGTAATGCCATAGCCTTTTCCACCATACTCTTCGGGAATAAGTACAGATAAATAGCCAGCTTTTGTTAGAGCATCTACAAACTCGTATGGATATTCACGTTCTATATCAAGCTGTTTCCAGTAATCATTAGGGAATGTAGCACATAACTCTCTAACTTCTTTACGTAAAGTTTCAGAATTCACTTTAATTTTAGTGACCATATTTAGCATCCTCCAACTTTATACATTTGATATTGTATCCAATTTTATTTTTTAGAATCTAATACTTTCTTTAAAAGTTCGTTTGTTGCATCAGGCGCATGTTCACGTTTATACACCATCATCGTTCTTAGGAACTCAATTACAATTTTCCCTTCTTGATTATAGCCATAAGTTTTAACCTTGATAATTCCAACATTCGGTCGGGAATTTGATTCACGCTTTTCTAATAGCTCACTGTATGAATAGATTGTGTCCCCTTCAAATACTGGATTCGGTAATCGAATTTCATCCCAGCCAAGATTCGCCATCACGTTTTGCGAAATGTCTGTTACTGATTGTCCAGTTACCAATGCAACCGTAAACGTTGAATCAACTAATGGTTTACCGAATTCCGTTTGAGCTGAGTAAAATTCATCAAAATGAATCGGGTTTGTATTTTGTGTTAATAATGTAAACCAAATATTATCAACTTGTGTGACTGTTCTACCAAGTGGATGCGGATAGATGTCACCTATTTCAAAATCCTCATAAAAACGACCTTTCCAACCTGGTTTAATTTGCATACTATTATTCATATTAATACACCCCTTGTAATTTATTGTTTAATAGTAATATTTAATTCTTCTAAAATCTTTTCTGTATGTTCTCCTACTCGTGGTACACTTCCCATCACAGGCTCTACGCCAGCAATTGTTGCTGGAGGCAGTAATGCTCTGATCTGGCCATTAGGTGTTTCTATATCTCTCCATCGATCACGGGAATTTAATTGTGGATGATTGAAGAATGACCGCATATCATTTAGCCGGGCATTCGCAATTTGTGCTTTGTCTAAACGTGAAGTTAAGATTTCCGAAGTGATGTTGTTAAATTCATTTTCTATTAAGCTTTTCAACTCTTCTTTGTGCTGGTTGCGTTTAAAGTTACTATTATATTTTTCGTTGCCAGCCAAAGAAGGACTCTCTAAGACCTCATTGCAAAATCTATTCCATTCTCTTTCATTCTGAATTCCTAAGAAGACTGATTTCCCGTCTCCACACATGAAAGGACCATAAGGATAAATCGTTGCATGGCTCGCACCTGTACGAGGCGGTTCTTCACCACCATATGCTGCATAATACATAGGATAGCCCATCCATTCTCCCAGCGCTTCTAGCATAGAGATATTTAAAATGGATCCTTTACCCGTATTTTGACGTTGGATCAATGCTGTCAAAATTCCACTATATGCATACATTCCCGCGCTAATATCTGCAATGGATATACCTGCTTTTGAAGGATTATCTTCTGTTCCCGTAATTGACACCAGGCCTGCTTCGCATTGAATTAGTAGATCATAAGCCTTCTTGTCTCGATAAGGTCCACTATCTCCATAACCTGAAATACTACAAATAATTAGTTGAGGAAACTCCCTAGTTAACTCTTCAGGATTGAATCCCAGTCGTTCAATAGCCCCGGGTGCTAAATTTTGAATGAAAACATCAGCTTTTTGTAATAACTTTTTTAAAATCTCTTTCCCTTGTTCTGATTTCAAATCTACTTCGACCGATTCTTTTGATCGATTAATCCAAACAAAATGACTTGATTGTCCATGAACCGTCGTGTCATAATTTCTTGCAAAATCACCAACTTCGGGTCTCTCTACTTTTATCACTCTCGCACCTAAATCTGCTAATTGCCTACTTGCAAACGGTGCCGCGACTGCTTGTTCCAAACTTACAACTGTAATACCTTCCAAAGGTAACATTCGCATCCCTCCAACCTCTTATTTAGAATCGATAAAAAATGTTCCAAAAGCTTTTGCCACTAATTCATCTTCTTCGTTATAAATCGAGCATTCCGCCACTGCTGTCCGATTGCCTAGGTGTAAAATCTCAGATTTTCCGATAACAAAAGGTCCTTTAGCTTTGCGAATATAGTTCATTTTCAGTTCAAGGGTATAGACATCCCGTTTTTCCTCTAACCGATGCATGATATCTTCTGCAATTACTAAATCTGCAAGTGTGTAGAGCGCCCCTCCATGGGCATTTCCATAACGATTACTATTGTTTGTTCCTAAAAACATTTTTGCGCTATTCTCGTTCAGCCAACTAATCTGTAGAAAGTGCCCTAATAAATGAAATGGTCTCTTTTTGATATTTTTATATGCTGCCAACCAACTTTCTAGATTTGCATAGTCTAAATCATTAAAGGTTTCGGTAATTTCATCTATGATACTTTCATTTAATTTTCGAATAAACATCACCTTTTTGACTTATCTAAATTCTTTTTAACTAAACATTAGTTTCTTCAGCTGCTATGCTTCCCTGAATGCGGCAACACCTAATTCATAGTAGTCTTGGCCATTTGCGTCATTAATGACGATTAAAGGCATATTTTCTACTTCTAATTTACGAATTGCTTCAGTTCCTAAATCTTCATATGCAATAACCTCAACGCATTTGATGCATTGGGCAATTAGTGCAGCCGATCCCCCAATGGCTGCAAAGTACACGGCTTTATTATTTATAATGGACTTCTTTACTTCTTCGTTTCGATATCCCTTACCAATCATTCCCTTCAATCCTAAGTCAAGTAAGGATGGCGTATATTTATCCATTCTTTCACTTGTTGTTGGCCCAGCCGAGCCAATGACTTGATTGTCTTTTGCTGGTGTCGGACCTACGTAATAAATTACCTGATCAGTTAATTCAAAAGGTAATGCTTCTCCCGCTAGACAGGCTTCATACATTCTTTTATGTGCTGCATCTCGAGCAGTATAAATTGTTCCACTTAATAAAACGGCATCTCCAGCTTTTAAATTTTCTATCGTTGCTTCATTAAGTGGTGAAGTGATATGAATTGGCAATCGTAGTCCCCCCTATAGAACTGCTTCTTTATGTCTACTAGCATGACAATTTAAGTTTACGGCTACAGGCAATGCTGCAATATGACACGGTTCAATCTCAATCTTTACATCTAAGGCTGTTGTAGAACCGCCCATTCCTTGTGGTCCGATTCCCAACCTATTAATCTCTTGCATAAGTTCTTCCTCTAACTGTGCAATGTCTGGCAATTGACTTCGAACACCCAGAGGTCTAAAAAGAGACTTTTTCGCTAAATAGGCACAACGTTCAAAATTCCCGCCTATTCCAATACCTACAACGAGGGGAGGACAAGCATTGGGACCGGCTACTTTAACAGTGTCAAGAATGAATTGCTTCACGCCATCTACTCCATCGGATGGCTTTAACATTTTGAGTGTACTCATATTTTCAGCCCCACCACCTTTTGCACTCATATGCAAAACTAACTGGTCTCCAGGAACTACTTCGATATGGACAACTGAAGGGGCATTATACTGTTCCGTTTTTTGTCTTGTTAAGGGATGATTTATAATTGAACTTCTTAGAAAACCTGTTTGATACCCTTCTGCTACGCCTTCATTAATGGCATCTATCAAACTACCATCAACAATGTGGCAATCTTGGCCCAATTCCACTATAAATACTGCAACACCAGTATCCTGACACATTGGCACTCGAGTTTTTGTGGCTAATGCTGCATTATCTAATAATTGATTGATGATCATCTTACCTGTTTCGGATTTCTCAGTTTGCTGTGCGTTTTGGAAAGCCTTGATTACATCTTCTCCCAAATCGTAATTAGCGGCCTGACACATATCAGCAACCTTACTAACAATGTCTCGATAATGAATTAATCTCATTGCAAGTCCCCTTTGAACATTAAATATGAACCAATTATTCTATCCCGATTGTACTTTGTCTTGAAATGATTCTTTTAGCTTGTTCATAGACCGGGTAATCAATCATTCTCCCATGATAGGCTACCGCTGCCTTGCCATTTGATAAGGCTTCTTCAAACGATTGAACAATAGCCTTGGACAGCTCAATTTCTTCTTCTGATGGCATATATAATTTATGCAATAATTCAATTTGCTTTGGATGAATTAATAGCTTTGCCTGCATACCCAAAGTTTTGGCATTTTTCACTGACTCAATAAATCCTTCTTCGTTATTAAAATCAATATAAGGACAATCGATTGGACTTTCGATTCCAGCAGCAGCTGAAGAATTAATTAACATTGATTTTGCAAATAAAAGTTCCGTTTCTTTTTTTGAAGGTGTTGCACCAATATCCAATGAATAATCAACAGCTCCAAAAGCTAAACGTTGAATAGATTCATGAGATGCAGCGATTTCATAGGCATTCAAAACACCTTTAGCGCTTTCAATTAATGGAATAATCAAATAATTTTTAATGGAATTTTGCTCAATAAAATGAACTAATTGTTTAATGTCTTCTGCAGATTCACATTTAGGTAACATAATATTTTTAAAATTAGATTTACACACCGCTTCCAGATCATATCTCCAATGTACTGTATCAATTGAATTGATTCGTACACATACTGATTTTTGCAGAAGATCAGCTTCTTTGCCCATAGTAGATAATAATTGCCGTGCATTTTCTTTTTCCTTCTCGGCAACTGCATCTTCTAAATCAATAATAACAATATCCGCATCAGATGTAAGCGCTTTTTTAATAATGCGTTCATTAGACCCTGGTACAAACAAATAAGATTGCATTGTATAAACACCCCCTATATTTACCAAACATTATATATTGTATCCAATATTCAATTCAATAGTTTTTTATATTTTTTTTATAAACTTGATGGTAAAATGAAATTTAATTAAACATTTTATCCAATATCCCACTATTTTTTTGGAGGCAGTGAAGAGATGTCAATGAATATAAAGTTAAATACACAGGATTTAGAAACTATACCAGTAAAAATCTGTCGCGTACTTCGAGAAGCGATTATTAAAGGTGAATTCCTGCCCGGTGAACGTTTAATTCAAGATGAATTGGCAAAATCCCTGGGAGTAAGCCGCATGCCCATTCGTGAAGCGATCAAGCAATTGGAGGCTGAAGGTTATGTCACTTTAGAACCCCATAAAGGAGCTATAGTTAGAGAATTCTCAGTGAAGGAAATTGAAGAACTTTACTTCCTTCGTTCAAAGTTTGAACCCCTAGCTATAAAAGAAAGCTTAAAATTTATCAATTCAAATACAATACAACAATTAGAAAACTTAAATGATGAAATGAACCTTTCAAAAGAAGTAAGTAAATTTATTGAGTTAAATATTTTATTCCACAATCTATTAATAAAAGATTGCCCGTGGGAAAAATTAAATTCATTTATCAAGAACTTATGGACGGGATTCCCCCAACAGACGCCACACTTACTTCCAGACCAGATTGAAGTGTCAAAACAAGAGCATAAAGATATGGTTGAAGCGATTAAAAATAATAATCATCAATTAGTTTGCGATATAATGGAAAAACATATTATTCGCGCTGGTAATCAAGTCATAGAAAATATAAAAAATAATAAATAATAAAAAAAGCAAGGTTTGTAGCCAACAAGTCTTGCTCTTTTACTATTGATCCATGCAAATACTTGTCCTCTGCCACACCCTCTTTTTCTTTAAAGAAGACTTGTAGGACAGGTTAGCATTAGAATTATTCCGAGAACAGCTAGGACCGCTTCTGCATTAAGCCTAGTAATTATAACCGCTTTCTGGAACATTTTTTGTATGTTCATAACTAAAGAAGAAAGGTCATGGATTTTTTCCACTTTTTGCAACTCCCTTCCCTTCCCCCTCTCCTTTCTTTATAATAGGTGAAAATACTAAATATACAAAAATCTAAACAAAGCAAATAATAATATATTTATAGAATTAAATAATAGGACAATTAGCATATCAACTGATTAACAGCGGCACAAATAATTTTAAAAGTCGGGGTGATGGGTATATGACTTTAAAAGTTTTCATAGTAGAGGATGATCCAATGGTTCTTGAAGTGAACAAAAGCTTCTTAAATAGAATAACCGGTTTTAGTGTAACTGGTGAAGCACAAAGTGGTAATGAGGCTTATAAAAAGATCTCTAAAATGAAACCAAATTTGATTCTTTTAGATATGTATTTACCTGATATGTCAGGTATAGAGCTACTTCAAAAAATTCGGAATGAATCTATTCCATCTGACGTTATCATGGTTACTGCAGCAAGTGATGCAAAAACAATCCAGCAAGTTGTTCGTATGGGGGCTTTTGATTATTTAGTAAAACCCTTCCGTTTCGAAAGATTTCAAGAAGCATTACAAAAATATCAACGTACAACGAAGCGAATTCCAAATTCTCAAATCCTGAAACAGGAAGAAATTGATATGTGGTTGGGACATAAAATAAGAGAAGAGATTACCTTGCCAAAGGGATTAAATGAAATAACAATGAAACAAATACTCGATGCATTAATGGAACATAACGAACCAATTACCTCTGAGCAACTTGCACAGAATGTTGGCATGGCACGTGTAACCGTTCGAAGGTATTTAGACTTTTTAGCTAAAAATGAAAAAGTGTTCATTAATTTAAAATATGGAACAGTTGGCAGACCAACAAAGTTCTATTCAAATTAATAGTCTGTAAAAAAGCTTGTGAACAATGTTTACAAGCTTTTTTTAATACAGCAAACATTAATAATCCCACATAGACCATAAAAACCAAAATGTCCAATATGACCATAATATTGTATATTCTTTTCATTCTATTATCATCTAATTAATCTAAATTTTCTGCATTTTGTCGAATATTTAAAACATCTTAAAGTAAATTCTGAATTTGATTGTATCCATTATCCATTTGATTGTATCCATTATCCTAAATACTCTTGTTGTCTCAGCTTAAAATGTGACTACTGGTCCAAGAAAAAATGATAAGGTACCTTTTGCTTTACACCTGTTTGAAAAGATAGCATTTTCAAAGTTCAATTGTAATCCGGTAACTCCTTTTAAAAAGACAGCAAAGAAATGAATGCGCTTTCTTGTTTTGATATCCAAGTTAATGCCTAAGTAATAGCAGAGTCGGTTGTAGCCTTAACTGCTTATGACTTGACATAGCAATCTAGGCTAATACGCTGCAAAAAGATTAACAAATAATTTTGGTTATAAAGAGAGAGTCTCTCTTTTAACAATAAATACTAAATTTTCTAAGGGGGAAAACAAATGAATAAATGGCTTTTACTAACAGTCATTAGCTTACTCTCACTATTATTGGCAGCATGTGGGGGTGCTGCAAGTGGGGAAAAATCAAGCGAAGATTACACTGCGGAAAATCCTTTAATCATCAAATTTTCGCACGTTACAGCGATAGATAGTGTAAAGGGTCAAGCAGCGGATCACTTCGCTCAATTAGTTGATGAAAAAACAGAAGGAAAAGTTAAAGTGGAAGTTTATCCTTCTTCTCAATTATACGGAGACAATGACGAACTAGATGCATTGGCATCTGGAAATGTGCACATGATTGCTCCATCTGCAACAAAAATGGTGAAAATTGACCGACGTTGGCAATTTACTGACATGCCTTATTTATTTGAAGACGAAGAGCATGTTCAAGAATTCTTTGAATCAGAAGCTGCACACGATTTATTGAACTCTGATCAATTATCTGCCAACGATATTAAAGGTCTGACATTTTGGCCGAATGGCTTCAAACATATGTCGAACAACAAACGTCCTTTAGTAACTGTCGAAGACTTTAAAGGATTAAAATTCCGCGCCCAGGCAGGACAAGTGTTAGAAGCACAATTCGAATCTTTAGGTGCTGGTTCAGCAACAATTGCATTTGGTGAAACTTATGCAGCACTTCAACAAGGTACTGTAGATGGTGCTGAAAACCCATATAACAACTTTGATACGATGAAGTTTTACGAAGTTCAACCATATTTATCTTCTACCCAACATGGTCGTGTTGATTATGTAATCTTTGTAAATAAAACTTTCTGGGAATCGATTCCTGAAGATTTGCTAGCACCAGTTGAAGAAGCGCTTGCTGAATCTACAACTTATGCAACGGAATTAGCGGAAGAAGAAAATGAAAAATCATTAGAAAACATAAAAACTTCAGGAGTTGTGGAATTTTATGAAATGACACAAGAAGAACGAGATGCTTTAAAAGAAGCATTACAACCTGTATATGATGAATTTACTGAAGCAATTACACCAGAATTAATTGAAAGTATACAGTCATTAAAGTAGATCTTTAAACGAGTGCCGAAGAGTCGGCACTCCCATTTACCTGATTATAAAGGAGTGAAGTGATTGAATATTCTAATGAAAATTTGGACGTTCCTTGAAGAGGTTTTGGCAGTTATTTTCTTTTCTTTAGGTATTGTATTAATTTTTTACGGAGTGGTTATGCGTTATGTATTAAATGACCCCCAAGCATGGGTTGAAGAAGTTGCCCGCTATGCAATTATTTGGGGCACTTTCTTAGGTTTTGGATTAGCATTAAAGCACAATCAACATATTCAAGTAGATATCCTATATGACAATTTGAGTAAACCACTTCAATTTATGATGAATATTCTAGCGACTTCATTAAGCATCGTCTTCTGCTTAATCTATACATTTTATGGATTCATACTCGTGGAAAATCGTTATTCTTCGGGAATGATCTCACTCGACGTTGGAATCCCTATGTGGATTGTTTACTTAATATTACCAATTTCAGGCATACTTTTCTCACTCCGTTTCGTTGAGAGATTAGTAAACATTCTACGTAGAAAGGGTGAAGAATATGCTAACCCTCTTAATTAGTTTCTTCGTATTATTGTTTTTACGTGTACCAGTCGCGGTAAGTTTAGCGTTATCAACTATTTTTGTATTATTTTTGTCAGATTTTAATATGAATATGATGCCTCAACGAATTTTTACGGCTCTTGATTCCTTCCCTATGATGGCAATTCCCGGGTTCGTATTGGCAGGTGTCATTATGGCTCGAGGTGGTATTTCTAAATATCTAATTGAAGCATTACGCTCATGGGTTGGACATTTACCTGGGGGTTTATCGGTAGTAACAATCCTTGCTTGTGCCATTTTTGCTGCGATTTCCGGATCTTCTCCAGCCACTGCTGCAGCCATTGGGTCAATTATGATACCCGCGATGCTTTCAGCAGGATATGATAAAAAGTATTCTCTAGGTCTTGTTGCTGCTGGGGGTACTTTAGGGATTCTGATTCCGCCTAGTGTTCCGTTGATTATTTACGGTATTACTGCTGAAGAATCAATCGGCCAATTATTTATGGCGGGAGTTATCCCAGGTCTAGGTTTAACTGCACTTTTAATTATTTCAGCAATCTATTATGCGAAAAGAAATGGCTTTAAAGGGGATGAACCCCATACCTGGAGTGAGCGGGGTCGTAAATCATTGAAAGCAATATGGGGAGCTTTTTTACCGATATTAATACTTGGTTCTATTTATTCCGGGGCCGTTACGCCTACCGAATCGGCTGTAGTAGCAATCTTCTACGGACTGGTCGTTTCTGCATTTGTATATCGCGAATTAAAATGGCGAGATTTACGTCCGATTGTTGTTGAGTCTATTAACGTTACGGCGATGATTTTCTTAATTATTGGTGCAGCATCATTATTCGGACTTTATTTAACAAATGAACAAATTCCTCAACAAGTGGGACAATGGATATCTGAAAGCGGGATGAACGAATGGACATTCTTGATTATTGTTAATATCCTATTCTTCATTTTAGGTATGTTTTTGGAAGCAGTGTCTATCATTTTGATTGTTTTACCGATCTTGTTACCAATCCTAGCTCACTTTGATATTAACTTATATCATTTTGCAATTATTATGGTAATCAACTTAGAGTTAGGAATGATTACACCGCCTGTTGGTTTAAACTTATTCGTCGTAAGTGGGATTGCTAAAGAAAAGCTTGGTGTCGTTGTTAGAGGGGTAATTCCATTTATTATACTGATGATTGTGTTTCTAGCTTTAGTTATTATTTTCCCTCAACTATCTCTATGGTTACCTTCCATTACCGGGAAATAAAGTAGGTGTTTCTCCTGTTTACAAAGAAGTCTTCAATACAAAATCGGCAGTTTTGGAAAATTGTACTGAGCCTCGGATTGTCGTCAATGTTTATATTTGCAACATTGTATTCGTTTCAGCCTCTCCTCCCATTACTTACGGAGGAGTTTTCCATTTCTGTTACATACGCAAGTATGACTATGTCGCTTACCTCGTTATCTCTAATAGCGGGCTTAATCGTTTTGGGATTTCTTTCTGATCGAAAAGGACGAGTTTTATTTATAAAGCTGTCCATTTTACTTTCTTTATTATCTATTCTTCTTATTCCTTTTGTTGATTCTTATTTTACGATTCTTCTGTTAAGGATTATTCAAGGGTTTACACTTGCAGGGGTTCCAGCGGCAGCATTAGCTTATATTGCAGAAGAAATTGAAACGGAATCAAGACAACTTGCTACCGCGTTATATATCTCTACGAATGCACTAGGTGGAATGATTGGCCGAATTGTCACTGGTTACCTTTCTGAGCAATATAACTGGCAAGGAGCATTAATTATTTTTGCTATTTTTGGGGCATTTGTTTTCATATTTGTTTTATTTACTCTACCTAAATCAAATAACTTCCAGCCGAGTGTGATGAGTTTTAAGGAAGATTTAAAAGGATTTAGTTATCACTTAATTAACCCTTCCCTTCTTTTAATGTTTGGTCTTGGTGTGATATTACAAATTACATTTACGGGGATGTGGACTTATTTGCCCCTTCACTTATCTTCCCCTCCCTTTTCTTTATCTATGGAATCAATCTCGCTTACCTATTTTGCATATAGTTTTGGAATTATAGGAGCACCTTTAGCTAGTTGGCTTTCAAAACGTTACCAATTAGAAAAGATTCGTATAATAGCTATACTCATTTTAGTAACGGGCATTATTTGTACACTATTTGATGCATTATTCGTTGTTTTATTTGGGCTATGCATTACTTGTTTTGGATTTTTTACTGCCCACTCCTTAACAGCAGCATCAGTCGGTCAAACTGCTATCCATTTAAAAGGAAGTGCTTCCAGCCTTTACCTAGTATCTTATTATATTGGAATAGCATCGGGCAGCACCCTGATTTATCCCTTGTGGGAAGTTTGGAATTGGAACGGAATGAATGTTGTCACAATTACATTATTAATTCTTTATTTAGCATTTTTCTATTACGCCTTACTAAAGCTCAATAGAAAATCTAGAAAAGAATAAAACTAACTTTCCTCAACTTCTTTGACATTCCTATAAATAAAAAATCCAAATCCTGTTTCTGTTGCGCATTTTTAGAAGCAAAAAAGGTCGTCTAGTTAGACGACCCCTTTTTGCTATTTATCTTCCTTGTTATGTTGTTTACTTAAAACATATTCTTCCAATGCTTTTGTTTTAAGCGCTTCTTTTTTTGATACACGTTTCACTACCATGAACACCAACAAACACAAGATAAGAACTGCTAAAAACTCTAATGCTGCGGGAATATATGACGACTTATCCTCTGGAAAATATAGAAATCCTGCATAAAGGATACTCATTTTTCACTCTTCTTTCTAATCGTTAATCGATAATAGTAATCGACTCTATTTTAACATCTTCCAACGGTTTATCGCGCATATCTTTGTCAACGTTCGCAATTTTGTCAACAATGTCCATACCTTCAACAACATGTCCAAATACTGTGTGCTTAAAGTCTAACCAAGGCGTTCCACCATTTTGAGCATATGCCTCGATAACTTCTTTTGGATATTTAGCTTGCTCCAATTGAGCAATCATATTATTTGGTGTATGTTCCATTTGAACGATGAAAAATTGTGAACCGTTCGTATTTGGACCAGCGTTCGCCATTGAAAGAGCTCCACGCAGATTAAATAGACTTTCATTGAATTCATCTTCAAAAGAGTCGCCCCAGATTGATTGGCCGCCCATACCAGTACCAGTTGGGTCTCCACCTTGGATCATGAAATCAGTAATAACACGATGGAAGATGATTCCATTATAGTAACCTGATTTTGCATGTCCTAAAAAGTTTTCTACAGTTTTTGGCGCATGCTCAGGGAATAGCTTAATTTTAACTGCCCCTAGAGTTGTATTCATTTCAACCAATACTTCACCTGGGTTTAATTCTTTTGTCAATTGTGGAAACATTAACTGATCGCTCCTTTTAAAAAATGTTATTTTGGGTATATCTTTAGATAGAAGATTACCATTTGACACCTCGTTACAGTTTAACATAGAACTTTTAAATTTTCCGCTAATATACTTTATAGACTTTCTTCGGGTTTCGAAATAAGTTATACTTGGCAACAATAACAAATTGGAAACAGCCTGTTGCAAATACAGGCTAACTTGACGCTCCGAAGCGAATGTAGCTTTACTGCTTTAAACCGAGGGACAGACCGCAACCTCGAGGGGCTTTGGACTTAACTAAATGAAAAATTATTTATTCGAATTCTAAAACAACTGTTAGGAAGAATGTGATTGAAGTGAGTAACCGAAAGCACAATTTTATTATTATTTTAGTTTCAAATTTTATCGTCGCGAGTTCTATGACGATGATTATGCCCTTTTTATCCCTTTACATTGAAACCTTTGGTGATTTCTCTGAAAGCTACGTCCAAAAATGGGCTGGTTTAATATTTGCTGCCACATTTGTGACAGCATTTATCATGTCTCCAATATGGGGGCGCATTGCCGATAAGTACGGATATAAACCGATTATGATTATTAACTGTTTCGGCATTGCGCTCAGCATCTTTTTGATGGGTCATGTGGAGAATGTCACCCAATTATTCATCTTGCGTATTTTGATGGGGATTGTAACTGGTTTTATTCCTACCTCAATGGCATTTATCAGCAAACATACACCAAAAAATATTGCTGGTAAAACTCTTGGAACCTTACAAATCGGGAGTGTTGGAGGTTCCCTGTTCGGTCCTGTAATCGGGGGATCTTTAGCCGATGCTATTGGATTTAACTTTACTTTTATCTATACTTCTATTGCCATTACTATTGCGGCGATTATTATTATCTTCGGTATCCATGAACCTGAAATTATTCGAAAAGAAAAAAGTACGCTTTATTCTAGAAAGAATATCCTTTGGGCATTGTTTCATCATCCACTTATTTTAAGCACTATGTTGGTAGCATCCTTGATCCAAATCGGAAACTTTAGTATTCAGCCATTATTGTCCCTGTACGTCTCCCATTTAACAACCTCTGAACAGGTTGCCATGCTTGCTGGAATCACCTTTAGTGCAGCAGGAGTTGGGAATATCTTAATCGGCCGATTTTTCGGGAAACTCGCCGATAATATCGGCTACGAAAAGGTCCTAATGTCATTGCTGTTCATTAGTGTTTTCTTTATTGTTCCTCAAGCCTTTGTGACTTCCCTTTGGCAACTAATTGCCTTGAGATTTTTACTTGGCATCTTTTCAGGGGGCTTGATTCCCATTGTGACGGCCCTGATTCGCCGTGAAGCACCAGTAGAAATTCAAGGTGAAGTGATGGGCTATAACCAATCTTTCCGTTTTCTAGGGAATATCATTGGCCCTGTACTAGGTGGATTTATAAGTGGATTTGCAACAATTTCCGCGGTCTTTTACTCAACTGGGCTACTATTTCTTATTGCTGCAATTACTATTTTCATCATCCAAAGATTACCGAAAAAATATTTCGAGGATGTATTAAAAAGCCATATTTAAATCCTGTATAATGAAGTGGAGGTCCTACTAGCGATAGTAGCCTCCTTTTTTATTTGAAATTATGATATTCTTTTGGAGTGTTTGCATTAAGTAGGAGGAATCTAAATGAGACAAATAGTAGGTTTCTTACTAATCCTTTGTTGTTTCCCTTTACTATTTCTTTTTGGCAATAAAATTCTGGCCGAATTCACAGTAGCAAAAGGACATGAGGAAACCATTCAGCACAATATTCAAATACCGGATGAGAAAAGCCAGCTCCCTGTTACAATGGTCGATCGAAACGGAAACGTATTTAGTGAAGAATATGTGGAATGGCGACAACCTGTTGAATTAAAAGATGTTCCGGAAATTATTAAACAAATCTACCTTTTAAGTGAAGATAAAGAGTTTTATACTCATATCGGGTTTAATGTAAGTGCACTTACCCGTGCAGTTGTTGCAAACTCTCAAGGTTCCATTGAACAAGGGGGCAGCACGATTACCCAGCAGCTTGTAAGGATGCGCTATTTATCTGTGGAACAAACCTATGAACGTAAATTAACCGAACTATTTTACGCGTACGAGCTTGAGCAAATGTACGATAAAGAAGAAATTTTTGAAATGTATTTAAATGAAATCTTTTTTAGCAATCAAGTTTATGGAATAAGCGCAGCCGCAACCTTTTATTTTCAAAAGCCTTTAGCAGAATTAAGCATCCCACAGATGGCATTTATTGCGGCCATTCCAAATAATCCATCTTTATACGATCCTATAAAAAACTTTGCGAAAACAAAAGCGAGGCAGGAACGTCTATTAGATATTTTAGCTGATAATAGTATTATAACCTTGGAAGAGGCCTCCATTTATAAACAAGAAGAGATCAGCTTGAATTTGAAGGTAAAAAAACAACAGCAGCCCGCCTACAGTACGTTTGTGCTGGCTGAATTAGAGGAACTTGTTGCAACTGTTGAAGGCTATAAGGAACAGCTCAACACAGCACAAAAAGAAGAGGAAAAAAATAGGATTCAAGAGAAAATTGATTCTCAAATTCAACAATTGCTTCTCTCAGGCATCACTATACATACTGCACTAGACCCTGAAAAACAACAGCAGGATGAACAAATAATTGATGCTATTCTGGGTAATGGCAAATTACAGAGCAGCTCCGTCGTCATCGATAATCAAGCAAGAGAAATAGTGAGTGTTTATGGAGGCAAAGGCTATAAAAAATTCGACTTTCATCGAGCGTATCAAGCCATTCGCCAACCTGGCTCTTCTTTTAAACCTTTGATTGTTTATGGACCGCTTTTTGAAACAACCAACTATTCACCCAGTTCCCTTGTAAGTGGCGGTGAATTCTGTGTGGATCATTTCTGTCCACAAAATTATGGTGGCGGTATTTACGGCAATGTCTCAATTGCTACTGCATTCAAACATAGCTATAACACTTCTGCACTGCGCTTATTAAATGACATTGGTCTTGATGCCGCCTTTTCGTATATCGAAAAATTCAACTTTCAATCGCTGGTACCTTCAGACAAAACCTACGCAGCAGGATTAGGCGGACTCTCATATGGCGTTACAACTCTTGAAATGGCCGATGCTTATACAAGTTTTATAGATGGTACTTATGCTAAAGCAAGAAGTATTCGGAGTGTTACTGATGCAAGCGGCAATGTTCTATATAGTTGGCCGACTAAAAGAGAAACAATCTGGTCTTTGCAAACCGTAAAATATATAAGGTCCTTGCTGCATGATGTAGTTACAAGCGGGACTGGAAAAGGGATCTCTTCCACTTCATCGTATATTGGTGCAAAAACAGGAACAACCAATGATTATAAAGACTTTTGGGTAGCAGGAATGACGGATGAATATACGAGCGCTGTTTGGATTGGCTATGATCAACCTTCCTCCATGCAATCCCTTCAGGATGATAAAATTCATTTTAAAATATTTAATACAATCATGAATTAAAAAAGGCGTGACTTGTACTAGTCACGCCTCTCATTTTTAATTTGCAAATGGTAAACTTGCTAATATACCGTTATAAAGCTTTAATACAACATAACAAATGAATGTAATGAAAATGGTCCAGAAGAGAATTTCAAAGAAAATCAGTCCTACCGTTCCAGGTAATGAGAGGTACTGACTCATCTTATATATGTTATAAATAAAATAACTAAAAATGGTTAGCGCAAATACACAAAGTAAAATGGAAATTGATTGTATACCAAACACTGAAAGTAATGCTCCGAAGAAGAAAATGAGATAACCACCTCTGGCAACACTAATCATCTCTCCATTATTGTTCTTTGAAAATAATAGCATTCCTACTTCATGAATCGTTTCTCCTATCAATTTCAAGGCTGAAAATAGCATAAAAAAACACAGTGCAAATACACTTAATAACAGCAGGCGCAATTCAATATCCGTCAAAAATTCACGTATTCCTGTATAAACGCCAATTGAAGTTAGTAAATCTAATGATTCAGTAACTAAGTAAATTCCGAAGGACAAACTAAATAAGATAACAGAAAATAACGGCAAATAACCATACAAAT
Organism: Ureibacillus sp. GCM10028918; assembly: GCF_042666115.1. Lineage (NCBI taxonomy): Bacteria > Bacillati > Bacillota > Bacilli > Caryophanales > Caryophanaceae > Ureibacillus > Ureibacillus sp. GCM10028918. The sequence continues at coordinate 30,221 of NZ_JBHTFK010000039.1, forward strand.
ATGGATTTTTCATGACAAATTCCTCAAAACATATTTTTTCTACCTATTTATAATATCGGCTAAATATTTAATAGTTCAAGTTCATCTCACTTTCATTCAAGTGAAAACACGTATAATAAATGATATAATATTGATTATTCGAGAAATTCAATAAATAATATTTTTAAAGGAGGGATCATTCTTGTTTCAAGTACTTTGTATTTTCATTCCATTAATAGCGGCGCTCTTCATGCCTTTCTTCTTTAAGAAAATCACTTCGATACATACTGGTTGGTTCGTTTTACTAGTACCACTCTTTCTTGTTAGTTACTATTCAATTTTTTTATCGACTATCTCTAAGGGAAATTCAGTTGTTGCGCAGTTAGATTGGATTCCTTCACTTGGAATATCATTCGTATCCTATCTTGATGGGCTAAGTTTGTTATTCTCTCTACTAATCTCAGGAATAGGAGCGCTTGTCGTTCTGTATTCGATTTTCTATTTGGATCGCACAAAAGAACAGCTGCATAACTTTTATATTTATTTATTAATGTTTATGTGTGCGATGCTTGGTGTCGTTCAATCAGATAATATGATGACGCTGTATCTATTTTGGGAATTAACTTCTATATCGTCCTTTTTATTGATTGGGTATTGGTACAACCGTGACAAGTCTCGTTTTGGTGCACTGAAGTCAATGATGATTACAGTAGCAGGCGGAATGATGATGCTAGGAGGATTTGTATTACTATCCATTATGGGTGACACATTCTCTATTAGAGAACTAGTAGCTCAAGCACCTGAACTTGCAACAAACGATTTATTTGTAGTGGCACTTGTTTTGATTTTACTGGGGGCGTTTACAAAATCTGCTCAATTCCCATTTTACATCTGGTTACCAGATGCAATGGAGGCACCTACACCTGTGAGTGCATATCTTCACTCTGCCACAATGGTTAAAGCTGGGCTCTATCTAGTAGCACGTTTCACACCAATCTTTGCCGTGTCGGAGATTTGGATTTGGTTAGTAACTGGTATTGGTTTATTAACATTATTATGGGGTTCTTTCTTTGCACTAAAACAATGGGATTTAAAAGGAATTCTTGCCTTTTCAACTGTCAGTCAACTTGGCCTCATAATGTCTTTACTTGGTGTTGGAGCCATTGCTTTCCACGTAGATGGCGCCCAGGAGACTATTTTTAAATATGCGGCATTTGCTGCGATTTTCCATCTCATAAACCACGCTACATTTAAAGGGAGCTTGTTCATGATAGCAGGGATTGTCGATCATGAAACGGGGACTCGTGATATTCGGAAACTTGGCGGCCTGATGAGCATAATGCCAATAAGCTTTTCAGTGGCTTTAATCGGAAGTTTCTCCATGGCTGGATTGCCTCCCTTTAACGGCTTCTTAAGTAAGGAAATGTTCTTAACAGCAATGCTGTCTATTACAGAATTCGATTTATTCAATTTCTCAACATGGGGAATTTTATTCCCTGTCATCGCTTGGATTGCTAGCGTATTCACATTTATTTATAGTTTTTACTTTGTATTTAGAACATTTACTGGAAAAGGAAAAGTGGAAGAATTACCACATAAACCACATGAAGCACCAGTGGGTATGCTAATCTCTCCAATAATTTTGGCAGTATTCGTTATTACTATATTCTTTATACCTAATGTAATCGCTGATACCTTCATCAAACCTGCTGTTATGGCCATTCAACCGTTCCTTTACAGCAGTCCAGATCAGATTGATATCCACGTTTCGGCATGGCATGGCCATATTACACCTGAATTATGGATGACTCTAGGTATTATAGTACTTGGACTTGTTTTATTCTTAACGTTATCAAAATGGCAAAAGCTGTACGGCTTCTTCCCTTCAAAATTAACGTTAAATAATTTATATGATTTTATCATCTATGAATTATCTGATCGATGGGTTGGAAGATTTTCAGGGCTGTATATGACTGGTTCTATTCGTCGCTATCTAAGTTACATGCTTGGGGCAATTTCAATCATTGTTATCACAACATTATTTATGCAAGATGCGTTTAAGGTAACTCTCGAAGGTGCAACACCAATTCGTGCATACCAGATAATTTTAATAATTGTGTTAGTGATTGGAACGATTACAACTGTTTTTGCAAAATCGAGGATTACTTCCATTGTGGCATTAGGATTAGTGGGATACACAGTATCCTTGTTCTTTGTCATGTTTAACGCACCTGATTTAGCTCTTACGCAGTTGGTCATAGAAACCATTTCTGTTGCATTATTCTTACTTGCGTTTTATCACTTGCCTAAATATAAAAAAGAAGAAGAACGCACTCGTTTTAGATTTGGAAGAGCTTTTGTTTCTATAGCAGTTGGTGCCATGGTGACACTTGTTGCTCTTTCAGCCCATTCACAAAAATTAGTAGACTCCATTTCTGAGTACTACAAGGAAACAGTGTATTCATTAGCTGGTGGAGGAAATATTGTAAACGTTATTTTAGTAGATTACCGCGGATTTGATACATTGTTCGAAATCGCCGTATTATCCATTGCCGGGATTGCCATTTTCGGGATGATTAAGCTACGCTTGAGCAGAAAAGGAGAAAAGCTATGAAAACAAATGATGTCATTATCCAGTTTACTGCGAAAATCGTCTTTTTCATGATTTTCTTCTACGCTGTTCATATTTTCTTCGCAGGTCACTACACACCCGGTGGAGGATTTGTAGGAGGCTTAGTAACAGCGAGTGCAATTGTACTGCTTATCATTGCATTCGATTTAAAAACGGTTCAAACGATTCTTCCGATTAATTATATTTATATGGTAGCAATCGGCTTAATCCTAGCTTTAGGGACAGCTGCAATCTCTATGTTTACTGGCAAACCGTTTTTCACACATTTCTTTGATTATTTCAATTTACCTATCTTGGGCAAAACATCTCTTCATACTGCAGCATTATTTGACTTAGGTGTTTATTTGGTTGTTGTCGGTGTAACGATGACCATTATTCAAACAATTGGGGAGGATGAATAATGGAAATAGTAATGGCATTTGTTTGTGGCTTTCTATTTATGGCTGCAATTTACTTAATTTTATCTCGTAGTCTTCTCCGAATAATTATTGGCACAGGTTTACTGAGTCACGGAGCACATTTGCTGATTTTAACGATGGGAAGCTTTAAGGGCAGCGCCCCTCCTGTTTTAAGTGATGGTGTGACTGATTATGTCGATCCACTACCACAAGCTTTAATCTTGACAGCAATTGTAATTAGTTTTGGTGTAACAGCCTTTTTCCTAGTACTTGCTTACCGTGCATACCAAGAACTAAAAACTGATGACATGACGTTAATGAAAGGAAGTGAGGATCATGAATAACTTTCTTTTATTACCGATTATCATCCCATTTTTCTTCGCGATGATTCTAATGTTTGGACAGAGGAAAATTGCTTACCAGCGCATTACTACCCTTCTTGGGCTTGTGCTTTCGATCATCTGTGCTGCGGGGCTTGTCTTGAATGTATATGAAGATGGTCCGCAAATCGTTACTTTCGGTAATTGGCCAGTACCATTCGGCATTACAATGGTTTCTGATATGGTATCTGCACTTCTCGTGTTAACCACTTTAATACTTGCCTTGTTTATCGTCTGGTATGGTTTTGGATCGATCGGGAAAGAACGCGAACAATTCTTCTATTATTCCGGGATTATGTTTATTCTTACTGGAGTCAATGGAGCCTTTACAACGGGTGATATTTTTAACCTATTTGTATTCTTCGAAGTATTATTAATGTCTTCTTATCTATTGATTGTACTTGGTGGGGAAAAAGCACAATTACGTGAATCAATTAAGTATATCTTAGTGAATGTTATTTCTTCTGCTCTTTTTGTTATAACAGTAGCTTATCTTTATTCTGTTGTCGGGACTTTAAATATGGCCGATATTTCACTGAAGATTGCAGAACTCAATCAACCAGGTATCCTTACAGTGATTGCAGTTTTATTCCTATTGGTGTTTGGAATGAAAGCAGCGATTTTCCCAATCTATTTCTGGTTGCCTAGTGCTTATTCAGCACCACCCATTCCTGTACTTGCCCTATTTGGTGCTCTACTAACTAAAGTCGGTGTTTATGCTATTACACGTACATACACGTTATTCTTTACACATGACTTATCCTTTACACATGAGTTGCTGCTCATCCTAGCAATTCTTACAATTGTGGCTGGATGCATTGGAGCACTTGCTCATTTTGATGTGAAACAGATTATTATTTATAATATCGTAATAGCTGTCGGTGTTATCTTATTTGGGGTTGCACAAATGAATGAAGCAGGTTTAGAAGGATCTATGTTCTATCTAATCCATGACATGATCATTAAAGCAGCGTTATTTATGTTAATCGGGGTTGTGATCTATGTAACGGGGACTACTAATTTGCGAAAAATGGGCGGTCTCATGAAAACCTATCCCGCTCTTGGCTGGTTCTACTTGATTGCTGCTCTTGGACTGGTTGGGGTTCCACCATTAAGCGGATTTATAGGGAAACTATTGATTGTACAAGGCGGTTTTGAAGCTGGCAATACATGGTCAACTATCTTGGTACTTGCGTCGAGTATCGTTGTTCTATTGTCCGCGATGCGAATTTTTATTTATGCATTCTGGGGAGAGGAAGGACAACTTTCAACCAATGTAGAGAAAGCCAAATACAATCGTCTCTTCATTCCAACGGTACTATTAGTTGTACTATCCATTTTCTACGGTATAGGTACAGAATGGCTGACACCATTTATGGGGGATGCTGCCAAAATCTTATTTGACCCTTCTATCTATACGGATGCGGTTATGAAAGGAGGAAACTAAATGTCCTTTCAAATCTTATTAAATCTATTTTTAGCCTTTTTGTGGATGTTTTTGTCCTCTAATTATTCCGTATCCCGTTTTATAATCGGTTATCTATTAGGCCTTATAGTTATAATCGCTTTACGGAAATTCTTTAAGTCCAGGCTCTATATTGATCGTGTTTGGGCAGTGATTAAACTAACAATCCTCTTTATTAAAGAGCTGATTTTGGCGAATGTGTCTGTGTTAACCCTAGTAATTAAACCTAAACTTGAATTGCAGCCAGCCTTTTTTAAATACGATACACAATTAACGGAGGAATGGGAAATTACACTTCTATCAAGTTTAATTACTCTGACTCCAGGTACAGTTGTTGTTCATGTCTCAGACGATTCAAAATCACTATTTATCCATGTTATTGATAGCAATGATATCGATGATACAATTGATTCTATTAAAAATTCATTCGAAAAAGCGATTTTGGAGGTGAGCCGCTCATGACTTATTTTCTCTGGGCAGCAATCATTATTGTAGCCTTATCCATCGTTGCCCTTGTCTTTCGTCTTGTTAAGGGCCCCCATCCTTCTGATCGAGTTGTCGCATTAGATACGATAGGCGTTGCTCTTATTTGCTTGGTAGGTTTATTTTCAATGCTTATAGATACTAGTTTCTTTTTAGAGATTATTTTATTATTGGCGATCCTATCTTTCATTGGTACAATTGCCTTCTCTAAATTTATAGAGAAAGGAGATATTATTACCCGTGACAATTCTCGCTAACGTTTTAGTTATTTTCTTTATTGCAGCAGGGTTGTTATTCCTTGTTGTGGCGGCAATTGGCGTACTCCGCCTACCTGATCTTTATACACGGGCACATGCCGCGTCAAAAAGCTCTACATTAGGTGTGATGTGTATATTGCTCGGTGTGTTTTTTCACTTCTGGCTGAATGAGGATCATATTAACCCAACAATTCTATTAGGTGTCTTATTCCTATTCATAACTGGTCCGGTTGGTGCACATATCATGAGTCGTTCTTCGTATATAGCAGGTGTTAAACCTTGGTCTGGCACAGGACGAGACGATTTAAAAGTGGAAATTGAACGCATGAAAAAAGAACAAAATCTCAAGTAAATTAAATTCAGTAGAATGTAAAAAAGAAGTGCGAATTATTAAATTCGCACTTCTTTTCAGTTTACCAATATCTTCTGTGATGACGTCTATGTGGGTATCTTGGGTATGAATAGTATGGATAAGGCTGATACGGATAAGGATACGGATAAGGTCTACCGTAACCTCTATTATCGGGATAGATTACGTTTCCAAGTAGACCGCCTAAAAATCCGCCGATAAATGGAGGTCCAAAATTAGAAAATCCACCGCCATATCCACCATAACCACCATAATAATTTACCAATAAAATCTACCTCCTTTTCATTAATAACGTATGTTAGAAATGAAAAGACAGTTATGCTATATGCCCACTAGACTTAAAGTTCTTAAAACCAATATATTTACTTGCTTTCTTCGCCTAATCTTTCTACAAACGTTGCGAGAGTTCTAACCATGACACCTGTCGCACCTTTTGGCCCCAAATCATGAGCGCTGGATGCATTGGAAGTTCCCGCAATATCCAAATGAATCCATGGTGTTCCCTCAACAAACTCTCCGACAAAGCCTCCACCAAAAATCATATGTCCATCACTGCCAGGTGAATTATTTAAATCAGCGACATCTGATTTGCGAATTCTTTTTTTATCCTTTTCAGTTAATGGCATTCCCCAAACAAATTCACCTGTTTCAATGCTAGATTCAATAAATGCATCGAAGAACTCTTGATTATTTGTTAAGGAACCTGTTTTGTCAAAGCCAAGTGCTGTAATCACACCACCAGTCAAAGTAGCTACATCAATTAGGTAATTCGCTCCTTGTTGCTTTGCATAAGTTACAGCATCAGCAAGTACAAGGCGCCCTTCTGCATCTGTATTTAATACTTCAACCGTTTTTCCGTTGTACATTGTAATGACATCATCCGGTTTAAAAGCCTCACCTGAGATCATGTTATCAGTCGATCCGATTACAGCCACAACATTTTTATTTGGCCGCACTTCACCGATGATTTTCATCGCTCCCAGGACAGCTGCTGCCCCACCCATATCGCCTTTCATACCAACCATGCCCGTTTTCGTTTTAATCGAATAACCACCTGTATCGTAAGTTACCCCTTTACCAACTAGGCCTATTACATCTTCCCATTTTTCAGTAGCTTGATATTTAATCGTAATTAATCGAGGTTCCTCAACAGAACCCTTATTAACACTTAAAATGCCGCCCATTCCTAGCTCTTCCAACTCAGTTTTTGTTAAAATTTCAATTTCGAAATCATATTGCTTTGCTAATTTTTCCGCATAGTTGCCAAGTTCTGTTGCAGTTAATAAGTTTGGAGGTAAATTTACTAGGTTACGAGCTTCATTTACCGAATCGGCATAGATTTTTCCTACTTCATAGCCTGCTGCAATCTCATCGATATCTGCATTTGTTACAAAATGAACTGCATCCATATACACATCAATTTCATTTGACGTTGTTTTATAGTTTGGTGTTTGATAGAATCCAAGTCCGGCACCTTCTGCAAATAAAAAGGCAATTGTCTGTTCATCAATCGGGCTTGCCGTAAATGATTCTAACCAAATAGAAAATTCATTTACTTTTAAAGCTCGCAATTGCTTCCCAACTACACCGAATGTCTCTCTTAATTCATTTTCAGTTAAAGTTTTTGCATCCCCTAAACCTACGAACAATACACGCTTCAACTGTTTGTTTTGCCCAGTAAAGGGAAGTTTCGTTAATTTTTTTCGATCCGTATCTATATCACAAGAACGAATCCAATCTTCAATACTTTCCCCGAAGAACGCAACGAAATCATTCCATCCATTTATATGGTCACAATTTTTTTGAACACCTACAATTAATAGTTCAGTATTCACTTGATCAAAAGTTTTTGGTTCTTTTATTATTTTCATTTCAAAATCCCTCCATCAAATCGATTACATAGCTTATGTACTTGCATCTCAAGTTAGATCATCATTTTTGTCATTTAGTTTAGTGACAAACTTTTCGAATGAGTATACATATATTATAGTAAAGATATACCTATTTATCGAATATTTCAAATTACCAATCGATTATAAATTGAATTCACGTAGTTCGGATATGCTATACTTTAGACAAAGCTTATGAAAGGTAGGGATTGTTTGTTTTGGCACTCCTTCAGAATACACCAATACTTTTATCCATTTTTTCAATTCTTTTTGCACAATTTGTAAAAGTGCCTATTCATTTAATTGCTACAAAGAAATTAGATTGGTCTTTAATGACTTCAACGGGTGGTATGCCAAGTTCTCATTCAGCCGCAGTGACCAGTCTGGCTACAGCAGTAGGATTTGAAACAGGCCTCGATTCTCCTACCTTCGCAGTTGCAGCAATGTTTGCAAGTATAGTGATGTATGATGCCACTGGTGTTCGGTATCAAGCTGGGCAACACGCCTTGTTCATCAATCGTATGCGCAGTGAATTGACTGTCTTTTTCCGTGAAGTCAAGCATTGGCCGGAAAAGAACGAAGATGAAAAAATCAAAGAGTTAAAAACATTATTAGGACATAAGCCAAGTGAAGTATTCATGGGGGCTTTAACGGGAATTATTATATCTGTTTTATTTTATAACCTGTTTGTATAAGGATTTAATATAGAGTCGTCAAGGGCTCTATCGACACAAAAAAACTGACCCGCTACAGGAGTCAGTTTTTTTAGCAGATTGAAAGTATACGGCAAGAAGGATATGCGCCAATAGAAAAGACTGCTTACCTCGACCAATATTGGTCAAGATGTGTCTCTCTAATTAGAACATACGGTATCCTGCTTTTCGAAGATAGATCATCACAATACCAGCAACAATTGCCCCTGCAAATCCACCTATAAGAATCGAGATATCTACAACCTGCAATGATTGCAGCTTATCTATAAGTGCCGGAAAAGCAGTATTTGCTTTGAAAATATAGTCTAGGAAACTCACTTCATCAATAATAAAGATAACCACGATTGGGTAAACTATTGCCATTAACCAAGTCATACGCAGCAACATGTTTAATAAGAAACCGATTCCAAAAAACATGACGAAGAAAAGTACGACTGAGATGATTAATTGCACTACCGAAACTGAACCACTCATCTTATGTATAACCTCCGTTTTCCTCTCACTAGTTTACATGATAAAAGGACTCCTTTCAAATATAAATGCAGTCGATAAAGTGCATGATAATACATTTCGCATGAATGAGATAGGAGGATTTTTTTATAAGTAATCTTTCTGTCTATATGGTTTCGGGCAATATTGAACTAGTCCCTTGAATTTCATTTATTATAAAATAATTTATATGCTGAATATTCGAAGACATCTCCTGGGTTTATGCCCTCTTTTTTATAGAGTTGATGATGGACCAGCTCATGGCATGCCATTTCATCTAGCATCACCGAAGATTCACCGCTCCCTACAATCTCCTCAACAGTTAACCACCTGGCATCTGATAATTCCGTTTCTTGTATCTGGATGTTTTGTTCTTCATCCTTCAGCTGGCAATAGAATATGGCCATATTATCACTAATTTCTTCGCGAATGACACCTGTACGGAAGCCGATTAAGCCTGATACTTCACACTGGAGACCTGTTTCTTCTTGTACCTCTCTTACCACGGCCTCATCTGCTGTTTCTCCCATCTGTACGAAGCCAGCTGGCAATGACCAGACCCCTTTTAGGCCGCTATATTTCTTTTTCACCACAAGCCATTTTCCTTCAGAATTAATGACAACCCCCGCTACCCCGAGCCAAACTTTCCCACGGTCCTTTTTCATTCTTTTTCCCCCTTACACCTATTGCTTATAAAACTTAGTAATAGTATACGCTATCTTCTTTAAGAAAAAGAAAAAACCTTCCAAAAGGAACTGAATCCTTTCAAAAGGTCTTAGTATAATAGATTGTTATTCACAAACTTCAGGCGTACCTTCAACTTTAGCCGTTCTGAATGAAGTACCGCAGCCGCATGAAGCGATGGCGTTTGGATTGTCGATGGTGAAACCACCGCCCATTAGTGATTGTTTGTAGTCAATTTTCGTTCCCATTAAGATTGGTGCGTCTTCACGGGAAACAAGAATTCTCAAACCGTGTTGCTCATCTATATAATCGTCTTCACCTTGATTTTGTTCAAAATTCATCCCATATGAAAGACCGCTGCAACCACCACCATGAATCGTTACACGCAAAAAAGAGCCTTCTTCTTCGTTATGCTTTTGCATTTCTTTTACACGAATGGAAGCCGCTTCAGTTAAATCAATTACTTTCTTTTCACTTGTCATCCCATTCACCTGCCTTCTTCCTATATCATATCAAGGTACATAACAAAAAGAAAGATATGTGCACTTGCGAGGTTTATATTTGCACAGTAATTTCAAATAAACAGACATAGTAAAAATAGTTACCCCACTCAATAAATAGGAAAATTTATTCACTACTTTCGAAAAACGGAGTGATATAATAGTCTTAAAAATACGATTTTGAAAGGGGTCTAATTATATGGAATTATCACCTTTCTATGAGAAAAAAGTTGAATGTCTATGCTGCAATAAAACTTTTCCAACAACAAAAATTCGTACAAAACTAGTTAAAATCGAAAGTACAGATACGGATTTTTGCCCAACATATTCTGAATCTTCAGTGTCTGCATTATACTATAATGTTTTTGTGTGTGAGCATTGCGGCTTCTCATTCACTGAGGACTTTACAAAATATTTTGCTCCTGGTGTTAAGGAACAAATTTTACAACAGATTTCAAAAAAATGGGTACAAAGAAGTTACCATCATGAACGCTCACTTTCGCAAGCATTGGAAACTTATAAATTAGCCTTTGTTTGTGGAACGATTAAAAAAGAAAAATTTGTTACGCTTGCTGGGCTTGCCTTACGAGTTGCGTGGATTTATCGAAGACTTCAAAATGATAACCAAGAACAAAGATTTCTTAAAATCGCACGTGATCAATATATTGAATCTTATTCAACTGAAGATTATGCGTCCACTCAAATGTCTAGTACGCGTGTAATCTACATGGTTGCAGAACTTTCAAGACGCATTGGCGATATAGAGCTAGCCACACGCTACTATTCTAAAATCATTGAAAATCAACGGATTGGCGGAGAAGCAAAGGTTATTGAAATGGCGAAAGAACAATGGCAACTCGTACGTGAGGAAAGAGAAAAAGTTCGAGCAGCAGCTGTATAGAAAAAATGTCCTAAAAGCGAGTTATGCTATTGGGACATTTTTTTCATTCTATGAAGCCCTTTTTGAACGCCGATCGTGCTGACATTGCGATTACCGAACATTACTTTTCTTAAAAGCTATCAAATTCTTAACTCCAATTGCTTGCTCCTTCAATCTAAAAAAGCCCGATCCGGAGAACAACATATTGTTGTTTTCCAAATCCAGCTTTATCGGCATAATTTATTAGAATACTTGTTCTACTTCTATAATACCTGGTACTTCTTCTAATAGAGCACGTTCAATACCTGCTTTTAGAGTGATAGTAGAACTTGGGCAGCTACCGCAAGCACCTAAAAGGCGTAAACGGACAATTCCATCTTCTACATCAACTAATTCACAGTCTCCTCCATCGCGAAGTAAAAAAGGACGCAATTTATCTAAAACTTCTTGTACTTGTTCTTTTTGTTCTAATTCTGTCATTTCCCTCGACTCCTTTCATTAAAATAATTATAATGTGAAGAAAGAAAAAAATCCATAATTTGAGTTTAAGAAAGGTTGATAGTATGAAAGAAAATAATCCCATTATCGAAGTATATGGCGCTGAAGTAATTTGTGCCAGCTGTGTCAATGCACCATCCTCCAAGGATACATATGAATGGTTACAGGCTGCAATCAATCGAAAATTCCCAAAAGACTCCTTTTCAATTCGCTATATTGATATTGAGCAGCCTTTAGAAAACGAACTTGACAAGGATTGGGCAGAACGTATTCAGAATGATGAGTTCTTTTATCCATTGGTGCTGATCAACGGTAATGTCATTGGTGAAGGCTATATTCAAATTCAACCGATTTTCTCTACATTAGAAAAACTTGGATTCGTTGCAGCTGAATAAAATCATTCAGTTTTTAACAAAATCTCTATATACACGTTTAGGGTCAAACCCAACAAGTTTATAGAGATTTTGTATTTTTTATTATGCTTCAGTTAATTGAAAATTATTTGTTCTTATTGAGAATCATTTTGGCGTTTGTACATCCAGAGCAGACCAGATTTCATTAAACGTGCGATACGTCCTGTTACTGTTGTATCCGCTAAATGAACAAAGCCTTGCTTCTTCCCTAAAGAACCCATGAATCCTTTTAACTTGATCGGAGGCATTTTTTCTGGAAGTGGCTCGTTTCTCCAACGCTTGCTTAATACTTTTACGATGCGTTCAGCTTGTTCTTCAGCTAGCTGTGCACTTGCAGGTAGATCCGATGAAGCACAATCGCCAACTACAAAAACACTTTCATCGTCAATCAGATGGAAGTACTGGTTGACAATCGGACGACCTTTTTTATCTTTTTCTGTATCCATATCACGAACAATTTTTACTGGTTGTACGCCAGCTGTCCAAACTACTGCATCCACCTCAATCACTTCTTCATGATTGTGAAGCTTCGTTGGTTCTACTTTTGTAATGTTTGATTTTGCAATCACTTCAACATTATGTTTTATAAACCAATCTTTTACATAGTTACTTAATTTCTCAGGGAAATCACGTAAAATACGTTCAGAGCGGTCAAATAATTTTATGTTTAAATCAGAACGACTTTCACGCAATTCACTTGCCAGCTCAATTCCACTTAATCCAGCTCCGACGATTCCAACAACAGAACCCGGTGGCAGACCTAAAAGCTTCTCGAATGTAGTTCGTGATTTTGCGATTGTTTGAATACTAAAACTGTTCTCTTCAGCTCCTGGTACATTGTGATAGTCATCTTCACAACCAAGACCAATGACTAAGTCATCATAAGAAATTGTTTGGCCATCTTCTAAATGGACGACTTTTTCTTTTCGATCGATTTTGGTAATTTCACCATATACTCTTTTTAAGCGCTCATGCTCCGGGAATTTAACACGTACATTTTTATCTGTTGTTGTGCCAGCTGCCAGTGCATAGAATTCAGTTTTCAAGCTATGGTGCGGCGTTCTATCAACTAAAGTAACTAATGTGTCTTCTGGAAAGTTATTTGGCAATAAGCGTAATAAAACACGCATATTTCCGTAACCTCCACCTAGTAAAACTAGTTTTCTCATATAATACTCCCCTATATCTAGTGTCGATTTGTGTCAGTTCTAATCGTTCACAATTTATCCATAAAGAGTATAACTTATTGTGAGATGTTTCACAATATCTTTCCTTATTTTTTTGTGAAAAGTTTCACAAAAACTCATTCATTGACGAAAACTTAAAAACAGAGTAGCATGTCATTGTGAGGTGACAACGGCGTGAATCCATTAGTAGAGTTTTGCATTAGTAATCTGGCAAATGGCGCTCAAGAAACTTATGATATCCTAGAAAACGATCCTGACATCGATGTTCTTGAATATGGGTGCCTAAGCTACTGTTCATTATGCGACCAAAATTTATATGCACTTGTTAATGGTGATATCGTACAAGCCGATACACCTGAAGAGCTAACAAAAAAAATCTATCAATATATTGAAGAAAATCCCCTTTTCTAATAATAAGGGAAGATCATAAAAAAACTCCGCTTACAATTTTGTACGCGGAATTTTTTTATTTTACAAAGTATTGAGCTCTTCGATACAATATGTAGGTTTTTTGTCCTTTTGTAGAACAATGTCTGTGCTTACTACCCCAGTATTTACATGAATCGTATCACAGCCAAATCGGATTCCACATAATATATCGGTGTCATAGTTGTCGCCAATCATGACCATTTCTTCCTTTTGGAATCCATACTCCTGCTGAATTACTTCTAACATGACAGGCGAAGGTTTTCCTATAAAAGTCGGCTCAACTTGTGCTACATTTGCTACAAGTTGCACAAAAGAACCGTTTCCTGGCAGAAAACCTAGTTCAAATGGAAACCGAATATCTTCATTTGTACCGATTAGTTGCGCGCCATCCTGAACAGCTATGGAAGCCTTGACCAATTTCATATAGTCAATTGTTCGGTCGATTCCCATTACAACTACATCAGGGCGTGCTTCATCCGTATCAACCAGATTTAGCCCTTCTGCTTCAAGAGCAGAACGAATTCCGTCTGAACCAATCATAAAAATGCTAGCTTCCTTAAAGTGCTGTGTAACATACTTGGCAGTTGCTAAAGCACTGGAATAGATTCGATTTGTAGGGGTATCAATCCCTATATCGGCCAGCACCTCTTGGAGTTGCTCCGGTGTTTTTGACGAGTTGTTGGTTACGAAAAAATACTCAAGCTGTTCATTCTGAAGTTGGTGAATAAAACGGACAGCTGAATCTATCCCCTTTTTCCCACGATAAACGGTTCCGTCTAAATCAAAACAATAGGCTTTATACTTCTTCATTCAGCATTCTCCGGCAAAAAGGCTGAAACCGGACCAAGCTCGTTTTCTAAATAATTTGCAACAAGAGGCGAGAACTGTTTAATGGCCCCCAGATTGTTTGTAAGCACTTTCAAAACAACTTCGTTATCTACCTGGACAAACTCTCTTACTAACATTTTACGCAAGCCTACAACCTCTTTAAAAGGCTTGTCCATCTCTGCAGTAATTACTTTTTCATCAACTAGGATATCGATAATATCTTCATAGCTACCTGGGTCGCGCATAATGAAGCCATCAATGATCAAGTTTCCAACATCCATCAAGGCTTCCATTGTATTATGACCAATCCGTTGTAAAGCAAGGGCTGTAATATCATTTTGTAACCAATTTTCCTCTTTTTCAAAAATTGAAATCAGCTCGTCTAGATGTTTTAAAGTTACTGAAATTTTATTACGATCTACAAAATACATAAATGGTTCCCCCATTATTAGTTGATAGTTATTTCTCTTATATAGTAACATATTCTATAGAATTGGAAGGAGTCTTATACAATATGGAGCGTTTTTTCTTATATGATGATGTAGAAGAGTCAAAAACTAGATTTGTCAGCTTTACTGGCAAAAAGTTGCGATATGATTTAGCTATTATGCAATCCTCTCGTTTTTTTGGAAAAGTATTAGTTTTAGATATGCAAATGGGTCGCTTTGCAATTATCGGTCCGGATGATGTAGAGGAGCCTGGATACTTGGAGCATGTCTTTAACAAGACCGAAGAAGAAGCTGAAGATTTACGAGAATACTTAAACGAATTATTGGCATAGAAAAATGACACTTGATGTAATTCATCGAGTGTCATTTTTTATTTACCCTATTCATGTTCAGCTGTTTTTTAAAGAAAACTATATAATTTTATAGTGGAATTCTCAAGCACGACGGGATAAGAAATTGTTTCAAAAGATATAATTGTTGCAAAAAAAACACGAACTTTAAATATAAAGAAAAACCACCGCGTCCATTTTCTCGCAGTGGTTATATATGGCCATCTCTGTTGAAATCTATTTTAGTATTATAAACTAAAATCAGTTCTCGATTTCCTCAAGGGTTTCTGGTAATTCCTCAATAACAAGATTAGATGTGGATTCTAATTGTTTCGGCGCTTTCCCTGTTTTTCTTAAAATGAAATAGGCACAGCCAAAATTGCAATATTCGTACAAATAATCTTCAAACGTACTTATTCTCGTATCAAAAGTTGCTTTTTGATTTTTGTCTTCAAAAAACCCTTTTAGACGAAGCTGACCGTATCCCCAGTCACCAACGATATAATCGTACTTTGTTAGGATATCTGAATATCTAGCTAAGAAAGCATCCTCTTTAAAACCCTCTCGGACATTTTCGATAATTTCATAGGTATATCCCTCAGCTATAATCATCGAAACTCCTCCTATCTTACATCCTCATAAATTGGTCGACTATTTTATACTTCTTCAGCTTGAAGTTGTCTTGTTTTTGTTGCTTCATTGACTTGCTCGTCCGCATGATAGCTACTGCGAACTAACGGCCCGGCCTGACAATGTTTAAAGCCTTTTTCCATCGCAATTTTACGGAGTTTTCCGAATTCTATTGGTGTATAATATTTTTTCACTGGTAAATGTTTTTTCGACGGTTGCAAATATTGGCCAATTGTCATGATATCAACATTGTTCGCTCTTAAATCATCCATTACTTCCAAGATTTCATCCCATTCTTCCCCTAAACCAATCATAAGCGATGATTTTGTAGGAATATCCGGCTGCATTTCTTTCGCTCTTCTTAAAAACTCTAATGAGCGTTCATATTTTGCACGGGCACGAACTCTTGGCGTTAAACGACGAACCGTTTCGATATTATGATTTAAAATGTCTGGTTTTGCATCCATTAACATTTTTAGGTTTTCTTCCAGTCCACCTAAATCAGAAGGTAGTACTTCAACGGAGGTTTGAGGTGTTTTGCGTCGAATTGCTCGAACCGTTTCAGCTAGGACACCTGCACCGCCGTCTTTTAGATCGTCACGTGCAACCATTGTAATGACAACATGTTTTAAATTCATAATTTCAACTGAATCAGCAACACGTTCTGGTTCTGCTAGATCCAATTCATTTGGAAGGCCTGTCTTAACCGCACAAAAGCGACATGCACGTGTACAAACATCTCCAAGAATCATCATTGTTGCCGTTCTTCTTTCACCCCAGCATTCGTGGATATTCGGACAACGTGCTTCCTCGCAAACTGTGTGCAAGTTTTTCTCACGCATTAATTTTTTTAAGCCTTTATATTCATCGTTCGTATTTAATTTTATTTTTAACCATTCGGGTTTTCGTAAGATTTGCTCTTTCTCGTTGGCAGGTTTACTTGTCATTACTATTCATCCCCTATCAATATTAGAAAATTCGGCTTATCGAAATAACCGGAAGCGATTAGCCTTCGTGCACTTATGCAAAACTAGGAAGGTTTTATTCTTTCTAATTATGCACAAAAATTACACATACTGTTGTCAATGTAACATACTATTACAATCGAAAACAACTAACTTTCGCTAAGTTTACATATAATCCGCTATTTAAATGCACTGGACCATCAATTCATTGGTACTGGAACCTCGATAGAAGGCTGTGCCCCATCTGCTCCATTCGTATAGATATGCGGGACTTGGCCACGAACTAAACCGATTGCCACTGGAATTGTTTGCTCTACTGTGGATTGTTGACTCGCAAATGGAATAATAATTTGAACATTTACTTTCAAATCAATATTTACCTCCACCTTGGCATTGTTTATGCCAAATTCTGAAATGGACGTTGCAACATCACTCGCTACATTTCCGATGATGTGAAAACGGATTGGCACTCTCGGACCTAAGTTTCCGAGTAAAGGAAGGTTGAGGGCTTGGGCAATTGGAACGAAAAAGACAATGCCATCCCCTTTTTGAATTTCCCTCACATCATATTCCACATTTTCTAGATCCGGTAATTGCGATAAATCTCCCTGTTCTGCTAATTCTAAATGTTCCTTTACTAAAGCCGTTGTTTCTGCTCGAACTTGGTTGATAATTTCGGTATTGAATTTTGTTGTCACCATATAATCCGACTCGGAAGGTAAATCTTCTATGATTTCATTTACGTCTAATACGCTGGATGTTCGCGAATTAATTGCTTTGCTCACTACATGTGCAGCAATTTTTTCCGTTTGGACCTCTGCATATTGAACATAAGTTGGCATTAAACGATCATTCAATATGTATAGGAAGAACGAAATCCCGATTGCAAAACTAACCGCGAATAGCGTAAACCTATTGGACATTTTTCGCTTTTTACCCTTCTTCACTACTGAAAACATCATTCTCCTTGGACGACGAGAAAACAAAAAAATCTCCTCCTGCTCCAATTTATGAACAGGAGAAGAGAACTATTCAACCTCCAAGATAAATTCAGTATCCACTTTTTCAATCGATACATTTGGTTCTTCAATCAAATTCAAAAGATATGTAGTTTTTAATAATTGATTATTTTCTTCAAAAATACGCAAACACGGCAAAGCTGAGTTTTGAGCATTTTGCTTGGCAACAATCCCACGCCGACCGTCTCCTAATACTAAGATGGTTCCGTTCGGATAATGGACAACACTCTTTTTCAATGCATCAACTACATTCGCATCAAACATTGTCCCTCTCCCGGCTTCGATAATGGCTATTCCCTGGGAGGGAATCATTTTTTCGCGATATACACGGTTTGAAGTAACTGCATCAAATACATCAGCCACTGCTATTATTTTCGCATATGGATGAATCTCATAATCTACCAGTGCTCGCGGATATCCACTTCCATCCATTCGTTCGTGATGCTGGAATGCACAGTGAGCAACAAGGAGAGAAACAGTATGTAAATTTCTTAGAATATCAAAACCTGACCTTGCGTGTTGTTTCATCATTTCAAACTCTTCTTTTGTCAAGCGGCCCGGTTTAAACAAAACTTCTGCCGGCGTCACCATTTTACCAACATCATGCAATATCGCGCCCATGCCAATTGTTCTTAGATCGTTCTCCGAATAGCCCATTTCTATTGCAATAGCTAGGGAATACAGCGTCACTTGGAATGAGTGCTGGTAAATATATTCATCGTATAACAAAGTATCTGACAAGATCATTAATATTTCTTTACTATTAATTATGGAACTTAATAGTTCATCCACTAACTTACCTATTTCTTTTGTTTGCTTTTCGATAACCAGAGAGGCAGCTTTGTTATCCAAGCCTTTTAATTTATGGAATGCATCCGTGATTTGCCTAACTGCTTTTTTCCGTACAGCAAAAGGTACTGTTTCTTCGACTTCAATACCTTCCGAAATTTTGTCTTCGATATACACATATTGGATGCCTAATTGTTTTAATCTACTAATTAGCCCTTCTGTGACAACAACATCATTTTGTATTAAAGGAAGCCCCGCCTCGTTCCAAATCGTTCTCCCGATTACCATTCCTGTTTTTAGCACATTGATTGATATTAAACGCATTTAATTTTACCTCAATTCCTGTGTTGAAATACATCCTCTTTCGATGATTACTATGAATTAAACTAAACTTTTACCATATTCGATTAATATATCTCTTAAAAATAGTGGTAAATAGTACTTTTTCTTTGCATATTTAAAGTTCGGAAAGAAGTATCCGAAGGTAAACATATCTAAAGTTGCCAGTTTATAAAGCCGATCTAATTCAACTACTTCACCGCCTACTAAAAGCTCTCTTTGCTTGTTCATTGAAAATTGATAAGTAAGCATTTTACCAAAAATAGAACCTCTAAATCCCAGACCTTTCAATTCAAAGTTCGGCCATTGTTCATTTTGGGCTTGTAAATATACTTCTTTTAATTCTGTTCCAGATAATTCGATAACACATATATTTATCGGATGAGGTAGTATTTTATGAATATCATAATTGGTAATTGTTCCTTTTTTTAAACGATCAAGGAAGATTCCCGCATTAAACATCGTACAATCCGCATTTGTAAAATCAAGGACAGCCTCCGCAAAAAGTTTTGATAGCTGTGAATGATGGAACCACTCTTTATTGTAGCTTCTGTTCGTTTGAAAAATTGGCTTTTGCAAGAGCTGTTTACCTTGTTCCGTCAATTTCGCTAAAAATAATGATTCCCCTTCTGTTTCAGGGAGAATTGCATTTTCAATAACCTCTTCTTTTTTGATTACTAAATTTCGGGTAATATGGTCAAATTGCAGTGTTAGATGGCCTGTATAAACTCCAAATTTGCCACATCCTGTTAAGAGTACATTATTTACTAGTTTCCCCTCTTCCAATAAATGATGTGTATGCGATCCAAAAATGACGTCTATACTTGGACATTCATTTGCTAATAGTTCATCTTCCGAGATGCCAAGATGAGATAAGCATACAAGAATATCTACTTCTTCTTTTAATTGATTGGCTAATTGCACGATTACTTGCCTCGGATCAGTAATGTGCCAATTTAACTCCTTATAAAACACTTCATAAATAGCCGTTGCCCCAATAACCCCAATTTTCGTTCCAGATTTTGTTTGTAAAATCGTATAAGGCTTTAACCATTTCGGTTTACTTCCTTCAACAGGCTCAATATTACCGACAACCACCTCAAACTTGGCCTCATCGTAAAGAGATTGTAATTCTTCAAAGGATAAAGTAATCCCTTCGTTGTTTCCAATTGTCACAACATCATATTGTGCTTCGTTTAATAATTGGACATTCCCCTTACCAAGTGTCGCTTCTGTATAAATATTTGAACGGTCGAGATGATCTCCGATATCAAATAAAAAGCTCGGTTCTCCTAATTTTGCATATTCCAATCGTTGTGTTTTAATGAAGTTTTGCATTCGTTGCCAATATTCAAAATGGCTATGTATATCATTTGTATGAAAAATATGAATGGTCTCAAGCAAATGGATCACCTCTTTCAAATATAATGTTAAAATATCGAATATACCTACTTGAATTCGTCGGTACACTACAGGATAAATTAAAATAGCCCCTCTAAGATCGAGCGGATACCTATTAACAACATAACAATCTGCAATACGAAAACAATGGTTTTTGACTGCATTCGTTTATTTAAAGCGGCACCAACTTTTGCTCCGATGTATGCCCCGATAATAACAGGGATTGTAAAGATCCAAGGGACATTACCTAAATAAATATGGCTTGCTGAATTGACCATTGAAGATAAAAACACATTGAACATCGATGTTGCTACGGCGATATGTGGTGGGAATAAGAATAGCAGGACCATTGCTGGCACAAGTAAGGAGCCCCCACCAATACCGAATAGACCAGACACCATCCCCACTATAAAGGTAAAAACAATCGCAAACCAGATAGGATAGCCATAAACAAACTCCCTACCCTCTTGGTCGGTAAAATGCGTCTTCTTCCCATGTTTCACAAACCATTGTATTGGTTTTAATTTATCTCGAATAAATAATAATATTGATAATAAAACTAAAAATATACCAAAGTATAAATTAAATGAAGGTAAATCCAATCCTTTATTTAGCCATGCACCTACCATCGTCCCAGGGATACTACCTATAAAAAAGATAAAGCCGCTTTTAAAGTCAACCTGTTTATTTTTCATATAGGAAAGTGTTGAAGACAGTCCGATAAAGATCATCATAATAACAGATAGCCCTACAACTCTTTGAGGCGTAATTTCCGGAAAAAAACCAAGATTAATGCCGACGAATAAGGTCGCAGGGATCAAAATAACCCCACCACCCAAACCTACGAGGGATCCTAAAATGCCAGATGCCAAGGCAATGATTGCTAATAATATGTACTCCATCAGAACCCTCCTTCAAAGAAATCGAGTTGCTTTGGAGCAAGACCATCAAAGTCAAGATTCAACATTCGCTGTAAGGTTTTCGCATTATCTGCTGCATGGTGCCCAGAATTATTATTGAATAGGATGTATACCTCTTTACAAAGTTTCTCAAGAATTCTTATTTTATTTGCTAGCTCTGTTAGTTCTTCTTCATTATAATCATAAAGAAAACGAACCTCTCTCCAATTTTCCGTCGATCCTGAATTTCGCCACCCATAAACATTTCTGCCATGGATCCTGACAAGTGCCTTTTCATTCGTTGCTTCTACAACAAAAGGGACCGATCCTACGCCTGCCTGTGGCTCATCACACACGGTATGAATAAACCCGAGTTCTCTTAAGAAACGAATCGTTTCCTGCAATCTATCCGGGCTATACCAAGTTCGATTTCGAAATTCGATGGCAACAGGGAAATTCTCCAACTGTTGTTTGACATAACGGATATAGTTTACATTTTTCACTGAACAATCAAACCAAGGTGGAAACTGAACTAAAATCATTGCCAATTTTTTTTCATTTCGAAAAGCATCTGCACATTGTCTAAAAGCTTCAAACATTTCATGACGTGTTTCATAAGGATTGTCATCTCTTAAATGACCTGTCATCCCTTGATAGGCTTTCACGATAAATTGAAATGGGTCGGGTGTTTCATTTACCCATTTCTCGATATTTTGCTGTGATGGAATCGCATAAAAAGACGTATCTAATTCCACTATAGGAAAATGGCTGCTATAATCGAAAAGCTTATCTCGTCTTGTTGAATTTGAACGATAAATCGAAGGATGATCTCCCCATCCTGTTAATCCAATTTTTATCATATTTTATTCCTCTATTTTACCTTATTTTCACTTTTTTTATGTAATATCCATTTAACCTTTATATAAAAGTATAAACGATTTAACTTAGAAAAACACAACTAGATCCATAAGGTTTTATCGACTACTTCACTTTTATAAATCACTTGATGTTCAACTTTTGTTATTAGAAAAAAGTTCGGATACGCGACAGTGCGTAAACCGAACTTTTTTCTATACTTCCATAAGTTTTATTTCTTCTTGTTATTTCAATTTCTTTCAATGAAATTGCATACAGCTAATCGCATCGATCCAAAATTCCTCTAATTTTTTCGATAATCCACCTGGTCCAAATTTCACATCTGTCTCATTTGAATTAGTAAACGACATAAACTGTAATATTCTCATTCTTCGATCTAAAATATTGATGATCCCATTATCGAAAAACCAACTATCAATTGTATTAAAGTTTCCTTTATTAATGGAAAATTGCTTTTGGCAATATTGGGCAAATTGCAAATCAGGTAAGTTCAATATATGCATAAATCTATCCACACTGATTCCTCCTAAGTAGTTATCGACTTTTTTTATATCGAAAAGTCCTCTGGAATAAACACTCTCAATTGTTTTGGTCGGATATAAACTGTATCTCCATTTTTGATATCCAATTCTTTATAATGTTCTTTTGGTATTTCTGCTTCCAAGTATTCGTCAACATCTTCTCGCTTCAGTTCAAGTTGGACAATTGGCCCCACCATATGAATATGGACAATTTTTGCAGCGACGCTTTCATTATTTAACTGTGCTTTTTCAATTTGGATATCATGAGGTCGTACATATCCAATAGCATCATCATAAGAATCCAAATAAGTTGGAACATCAATTTCAAATTGACCTTGAGTAAGCTTCCCTTTATGCAAACGTCCTCTAAACAAATTGACATTCCCTAAGAAATCGTACACAAAAGGACTATTTGGGTGTTCATAAACTTCTTCGGGAGTACCAATCTGCTCGATTTTTCCGTTATTCATAACGATAATTCGGTTGGCAACATCAAGTGCCTCTTCCTGATCATGTGTCACAAAAATACTTGTTACATGGAATTCATTGTGTAGTTTTCGCAGCCAGCGACGCAGCTCTTTTCGAACCTTTGCATCCAGGGCACCAAATGGCTCATCTAATAATAAAACTTTTGGTTCTACTGCCAAGGCTCGAGCCAATGCAACTCGTTGGCGTTGACCTCCAGAAAGTTGAGAGGGATAACGGTCTGCAAAATTATCTAACTTCACCAGTGCCAAAAGATCAGTTACTTTCTTATTAATCTCATCTTTTGATGGGCGCGTCTTACGTGGACGAACTTTTAAGCCATATGCCACATTATCAAACACCGTCATATGTCTAAACAAAGCATAATGCTGGAATACGAATCCTACTTTTCTTTCCTTCGGGCTTACATTTGTAATATTCTGTCCATCAAATAAAATCGCCCCTTCATCTAAACCTTCTAAACCAGCTAAGATACGTAATAGGGTTGTTTTTCCCGAACCCGATGGACCTAATAGTGCAATCAGTTCCCCCGATTCGATATCAATTGATATATCCTGTAACGCTTGAAATGAACCGAAAGTCTTTGAAACATTTTGAATATGAATGCTCATTTTGAAACCTCCCTATACGTCTTTTGCTTTCCACTCAATAATATTTTTAATAATGATTGTAATGATTGCTAGGATGGACATGAGTGAAGCAACAGCAAATGCTGCCGTAAATTGATATTCGTTATATAAAATTTCAATATGCAATGGCATTGTATTTGTCATCCCTCGAATATGGCCAGATACGACAGACACGGCCCCAAATTCCCCAATTGTCCGCGCATTGCATAAAATTAATCCATATAATAAACCCCATTTAATATTTGGCAATGTCACCAGGAAAAAGGTCTTCCAGCCGCTTGCACCTAAAGAAATTGATGCTTCTTCCTCCGTGATTCCCTGCATCTGCATTAATGGAATAAGCTCTCTTGCAACGAAAGGGAATGTAACAAACATTGTTGCGATCACGATGCCAGGTAATGCGAATACAATTTTTATATCATTTTGGAATAGCCATTCACCAAATAGACCTTGAGCACCAAATAACAAAATAAACACTAACCCTGCTATGACCGGCGAGACTGCAAACGGTAAATCTATTAATGTTATTAATACGTTTTTTCCTTTAAAGGAGAATTTCGTAATTGCCCATGCTGCCACGATTCCAAAAATTGCGTTTAAAGGAACAACGATTAATACTACTGTTAATGTTAGTTTTATAGCTGCTAAAGCATCTGGATCTGTAATGGAAGCTACATAAGTTGCCCACCCTTTTTCTAAGGCTGTGACAAAAATTGAAACCAAAGGCAAAATTAAAAATAGTGCTAGAAAAACAAGTGAAATCGTAATCAACGACCATTTTACAAGTGCTGATTCCTGTAGAGCATATGACTTAGTTGCTCCACGAGGACTAACGGTTAAAGGAGCTTCATGTTCAGCTTCATAAGGTTTTGTCATAACTATCCCCCTCCTTATTGCAGATTAAATTTCCGGTTTGTATACCATTGAATAATATTGATCAGCAACAATAAGACAAAGGATGTAACAAGCATTACCGTTGCAATTGCTGTAGCGCCCACATAATCGTACTGTTCTAGTTTCGTCATAATGATTAGTGGCGTAATTTCAGTTTTCATCGGCATATTACCCGCTATAAATACCACTGATCCATATTCGCCAAGAGAACGAGCAAAAGCTAATGAAAACCCCGTAATAATAGCTGGAAGCAACTCTGGAAAAATTACCTTAGTAAAGGTTTGAAGCCGTGTTGCACCCAGGCTTGCAGATGCTTCTTCAATTTCACTGCTAAGATTTTGCAACACTGGCTGTACAGTTCTCACTACAAACGGCAATCCAATAAAAGTAAGTGCAATAATAATCCCAAGTGGCGTGAATGCAACTTTAAAATCAAAAAACTGGCCAACCCATCCATTTGGCGAATATAAAGTTGCAAGGGCAATACCTGCAACTGCAGTTGGCAAAGCAAATGGAAGATCTACTAAACCATCTACTATCCTCTTCCCGGGGAACTCATAACGAACTAAAACCCATGCAATAATCGTTCCGAAAATTACATTGATAAGACCTGCAGCCAATGCAGTTCCAAAACTTAACTTATAGGATGCAACTGCACGAGGATGTGCAATGGTTTCCCAAAATTCACTCCAGCTCATTGACAAAGTATTGAAGAAAACCATTGATAACGGAAGTAGCACAATAATACTTAAATAGATCATCGTGTACCCCAGTGTTAAGGTGAATCCAGGTATAATTGTATTCTTTTTACGCTTTTTTAAGGTTAATTCCATATGTACCTCCTTTAAACTTTATTGAATCATTTCAAATAATTTAAAGTGTATGTAAGAAGGTTCCAAAATCGGAAGCCTCCTTTTGGCTGATAAAATCAAGAAGTTTATGCCTCTTTTAAACTATTGATAGATTTCGTCAAACGTACCACCATCTGCAAAATGCGTCTTTTGAGCTTCTTGCCAGCCACCAAAGTCTTCTATAGTTATTAAATCTAAAGATTGGAATTGATCACTATATTTCTCTAAAATTTCTTCATTTCGAGGGCGGTAATAATTCTTGGCCGCAATTTCCTGACCTTCATCAGAATATAAATACTCCAGATAACTTTCCGCTACTTCACGCGTACCTTTTTTATCTACGATTTTGTCAACAACTGCAACAGGAGGCTCCGCTAAAATACTTAAAGAAGGTGTAACAATTTCAAACTCATCCACACCTAATTCATTGATAGAGAGATAAGCTTCATTTTCCCAAGCGATTAATACGTCGCCGATTTCTCGTTCAACAAATGTAGTTGTTGAACCACGGGCACCTGAATCCAGAACTTCCACGTTTCCAAATAATTGTTTTATAAAGTCCTTAATCTGCTTTTCATCACCATTGAATTTTTTATCTGCATAGCCCCATGCAGCTAAGTAATTCCAACGTGCCCCGCCACTTGTTTTTGGGTTTGGTGTAATAACCGACACATCATCTCGTATTAAATCATCCCAGTCTTTAATTCCTTTAGGATTACCTTTACGAACTAGAAAAACCATTGTAGAAGTATATGGAGAAGAATTATGTTCGAATTCTGTTTGCCAATCCTTATCTAATAATTCCCGGGTTTGAGCAATTTCATCAATATCGTAAGCAAGTGCTAGCGTTACAACATCTGCTTCAAGTCCATCAATGACAGCACGACCTTGTTTACCCGAACCGCCATGTGATTGCTGGAATGTTACATCTTGACCCGTTTGTTCTTTCCAATGGCTTGCAAAAGCTTCATTGAATTCAACATATAATTCACGTGTTGGATCATATGAAACATTTAAAATCTCGACTTTTCCCTCACTATTTGCCTGTGAGTCATCGCCACAAGCAGCTAAAAGTAAAGCTGTCGTAATAACACCAGCGAGTAATACAGATTTCTTTTTTTTCCTCATCTTCTATCTCCCCCTTTTAAAATTAAAAAGGTTGCATTCATTCCCTTTGAAAAGGAAATGTTGCAACCTTCAGTGTGTCTGATCGGCATATATTTTGTGTGCATGGAAATAAAATGCATACTGTATTTGAAATATACACTAATAAAACTTTTCCGATAAGTCAACAAGGAATTATAAAGTTTTCTAAAAATTTCTATTACTTAAAATTTAATTTGACTATTTCTACAAAAATAGTATACTTTAAATCAAAGTTATACATTCCTTGGAAATTTATTCGTATAGAATATTATTAAAGCTGACTAGACACACTAGAGGCGTTTTAATGTAACCCTTCATTTTGGAGGAGCATTAAAGCGCCTTATTTTATTTTTTAAGGAGGTACTATATGTTAACTTACGCTAGTTGGAGCGATACATCGTTTCAATTTGAAGTAGATGATGTCTATAAGGGTGCTTTAAACGTTTTACAATGGGCTTACTCTCACTATGGTGATGAAGTAGTGTATGCATGCAGCTTTGGTATTGAAGGAATCGTGTTAATCGATTTAATCTCTAAAGTAAAACCAAACGCGAAAATAATCTTTTTAGATACAGATGTACATTTTAAAGAAACCTACGAAACAATTGAAAAAGTAAAACAAAACTATCCTGACCTTCAAATAGAACTAAAAAAACCTGTCCTTACTTTAGAGGAGCAAGCTCAGCAATTTGGCGAAGAGCTTTGGAAAACAAATCCAAACAAATGCTGTGACATTCGAAAACTGACACCACTTCGAGAAACTTTAAGTGGTTCGAAGGCCTGGATTTCCGGATTACGCCGTGATCAATCCGAAACTCGACAAAATACCGAGTTTATCAATAAAGATAATAAATTTGAATCAGTCAAAATTTGTCCTTTGATACATTGGACATGGAAAGATGTTTGGCGTTATGTTAGCAAACATAATTTAACGTACAACCCCCTTCACGACACAGGATATCCAAGTATTGGCTGCTTACATTGTACAAAACCTGCCTTTACAATGGATGATTTGCGTTCAGGGAGATGGTCAGGTTCAAATAAAACTGAATGTGGTTTACACGATTAAACAGAAAAGCGGAAGGTGCTCGCCAAGCTCCGACAACAACTGGAAGAATCGACAAAAGGACGCTTTTTGTCCTTGCAGGCGATTCTGAAGTTGTAGAGGAGCTAGCACCTGCAGCTAGACACAGAAAAGCGGAGGGTGCTCGCCAAGCTCCGACAACAATTGGAAGAATTGGCAAAAGGACGCTCTTTGTCCTTGCAGGCGATTCCTAATTGCGCGAGGAGCTAGCACCTGCAGCTAGACATAGAAAGCGGAAGGTGCTCGCCAAGCTCCGGGTCGACGAAAGCACAACACACGCGAGCATCGTCGACATGAATCACATCATGTGAGCCCCAACAATTGGAAGAATTGGCGAAAGGACGCTGTTTGTCTTGCAGGCGATTCCTAATTGCGCGAGGAGCTAGCACCTGCAGCTAGACATAGACCTACTTTCAAAAAAGTTAATATCATTTGTAATCTTATAATTTTTGAAAACTAGATTAGGAGGAAATAACAGATGAGCTTACAACCACACGGAGGAAAATTGGTACAAAGTTTCAATCCAAATGAATCATATGAAAACTTAACAAAGGAAATTCAGCTTGATGCGATTGCATTAAGTGACCTTGAACTAATCGGTATTGGTGCATATAGCCCAATCGATGGGTTTTTAGCAAAAGAAGATTATGAAAATGTTGTTAGAAATATGCGCCTAGCTTCTGGTACCGTATGGAGCATTCCAATTGCTCTTCCTGTTACCGAAGAAGTTTCAGCAACTTTAGTAATTGGTGAAAAAGTAAAGTTAACATACAATGGTGATGTATATGGACTGATTGAGGTTAACGATATTTACACACCTGACAAACAGGTTGAAGCTCGTTTAATTTATGGAACAGATGACTTAAACCACCCTGGTGTTAAAAAGCTATTTGAACGCCCATCTGTTTATGTTGGCGGGAAAACCACTTTAATCAAAAAATCAGAGAAGCAATTTCCTGCATACAGCTTTGAACCAAGTGAAACTAGAGCAATTTTTGCTGAAAAGGGCTGGAAAACAATCGTTGGTTTCCAAACAAGAAACCCCGTTCATCGCGCTCATGAATTCATCCAAAAAGTTGCATTGGAAACAGTGGACGGTCTATTTTTAAACCCTTTAGTTGGTGAAACAAAATCGGATGATATTTCAGCTGAAATCCGTATGGAAAGCTATGAAGTTCTACTTGATCAATACTATCCAAAAGAACGTGTTCATTTAGGTGTGTTCCTAGCTGCAATGCGCTATGCTGGTCCAAGGGAAGCTATTTTCCATGCACTTGTTCGTAAAAATTATGGATGCACACACTTTATCGTGGGTCGGGACCATGCAGGTGTTGGCGATTACTACGGCACATATGATGCGCAAGTTATCTTTGAAAACTTTACGCCTGATGAAATTGGCATTACACCATTAAAATTCGAGCATAGCTTCTATTGCACTAATTGCGAAGGCATGGCTACAACAAAAACATGCCCGCATGATGCTTCTTCCCGTATCATTTTATCGGGTACAAAGGTACGCGAAATGCTTAGAAATGGTGAAATCCCTCCAAGCACATTCAGCAGAAAAGAAGTGATCGAAGTTTTAATTCGTGGTCTACGAAAAGAAGTTCATTCATAATAAAAGAGGTGTAAAATTTGAGTTCAAATATTGTATGGCATGATGCCTCCATCAGTAAATCGGAAAGAAGAGAAAAAAATGACCATCATAGCTTCATCCTTTGGTTTACCGGCTTATCTGCTTCCGGAAAATCCTCTATCGCTAACGCATTAGCAAGAGAGCTATTTGAAAGAGGCAATCAAACCTTCGTATTAGACGGAGATAATATTCGGCACGGCTTAAACAAAGACTTAGGTTTTGATGAGGACTCCCGTAAAGAAAATATCCGCAGAATCGGTGAAGTTTCCAAGCTTTTCGTTGAGAGCGGTCAAATTGTCTTAACAGCCTTTATCTCACCTTATCAAGAAGATCGAGATACAGTTCGTGCATTAGTTGAGGATGGAGAGTTTATCGAAGTCTTCGTAAAATGCTCTGTTGAAGAATGTGAACGAAGAGATCCAAAAGGTCTTTACAAAAAAGCCCGCAATGAAGAAATTAAAAACTTCACCGGAATTAGTGCACCGTATGAAGCACCGGTAAATCCGGAAATTGTTGTAGATAGTGAGAATTTCTCTGTTGAAGAATGCGCACAACAACTGATTCAAATCTTAGTAGAAAAAGAATATATCAAATAAAAAATGAGCTGTTCAATCGTCCACCAAAGACAAATTGAACAGCTTTTTTTCCTGGTCATTTCACCCTATAACCTTGGATCAACCGGGTCCGACTCCATGGCAAGGGTGCCGAGTACACATTCATGAATCCTTTCGATGAACTCACCATTTACAAGCCTTTGAACGCCCTCAACACCTAATGAAAACTCTTTTAAGGCAAGCTTTTGTTTCTTGCCAATATTGCGATTTTTTAATCTAGACAGATTTTCTGGCTGTAAGTAATCCATACCATATATGATATTTAGATATTTTCTTCCTCTAACCTTTATAGCAGGTTGAATCAGCCTACCTTTTGACTTTGCAATATATGTCTCCGGCTTAATGACAATACCTTCATGTCCATCACTTGTCATCTCGTCCCACCATTTGATAACCTTTTCTTCACTTGCTGTATCATCAATCACCATGTATTCCGTTTCAACAAAGAGATTGTCCATTAGCGCGAATTCCTTGTTCATCTTCATATGCCAAGTATGTGGTTTATCAAAGAAGGTTTCATTACTATGAGCGAGTACGTGGAAAGGAGCAATTTGAATTTGATCAATCTCGTTGATTTCCCAGCAGTACTTTTGAAATACTTCCTTGAAAATATGAGCGTTTGAAAGCATTTCATCATATTCTTTGAGCCATTTAACTAAATTTTCATTGCTGCTTTCTGCACTTTCAATCTTATCCTTAAGTAAGCTTCGATCTAAGATGGCATTTTCAGATACATGTGCATACTGACTGCTAATAAGTTCTTTCGCTTTCAGATTCCATGGCATGATTTCCGCATCTACAAGAAGGAAATCTGTATCATATTTATTGAAATAATCACTATTGCTTAAGCTTTTATTGATTCTTGATAGTATTTTCCCTTCTGTTTCAATATCGAAGAACCTTCTGCCAGTACGTGTATAAATTACACCTAGGGTTTCACGGCCAACGTATTTTCGACCCGCCTCTTGATCTTTAAATAAATACAAGATTCCTCTACTACCCATATGCTTTTTCTCGGCAACCATCCGTTCAATTCCCATACTTCTGTAGTAACCAATCGCTTCTCTTGGATGTTCCAGATATGTTTCTAAAGGAGAAGGTTTTGGCGTAGGGCTCATCGTTGGTGGAATATAAACCAGCTCCTCAATCGGAACCGTATAGTGAGACACCGTATCGATTGAGGCAAGCGCATACTCTTTAGGGATTTTAATATCTCCCAGCGCATCTGTTAATACCGAAAACCCATTGATGAATTTAGCAATGTTCGGAGGATTCAACCGCTTCTTTTTCAACTCTATAAGAGGGTTATTTTTTCCTTCCGAGTAATCCTTGTTAGCTTGAACGGCCACAAACTCTTTCTCCGGATAACGGAAAGCTGTCAACTCTCCTCCGAAAACGACGCCTTGGTCGACATTAATTGTATTGTTGATAACAAGTGGTTTCGGCTTCGGGTCATGCCCCCAAACAATTAATGTACTTGTTTTATGATGAATCGTCCAATCCTTACGAATCGGTCTGCCCGTTTCATCAAGGCCTGCCTGATCACCATATCTGCAGAAATCGCTGATGTCATCAGATTGTTTGCCAATAAACTCATCTTTCATTCCAGCATGGGTACAAACCAATGTAGGAATCCCATGCTTTGTGAATATATAATGAGAAGGAGCTTTTAGAAGAAAATTCTTTAACTCTTGTTTTAATTGATCGATATTCTCTCTATCTTCATATTGCTCAAACTCCTGGGCAACAAGTTCGTCTCCGTGATTTAGGGTGACACTTTTGCCCTCTAACCAACGAGCAATTTTCCATCCATGGTTGCTGTCGATCATGAAAGCTAGATTCTCTTTCACATGACGCAAGAAGAATTTCATCGTTTTCAATGACTCTGGACCACGGCTCATAATATCCCCAAGCGATAAGAATTTTCTCCCCTTAGGATGAACGTAATAATCTTTCGCATTTTTCTCATAACCCAATTTTTCAAGAAGCTGAATCATTTCATCATAACAGCCATGGATATCACCGATAATATCGATACCATTCTCAACATCCAGATAAAGCGGATTACTATTTCTCCTAATCACTTCAACATCGGTTGTATCAGTGACAAAATAGGTGGCTAAATAACCTTCTTTCTTTATAAATCGTTTCTCTCTTTTAAATACCTGATACTGCTGCTTAATTCGTTTACTTCCTCGGGGATTTTCACGGTTTTTATCCCGCTCCAGTAAAACCTCTTGATCCACATCCAACACAAGAGACATTACAGGTACGTGATGTTTTTTACCAAGTTCTATATACCTTTTTCGGTCATCAGGATATAAATGAGTGGCGTCTATAAAAGTTATTTTATTAAGCCTGCATCTCGCCTCGATTGTTGCTTCCATTAAGGAAAAGGCTTCAGCGGATATTTTTTGATATTCATCATATAAACTTTCTGATACGTCTTTCCATCTATGAGCCCAATCTATAAACTCTACATCGCCAACTCGCACTCTATATTCATCTGAGCTAACAATTTCTGAAGGAAGTATTTGATCTTTTTCAATTAGTTGCTGCAGGAAGGTGGATTTTCCACTATTAGATGGTCCCACTAGCAAGACGATCCCAGCGTAAGGTAAGACAAACTCCATCTTTTAAACCTCCTTTCTCGTAAATAAAGCCATTTGTGTAGGAGTGCCATAAATTTCGTGTTCTTCACCAATTCCTTCAAACGTGATGTCGTAGTTACTGTGTTCATCTTGTCTCTGACACCATTTGTAAAATTCATCTCTACTCCATTCAAATCGATGATCCGGATGTCGGTATCCTTCATCCATTCCATATACTGCGTTATATTCTTGATTTGGCGTGGTCATTAGTAGCACCCTTGGCCGGTAATCCTGCAAGATTGTTCGCATGATTTTAGGTAGACGTTCTTCATCGATATGTTCGATGACCTCACAAAGAATAATAATATCCTTGTTTTTTAATCGTTCATCATAGTAAAAGAGTGAGCCCATTATTTGTTTCGGCATGTTGAAATGCTCACCCTTTTCTACCTTTTCAAAGCGTTTAAGAGCTTTAAGGGTTTCCGATTCTGAAGGTTCAACCGCTAGAATTTCTTTTACTCCACTTACAAAACCTAATTTTTCGGATAGCTTTCCTTCACCTGAACCAAAGTCCACTATACTCTCTTTAAAATTTAATTGATCAATTTTACTGATTATCTTTTCGTAGCGGAGGTCATTTAGTTTAACCTTGGGTATTGTTTCATTTTTAATGTCAGAGTCGGTTTGCTTTTCTACCATGTTGTAAAGCTCTTCAAATCGCAGAGCTTGTCGCAATATGAACTCTCTTTGGGGATGTTTGTCCAGCCAGCCCTCACCGTATCGCTCAATTTTCTCGACTTCTTTTTCGTCGATATAATAATGCTTATAATTGTCCAAGACCGGGATTAATACAAATAGCTGTCGAAGACCCATCTGAAGTGTCGTCATGCCTTTGATCGTGATGTATCTCGCCGTACTAACTGGTTTAAAATTCATGCGATAATCAATTTCACCGTAAGCGATATCTATCTCATAACCTAAAGGCTCAAATAACCCGTGGAGCTCTTGGTCGGATAGATGAGAAGCAACCGGTCCAAAGCTAAATTGGAGTGAAAACGGATGATCCACCCAGGATTCATACTCTTCCTTTGGCTTTCCGTTCAGTGCGGTTCCCAGCGCAGTTCTTAAAAATGTACAGAAGATACTACTCACGACAAATTCCCGGTCGTTTATATAGGAAGTAATATCATAAGTTTGAGAATTATTCCTCGAAAGCTCAATTGGGTCGGGTGTAACAAAAAAAGTAACTTCCACTTCCTCATCAGTAAACTCACTAAAAAACATTCTTACTAAGTGGCCACTTACACTTCTCTCGTAAAGGTTATTCGGATTTTTCGCCAATAAATATGAAAGTACTTTCACATCCTGGCCAGCCCCTCTTATCGTTAATTGCATAGCAAGTAATCCCTACTTTCAAATTGAATATTCCAATTTTCTCCAATATAACATAAGGTGTATATATAGTTCTATTATTTAGAGATGTACGGTTATTTCTGTTGTTGAACTAAAATAAACCTATTAGCATTTATCTGATATTTTTTGAAGTATTTGGACGTTCCTGAGGAAGCGTTTTGACTAGTGTAACCTTGACCCATTCTAAAATATGCTATTATTTTAAACTGGAAATTTTAGATTGTAGGTTAGCTCCATACTTTCGAGGGTAATCTATAAACAGTCCCTATTTATGGATTTCTTTAGAAGAAGGAGGAAAATATTATAATGTGGAAAAAATCTTTTTTTGCTCTAATCCTAGGAAGTGCATTCTTAGCAGGGTGTAATGCAGACAACGCCCAAAACGACGATAATGTAAACGAAAATGGTGAAGAAATCATTGACAACCAACAAGATGCCGCTGAAGATGAAAATGATTTGCAAGAAGGTGTAAATGGTCTTAAAGAAGGTGTAAATGATAATTTAGAGAACGACTCATATGATAACAATATAAATGGTAATGATACTAACAACGCAACTGATGGCTCAGGCGGTAAAGGCGAAGATGCCTATAATGATGCAAACCGTGGTACTGAGGGTCAAGAATTTAATAGTGAAAATGGCACAGATAATACAGAAGATGATTACGATGAAGAAAATGAAAACGGGACTAAGTAAAATAACCGTATTATTGAAAAGGATAATTAAAAATAGCTTTGTTCAAGATTTTTTGAAAAAGTTTGTATCGTATCACACTTGGGACATTTCAGTGTATCATTCCTGAAATGTCTCTTTATTATTTAAGTTAAAAAAACGAGCGCAAATGCACTCGTTTTTTTGTAACAGGAAACTATTCAATATTATTTAACCAATTGAACCTTCCATTTCAAACTTGATTAGGCGGTTCATTTCTACTGCGTATTCCATTGGTAATTCTTTTGTGAATGGTTCAATGAAGCCCATTACAATCATTTCTGTTGCTTCACCTTCAGAGATACCACGGCTCATTAAGTAGAATAATTGTTCCTCAGACACTTTAGATACTTTTGCTTCGTGCTCTAAAGATACGTTATCATTTAAGATTTCGTTGTAAGGAATTGTATCAGATGTTGATTCATTATCTAAGATTAAAGTATCACATTCGATGTTTGAACGAGCACCAGTTGCTTTTTTACCAAAGCGAACGATCCCACGGTAAGTTACTTTACCGCCTTGTTTAGAAATCGATTTAGATACGATTGTTGAAGATGTATTTGGTGCTAAGTGAATCATTTTGGCACCTGCATCTTGGTGTTGCCCTTTACCTGCGATTGCGATAGAAAGTGTCATACCACGAGCACCTTCACCTTTTAAAATACATGCAGGGTATTTCATTGTTAATTTCGAACCGATGTTGCCGTCAATCCATTCCATCGTACCGTTTTCTTCAACAACCGTACGTTTTGTAACTAGGTTATACACGTTGTTCGCCCAGTTTTGGATTGTTGTATAACGGCAGTATGCATCTTTTTTAACAATGATTTCTACTACTGCTGAGTGAAGTGAGTTTGTTGTATACACAGGAGCTGTACATCCTTCAACGTAGTGTACACTTGAACCTTCATCAACAATGATTAATGTACGCTCGAATTGACCCATGTTTTCAGAGTTAATACGGAAGTACGCTTGAAGTGGTGTGTCTAATTTGATGCCAGGTGGTACATAGATGAAAGATCCACCAGACCAAACAGCTGAGTTAAGTGCAGAAAATTTGTTGTCTGACGCTGGAATTACTGTACCCCAATATTGTTTGAAGATATCTTCGTTTTCACGTAATGCAGAATCTGTATCTTTGAACACAATCCCTAAATCTTCAAGATCTTTTTTCATGTTGTGGTAAACTACTTCCGATTCATACTGAGCAGATACACCCGCTAAGTATTTTTGTTCAGCTTCAGGAATACCTAATTTGTCAAATGTCGCCTTGATTTCTTCAGGTACTTCATCCCAAGATTTTTGAGTAGCTTCAGATGGTTTTACATAGTAAGTAATTTCATCGAAGTTTAAAGCTGAAAGGTCGCCACCCCATTGCGGCATTGGTTTTGAGTAGAAAATTTCCAACGCTTTTAAGCGATAGTTTAACATCCACTCTGGTTCGTCTTTCATTTTTGAAATTTCACGTACGATTTCTTCAGTTAATCCACGTTTTGAACGGAAAACTGATACGTCTTTATCATGGAAGCCGTATTTGTAATCGCCGATATCAGGCATTTTTTTTGCCATTTTATTCTCCTCCGTTCAAACTTGTTATCTTTGTTCGCTTACGCCTTTTTCCATTGCTTTCCAAGCCAATGTGGCGCATTTAATGCGGGCTGGGAATTTTGAAACACCTTGCAGTGCTTCAACATCACCTAAATCATATTTATCTGGATAGTCTTCCCCTAGCATCATATTGGAAAAAATTTGAGCTAGTTCAAGGGCTTCATCTAATTTCTTACCTTTAATGACCTCTGTCATCATGGATGCAGAAGACATTGAAATTGAACATCCTTCACCATCAAATTTAGCATCTTCTACAATACCATCATTCATCTTTAATGTTAAATGAATTCGGTCTCCACATGTAGGGTTATTCATATCGATTGTAACGCTGTCACCTTCGAGAGAACCTTTGTTGCGTGGTTTTTTATAATGATCCATAATGACTGAGCGATATAGCTGATCTAAATTATTATTAAAAGACATCGTTAAAATACTCCTTCGCTATGCGCAAACCTTCAACAAGTCGATCAACATCTTCTTTTGTATTATACATATAGAAGCTTGCTCGTGCTGTTGCCGTACATTGCAACCATTTCATTAACGGCTGGGCACAATGATGGCCTGCACGTACAGCAATACCGTTCATATCCAATACAGTTGCTAAATCATGAGGATGTACACCGTCAATGTTGAACGTTATAAGTCCGCATCGTTTTTGTGGGTCACGAGGTCCATAAATCGATACACCTTCAATTTTATCCATCTCATTTAAAGCATATTCTACTAGGCTATGTTCGTGTTCTGCAATCTTTTCCAATCCAATTTCATTTAGGAAATCAATGGCAGCTCCTAAACCGATAGCCCCTGCGATGTTCGGTGTACCGCCTTCAAATTTCCAAGGCAGTTCCTTCCAAGTAGAATCATATAAATCTACAAAATCTATCATTTCTCCACCAAATTCAATTGGTTCCATGTCTTCTAAAAGGGCCTGTTTGCCGTATAGTACACCAGTACCTGTTGGACCACACATTTTATGACCAGAGAAAGCTAAAA
Organism: Ureibacillus sp. GCM10028918; assembly: GCF_042666115.1. Lineage (NCBI taxonomy): Bacteria > Bacillati > Bacillota > Bacilli > Caryophanales > Caryophanaceae > Ureibacillus > Ureibacillus sp. GCM10028918. The sequence continues at coordinate 67,568 of NZ_JBHTFK010000039.1, forward strand.
AATCACAATCTAAATCTTGAACATCGATTGGCATATGTGGTGCAGCTTGAGCAGCATCCACGACAATGATTGCTCCTGCTTCGTGTGCAATTTCAGTGATTTCTTTAATTGGGTTAATCGTTCCCAGTACGTTTGAAGCCATTGTAATAGCTACAATTTTTGTTTTATCTGTAATCGTATTACGAACGGTTTCAAGTGTGATCGTGCCATCTTGCTCAAGATCAAAATACTTTAAAACAGCACCTTTTTCTTTTGCAAGTTGTTGCCATGGGATTAGGTTGGAATGATGCTCCATATATGAAATGACAATTTCATCGCCTTCATTTACATTCATACGTCCGTAAGCACCCGCAACAGTATTGATAGAAGTCGTTGTCCCGCGTGTATAGATAATTTCTTTTGTAGATTTCGCATTAATGAACTTGCGAATTTTTTCGCGAGCTCCTTCATATGAATCAGTCGCACGATTTCCAAGTGTATGCACACCGCGATGTACGTTCGAATTATCTAACTCGTAGTAACTTTTTACAGCTTCTAATACTTGTATTGGCTTTTGGGATGTAGCCGCACTGTCAAGGTAAACGAGCGGATGCCCGTTTACTTCTTGATTAAGCACAGGAAATTGTTTGCGAATTTCATTCATTAGCGAACTTTCCCTTCAATAACTTTCGTTAATTGATTTTTAACGCTTTCGATAGGAAGACTAGTTACTACAGGTGCAAGGAAGCCGTGAATTACTAGACGTTCTGCCTCAGCTTTTGAAAGACCGCGGCTCATTAAGTAATAAAGTTGAATTGGATCCACACGACCAACAGAGGCTGCGTGTCCTGCCATTACATCATCTTCATCAATTAAAAGAATAGGGTTTGCATCCCCACGAGCACCTTCTGAAAGCATTAATACACGTGATTCTTGAACTGCGTTTGATTTGCTGGCACCATGTTCGATTTTGCCGATACCATTGAAAATAGTTTGAGCAGAATCTTTCATGACACCATGTTTTAAGATAAAGCCTTCTGAATTTTTACCCCAGTGGCGAATTTCAGTAGTGAAGTTTTGCTTTTGTTCCTCGCGTCCTACTACTACAATTTTCGTATTTGCAAGTGAACCATCACCCATTAAATGTGTGATACTTTCAGAAATTGTATCGGAATCATTCATTAAACCTAATGCCCAATCAACCTTTGCATCGCGTTTAATGTGGCCGCGACGGTTTACATAAGTAGTAAATCCTTTTGCAAGAACATCTACTGAACCGTAAGTAACTTGTGCATTGTCCAATGCAATTACTTCTTCGATTAAGTTAGCTTGTCCATTTGATTGTTCAACAGTTGATACGTAAGTTTGCACATATGTTACTGCTGAATTAGCATCTGCCACTACTAGTACGTGGTTGAATAATGAAGCATCCTCGTTGTCGTTCAGGAATACCACTTGCAATGGTTTTTCAACAACAACATTTTTTGGAACATATAAGAATACCCCACCGTTTACTAATGCGGCATGGTAAGCCGTTAATTTATGCTCATCAACTTTTACAGCTTCTGTCATAAAGTATTTTTGAACTAAATCACTATGTTCACGAACTGCCGTTAAAATATCCGTGAAAATAACACCTTGTTCTTTTAACTCATCAGAGATTTTGATAAAAGCCGGTGTGTTGTTACGTTGAATATAAAGGTTTTCTTGACCTTCAATGTCAATGATTTCTTTCACTTCTGCAGAAAGTTCATCCAGAGAGCTAAATGGTGCACTTTCTACTGTATGTTGAGGGAACTCAGTGAAGTTCCACTTTGTAATATTTGTTTTGTCTGGTGTTGGCATTGGAAGCTCAGTAGCTTTTTCAATTGCTTCTGCACGCAATGAACCGAACCAAGCTGGTTCATTATTGCTTTGTGAGAACGAGCGTACTTCTGTAGCTGACAACGCCAATTTAGTTTCAACTGTCATGTTTTTCGTCCTCTCTCTTTATGCTTCTTCTGTTACCGCGTCTGTATCTTCAATTCCTAATTCTTGTTTAATCCAGTCATAACCTTCTGCTTCTAGGCGTTGCGCTAATTCTGGACCACCTGATTTTACAACGCGACCTTGCATCATAACGTGTACATGGTCAGGCGTGATGTAGTTTAATAAACGTTGGTAGTGAGTGATTGCGATACAGCCAAATCCTTCACCGCGCATTTCGTTGATACCTTTAGCAACTACTTTTAAAGCATCGATATCTAAACCAGAGTCGATTTCATCTAAAATCGCAAACTTAGGTTTAATCATCATTAATTGCAGGATTTCATTACGTTTCTTTTCCCCACCAGAGAAGCCTTCGTTTAAGTAACGTTGAGCCATTTCTTGGTCCATTTCCAGGAAATCCATTGTTTTATCTAATTCACGGATGAATTTCATTAATGAAATCTCATCGCCTTCTTCGCGACGAGCATTAATAGCCGAGCGAATGAAATCTGCATTTGTAACACCTGAAATTTCAGATGGGTATTGCATAGCTAGGAATAGACCAGCTTGAGCACGCTCATCAACTTCCATTTCAAGTACATTTTCACCATCTATTTCAATTGTACCTTGAGTTACTTCATATTTAGGATGTCCCATAATAGCAGAAGCCAATGTAGATTTACCAGTACCGTTAGGACCCATGATTGCGTGAACTTCGTTTGTATTAATAGTAAGGTTTAAACCTTTTAAAATCTCTTTATCTTCGATTGAAACGTGAAGATCTTTTATTACTAAAGTTGACATTATATTACCTCCGTAGTTGTGCTTTGAATGGTAGGACCATTTCTAATTTATTATCATTCTAATCTTAACCGAAATCCTGAAACCATGCAAAACATTTATTTCACAAACAATAGATTTCAACCAAATCCATTAAAATATTGGGGTTTTACTCATTTTTATAATTTTTTAGGAAAGTAAGTGAGAGGAAAAGTTGGAGAATTCATTTTCAATAAATCTAATCTAATTGAGAAATCATTTCAATGATCATATTCGACAAGATCATTTCAAATTCGTGATTAACGTTCGCAAATAGTTTACCATTTTATATTCCCTTCTTATACATTACCAGAAAAAATAATAATTAAAAAACATTGTTCTTAGTATAGAAAAACTTGCCAATTGTTCCAGCCTCAGTTCCACTAATATAAAAGTAGAAATTTTATTTTTCTTGCCTTACAAATAAAAAGTGGTTCCCGAGTTTTTTTACAACTCGGAAACCACATTCATTTATGCATTCACTTTAACATTTAAAAATTCATCAACACTTGCTGCTACAGCGCGGCCCTCTTTAATTGCCCATACTACTAAACTTTGACCGCGTCTTGCATCCCCTGCTGTAAACACCCCAGGTACATTTGTTTCAAAGTCTTTAATAGATGCACGGATTTTATTGTTCGAGATTGTCACACCAAATTGTTCTGGCAGCGATTTTTCTACCCCTTCAAAACCGATGGCAACAAATACAGCTTGTGCCGGCCACACTTTTTCAGTGCCTGGAATCTCTTTAAAGAAGTAGAAACCATCGTCGCCTAAAATTTTCTCCATTTGGATTGTATGAAGTTCTTTTACGCGACCCATTTTATCTTTCACGATTTCCTTTGTTTGAATGCAATATTCACGAGGATCTCGACCTTTTGCTGCCGCCACTTCTTCATATGCATAATCAAGATTGAACACATTTGGATCTTGTGGCCATGGGCGATCTTCTTGTCTTGCTTTAGGAAGCTCCGGATGTTTGCCAAATTGATGTACCGAGCGAGCCTTTTGACGAATAGCTGTTGCTACACAGTCTGCTCCCGTATCTCCGCCACCAATGACAATAACATCTTTGCCCGCAACATCTAAAGCTTTTTTATCCTTGAAATTAGAATCCAACAAGCTTTGTGTTACGCCTGTTAAGTAATCCATTGCCAAGTGTACTCCATGAGCATCACTGCCTTCTAAATGTAGAACACGTTGCTTTTGAGCACCGATACATAGAATAACTGCATCATGTTGTGCTTGTAATTCTTGTGCAGTGATATCTTTACCGATTTCCGTACTTAAGACAAAATCGATTCCTTCTTGTCGAAGTATGTTTACACGTCGTTCAATCACTTCTTTTTCAAGCTTCATGTTCGGTATGCCGTACATTAATAGACCACCTGGACGATCAGCGCGTTCATATACAGTTACACTATGACCAAGCTGATTTAGTTCGTCAGCAGCAGCTAATCCAGCCGGACCTGAACCAATGACAGCAATCTTTTTACCTGTGCGAGTTTGTGGAATACGTGGAAGTATCCAGTTATTTTCAAAACCTTTATCAATAATAGAACGTTCAATTGATTTAATGGCTACTGCTGGATCTGTAATTCCTAATGTACAAGATCCCTCACAAGGCGCTGGACATACGCGCCCCGTGAATTCTGGGAAGTTATTCGTCATATGCAGACGATCTAATGCTTCCTTCCATTTTCCCTTGTAGACCAAGTCATTCCATTCTGGAATCACATTCTGAATTGGACAACCTGCAGCTGCACCACGAATTTCTACTCCCATATGGCAAAACGGTGTGCCACAATCCATACATCTTGCACCTTGCTCTTGTAATGATTCATCTGACAGCCTAGTAGCGTATTCATTCCAATTCGAAATACGCTCTAGTGGAGGCTGTTCTTTCGTCTTTGCTCGTTTATATTCCATAAATCCTGTTGGTTTCCCCATTCTAGAACCCCCTCTTATTTGGAAATCGCTAATTCTTTAGCGCCAGTTGCTTCTACAAATGCTTGCATTGCAGCCGTTTCTTCTGTTAAACCAAGGAATTTGTGATAACTGATTTTATCAATCATCGCTTTATAATCCGTTGGCACAACTTTCACAACTTTACGTACAAATTGATCCCATTTCGCCAGAACATCTAATGCAATTGTACTTTCAGTATGTTCTAGGTGTTTGATAATCATAGAGCGAACCGCTTCGATTTCGTTCTTGTCCTCTAATCGTTCAAACTCGATCATTTCTGTATTACATGTATCTTTGAATTTCGCTTCATTTGTTGGTAATACATAGGCAATACCGCCACTCATACCAGCTGCGAAGTTTTTCCCTACATCACCCAAAATCACTACACGTCCACCAGTCATATACTCACAACCATGGTCACCAATACCCTCAACAACAACATTGGCACCACTGTTACGTACCGCAAAGCGTTCACCTGCGCGACCATTGATATACGCTGTACCGCTTGTAGCTCCGTATAGACAAACGTTACCGGCTATTACGTTTTTCTCTTGCTCCCCTTTAATCGGTGCAATCGCTACTAATTTACCCCCGGATAAACCTTTACCAAAGTAGTCATTCACGTCACCCACGCATGATAGCGACATGCCTTTTGGTACGAATGCACCAAAGCTTTGACCTGCATGCCCTGTAAAGTTGAGCTTGATTGTTTCATCTTTTAATCCGTTTTCTCCGTACTTTTTCGAAATTTCACTTCCGATAATTGTACCGACAACTCGGTCTGTATTTTTGATTGAGTATTCGAGTTCAATTGATTCTTTTTCCTTGATGCTCTTTTCTACTTTCGGTAGAAGCTCACGAAGGTCAAACGTTTCTTCAATGCGAAGATCCTGGTTTGTTTGTTTCGTGCGAGCGCCTTGAACTTGGTAAAGCAGTGCCGATAAATCAAGCTGCCCTGCTTTCCAGTGCGACTCAGCACGTTGACTAATTTGCAGAACATCCGTGCGTCCTACCATTTCTTCAACAGTACGGAATCCTAATTTTGCCATGTACTCGCGCATTTCTTCTGCTACAAAGTGCATGTAGTTGACGATATGGTCCGCATTCCCCATAAATTTGGCGCGCAATTCCGGATTTTGTGTAGCTACCCCTACCGGACATGTATCTAAATGGCATGCACGCATCATGATACATCCAAGTACGATTAAAGGAGCAGTCGCAAATCCATATTCCTCTGCTCCAAGTAAAGCCGCCATCACAACATCTTTACCAGTCATTAACTTTCCATCTGTCTCTAATGTTACACGCTCTCGCAGACCATTCAGCATTAATGTTTGGTGTGCTTCAGCCAATCCAAGTTCCCATGGTAATCCAGTGTGCTTGATCGATGTTTTCGGTGATGCACCAGTTCCGCCATCATAACCAGAGATTACAATGACATCTGCGCCACCTTTTGCAACACCCGCTGCAATCGTTCCGACACCAGCTTTTGCTACTAATTTTACAGAAATGCGAGCATCACGGTTTGCATTTTTCAAATCGTAAATAAGCTCCGCCAAGTCTTCAATCGAGTAAATATCATGGTGCGGTGGTGGTGAAATTAGCCCAACACCTGGAGTAGAACCACGAACATCTGCAACCCATGGGTAAACTTTGTTACCTGGCAGCTGACCACCTTCACCCGGTTTTGCTCCTTGAGCCATCTTGATTTGCAGTTCTTTTGCATTTACTAAATAATGAGATTTCACACCAAAACGTCCAGATGCAATCTGCTTAATCGCACTACTTCGGTTATCTCCGTTTTCATCGACTTCAAAACGAGCTGGATCTTCTCCACCTTCACCAGAATTCGAACGTCCTCCGATACGGTTCATTGCAATTGCCAATGTCTCATGTGCTTCTTTAGAGATTGAACCGAACGACATTGCACCTGTCTTGAATCGTTTAACGATTGAATCAACGGATTCTACATCTTCAAGTGGTATTGATTGGTTAGTAGAATTGAATTCAAACATGTTGCGTAAGAACCCAATTTGTTCTTCGTTTGCCATTTCAGCATACATTCTATATAAACCATAGTCATTTCTTCTAGTAGCCGTTTGCAGCGTATGAATCGTCTTTGGATTGAATGCATGGTGCTCGCCATCTGCACGCCACTGGAAGTCACTTCCCGATTCCAATAGCTTATTCTTAGAATCTAGTGCAAGCTGGTGACGACGTTTTGCTTCTTCACCAATTGTTTCTAGGTCAATACCATCAATTTGAGAAGCTGTACCTGTAAAGTAGCGATCCACCACTTCTTTACTGATACCAACTGCCTCAAAAATCTGAGCACCGCGATAAGATTGAACAGTGGAAATACCCATTTTGGACATTACTTTTACAACACCATCAGCGATTCCCTTGCGATACTTTTTCACAGCATCTGGGTAGCTGATTGTTAAATGACCTGCATCGATTGCTTCTTGAATTGAAGCAAAAGCTAGATACGGATTGATAGCATCTGCACCAAATCCAACTAAAGCGGCAAAATGATGTACTTCGCGTGCTTCTCCACTATTGGCGATAATACTTACAAGAGTACGTTTACCAGTACGTACTAAATAATGATGTAAACTACTAACAGCAAGCAATACTGGGATAGTTGGTGTGTTTACACCATCTAATTCATCAGACAGCACTAATAGAGAAATTCCTTTATCGATCGCAGCATCCGCTTCATTGAATAGACGTTGCAATTCGTCTTCTAATGAATTCTTATATTGAAGCGTAAGTACTGCATGTTGGAAATGCTTATTGTCAAAACTTGTAATTTCCTTCAACTCTCCATCAGTTAAAATAGGAGTTTCCAAGAAAATACGGCGGGCATTATCAGCATTTGGATGCAATAAATTGCCTTCTGCGCCAAGCAAAGTCATCGTCGAAGTTACAATATGCTCACGAATTGAATCAATCGGAGGGTTTGTAACTTGGGCAAATAGTTGTTTAAAGTAATTGAATAAAGATTGTGGACGATCTGATAGCACTGCTAACGGTGTATCATTCCCCATTGAACCAATCGGGTCTTTTCCGCTTTCTGCAACTGGTACGATATACTTTTGAATGTCTTCAAATGTATAGCCAAAGGATTTTTGGCGTACGGCTAACTCGTCGACTTCTTTTGGCTTTTCTTCTTCGGCTTCAACTGTCAGTAAATTTTCTTCTAACCATTTTGCATATGGTTGAGCCTTTGCCATTTCGCTTTTCAACTCTTCATCAGAAACAATTTTCCCTTGTTCCAAATCGATCAATAGCATGCGGCCTGGGCTTAGACGCTCTTTATATAGAACATTTTCTTCCTCGATATCAACTACTCCTACTTCTGAAGAAAAGACGATCATATCATCCTTTGTTACATAATAGCGTGCCGGACGCAATCCATTACGGTCTAGAATAGATCCAATTTGCTTGCCATCTGTAAAGCAGATTGCTGTTGGTCCATCCCAAGGCTCCATCATGCTTGCATGGTAAGCATAAAATGCTTTTTTCTCCTCCGAGATATGCGGGTTCTCAGTCCAAGGTTCCGGAATCAACATCATAGCAGTATGTGCCGGTGTGCGGCCTGCTAAAACAAAGAATTCAAAAGCATTGTCCAGCATTGACGAGTCTGAGCCTGAGTTATCAATAATAGGTAATAATTTCTTCAAGTCATCACCAAATGCCTCAGATACAAAACGCTGTTCACGAGCAGTCATCCAGTTGATATTGCCGCGTAATGTGTTAATTTCGCCATTGTGAACAATATAGCGATTTGGATGAGCACGTTCCCAACTTGGGAATGTGTTTGTAGAGTATCTTGAGTGGACAATTGCAAATGCTGAGATAAAGCTTTCATCTTGTAAATCAATGTAGAATTCGCTAACCTCTTCAGGCGTTAATAATCCTTTAAACACCATTTTCTGGCTGGACATACTTGGACAATAAAATTTCAGTTCATTTTCATTTGCCCAAAATTCAGCTTGCTTACGAATTAAATATAATTTACGTTCAAATGCTAAAGAATCTTCAACATTTTCTCCCTTAATAAAAACTTGGCGAACAACAGGCGCTGTTGATTTCGCAGTATCACTTAATATCTCTTTATTTGTAGGAGCAGTTCTCCAGCCGATTAAAGTTTGGCCTTCTTGCTCGATTAATTCATTAATTTTATTTTCAATGGATTCTCTCTCTCTAGCATCCTCTGTGAAAAATAGTTGCCCTACTCCATAATCACCTTTTGCAGGCAAGTTGAACTCCGGACAATTTAATTTAAAAAATGCATCTGGAATCTGAACCATTAAACCGGCTCCATCCCCAGTTCTGCCATCACCACCGCGTCCTGCTCGGTGATCTAAGCGACATAACATTTCTAGACCGTTTTTTACAATTTCATGTGAAGCGAGTCCCTTAATATTTGCATAAAAACCGATTCCACAAGCGTCATGTTCAAAACTTGGTGAATAAAGCCCTTGTGCCTTCGGAAACTGATGAAAAGTCATGTAAATCCCCCCAAATCTTCGTGAATACCTTATTTACATTGTAAAGTTTTTAGAATAATATAAACAATATATACTTTGGATTGAATTAATCTAATATTTAGATAAGTGGGGTGAAAACGTTGGAATTACGCCAATTGCGATACTTTGTTGAAGTAGCTGAACGGGAGCATATCTCCGAAGCAGCGGAACATCTGCATGTTGCCCAGTCTGCAGTCAGTCGACAAATCGCAAACCTTGAGGATGAGCTTGGCACACCACTTTTCGAACGCGTCGGTCGAAATGTGAAGCTGACACCAATTGGTAAAATTTTTCTGGAGCACACAGTTACCGCATTGAAGGCAATTGATTTTGCTGTCAAACAAGTAGAGGAGTATCTTGATCCTGCAAAGGGGACCATTAAAATTGGCTTTCCTACAAGTCTTGCAAGTTACGTACTCCCAACTGTTATTTCCGCCTTTAAAAAAGAGTTTCCAAACGTACTCTTCCAACTGCGTCAAGGTTCCTACCGCTATTTAATCGATGCTGTAAAGAACCGGGAGCTCAACCTTGCCTTTTTAGGACCTGTACCACCTAGTGACGAAAGCATCCATTCTTCCATTCTTTTTAGCGAGAAAATTCATGCTTTGCTCCCTGCGAACCATCGATTAGCAAATGCTGAAAGAATCGTTCTGGGTGATCTCCGAAAAGAAAATTTTGTTCTGTTCCCTGAAGGATATATTTTAAATAAAGTTGCTGTAGATGCTTGTAAAGCTGCAGGTTTTGTTCCGAATATTACTACTGTAGGCGAGGATATGGATGCCTTGAAAGGTTTAGTGGCAGCAGGTATTGGGGTTACCTTGCTTCCTGAAAGCTCTCTCTATGATTCTACCCCACGCTTTACAGTGAAGATGGCTGTCGACAGCCCTGCAATCACTCGAACGGTCGGCGTCATTTATCCAACCAACCGTGAGCTTGGTCCTTCTGAACAAGTATTTTTAAAATTTATTGATACCTTCTTCTCGAGATTGAATCAATTTTTATAATGGCTTACGAAAAATACCCAGAGCATGGGGAAATTGTGCTCTGGGTATTTTTTGTGGATTCTAAAGAGGCATTATTAATATGAAGCCACATTCTTTGATAGTAGGGAGTTGGATGAAAGTCATTTCGGCGTGGTTGAGCTTGTAAACTGTCCTTCATTCCTTTGATGAAAGACATTTCGAGTTGGCTGAGCTTGTATACTGTCCTTCATTTCTTTGATGAAAGACATTTCGAGTGGGCTGAGCTTGTAAACTGTCCTTCATTCCCTTGATAAAGGACATTTCGAGTTGGCTGAGCTTGTATACTGTCCTTCATTCGCTTGATGAAAGACATTTTAAGAAGTCTGAGCTTGTATACTGTCCTTCATTCCTTTGATGAAAGACATTTCGAATTGGCTGAGCTTGTATACTGTCCTTCATTCCCTTGATGAAAGACATTTCGAGTGGGCAGAGCTTGTAAACTTTCCTTCATTCGCTTGATGAAAGACATTTTAAGAAGTCTGAGCTTGTATACTGTCCTTCATTCCTTTGATGAAAGACATTTCGAGTGGGCAGAGCTTGTATACTGTCCTTCATTCCCTTGACGAAAGACATTTCGAGTTGGCTAGCTTGTAAAATATTCTTCATCTCGTAGTCGTATATCATTTTGGATAGGATTTTGTTCTTAAATGCATTAAACGCACTCCATCTCGAAAATAAAAAATGGTGAGGAAAAGTTAATTTCCCTCACCATTTCAAATTATTCGTTTACTGGTACTACTGCGCCGCCCCACTCATCAATGATGAATTGTTGGATTGCATCTGAATGCAATACTTCTACTAAGCGTATAATTGCTTCGTTATCTTTATCTTCAGCTTTCACTGCGATTACGTTTACATAAGGAGATTCAGAACCTTCAATCGCGATTGAATCTTCTATAGGGTTTATGCCAGCATCGATTGCGAAGTTAGAGTTAATAACTACCGCGTCTCCTTCGCCTTCTTCATAATACGTTACTAACATTTCTGGCGCCGAGCTATTGTCGATTACCAAATTTTTTGGATTTTCAACGATATCATCGACAGTTGCTAACGTTTTATCGATTCCATCTGCTAATGTGATTAACCCTTTATTTTCAAGAAGAGATAAAATACGGCCTTGGTCGGATACTGAGTTAGAAATAATAATTGTTGCGCCATCCGGAAGTTCTTCTAATGATTTATATTTTTGTGAATAAATTCCGATTGGTTCAATGTGAATTCCACCTGCATTTACGAAATCATAGCCTTTTTCAGCAATTTCCGTTTCAAGGTATGGAATGTGCTGGAAATAGTTTGCATCAAGTTCACCAGAGTCCAAGTCTTGGTTAGGCATTACATAGTCTTGGTAAGGTTCGATTTTCAACTCGATTCCTTCTTCAGCTAAAATAGGTTTTGCTTGTTCTAAGATTAAATCATGTAAACCGTTAGATGCCCCAACTGTTATAGTAGTAGATTCTTTTTGATCCGTTGTTGCTTCACCAGCAGAATCGTTTGTAGAAGTATTGGTTTCTTCTTCCTTAGCACTGCCACATGCTGCTAAAGCAAGAACGACTACTGATAATAATAAAAATGATAAAATTTTCTTCATGTTGTCTTTCTCCTTTTCTTTTCATTTCTTCTATATGTGAACGGCTAAACCGTCAGCACCAATTACTAAATAAAACTAAAATCCTGATTAACGTTTATCAGTCTTTGTTGTTATAAAGTCTCCAATAAATTGAAGAATAAACACAATCAATAAAATAACAATCGTCGCCGTTAATGTTACATCTTCACGGCTGCGCTGGAAGCCATCAATAAAAGCAAGGTTTCCTAATCCGCCTGCCCCGATAATACCAGCCATTGCCGTATATCCGACTAATGCAACCGCAGTTACTGTAATACCGGAAAGTAATGCTGGCAAAGACTCAGGAATCAACACTTTCCAAATAATCGTTGAAGTTTTCGCGCCCATTGATCGAGCTGCTTCTATAACGCCTTTATCAATTTCTCGTAAAGCGATTAATACCAAGCGAGCATAAAACGGTGCAGCACCAATAATCAAAGCCGGTAAAGCCGCTTCAACTCCTCGAATTGTTCCAAGCAAGAACTTCGTAAACGGAATTAAAAGAATAATTAATACGATAAATGGAATAGAACGGAATATATTAACGAGAGAGCCAGTTAGAAGATTCACTATTTTATTTGCCCAGATTTGGTGCGGACTTGTCAAAAACAGCAGTATTCCAATTGCTAGCCCCAGTACAAAGGTTACTCCTGTAGAAATAACCGTCATATATAGTGTCTCGTATGTAGCTTCCCACATTTTTACCCAATCAACATTCGGAAATAATTGATTAAACATGGTCAATCACCTCCGCTTGAATTTCTCGAGACTCTAAAATCTTGAATGCTTTTTCAACTTGATCTGGTTTGCCATCAATCTGAACAATCAATGTTCCGTAAGGACCACTTGTAGTTTGTGTAATATTCCCGTGAACAATATTCACTTCTACATCAAATTCCTTAATAATTTGGGAAATTACCGGTTGTTCCGTTTTATTCCCTATAAATGTCAGCTTCACAATTTTCCCTGTAGGGTAATTCACTAGAATTTGCTCAATCGATTCTTTCGATTCCTTTGTTCCTGAAACTTGCATTACGAAGTTCTTTGTTATTTCGGCTTTGGGATTTTGGAACACTTCAAGAACGTCGCCAGATTCAACAACTTGTCCAGCTTCCATTACTGCTACACGTTTGCAAATTTTACGGATAACATGCATTTCATGTGTAATAAGAACAATCGTTAGCCCTAAACGCTTATTGATGTCCAGCAACAGTTCCAAAATGGCATCCGTTGTTTCTGGATCAAGGGCACTTGTTGCTTCATCACAAAGCAAGACTTCCGGGTTATTGGCTAACGCTCTTGCAATCCCGACACGTTGCTTTTGACCGCCTGATAATTGAGATGGATAAGCACTTTCTCTCCCTGTTAACCCAACCAAGTCGATCAATTCTTTCACACGTTGTGCCCGTTCCGACTTTGAGACACCTGCAATCTCTAATGGGAAGGCAATGTTATCCGCAACTGTCCTTGACCATAGTAGATTGAAATGCTGGAAGATCATACTGATTTTTTGTCTTGCTTGACGAAGCTGTGTACCAGAAATCGAAGAAATCTGTTGGCCATTTACTTCTACGGTACCTGTAGAAGGTTTTTCCAGACCGTTTAATAAGCGAATCATCGTACTTTTTCCGGCACCGCTATAGCCAATAATTCCGAAGATTTCACCTTTATTAATAGATAAATTAACATCTTTGACAGCTGTTAATTCTCCATTCTTTGTTTTATATATTTTCGATATATCTTTAAGTTTAATCATATGTGACTCCTTACTTTACGTTCGATCTCAAACCGTAATTATGTATTCTTTTATATAAACTTGAAGGTATTTTAAGTTTACCCATTTAGCTAAGTGAAATTTAGGAGAAAATTTTTTACAAACAAAAAGCCCCTTCTACCAAGACAAGTAGAAGGGGACGTAAATGTATTGTTTACGTTAACCGTTCTCTTATCTTCCAAAGTATCCACTTCGCGTGACTTGGCACCTTTTCACATAAATGTGATGGTTGCCGGGTTTCATAGGGCACTTCCCTCCACCGCTCTTTATAAGAGTTACGATATTAAGTTTTAGATTATGGAAGTTACTTTACCACGTCAGTTCTACCCTCGTCAACTACTTTTTTAACTTTTCATATAGGAATGGTACAGATTGGAAAGCATACACTTTTTCGACATTTCCATGTTCGCTAATCAGCAAACATGGGACACTTTCAACTTGATAATCCATCGCTAGCGTTTCTAAGTAATTAATATTGGCTTTCCCTAGCGGCAGATCTGGTAAAAGATTTTCTATAACTTCCAACATTTTCGATGCAACTGCACAAGTCCCACACATAGGCGTATATAGATAAAGGGCAACAAAGGCATTTTGCTCCTGTTGTTGCACCCAATTTTCAGTTGTCCATTCTTTCATAATCATCATCCTACTTCATTGGTTTAGGTAATATAAACAGCTAATTTAACGTTTCAATTGATGAAGATAGATATTGCTTATGCACAGAAAATTTGGCCTCGTTTAACAAATTTGCCAACACTTTTTTAGGTGCATTTGCCACTTCGATATATGTTCGGGGTATGAAAAGATGAACAGCTTCAGAATAAATTCTTTTTGTTAGCTTTCTCAACTTTTCTCCTGAATTATCCGCATCAAATAACGTATAGAGTTTACATTCTTCAAATGGCTCTAGAAGATCTAATAATGCATCCTCACTAATCGTACCATTTGTACAAATAATTTTAACATCCTCTGCAAATATTGGTGCAATGTTTAACTTATCCGATCGACCTTCAACAATTATACACTTATCAACTATCATTTGCTTCACCCCACGATTTGTAGTAACACAGCTAAATAACGTCTTCAAATATGCATAAGGATAATGATTGAAAAGCACGGTTTTCGTTAGCGAAAATCGAAGTCTTTTCCCACTGATTTTAGGTAGAAAGTCTTTCCCATTATCAGTGAAATAAAAGTGTGGTTACTTATTATATTTAGATTGTAAAAAAAACGCCAGTGATTTTCTGGCGTTTTAATATATCATATTCAGATTATGCCTCAATTAATTCATCATATTGCTCAGGAGTTAATAAAGCTTCCACTTCTGAAAGATCAGTTGGTTCAATCACTACCATCCAAGCCTGTTCGTAAGGCGACTCGTTTACAAATTCTGGGCTATCTTCAAGTTCACTATTGATTTCAACAACTTTACCTGAAATTGGTGCGTATAGTTCTGAAACTGTTTTAACAGATTCAACACTACCGAATGGTTGGTTTAATTGAATATCGTCGCCAACTTGTGGAAGTTCAACGAAAACAATATCGCCAAGTTCAGATTGTGCAAAGTGTGTAATTCCAATACGTACTTTTCCATCTTCAACTTTTACCCATTCGTGTTCTTTAGAGTAACGTAAATCTTTCGGTGTGCTCACTAAAAACCCCTCCAAATATATGTAATTCATACATGCTAAGTTTGACATATTTTATAACCAAAAACAAGATAGAGCAGAGCTTTATTTCCAAGATTCAGTGAAGTCAGTTTCTTTGAATCCCAGTGTTACTTTTTCACCGTCTGTTACAATTGGTCTTTTAATCAACATACCATCTGAAGCAAGTAATTCTAATTGTTCCTCCTCAGACATTGAACTTAACTTGTCCTTTAAGCCCAGTTCTTTATATTTCATGCCAGAAGTATTAAAAAATTTCTTTAGAGGAAGTTCACTTTTTTCCCAAATTTCCTTTAACTCTTCTTTTGAGGGTGTCTGTTCCACAATATGAATCGCTTCATATTCTATCTCATTGTCTTTTAACCATTTTTCCGCCTTCTTGCAAGTGGTGCAACGTGGATACTGAATCAATTTAACCGCCATAACATACTCCTTCACTACTACTAAAATTTATTTAACTAAAGTATAGCAGAGAACTAAATCTGAGTGCCAGGCACATATTTAATTCTGAATAATAGGAATTGTTTATAATTTTGATTTTGTCTACACGTTTTTTAAGTTATTTCTTAATAAAAGCAGGCCCAGACTGTCTTGAAAACGCTTGTCATCCAAGGCACGTAGTCGAGCGAAGACCCGAATAGAACAAAAGGTTCATGAGGGGACGAGAGAGACAAGTAACGCAGGATGCGAGCGTTTGTCAACAGTCTGGGGCATCCTGATTATAGGATGCCCCAGGGGGAAAGCTTATACGATATATTTTTCGGCTTCGATTAATCTTTGCGATGCTTCACGTTTTTTCAAGATGAGGTTATATGGGTTATTTCTAGTGAGTTTACGAAGTGCAGAAAGTGTCATTTTTCCAGCATCGCCTTCAACTGCTGCTAAAATCGTTTCTTTTGCTTCTTTTTCGATTTCCGCAAATGCTTCTTGGCAGAAGATTTCCGTATAAAGTATTTTTTGCTTCGACTTCTCTGCACCATCACGCTCAATAGCTTTTGCTGTACGAATGACAGCTGACTCCATTGCGTATAGCTGGTTAGCAATATTGGCGATGTTAACAAGTACTTCTTGTTCAGCTTCTAGTTTTGCACCAAACCTTTGTGCTGCTGCTCCAGCTGCTAGCACACCAATTTTCTTAGCATTTTTCACTAGATATTTCTCTTGTGCTAATGGCTCATTACCAATTTCTTCAGGCATTAGCATGATTAATTCTTCTTGCAGCTTTTGGGCAACTTGAAGTAAAGGCAGTTCACCTTTCAATGCTTTTTTCATGAATGTTCCAGGAACGATTAAGCGATTAATTTCATTTGTTCCTTCAAAAATACGATTAATGCGAGAATCACGGTAAATACGTTCTACCTCATATTCTGCCATGAAACCATATCCACCATGTAATTGAACTGCTTCGTCAGAGATATAATCCAATGTCTCTGAACCGAATACTTTTGCAATCGAACATTCAATCGCATATTCAGCAATCGCCCCAGCAATCGCTTTTCCATCTTTTTGTTCTTCTTTTGAAAGCTGGCTTAAACGATCTTCGAAGTAACCTACAGTACGATAGTTTAAGGATTCAGAAGCATAAAGATGCGACGCCATCGTTGCAATTTTTTCTTTTGTAAGATTAAAACTTGATAATGGTGTTTTAAATTGTTGACGTTGGTTTGTATAAGCAATAGCTAATTCTAAAGCACGTTTTGATGCACCTACAGTACCAACTCCTAATTTATAGCGCCCGATATTTAAAATGTTGAAGGCAATTACGTGACCGCGGCCAACTTCACCAAGCAGGTTTTCAACAGGAACCTCTGCATCTTGTAAAATTAGCGTACGTGTTGAAGATGATTTGATCCCCATTTTCTTTTCTTCTGCACCAACAGATACACCAGGGAATTTACGTTCGACGATAAACGCAGTGAATTGATCTCCATCGATTTTCGCGTAAACAACGAATACATCAGCGAAGCCAGCATTGGTAATCCATTGTTTTTCACCGTTTAATACATAGTGAGTACCCGCTTCATTTAGCTTAGCAACCGTTTTAGCGCCTAGGGCATCAGATCCCGATCCGGGTTCAGTTAAAGCGTAAGCTGCAATCAGCTCGCCTGAAGCAAGTTTCGGCAAGTATTTCGATTTTTGCTCGTGGTTACCAAATAATACGATTGGCAATGAACCGATCCCAACGTGTGCACCATGCGTGATGGAGAAACCACCTGCAGGAGACATTTTTTCCGCGATTAAAGCAGATGAAATTTTATCTAACTCCAAGCCCTCGTATTCTTCAGGGACATCTGCTGCCAATAAACCTAGTTCCCCAGCCTTTTTTAATAGACTAACAGAGTGCTCGAATTCATGATTCTCCAAGTTTTCAACTACTGGCTTTACTTCATTTTCTACATAATCAGTTGTAGTTTGAGCAATCATTTTTTGCTCGTCCGTAAAATCCTCAGGAGTAATGACACGTTCTAATTCCACATCTTCAATTAAAAAACTTCCACCCTTAATAATGTTTGTAGTTTGAACCATTTTTACTTCCTCCCCTTTATTCGATATTAAAAATCTATTTGTAAGCGATTCTTATAAATTCCCATTCATCTATAGAAAAGCTTTAGACATTCGGCTTCCGAAAGGCAGTAGGTATAGGACGATTGCCTAAAGCTAATCAACAAATTCATAAAACTCCTATATTATAAAACTTCAATAACTCCAGCAGCACCCATTCCGCCACCGATACACATTGTTATAGCACCATATTTTTTGCCTTGGCGTTTCAACTCATGAATTAGCTTTAAAGTTAAAATGGCACCTGTTGCACCAAGTGGATGCCCTAATGCAATTGCTCCACCATTCACATTGACTTTTTCCATATCAATTCCTAAATGGCGAACAACCTGAATCGATTGAGAAGCAAAGGCTTCATTCAATTCCCATAAATCGATATCATCTTGAGATAGACCTGCGATTTTTAAAGCTTTAGGAACTGCTTCAATTGGTCCAATACCCATTACTTCTGGTGGTACCCCTCCAACTGCGAACCCTAGAAATTTTGCCATCGGTTTTAATCCCTGTTTTTCAGCTTCTTCGCGATCCATGACCAGAACTGCTGCTGCACCATCAGATGTTTGAGAAGAATTCCCCGCTGTTACAGAGCCTTTTACGTTAAATGCCGGGCGCAATTTTGCAAGACCTTCCATAGAAGTACCTACTCGAACACCTTCATCCTTATCAAATGTAAACGTGCGTGACTGCAACTTATTGTTCACGTCAACATAATGCTGAACCACTTCAACAGGCACGATTTCATCTTTAAATTTACCTTCTTCAATCGCTTTTTGGGCTAATTCATGAGAACGTACCGCAAAAGCATCCTGGTCTTCCCTGCTTACTTCATAACGATTGGCCACTTCCTCAGCCGTATGACCCATACTCATATAATATTGAGGTGCTTCCTCTGCTAATTTCGGATTTAATCGAACGGTATTGCCTGTCATCGGAATCATGCTCATCGATTCCACTCCACCAGCCAAAACGGCCTTTGAGTGACCTAGCATGACACGTTCTGCTGCATAAGCAATCGCTTGAAGACCTGAAGAACAAAAGCGGTTAATTGTTATTGCTGGTGTTGAATCTGGTAGACCAGCCAATGCACCGATATTACGTGCAACGTTCATCCCTTGTTCCGCTTCAGGCATTGCACAGCCCATAATTAAATCATCTATGGGACCTTCATAACCCGCTCTTTTTAATGTTTCTTTTACTACTACTGCCCCAAAATCATCGGGACGTACGGTTGCAAGCGATCCTTTTTTCGCCTTGGCTATTGGCGTTCTTGCACCTGCTACAATTACGGCTTCACGCATATTGTGTATCCCCCTTATTCATTGCTTGAGTTAATTCAGATTCCGTCAAGTTATGCATCAATCTTTAATCCACAAGTTAATTAATTACGCAGCGGTTTTCCTTTGATGAGCATATTCTGCATTCTTGCTTGCGATTTAGGGTCGGCTACAAGCTGCAAAAATGCTTCGCGTTCTAAGTTTAGTAGATACTCTTCTGTTACCTCTGTTCCGTATGGCACTAGCCCACCTGCAATTACATACGCTAGCTTCTTCGCGATTTTTAAATCATGCTCACTAATAAAGCCTGATTGGAACATACCCTGTGATCCCAATAAAAGCGTTGCATACCCTGGTGCTCCAACTACCTTTACTTTTTTCGGAACCGGTGCAATATAACCCGCGTCTGAAAGTGCAAGTACAGCCTGTTTTGCTTCATAGATGAGATGATCTGGATTAACTGAAATGCCATCAGCAAAGTTTAGGAAGTTATTGTCGCGCGCTTCTTCACCTGAAGCAGAAACATTAGCCATTGCAACCGTTTCAAATACTTTATTGGCAATTGCTTGATAGTCAACCTCTACTCCGTTTGGAAGTCCTTTTAAGAACTTTTCGTATAGTGCCAGATTTCCTCCACCACCTGGAATTAAACCTACCCCTACTTCTACTAAGCCCATATAGGTTTCACTGGATGCTTGAATATGAGCAGCCGGCAAACAAACTTCCGCTCCTCCACCAAGCGTCATGCCAAATGGTGCAGCCACAACAGGTTTTTTGCTGTACTTTACTCGGCGCATCGCTTTCTGGAATGCACGTATTGTATAGTCCAGTTCAAAAATGTTATCATCTTGAGCTTCCATTAAAATCATGCCAAGGTTTGCACCGACACAGAAGTTTTTGCCTTGGTTCCCGATGACAAGTCCCTTATAGTTTGCTTCTACCTCATCAATAGCAAAATTCAGCATCTGGATAATATCAAGGCCTATTGCATTGGATTTCGAATGAAATTCCAGTAAAGCGACGCCATCACCTAAATCTATTAAACTAGCACCTGAATTCGATTTAAGAACCCCTTGTTTTTTCTTGTAGCGTTTTAAATCGATTACTTTTTCATTGACCGGCACTTTTACATATTCTGATCCATTGTAGTAAGCTAAATCACCATCTAATTCTGTATAGAAGGATTCAAAGCCTTGAGATAAAAATTCTTTAATGAAGCCTGGCACTTCCCTGCCTTCAGCTTCCATTTTTTCTACGGATTGTTTAACACCGATTGCATCCCACATTTCAAATGGACCTTGTGACCAGCCGAAGCCCCATTTCATGGCATTGTCGATTTCAACAATACTATCTGCTATAACACCAATCATTTCAGCAGAGTAAATTAATGTTGGAGCAAAAATATTCCATAATAATTCACCTGTACGATCGTTAGCATAAACCAGTGTCTTCACTTTATTTGGAAGTCCTTTTGTTTGTTTTGCCATTTCAATCGAAGGTGTCTGCAGCTTTTTCACTGGTACATATTCTAAAGTAGCAGGGTCAATCTCAAGAATCTCCTTGCCCTTTTTCAAGAAGAAGCCTTGACCGGACTTCGCCCCTAACCAACCATTTTCAACTAATTTTTTCATTAGCTCCGGCACTTGGAACACTTTTTGTTCATCGCCTGTAGTTTGATCATAAACCGTTTGAGCCACGTGCAGGAATGTATCTAACCCAACAACATCCAAAGTTCTAAAAGTAGCGGATTTTGCTCGCCCGATTAGTGTTCCAGTAACCGAATCAACTTCACCTACTGAATAACCACGGTTTAGCATTTCTCTCAAAGTAATTAATAATCCGTACGTACCGATACGGTTTGCAACAAAGTTAGGTGTATCTTTCCCGATCACAACACCTTTTCCTAACACGTCTTCAGCGAACGTTTTCATAAAGGAAACAACCTCTGGGGACGTTTGTTGTGTAGGAATGACTTCCAATAGCTTTAAATATCGTGGTGGGTTAAAGAAGTGCGTACCTAAAAAATGCTTTTGGAAATCCTCTGAAAGTCCCTCAGCCATTGCATTCACGCTAATACCGGATGTATTCGAGCTAATAATCGTTCCTGGTTTCCGCACAGAATCTACTCGCTCAAATAGATTCTTCTTAATGTCCAGGTTTTCAACAACCACTTCGATGACCCAGTCAACATCCTTAAGCTTTTCTAAATCATCCTCTAAATTCCCCGCAGTAATAAGTGCTAAATTTTTCTTGGAAGTGAGTGGTGCCGGTTTATGTTTTAACAGCTTTTGAACGGCACTAGTGGCAAAACGATTCCGAACAGCAGGGTGTTCTAATGTAAGTCCTTTTGCTTCTTCTTCTTTTGTTACCTCTCTTGGAACTATATCTAATAATAATGTTGGAATCCCGATATTCGCTAAATGTGCTGCAATTCCTGACCCCATTACCCCTGAACCGAGTACGGCTGCTTTTTGAATTTTGTAAGACATAAACATCCCCCTTAATCCTTTGAATGAATACTCATTCATTTTATGCCAAAAAAAAATAAATTCATAAAATTTAATTCTTTAAATCCCTTTTTCTGTTCTTAGTGTAGATGATTTCCTTAAATTTAGCAATAACTTTTAACTTAATTTTCTAAAAAATCCGGTTGAGTATTTATTAAATTACTAGAGTGTTTTATATGATATGAACAACTATTCATTGAGTCAAATTACTTTTCCCAATAATTTAAAATGTGTACACTATCTATAAGGAGAGTGAATGATAATGCAAAACATTACAACAAATGAACAATTTAACGAAATTATCGCATCTGAACAACCGGTGATTGTAAAATTCTACGCTGGTTGGTGCCCAGACTGCACACGCATGAACATGTTTATTGATCCAATTATTGAAGAATACAACCAATACACATGGTATGAAATTAACCGTGATGATTTTCCTGAACTAGCAGAAAAATATCAAGTACTGGGAATTCCAAGTTTATTAATCTTCAAAAACAGTGAAAAACTTGCTCACTTACACAGTGCAAACGCAAAATCGCCGGATGATGTAAAAGAATTTTTGAACGCGCAAAGCTAAAGAGTAGATTTTACGAGCTATGAATAGGTTTTTAAAAACTTTATTCATGGCTTTTTTATTAGTCTAGCTGTTACTTATATATAAAATATAAGAACATTTAAGGGGATGAACAAAATGCCTTATGTAAATATCAAAATTACAAATGAAGATGTCACACCTGAAAAAAAAGCTGCCCTTATTAAAGGGGCAACTCAATTACTGGTAGATGTACTCGGCAAAAGCCCTGCCACAACAGTGGTAGTCATTGATGAAGTGGACACGGACAATTGGGGTATTGGCGGAGAAACTGTAACGAACAGAAGAAAAGAAGGAAAATAATAGTATGGGAAGTGGAGAAGAACCATTCGTTTTTCCCACTTTTTTTGTTTGTGATTTTAAGTGATTTCTAGATGCTTGCTATGTCTTGCAGCTTTTTTAGACCGATTACAGCCTGGTTCGCGACATGTCCACTGCCCTTCCAACTAGTTTCGTCTCCTTACAGCCTGCCTCATGACACTTCCCCTGCTCTTCAAACTAGTTTTGTCACCTTACAGCCTGCTTCGTGACACTTTCACTGCTCTTCCGACTAGTTTTGTCACCTTACAGCCTGGTTCGTGACCTTTCCACTGCTCCTTCAACTAGATTAGTTCAATTACCTGCACTTTGAGACAGTTTTAATCCTCGCCCAATTCGCAAGTTACTTCCTTACTGCTCAATAGCATTTTTAGCCAAGCTTAGATTTCTCAATCCCCAATACTGCATAAATCTCCTCTAGTTTACGGATTTCGTATGTAGGAACAATTTCAGAATGTTGATTCTCCTGTCCTATTATATTTATCCAGCAAGTATCAATTCCCGCATTCCACCCGCCAGTTACATCGGCACTAAAGGAATCCCCAATGATTAAGGTTTCTTGCATATTAAGGTTTTCGATTTGAGAAAATACAAAGTCAAAGAACGCTTTCATTGGTTTTTGATATCCTGTGTCTTCCGAAACAAACACTTTTTTAAAATACGGGGCAAGACCTGAATCTTTCAATCGTTTTTGCTGTGTGTAAGACGCTCCATTGGACACGATATATAAATCAAATTCAGTATGCAGCGCTTGAATTAATTCCAAAGCTCCTTCTATTAAATGATGGCCTTGAGACAGATATTTTCGATAATTCATCTCAAGAGCGATTCCATCTACCTCCATTCCATATTGTTGAAATAGTAAAGCAAAACGCGTATTCACGACTTCATCACGGTCTATTTCATCTCTCTCATAAGCTTTCCATAACGATTCATTCAGTTTCTTGTAATTCGTTTTAATGTCAGGCGTTAATGTAAACTGTTGATCTTTAAATAAATTTTGTAAAGCCACTTCTTCAGATGCTCTAAAGTCTAGCAACGTATCATCTAAATCAAATAATAAAGTCTTATATTGTGCCATTTTGCTCCCCCTTTAATATGTAACCAATCTCTATTTAAATTTTCCCATAAAATTATATCATTCTTTTGTTCACAACCATTCCTATCCGATATGATAGTAAAAAGAAGGTAAGAGGTGAAAATATGAAAGTTCAGCTAAATGTTCTTGGTATGTCTCAATATAGTCAAAATATAAATCCACAATATCAAAACTCTGCTTGCGGTCCTACTACAGTATCTGTCATATTAAATTATCACTCGCATCAACAATCTACAGTCAAAGAAGTCAATGAACTTTATAAGCTGCTTGGCGGAACAAGAATTGGTTTATTTACATGGCGCCTTATAAAAAACTTGCGAAAACTATTAGGTCCGGGCTGGATTGTCTCACGCTGTACACTTTCCGAAAGCCTAAGGGAACTTGATGCCGGTAGACCAGTTGCGATGAAATTTGATAAGCACTTTACTTTCCAATGGTTCGCAAAACCAACCTTTAAATATCATTGGGTTCCCCTGATTGGTTATGAAATCATGGATAATGAACTGTACTTAATCCTTCACGATAATGGCGGGCGAAATCGAGATAGCCAAATAAGAAAGGTTCGCTATGCTGATAACCACAAGGTACTAAGTTTCGTAAAAATAAAGCCGAGGTGATTGAATACATCACCTCAGCACATTATTTTATACGAAAGAATATAAAGTTTTCGCGTGTTTTGCAATTAGACTGAATCCTTTATCCTGAAGACGATCAATAGTTTCTTGGGCATAATCCTTGATTACCAGCTCTTCTAAAGTAGCATCAATTTGCATGTCTCTCTGAATCTTGGCTAATTGATGAGAGAGCTTCAGCATTTCAAGATTGTCGCTAACTTTATTACGTTGTGCTGGTTTTAGCGCATCTAAATTCTCCAGTACGCCGTCAATGGAACCATAGTTTTGAATCCACTGAAGCGCGGTTTTTGGACCGATTCCCTTAACCCCGGGATATCCATCGCTTGTATCACCCATAAAGGCCTTCACATCAGCAAACTTGTATGGTTCGATTAAGTACTCTTCCTTAAAACGTTCTTCTGTATAGATATCGTACTCGGAGTAACCTTTTTTCGTGAAGGCGATTTGTGTAGATGGATTTAATAATTGAAGCAAATCCTTGTCACCGGAAATAACCGTAATAGAAGCTTCATCTTTCCATTTTTCAATCATGGAACCAATCATATCGTCCGCTTCCATTCCTACTACACCAAAGTTTTGCCACCCTATCATTTCTGATACTTCTTTTGCCATATCAAACTGAGGAAGCATTTCTTCAGGTGGGGCTGGACGGTTTGCTTTATAACCATCAAAAATCTCATTTCGAAACGTTTGTGCACCCATATCCCAACAAATCGCTAGATGTGTTGGTTGGTAAATCGATTGCGCCGTCAAGACGTGGCGAGCAAATCCTTGTACCCCGTTCGATGGTGTCCCATCAGCCAAACGAATAAAATGCCCCATCGCACTTGAGGCAAAAAAGGAACGGAATAAAAGCGCCATTCCATCGACTATTAAAAGATGTGGTTTATTTGTCATCGTTAAAAATCCTCTCTAAATCTATTGTTTCTATTATAACAAAACAAAGGCGATATTAGAGGACAATTGAATTGTTAATTAATTCGCATTCCACTTTAATTTAGGCATATATGGAATTGCTTGGTTCCCATTAATAACTTAGTCGTTTCTTCAGCCCTTTTAAGTTGAGCTGTAATAGCATTTGACTGAAAGGGGATTTTGTAATGTATCCCGAAAAGACTGTTACTAACTTTCCTCCAAAGTGCTCGTTTAGTTGCTCTAAAATCGTCAAATCTTTAATATCGCCAAAATCGTAAATTCGGTATCCTTGCTCACCAAAATACTTGATATTTTCCAAGCATAAAAAATAATTTACACTCTGTTCGAATTTGTCATTTATTAATCCTTGACCGTCATTATAAAGAGCCATTACCATTTCCTCACCAACGGCATAAATGCCATAAGATATGAATGCCTTCTGTTCATTTTCAATTTTCGTAATGAGGAGTCCACCTTGATCACGAAGAAGCTTCAATGTTTGCACATCATACTTGTCTAGTTTTCGAATGTCCTTTTGTTTGGCATTTAAGTTATAAAACTGCTGATACGCTTCAATATCCTTATCGGTTGGATGATCCCATCTCGAAATTTTCCAATCCTCATCCTGCATGTCATCCAACAAAGGAATTACTTTATCAGACATTTTATAATTTAGAGTTGTTTCATCTTGTCTTAAATCGATATGGAGGGTTTTTTGGCCTTGAAGCTTGCGACTCGGTTTCAAGACATGGGTATAACAAATAATTTTCGGGTCAAATCTGCTATCACACTTCGATTCTTTAAAATAAACCTGATTAATTGGCAGAGCAAATAGCTTTCTACTGATTTGCAGCATGAATGATACTCTCCTTTCACATTTTCAACTATTATTTTTATATTTCTACCGAAAGCAAAATATACGTATTTGATTGTTTTAATAGAATGGTTATTAACCATTATTTATAGTTTTTTAGTCAAATAAATTTTGCTGATATAATTCAACTTCCTGCTTTTCAAACGAAATATTTCCTAGGGAATAAACTTCGAATAGAAAAACACTAACAAAAATTGATTCATTTCAAGATATGAGTGGAAATTTCAATTTTGAGGATGTTTTTATAATATAATTTCTTCGCAATCATTCTAGACTTCCTGATTTTGAAATGTTCTATTTAATCCCTTATCAAAAACCTCCTTATTAGTTTGAAAGCTAGATAAATAATAGATTCGCTAACAATTCCTATTTAATTCATGATTGACAAGTTATTGCATTTATATCCCTATACAGGAAATAAATGTTTTAAAAAAATGGAACAAAAAAGCAGCAAATTCCTCAGCGAGAAATTTGCTGCTTTTTGATCTGACCCTGCCTCTTCATCTATTTTATCTGTTTCATATCACGAATTGCTTGTATGGATAGACGTACGAGTAAGACGGCACATAGAAACAGGCCAAAGTATGCAGCAGTATTTAAGTAGATTGCGTACGCCGTGTGAACGACTTGCGAGATGGCAAGGAGAGCAACTGAAATAATGCCGAATGTAATGCCTACGAATAATAATATAAACCTCGAAAATAACTGTGTGATGAAATTTTTATTGTTTTTATCGGAGAAGATATCGTGATGCAAAATCACCTTTCCATCCTCGACTTTTTTAAACAACTGATCTACCCTTCGAGGAATTTTCCGCAAATTCGGTAGGAGCATTGCCAGTTCCTCTTCTATTCTCTCTTTTGTTTCATGTGGTTCCTTGAAAGGCTTTTTCAATGTTTCTTTTAGGAAATTACTCGAAAAGATTTTGGCTTCCTCAAAGATGTTAAACTCACGGTCAATAATTCGTAAAGTCCCATCTAAAGTAACGATTACTCGTAAGGCAAGGCTTACAGACGGATATAATTGCAAACCGAAATCACGGATAACCGAGAAAATCGAGTAGACGATTTCATCTGAACGAATCCGTTCTACAAAAGAAATCCTTAACAAGATTTGGCTGATCGCTTGCTCTAATTCTACCCGATTCACATCATTTTGCTTCTTAACCAACAAGGATATTCCGTCATAAAGAATCGATGAATCACTTTGTTGAATACCTAAAAAGAATAGTTTTAACCCTTCTTGCTGAGAAGTTGATAATCGACAGACTGCACCAAAATCTAATATCGTAATCTCATTTGTCGCTGCATCATAATAGATATTCCCGGGATGAGGGTCGGCATGGAAAATTCCCGAAACTAAAGCTTGTTCTAAATAGGAGAAAAGAAGAGTTTCTGCAATGTCATGACGGCTCATCACTGTTTCATCTGGAAGATTGGCAACACTAACACCTTGTGCCAGTTCCATTACTAAAATATTCTCATTACTATATTCTTCATATATTTTTGGGATATTGACGCTTAAATCGCTTTTCTTCATAACATTACAAATTTGAGTCATATTGCGAGCTTCAATATGAAAATCAATTTCTTCCCTTAAGGAAGAAGCAAACCCTTCCGCCAAATCGAGAAAGCCCAAACTTTCTGCCCATTGAGATCTACTTGTGATCCAATTAGCGAATTCCACTAAAATGCTTAGATCTTCCCGCATAATTTCTTTAATATCCGGTCGCAACAATTTGACGACTACTGGTTCATTTGTTTTTCGCAAAACCGCTTTATGTACTTGGCCAATTGAGGCAGCTGCAATAGGTGTTCTATTAAAATATGAAAATACGTCATCTACCCCACCACGTAAGTTTTGCTTTAGAATGACATGTACTTGATCTTCGGAAAGCGAAGTCACATTTTGCTGCAATTTCTCTAGCTCTTCTATAAAAATAGGCGAAAATAGTTCCTTGCGAGTTGACAGAACTTGCCCAAATTTAATAAAAATCCCTCCGCATTGCTCGAGTGTCTCACGCAATGCGATGGCTAATTCTCGATCGGAGTCACGATTTCTTGCGTACTTTACCGTTCTGGTAATGCCATTTGTTACAGCGATTTTTACTACATTCCGCAACCTCTTTTGATGTCTCCAGTAGCCTACCATTTTTTTTGTCAATGATTTTTTGCCATGATGTCTGCCTGATTTCTCATCGAATGCAATCGGGTCAAATAGTTCAAAAAACAAATAAATCAGCATGGAAATAAGTAACATACTCCCAATCCAAAGTACTGTCGTAACATTTACTACACTGTTGACCGTATCAAAAGAATATTCCTTCCCCTTTAAATACGTATACCAATAGATAAAAGTCGTGAAAGCAACACTTATCACGACCGACAGTACTCTTTTAAAAAGATTGACATTCGCCCCTATTAATCGACCACTTATAAAAAAGGTAAAAGCGGCTACAAGTACGATCAGAAGGATTGGCTTAAGAATTGTCATCCCTTACACTCGCTTTCTCTTTTGTGAATTTCTATTCTGCTATTTTACAATCTACTATAATTTCTACATTCCCTCTCAACGCTTTACTAATCATGCAGCTCTCTTCTGCTTTAACAGCTAGTCGTTTTGCGATTCGCTTCTTTGAATCGCATGGTTCTTGTAATACAATTTCAATATGGTGAATGATTTGTTTGTATGTAAAAATATTATTTTCTACTTGGACAATAGCATCAGATTGAAGGTATAGACGTGCTTTTACATCTGAACGTTCCAGCATCGCCGCCAAAGAGATAATATAACAACTAGCTGCAGCACTTAAAAGCAACTCATCGGGATTCGTCCCAATTCCGGGACCATTCATTTCACGCGGGATTGATATAGTGGTTTTTAAATTTCCACTGTAAATTTCACCCGTATCATTTCTTCCACCATCCCAGCTCGTTTGAAGCTTAAAAATATGTTCAATTTTATTAGACATTTCCTTCCACCTCACTAACCATACTATACCACTCTTGCACAAGGTTGATAAATAAAAGCCACAGTACAATTCAAAACACTCCAATAATAAAAAAAGACCCACCAACTAAGGCGAATCCTCGAAAGTTTACACTGAAACAATTACCAGTTTAAGTGGCGTATTTTATAAATCTAACTCTAGAGTATTTGTAGTTAAATCAGAACTTAAACCAACAGAATGAATGGTAATCTCTCTAGAGTCCTTTGTAAAGACAACCCCATGAAGCTGACCTCGCTCAAAGATGGCCCCTCCTCCATCTATTCCCAACTTCTTTTGACAAGGCGATAACCATACATTACTAGATTTGTCTTCATTTAATAAAACTGTTGGTGTGTGTCCAAATACAATAATTTCTTTTGCTTTATGCGGAACATTATAAAATTCTTCTCTAATCCAATAGAAGTCCTCTTCTTTTGTATCTCGGAAATTCTCCACAAGTGAAGAAATCCCAGCATGAACAAATAGGAATGGTCCCCATAGATAAAAACGTCGCAACCCCTTCACAAATTCAACGATTTTTCCCTGTTCTTTTTGGATTTTTGCTGTCAGCTCTTTGACTGAAAAGTTATTTAAGGCAATATTCCAATTCGGATCATTGTAAAAGCTCTGTATAGTAGCTGCTCCCCCAACCTTTGGATTAAAATAATACTCTGATAGTTCTTCTGGTTTCTCTAGCCAACCTAAGAATAGCCGCTCATGATTCCCGCTTAATGTAACTACATCGTAATCCTGGCATAGTTCCATGACTTTTTGTATTACCTTTAAACTATCCGGTCCACGATCAAGATAGTCCCCCAGAAAGACGAGTTGTTCTTCAATTGGATTCCATTTAGTTAAGATGGCTTCCAGCAAACTATAACAACCATGTATATCCCCTATTACGAAAACTTTATCCAATTACACACACCCCATTTACATAAACAAGCTTCTTATAAGTGTACGATGCACTTAAAAATTGCCATATAATCTCATAATTCATTCTATTCTTACTATATCATATTCAGCTGGAAAATATTTTATATCTATATGAAAAGCAGTTTTGAGGGAAATTAATTAAATAAACTCCCTTCTGCATTAGAATATAGGGATTTGCAAAACAATTTTTCTTTTTTTTATTTATCTCTAGACAATTCTGGAATTCCCTAGTATAATAAAGCTTATAATAATTATATTGCTTCATATCTAATGAATTCACATGTTACAAAAAGTAATCGTGAACGTTCGGTACTTTTTGTAATGTGTGAATTTTTTTATAGTATTTTGAAGTAATTAGTTATTGATTAAATTTTTTGGAGGTCTATTAATATGACACAAGGTACAGTAAAATGGTTTAACTCAGAAAAAGGTTTTGGATTTATCGAAGTTGAAGGTGGAAACGATGTATTCGTACACTTCTCTGCAATCCAAGGCGACGGTTTCAAAACTTTAGAAGAAGGTCAAAAAGTTGAATTCTCAGTTGAAGAAGGAAACCGTGGACCACAAGCTTCTAACGTAACTAAACTTTAATTTGAAGCTCAAAGGGCAATCTCTTAACAGAGATTGCCCTTTTTTTAATTAAATATTTGTTTAATCAAACAATAATACTCCGACTGCGTTTGACAATAAAAATCGTATTTCTTCAAACCTTTGCTATTCTTAATAATCGTCTCATATGAGCTCGGTTTGCTGATTAAGTACCCTTGTACCGCATCACATTCACTATTAACTAAATAATTGAATTGCTCCATTGTTTCTACTCCCTCTGCTACCACATTTAGTTTTAAATGCTTCGCCATGGAGATAATTAGGTCCACTAATGGCTCATGTTCGTCTTCACTCATGTTTTTCACAAAATCACGATCAATTTTCAAACAGTCAATTGGCAAATCCTTTAAATAAGAAAGTGACGAATACCCTTTTCCAAAATCGTCTAAAGCAATTGTGATTCCTATGGCTTTTAGTTCATTTAAGATCGGCATCAAAAATTGTTTATCCATTGTCATCGTTTCCGTGATTTCCAGCTGCAAGCTTTCAGGGGAAAGTTTTGTTTCTTTTAAAATCGAGCTTACAACTTGAACAAAATTTTCGTGAAAAAGCTGGCCAAGTGATAAATTGACCGCAACCGTAATCGGATGACCTAAAGTTTCTTGCAATTGTTTGGTTTGTCTACAAGCTGTTTCGAGTACCCATTTTCCTATTGGTACAATTAAACCAGATTCTTCTGCAATTGGAATAAAGTCTGATGGTGGAATGAGTCCTTTTTTAGGATGTTTCCATCGCACAAGAGCTTCCATTGAAATATCATGCTTTGTTTTCAATTTTAACTGAGGTTGATATTGAAGGAATAATTCATTGTTTTGAATGGCTTTGTATAAATCATTTTCCAGCATCAGCTGTTCTTCACGAACAAGAGACATTGCTGGCTCATAAAAAGTCCAATGTTCCGGTACGTTTCTTGCTTCATATAGAGCAAATTGAGCACATTTTATAAGATCCTCTGCTGTACGGGCATCCTCAGGATAATAGGCAATTCCCATATTTACTGTAATATTCAGGGAAAAATGCTGGATGCAAAACGGTTTTTCCATCAATTCAATAAGCTGTTTACACAGAGTAAGATACGCTTTTTTTTCTTTTTTACTATCGACTAAGATAAGAAATTGATCTTCTTGAAATTTCCCGATTGTAAAATTCGGAAAAGTATCTTGTAATCTTTCTGCAATTAATTCCAGCATGCGATTTGTATAAAATGAACCCAACGAGCTTTTAATCGTTGCGAATCGTTCCACTTCAAAAACGAATAGTCCTTTACGAGATGGATCATGATTCACAATGGTATTTATCTTTTCCAATATATAACGTTCATTGGGAAGCTTTGTAACCTCATCATAATAGGACATAAAATGCTTCTGTTTTTCAGAATTCGATAACTTTCTTTCCGTATCACGCAATGTTTTAACGGCATTTTCGTAAATCGATTTTACATAAATAGCGAAATAAAGCAGCAATATAATGAGAATAGAAGAAATGATACTATTAGAAATCAAATTTTCTTTAGAAAAGACAGGAAAACTAACAAGAGCAAGGACAACAAACCCACTTACAACGTATATGATATTTTTTTTGTCCAAATACGGATAACTATTCATCATTGACCCCCCTTTTTTAAATCAAAATAACTAACCACTTCAAAAACTTATTAGGTAATTTGGAATGATGAAATTTTCTTTGAGTAGTTACTTTTATTTAATCGTATTTAAGGGGGGATTTAATTTTTTGTACACTATTTTATACTTCTTCAGATACCGAATCTTTGCTTGCTACTTTTTTCAACAATTCATCTAAATCTTCTTTGTACTTTTTATAGATACTTTCGTGACCTAAAGTTTGGAAAATTGTAAATGCACGGTTACATTTTTCAATTCCTTGATCGATAGAATTCTCAACAATATCTAGTAATCCTTCATAATAGATTATGAGTGTTTGCTCAAAGAAATCCGAAACTTTCCTATAGTATTTTTGTGTTGCATCCAAGATAATCTTCGAATATTGATAGCCTTCGTACTTAAAGCTAAACTCTAATAAGTTGAAGAATAAATAGCTCAACATATTCTTGTCTAAATTTAAGCCTTTGTACTTATCAGCGCGATATAATAAGTTTTTTGTCATTAGGAATGCTGTTTCCGGAGGGAATAAGAAAATAAAGTTATTTAAAATCACCAGTTCATGATAACACCATTCCTCCATACTTAATAAGTAATCTGTGATTTCTTTAATATATTCTTTTTTAACTTTATTTGGATCTAGATTATTCTCCATACAATGACACAGAATGTAAAACTGTCTTAAAAAGATGTCCCCGTTTTCCTTGTATAGCTCGTTAACTCTATTTTTTATTTTTGATATTTCCTCTATATTATTCGCATAATATAATTCAATTACTCTATTAAATTCATTCATTTTAGATGATTTTGTATAATCATTTTTTATGTAGAAAAATTCATTATATGTAACATTACAGTATTCTAAAATATCTGTAAGTTTATCAGAGGAGATACTATTCTTACCTGATTCAATTCTTGCTATATATGGCCGCGTCATTCCTATAGCATTCGCTAGTTCCTGTTGTGTAATTTTTTTATTTGTACGGATATATTTTATAACCTGACCTATTTCCATAACACACTTCCTCTCTAACTTTTTGTATAATATAGTATACACATTCACCATATTTTAACTTTCTCTAGTACAATTTCATTATATTAAAACTTCCAAAGAAAGGAATGAAAGACTATGAAAAAGATTTTTAATATCATTAAATTAGCTGTGTTTGCTACCGCAATCGCTTTGACTACTACTCCTGAAATTAGACCTATGATGTGGTTTATTGGATACGATTAATAATTAGATAATTAGTTTACTTTGCGTTTGTTTTCTACCTTTTAACTACCAGTCTGTAATTGTTTTCCTCCTTTTTTAGGGGGATTTTTTTTACTATATTTTCCTCAGTCTCATTATATATCTAACATAAAAACCACGCTATGTATATGCATGACGTGGTTCAAATTGTTCTTCATCTGCGCTGCTAACTTATTAGGACTTCTGCATTCTCGTAGCTAACTTGTTAAGTTCGTGAATATCCTTGACGAAGTGGGCAACTGTTGATAGATGCCGCCTGCTCGTATGCAACCCCAGACATTTGTATAATGGCTTGTCCACTTGTTTAGCGATATCTTGTATCTGTACTAATGTATGGCGGATTTGCTGAGTTGACTCGACCATTT
The DNA here is from genome assembly GCF_042666115.1 of Ureibacillus sp. GCM10028918. Classification (NCBI taxonomy): domain Bacteria; kingdom Bacillati; phylum Bacillota; class Bacilli; order Caryophanales; family Caryophanaceae; genus Ureibacillus; species Ureibacillus sp. GCM10028918. Next base: position 101,458 of record NZ_JBHTFK010000039.1, read on the forward strand.
TGTCCCACCTTAATATTTAGATTAATATTATCCCCAGGAAAATAAGCAATAGATTTTTCTAAATCACAAACTGCAAATCACAAACTACAATGGATAAATCTTATTGGAACCGCCAATTTGAAAGCTGGTAATGAAGTTATGAATTGCTCTAAAGATTCGATTTTATTTAACACGGGTATTCCCTTCTAAATGCACAATAAAAATTATTATACAATGATAACATTTCACCTTCGAACATCGTAAAGCAATTCTACCTAAAGTAGACTTTTGATTTTTATAATTCGTATTATACAATAGGAAAAAGGATACTGTTCAAAGCTTTCACTTTAACAATATCCCCTTCCAACTGCTTATTAGTTCACCCTTTTAAGGCAACAATAGGTTTTAAAAACTATAGACTAGGAGCTTCAGTTTTACAAAATAACTCTTCTAAAAGCTCTTTATTTTTCTCTGCAAATTTTTCATTATGTGACGAAACCATTCCATATTGATCTGCTTTTGGATCTATATACTTCTTAGCATTATTAACCGCAAGCACTGCATCTTGGAAAGTGCCAATTAGTAAGTTTACTTTATCATCATAAGTAATAATATCCCCGGCACCAAAAATCCCTGGTACTGATGTTTTACATTGTCCTAAGCTAATTAGGTAGTAATCATCTTTGCGTATTGGTTTGATATCATCTGCAAACGTTAATGACACTTCACGATTATAGCCATGGCTTATTAGAACATCATCAACCTCTAGTTCATGAGTTTTCCCATTTTGAGAGATGACAACTTTTTCAATTGCTGTTTTACTGTTATTCGATACTACTGATTTTATTTCCGAGTTAAGCATAATTTCCACACCATGCTCTTTTAGTTTTTCTACCTGTGACTCATGGGCTGTTAATTGATCCTTGCGGTATATGACAACAACTTCTTTCGCCACGAATAAAAGCTCTACAGCCCAGTCAATTGCGCCATTTCCGCCCCCTGATACAAGAACTTTTTTATTGCGGAAACGTTCCAAACCTAAAATCGTATAATGCAAGTTCGACATTTCATATTTTTCTGCGCCTTCAATTTCAAGCTTAATTGGGCTTAGAATACCTCCACCCACAGCAACAATAATTGTTTTTGAATAATGTACTTCTCCCGAATTCGTTGAAATGACAAAAATATCGCCTTGTTTCTCAATCTGTTCTACTTTCGTATTCAGACAGATTGTTGGTGAGAATGTGTTCGCTTGATTGACTAAATTTTGAACAAACAGCTGTGCTTGCATTGGCGGCTGTCCGCCAACATCCCACAATACCTTCTCAGGATAGATATTGACCTTACCGCCTAAGACAGGCTGTACCTCGATAATTTTCGTTTTCATATTCCGTAAACCACTATAAAAAGCACTATATAAACCAGCAGGACCGCCACCGATAATTGTTACATCAAAAAGTTCCATGTGAGCCTCCTAAAATTTTTATCCCTCACGCTCTGATAATAATTCTCAATAAGTTAATAATATAGATAATGATAATCAATTTCAATAACAAATATACAAATAAATCAATTTGTAAAATATTCGTTGTTTCGCCAAATAAAAATGCTCCCAATAGATAAACAGAAATACTCTGCTTACCTATTGGGAGCGCTAATATTGATATTCTATATAAAGTCCTTTGGATTATGTGAAGCACCTAATTTCTGATAAGAACAAGCCCTCTTTTTTCATATCCAAGAATGTATCTGACTACGAATACAGTAACAGCCTTTTCCACTGCCTATTCCTTTTGGAAACCACGGATAATTTCTTCGACTACAGGTCTTGACTTTCTCGTGATCAAATCAAACATAACCTCCGTTACTGTTGCTTCAGTAATGACTTCATTTCTCTCATTTAGTATCTTTTGCTCAAAGACAAAGCTGGTATTCCCCAAACGCAAAGGTTGAGTTTTAACGATTAACCGTTCATCTACCTTGGCTTCCTGTCTGTAAAGAATTTCTAATTTCAACACAACGGACTCTATATTCCTTTTGTTTAATTTCTCGAAAGATAACCCTGTCTCCCTAAACCAATCTGTCCTGCCAGCCTGTAGATAGTGAAGATAAACCATGTGGTTCACATGCCCTAAACTATCAATATCCTCTTCTTTTACTTGGATTCCTGTTATTGAGTTCATTTTACGAAATCTCTCCCCTTTGCACATTATAGTCTAAGATATTATCCAAAAAGGTTGGAGATTACTTCTTGCCAATACATTCCATTCACATACTTCTAGCTATTCACATCTTACCTGATTCAGTTTAATGTTACCTATTTTAACTACCGTAATAGAACTGTCCGCAGCCTCATCATAAAAAAAGTGGTGATCGACTCTTCGATCACCACTTTTTTTATTGTGTTTCCGGGAAGAATACCTGTGCCGTGCTGATGTCCACCAGCGTAGGAGCATTCGTATTGAGTGCTTCTTCCAGCACCGATTCCAGCTCGGTATCTGAGGCGGCGCGTAATGCTTTCCATCCGCAAGCTTCTGCCAATTTAATAAAATCAGGATTGGTTAAATCTACCCCAACTTCTTTCTTATTTGCAGCTTTGATTTTGTCTCTCTCCATTTGCAGGCTCTCATTATTTAAGACTACGACCGTAATATTGAGTTCATAGCGGGTAGCTGTCAGTAAATCAGCAAGCACCATTTGAAGTCCTCCGTCCCCCACTACGGCCACTACTTGTTTTTCAGGCTTTATAAGCTTGGCGGCCATCGCTGCTGGAAGACCAAAGCCCATTGTCCGCCAGTAGCCGGAGAACAAAACAGATTGTTCTTTTTGCCGGAAGTTGCGATTGGTCCATACTGTATTATCTCCTGTATCCAGCGCAAGAATAGCATCCGGTGCCACTGTTTTGTCAAGGGCGCGGATAATCCGTGCAGGATGGGCAGGATAACCCTCGGTACTCCCTTCCTGCTCATTTTGCTTGGACCATTTCTCTTTTATTTCCTGGCAACGTGCCACCCAATCTTCAGAGCGCGAGAACCCTTGCAGGCTCTCCCTTAGTAATGGAAGGACTTCTTCTGTTTTGCCGATGATTCCCAGTTCTGTTGGAATTCCTTTTACAAATTTATCGAAATGGCGGTCAATCTGGATAACACGTGCATCAGTTGGGACATACCCCTCCGGCCACCATTTCGTGCCCGCAAGAAGTACCACATCTGCCTCCTTAAATAAATCAGCGGCATAAGGGTTGCCGCCTTCGCCTATCCCTTGCAAAATATGCGGGGAAGATTCTCCAAACAATCCTTTTCCGCCCAAGCTTGCAAGAATGCCGGCTCCCCACAAGTCAGCAAGTTTCTCTAACTCTTCTGTAGCTTGAGTCGCTCCGTAGCCCGCAAGGATCATTGGTCGCTTGGCAGTTTTCATAATTTCCGTTGCCTGTTCCAAGCTTTCTTTCGTGAAGATGGAAGCGCCCTCTATCACATCCGGCAATGCACGCGGTTCCCCTTTAGCCGGCATCATGAAAAAGTCCTTTGGAACGGATAAATGTGTGACAACCCTTTGACCGAGTGATGTTCGGGCTGCTTTTTGAAGAACTTCTATTGTCGCATCCGGGCTGGCTAGATTAGCAGAATAAGCAGCAAAAGGCTTCATGAGCTCCTGCTGGTCAATATACTGGGGATATTCCGTGCCAATTTTATTGCTTGGTGCCTGCCCAGTGATTGCGAGTACAGGCGCTTTGTCTGCATAAGCATCACCTAGCCCGTTTAGCAGATTAGTTGCACCTGGCCCCATCGTCGCGGTGCACACTCCAAGCCCGCCTGTCAGTTTTGCTTCCGCAGATGCCATAAAAGCAGCTGTCGACTCATGCTTGACCGCAATGTATTTAATTTTATCCTGCTTTGCCAATGCGTCGATGAGTCCGATGGTAGCATCACCCACAACCCCATATATCCGTTTTACGCCGAACAAAGACAATTGTTCGAGCATCAAATCAGCAACCGTTCGCTCTGTTTTTGCCATTTCATATGAACCTCCTTGATAGATCTTTGAACCTGCCAGGCATAAAGCATCTATTTATTTTTTGTTCATATTATTTTTTCCCGAAAGAGCGCCGGTTAATCCTCATTTTTCCAAACGCATAGCAAAATGAAGATTAAGTTCTTTTCATAAAACTATATTAAAGATTCTGGAAGCAAAAGCTTTCTACTAAAAGAAAACATATCTATGAATTGAAAACTAATCGAGTAGGAGGGAGTGATGAACTCCCGACCTCTCACACCACCGTACGTACGGTTCCGTATACGGCGGTTCAATTAAGATGGACAACGCAAAGTTTCGTAACG
>NZ_JBHTFK010000040.1:0-132825 GCF_042666115.1 Ureibacillus sp. GCM10028918
AACATCTGCTGGCATCAATTTTGATGTCCAAAATTTTGTTTCTCTAAATTAATAGAAGAAACTATGTTTCATTAACGTTTTGTTGTTCAGTTTTCAAGGTTCATCTTTTGTCACTTTTCAACAGCGACCTTTATATATTATCACGCTATCTCTTTAGTGTCAACAACTTTTTTAAAATAAGTTTTGATGACTAATTGAGACAACTTTTATATAATATCAACTTATCAACTCGAAGTCAATTATTTTTTTCGATATATAATAAGTTTTCTTCACGTCACCGCAGCGACTTTTACTATATTACATTGTTCGATAATATATGTCAATAAGTTTGAGATAAAAAAATCATGATGATATTCTCCATTTTTATTTTTCTCTAACGATACCAATTTGTGTTTTTTTACTCTTAATAGAAGAAAAACAAAGTCATTTTGCTCCGACAGTATTTTTTCTACCCTTCAAAGCACCTAAAGTTTAAAAAAGTGCAGATAAATTCTAGCTAGATTTATCTGCACTTTAATACAAAACAATCACAAATTATAAATTTTGTTCATACCATTGTTTCGCAGCTTGAACTTCATTCATCGTTAATTGGTGCCCGCGATTTTCCCAATGTACGTCTACGGAAGCTCCGGCCGCTTCTAATAATTGTTTAAGATCCTCTGATTCTTGTTGTGGACATATCGGGTCGTTTGTACCTGCCGCAATAAATACTTTCGTATCTATTAAATCCGGCAAACCAATTCCACGTCTAGGTACCATTGGATGGTGTAAAATTGCACCTTTTAAAGCATCTTTATAATGAAATAAGAGACTTGCGGCAATATTAGCTCCATTTGAATACCCAATTGCAACGATATTTTGTCGTTCAAACTTATACTCTTTTGATGCATCCTCTAAAAATTCATTTAATTCCTTTGTACGGAAGATTAAATCCTCTTCATCAAACACACCTTCTGCTAAACGTCTGAAGAAACGGGGCATGCCATTTTCTAATACATTCCCTCTTACACTTAAATAAGAGGCCTCCGGATCTACAATTTCTGCTAGTTGTACTAATCCATTTTCGTCTCCACCTGTACCATGGAGTAAAAGTAATACAGGCTTATTTGGATTTGTACCCTCTTTAAATATATGTCTCATGTTTATACCTCCTAGCCCATTATTCAGGTCTTTTGATTGAGAATAACTCACCTATTTTTGCATATTCGGATCCCGCCAATCGGCTAACCGGGTTTAATTTTTCTGCATTTATTCTACCATTTTCTTCGTAAACCTCATCATTTAGATGGAATTGGATTACTTCACCTATCAATAGGTCACAAATCACTTTCCCGTCAGATTCTAAAGGAATGGCTTGAATCAATTTGCACTCCATGCGAACTTTCGCTTCTATTATCCCTGGTACGCTAATTAATTTACTTGTAACTTGCGTCATTTTTGCAAGTTCTAGTTCACTTTTGTTGTAAGGTAATGGCGCAGCTGTTTCATTTACCTTCGCCACATTATCCTGATCTACAATATGAACGACAAATTCTTCATTACTCTTTATATTTCTTGCGGTATCCTTTATATCCCCATTCTCACGTTGGATTGCTAAAGAAATCATTGGAGGATAAGCACATACAATATTGAAGTAACTAAAGGGTGCTCCGTTAACGATCTTTTCATTTGAAATTGTTGTAACAAAAGCAATAGGTCTCGGAATAATAGAGCCTTTAAGAATTTTAGAAATTTCGTGTTCAGTTATATCCTTGGGGTTGATGGCAATCATGCTAACACTCCTTAATCAAGTGGTCTAACTTCAATTGGAATAAGAGACATCTGTAAACGTTCTCTTGTATGTTCGTATTGTTCTGGCAACATTAACTGTTTTCCCATTGTCTCATAAGATTCGTCATGAGCAAAACCAGGTGGATCTGTAGCGATTTCAAATAAAATTTCCCCTGACTCGCGGAAGTAAAGTGCATCAAAGTAGTTCCGATCTTTTATTTCAGTAACGCGTTGGCCATGATTCATAGCGTATTCTTGCCACTCTTGATGATCCACAGCATCTTTGGCACGCCATGCAATATGATGGACTGTCCCCACGCCCATTGTTCCACGTACGCCCGTTAACATTTTTACATCTATAATATTTCCAATATCACCTGTTGCTTTAAAGCGAGTATAATCCCCTTCTGTCCCAACAATTTCCAGACCCATTACATCAACCAGTGTAGCTGCTGTTTCTTGTGGCCGAGTTGAGTATAAAATAGCTCCTCCTAAGCCTTTAATCGCTACTTCCTTTGATACTTCACCAAAAGTCCACGGGTTTAATTCACCTTCTTCACGTTCCACGATTTCAAGATGCAGGCCATGTGGGTCGTCAAATTGAAGATAGATTTCCCCGAATCGTTCTGCTTCTATATATTCAACATCAAACTTATTTAAGCGATTTTTCCAAAAATCCATTGCTCCGGTAGGTACTACATAAGTAGTTACACCAACTTGACCGTCGCCAATTCTACCTTGATACGCATTTGCCCAAGGGAAGAAGGTAATAATTGAACCAGGTTTTCCACCTTCGTTACCAAAATATAAGTGGTATGTTCCCGGATCATCAAAGTTAACCGTTTGTTTCACTAATCTTAGCCCTAATACACCTGCATAAAAATCTATGTTTTCTTGCGGATGACCAACAATTGCCGTGATGTGGTGTATCCCTGTCGTTTGTTTTTTCAAAAGATTTCCCTCCTAAATTTACGTCTGTATAAAATCTGAGCACATCCTTCAAAACAATTTAATTGATTTGCTCAAACTTTATACCTTCGACTCGTATACAACATGCACACAAACCCTGTGCACATGTTGTAATTGTAAGAAGTTTACTTTATTGCGTCCTTTGGTCGATTCCTCCAGTTGTCGTCGGAGCCGAGAGAGCACCTTCCGCTTTTCTATTAGCGAATTGTTTTTAATGCTGTAGCCCAAGGGATTACTTGGTCTAACATTTGATTTACGGAATCGGCTTGAACTTCTTTTGGTTTAAAGTCAGTTCCATTTTCGAAGTCTGTGAATAATGATAATGCAGGGTGTACACGTACATCCGCTACTGATAATTCACCTAATATTCCACGTAAATGCTCTGCTGCACGTGCTCCACCAACAGAACCGTATGACACGATACCTGCTGCTTTGTTATTCCATTCCTCACGTAAGAAATCTAGTGCATTTTTAAGAGCTCCCGTAATAGAGTGATTATATTCTTGTACGATGAATACGAAACCGTCTTGAGCCGCAATTGCTTGTGACCATGCTGCTACTCCTGAAGTGTCACCGCCAGCTTCACCCAGTAAAGGTAATTTGTAATCTGCAATATCGATAATTGTGTAATTAGCGTCTCCGCGTTTTTCTGCCAATTCTTTTACCCATGCACCTACTTGAGGGCTGACACGTCCTTCACGAGTTGAACCTAAAATAATACCGATGTTTAATTTCGTCATTGTTTGTTCCTCCTCTTGTTTTGTTCCGAATAATTTATTTAAAAATCCCATTTATTTATAGTCACCTCCTTATTCATATTCCTTTTCAAAGTTTTTCGTACTGCGAACTGTGTCGATTGGTCTTACTAATTTTTCGATTTGGTCGCGCTTTTCTTCGAAGAATGGTGGCAACGATAATTTTTCGCCAAGTGTTTCATATGGTTCATCTCCCATAAATCCTGGACCATCCGTTGCTAGTTCAAATAAAATGGATGGTGCTACATTCGAATATAAAGAACCGAAAAAGTAACGTTCTACATATCCGGAATTCGGTATTTTAAAGCCTTGCAATCTTTGTTGCCATGCTTCTAGATCAGCTCGATTATTTACACGGAACGCCGTATGGTGAACTGTACCAAATCCTTGTCTAGCTTGTGGAAGGATTGTATTGTACTCAACTACTACCTGCGCACCATTTCCACCTTCCCCCATTTCGAACAAGTGGAATGATTCTTCCGAGGCAACTTCTTTCATAAAGAACACATTTTCAAGAACCTCTTTAAAGTAGTCAAAGTAAGAGGTACGAATAAAGATTGGTCCCAATCCTGTAATTGCATATTCTAAAGGAATTGGACCCTTTTGCCACGGCGTTCCAGATTCCACACCTTCATTGAACTCATCTGAAATCAGTTGATATTGTTGATCATCAAAGTCAACAAAGGATATAACCTTTTTACCGAATTGTTCTTTAATTCCCGTATGGTTTACTTCTAAACGATTAAAGCGTTTCTCCCAATATTCTAATGCGGCATCATTTGGAACACGGAATGACGTCTTGGAAATCTCATTTGTACCGTGAACACCTTTAGAAATACCGGGGAAATCAAAGAATGTCATATCTGTCCCGGCACTTCCAACGTCATCACTAAAAAATAAGTGATACGTCTTAATATCATCCTGGTTAACTGTTTTCTTTACTAAACGAAGACCCAATATATAAGTAAAGAAATCATAAATTTTTTCCGCACTACTTGTAATTGCCGTTACATGGTGCAGACCTTTTAATTCATCCATCAGAAATCCTCCTGTATAATATCTCGAATTCGAGATATTTAGTTAAAAAAATATTTCACTTTAATTTACAATATTAATATGGTTTTTTGATTTTGTTTTTATTCTGCAAATGCTCCATTTAAAAAAGAAAATCCTTTTCAATTAAAAAAGAGGGCAACCAAAACTCTGTACTGCCCTCATATTTTCGCCTGCTTAACCTTATGCCGCTGGGTTAACCTCTAATTCAACTTTGATTTTAATGTCTTTTCCTACTAAAACTCCACCTGTTTCAAGAGCTGCATTCCAAGTTAAACCGAACTCTTCACGGTTGATTTTAGCTTCTGCTTCGAAACCATATACTTCTACGCCCCATGGGTTTGTACCTTTACCACCATACTCTACATCAAATGTTACTGGTTTTGTTACGTCTTTGATCGTTAAATCACCAGTTACTTTGTAGTCATCACCATCTTTTGTGATGTTAGTAGACTTGAAGTTAATTGTCGGGAATGATTCCGCCTCAAAGAAATCCGCACCTTTTAAGTGATTATCACGGTCTTCGCTACGAGTGTTGATGCTAGCTATATCAAATTTAAATTCAATTGTTGCTGTAGTTAGATCAGCTAAATCTGCTGCTTCTACTTCTGCTGTATAAGAATCGAAAGTTCCTTTCACTTTAGAAACCATCATATGTTTCACTTCAAAACCAACGCTTGAGTGAGATTGATCTACTGTCCACTTTGCCATTTTAAATTCCTCCATTTTGTTTATCTCGAAATCGAGATATTATATTAAAAAAATATTTTACTTACAAATTCAGATTTATAGTTAGAATTAATTTATCTTTAATTCGAGATAAATTTACCACAGTATATTCCCTCTTGTCAATAAAAGTTCTTTAAATTTTAAAAAAGGTTGCCCATTTCAGAGCAACCCCATGTTTATTTCTTTTGCTGTCTCGAGAATTTCTCCCATTGAGTAAGTGATGGATACGGATCAAATGCCCATTCCGTACGACCGTTAAACTTATACATCCCGTAATGTAGATGTGGTGGGAATTTACCGGAAGTACCTTCTTTCCCATAACCCGAGCTACCTACTCCACCAAGTAGCATTCCCGGTTCTACAATATCGCCAACCTTTAAATCCTTATTAAAGTATGCTAAATGGGCATAGTAATGATACGTATTGTGATTATCTCGTATTCCTACGCGCCAACCACCAAATTCATTCCATCCCATAACTTCAACAACACCATACGATGTAGAAACTACAGGTGTACTGTACCCTGCAAATATATCCGTTCCTTCATGTATACGTCTTCCGCCCCAGCCTCGATTGGCACCCCATGTTCCTCTATAGCTATAGTTATATCCACGTACAGGAACAGGGAAAACATGTGTATCTAAGTCTATTGTGTCGTAGTGTTTGTACATTTTAGCAATTGTTAGTATTTGATTAACAGCCTCCTCGCTCTGATAATAATCGTACAAAGCAAGTTTAAAATCATCTTCTGTTGGACCAAATTGACTCAAATAATTTACTACTGTAAACATCACGTCTTCATCATTATCACGACTCGCATCGCCATCACCATTCCCATCAAGTCCTAAACCCCCAAAATATTCTATCGAAAAAGTGGAAGTATCATCCGGTTGAGGGTTCATGGCCCCCACCCACGACTCTTTAGAAAACTGAATGGCAATGGTGCTTTCTCGTTTGGGAATGTCCGGTCTAACCGCTTGAATGTTTCTTTCATATTGGTCAATAGCCGCTAAATTATACCAAGGAACAATATGGTCTTGAAATTGAACATACATGGACATACGTTGTTCGACTACTTGTTCCCGCGAAGGCGCTGGCGCTTCATTAGCTTTTACATCTTCGGAAAGAACAGAACTGCCAATGAACAAGGCGATAAATAATGAAATCAAATGCCGAACCAAATAGAACCCTCCTTTCAACAATTAGAATGTGCAGTAATTTATAATCCATGAGTAGAGAAAGAATTGGTTCTATGATGCATGAGACAGAAAACTGATTGCTAAAAGGTTTGGCAATAAATCAATCTTTTTACGTAAATATTTTGTTCGTTTTATGGGATATTATTTAAAGAAGTTTTTGTCATTCCTTACTCAACTTCTAGGAAATGACCATTCATTTATGGTAAGATGAGGGAAATAGTATAGGGGGAATTTTTGTGGAAAATTTACAATCAGTTGAACAATTTGAACAGCTAAAATCAGACGGAAAGACAATCTTTATGTTTTCTGCCGATTGGTGTGGTGATTGTCGTTTCATCGATCCTGTTATGCCAACAATTGAAGAGAAATATGCGCCCACATATAAATTCGTCAAGGTGGACCGTGATGAATTCATCGATTTATGTATTGAACTAGATGTATTTGGCATCCCAAGCTTCATTGCTTTTAACGAGAATGAAGAAACAGGACGTTTTGTAAGCAAGGATCGTAAAACCCAAGAAGAGATTGAAGCCTTTATCGATGGTTTAAAATAACAATTATGATTTCTGAATTTGCGGGTACTATAACTGTACACTGAAAAGCGAGAGCGACCTGCGCCAGATCGTATGGAAAAATCGACATGACTCACATCGTGTAAGCCCCAAGCTGCAGGTTCATTCGACAAGAAGGCGCTTTTTACCTTCCTAGGGAACTCAATGGGCTCAGTTGCTTGCGCTAGACACTGTTCATAAAATATGTACTTTAATTCAAAAAGCGCCTCCCTTTAAGACGCTTTTCATAATATATTGGATAGATGGCTGCAGAAAATAACATCCCCGACGCAATAGGCGAAGGGGGTTTTTTGCTTTTTAAATACATATTCATAAAGGTTCGACAAAATCGTTTGTGGGGAAGCTAGCACTTATATTTTAGGTTTATATCCAGCACTTCGGACAAGCCAGGTAGCCGTGCGAGCTAATATTTCCGTTCGTAATTGGACAAGTTCTTCGTACTCATAAAAGAATAAAAGCTTTTCTTCCATTACGTTTTGTCCACTGGGCGTTTTTGTTAAGATAAAATGAGCAAAGGATTCCGAAAAATCTTCTTCAGGAGAATACATCGCATATCTCGAAACATAAAAGTCTTCTATCTTACCATGACCACCAGACTCCCAAAATTTTTTGTAAAATGCATCTAGATAGGCATCCTCATAAAAACACCCGGAATCCTTCAAAAATAAAGAGGTACACTCTTCTTTTGCTACCCAATAATCAATTTGACTTCCATTCAAAGAAAGAAAGTGTGCATATTCATGTAAATATGTAACGAGGGTTTCAGAAGCAAGTTCAATGTCTTTATTATTCATCCCTAACGTCCAATATCGTCCATATTTATCGTGTAAGGATACATAGGCTAGTGTGTCTCCACTTTCAAACACTTCAAATTGGTCGATTGCTTTCCGATATTGTTCGGGTATTAGCCAACTAAAGCTATACCAAAGGCGGGAATGATACTCCATCATCTCTTCAGAAACTTTTTCTTCCGTGTAAATCATTTCTCCCTCATGATCGACATTATAGCTAGCGAGCAAGGATATCCCTTCATTTCCAGTTGCAACAGATTCTTCATATACTAGAGAGCCATAATCAGCTTCAAGATCTGTAATTACTTTATTTCCCCACTCAATACAGGAGTTGGTATCGTTACAATCAATTTTCAAAGAACAAGTTTTTTCTTCTTCGATATAGATCTCATCATTATAACAAACATTCACTAACTCAATCTGGTCACCGGAAGACTCCAATTCTAGATCTTGTTCTGAAATTTCAATAATCGAACTTGCTTCGCTCACTGGTTTGGCATATACCGTAACAACTGGATTTTCTTCCACCGACTCTTCACAACCAACTAATAGTACAATGATGGAAACTAAGAGAAAGCGGAGAAACTTCAAAAAGGTACCCTCCTTTCACACATGTCACTATATATTACTAAATTTAATGATTTGAAATGAATGAAATATAAACTTTTTCAAATAGTTATCTAGCATAGGAATACTTTACTTAACAGTAAAAAAGTGCACAACTTCCAATTCTGGAAAGTGTACACTTTTGTTATCCTTTTTAGTTGTATCCATTTTCCCCAAAAGGTTTCAACTGATCCAGCCATTTTTGTTCCAACTCTTTTAAAGCCTCTTTTTCGTTATAATACGGGTTATCCTCATCATTTTTTAATGTATCTAAAATCTCTATAGTAAACGCTTCTTTTCCAACCTCATTCCAATCTGATTGAAGTTTTTTATTCATATGTGTATTGTTGTTAAGCGTAAATTTCACTCCGTTAATCGTTTTTAAATTTCTTGTACTCTCGACAAATAGCTTCCCGTTCACTTTATTTTTAATTTGATAAACACCTGCAACAGTCTCAATTTCTTGAAATTGTTGCTTCAATTGTTTTTTTCTATCCATACGCCTCACTCACTTTCTGCTTTTCTTGCTCTATTTTTTTACCCAATAAGCACTTCCATCTGCTTTTCGATCAAAAAATCCATATTCGATTAGGTACCTTCTTAGTAATACAAAGTCTTCGTACACTTCCTTTAAAATTGCGTTCATTTCTTTCTCTGTATATATAGCAGATGCATCAAAACGGTCTACGATTGCTCGCAAAATAACAATACGTTGCTTCTCTTTTGGGGGAAATTTTGCTATTGGACCATTTAGTCCATTAGTAAAGTATTTTTCAAGAATTTTTGCCTGTTCATCTGTCGTAACAGAATAACGATCATCCACCATTGTTGCATTTTTATGAGGTGGTACAAATGCAGGTGCATTTTGATCTTTTTCCTTTAACAACTCCATTATCGCGAGCAATGTTTTCGCCTGTCGTTCCTTCTCTTTCAATACAAAACGATGATGTCGGATTGTCGAGCTGCTACCGATTCCCATCTCTTCCTGAATGTCTTTATCACTTTTTCCATCATAAAAATGACGAAGAAGTGCTGTTTGATGCTCTGTTAACCCTGTAATTTTTTTATCTAGACCAACTAAATATTCAAACACCGAGCCATGCGCTTGCTCAACATGTAGGCGAATAAAACGCTTGGCTTCATAAAGAACGTTCCCCTCGGGGTAGATTATGCCCTTTTCTACCCTTTCCCCGCACAACAGGCATGTATATTGGTTCCCATCTTCCCTATAGCCTTTCTTCATTTCCTCTAACGTTGCACTCCATAGTATTTCTGATTGACTCATAGATTAACACCCCTCCTAACAAACGTAAAACAGAAACGTTTATTCAAAAGATAAACATAACTTAAATCCGTTTACATTAATTACTAACAATTTAGCAAAGTGTTGGTATAGTGTCAAGGGGAAGATTAGCAAAGTGAATAGACCGATTTATTTGCAGTTACAATAAAAAAGAGTAACTAAGGGAAAAATCCTCAATCACTCTTGAAACCTATCCATCTATAAGAACGTATATAGTACAAACTAAAAGGAAGTGATCAAACTACGAAAAAAGGCAGATTACTTTTATACCTGAGTGGGGCAACGATTTGTTTTGCATTGTTTGTTATAGGGATGCTTTACTCTGACCAAAAAGCCCTATTGACGTTAGTTGGAATCATTGGATTGGTGGGCTTTGCTTTTTCTATCTTCAGAATGGTGTTTAGTCTATTGAGTTCACAAACACGCGATTAGGCTTAATAAAAAGACACATTAAAGAACTATCTCTTCTCGTGCAACTAAACAGATACGGAAATAAGTGGAAAATTTAAAGTGAAGGAGAGGAGTTAAATGCAAAATAAATATACCTTCTATTGTTTTTTAGGAATTTTAACTGGAATGATCATAATTCCAGTTGTATTCAAATGGTTAGGCATACCTGGTTTTGATAGGTTTTTACAAATGATTCTTGGTGAACCGAATACTTTAACTCGTCTATTGGCTGCACTCCTTACAATTGCTCCTATTTATATCATCTATAAATTTCCTAATTTTAAGAAGAAGTCAGTATGACTCAAGTTAAATAAAAGCTCGCAAATATTTATTTTAACAACGGAAAACCAAAAAAAATAGAGGGAAGTATTTCTCCCCCTCGCTACTCATATCGTTAGTTGAACAATAACTTGGTTGCAATATATTTTCTAGCTTCTGTAGTAAGGAGTTGGAGTTGGACAACTTCCCGCTCACTGGCACCTTCACCAGTAACAAAATCAACAAACGTGCCGCTTAAATTTTCAAAAATACTGATGACTTGGTAGCCTCTGTCAAAGTAACTATCAATTTTATTTTTCTCTTCCATAAATCTTTCATACTCAGACATGCCTACACCTCACTTTTCTACTAAAAGTTAATACATTGATGAGAAGTATCAACACAAGATATGTGGATTCAGTCCAATAAATACAAACATTATGATTTATATAAGAAATAATTTTGGAATTTATATCCAGATGTCACATTTCGGTAATGGCATATTCCGCATTAAAATGTACGATAAAATAAAAACGGCGAAAAAGCTCAGACTTTTTCACCATCTCTCTATTTAAATCGTTTTACTTTGTTTATTTCGAAACGCATGAATAATGAAGGTTAAAATAAACGCCAAGATTAATACGATGATAAATAATTCATTAGGAATGTGTATATTTATGATTGTAAGCCCCATTTTGACTGCAATAAAGACAATCAAAACATAGGCAGTGGTTTCTAATTCAGGTACTTTATTCATGAGAGCGATAAAGAAGGTTGCAATCCCTCGCATTAATAGAATGCCGATCATTCCACCAAGCAGCACGACCCAAACCTGTTCCGATATGGCAAGTGCCGTTAAAATACTATCTACGGAAAAAGCTAAATCCATTAGCTCTACACTAATAACCGTTGCCCAAAACACTCCGAATACTTTGACTAACCAGCCCTTTGGTTTCGCATCAGCCTCTTCATCCGCATCTTGTCCTTTTCTTTTTTCACGGAAAAACTTAATAGCTAGATACAATAAATAAAGTGCCCCTACTAATTTAATTACCCAGAATTTAATCAATACAGTACCTAGTCCGATAAAGATAAAACGAAAAATATAAGCTCCCCATAATCCATAAATAAGTGCCTTTTTTTGCTGTTCTTTTGGTAGTGGCTTTACAAATGCAGAAAGCACCAATGCGTTATCTGCTGATAAAATACATTCCATGACCGCCAAGGATAAAATAAGTCCCCAGCTTTCCGAACTTGTTAATACTTCTGCCCACATATGCCAATCGAACATGGAAGCATAGGTTGAAAATACTTCTTTTAACACCTTACTCGTCTCCTCAATGATGAATTGTAATTCATATGCCTCTTCAATAGAAAAAAGGTATATCTATATAATAGATACACCCCGTTATTTTTCGTATCAATTATATAGCATATTATTTCTAACAGAACTCATTATATACCTTCCAATAAAATTCAACCAATTTTCACACCATTTTTTATAGTAAATAAGCTTAAAACCCGCACTTCCTCAATAAGAGATTATTTTTTCAGAAAAGTTTATATAATAATAGATTTAGGATAATAATCTCATCTCCTAATGAATATGATGAATAACACTACGTATAGATGGGGGTTTGGGAGTTGGAAAATGTGAAAGCTATTGCCACCTTTCAGCTAATGGGGGAGGAAGTTTATCGAACAAATACGTATATTCAATTCGGCTCTTCACGCAAGTCATTAGGTGCCGTCGTTATGTTGAATCCGGGATCGGCAGAGTTACAAGGAGAAGCAAGGAAAAAGCTGATTATGAATGGTTCTCATACGGATGAAACTACTATAGACAATACCATGCGGCAATTGATTCAATTCATGAAAGCCACTCATCCAAGTTTAGATGGGCGACTTCATATTTATAACTTATTTTACGTAAAGAATACGATTGGCGTGGAAGCCATTAATCTTTTTGAGTCTTTAAAAGCCACTGGAAAATATCCGACGATTACACTTCCTTCTTTATATGAAATGACTCAGCACCCTTGGATACTAATTGGCTGGGGAATTGAAAAAAGAAATAGATGGAGGTATTTCGAGGAAGAAAAGAGGGAGTGGCTTCAATTGATTTTGGACAGTGGAATTCCTTCATTCGGCATCCAATCCGAGAATAACGAATACTATCACCCTTGCCCAAAAGGACCTGCCAAGACAGAAAGACTCCAACAGCTCATCCAAGCATATAACATAAACATCAAACCTCTTATACTTAAAAAGTAAGTAATGACGCCACATTCTTAATATAGTAACCCACTCAATAAATAAAAAGCTCCTGTGCTTATATTGAATTAAATAAAAACTAGAGCTAGGAAGAATATTCCCTAGCTCTTTCTCATCGCTTAAGTTTTGCCTGTTTACGCATTCGATCGACCAAGAAACCACCTTTAAATGACTTAGGCTCATAGGAGATGATAAATGCTTTTGGTTCAATATGTTCAACAAGAGCAAACACTTCTTTTTCACGATTCCGTTTAGCCAATATCTCGTATTTGTAACGGTCGCTATCTCGCCCTTCACCCACATATGTAGTGATTGCAAAACCATTAGTTCTTAGTGTATCAATTAATTCTTGATTTTTATTTTGTGTATTAATGGTCACATAAACATAGCCAATCGCCAATTTATTTTCTATTTTCGTTCCTAAGAACATCCCCAAACCAAAACCGACTGCATAGACAATCATTGCTAGTAAGCTTTGATCTCCATTAAATACTAAAGAAAGGCCAAATACATAAATAAGCATTTCCAATATCCCAAAAATGGCAGCAAATACTGTAAGATTCTTTACTAAGAATATCGTTCTTAATGTTAAGAGAGGTACATATACGAGCTGCAATATTAAAATTAATATTATATTAGACATCCAGAACTCCTCTTTTAGAATTTATATACTACTTCTATTCATTACCCATATTGGCGTATTGTACTCTTATTATTTGTTCGTTCGGCTGAATTATTATATTCAAGTACATGAGCCACTAGCTTCAGCACTAGTGGCTTTAGGTTTCTTATTTATTTATTAATGCTTGTTTAATTTCCTCTATTTGTCCGATATGCCGCTGTTCATGATAGCCAATTAATGCAATCCATTGATTCAAGGATAAGACCCCGAAGCGACGATGGGCGAATGTTTTTTGATTCAACTCTTCCTCGCTATGCTCTTGTAATACTTTCTCTATAGAAGCTCTTGAAGCAGATAATTTTTCTTTCAACTCATGTAATGTCTGAAAATTGCTTGATGGGATCAAATATTCTGGAGCACTTATCTTGATACTACGATCTGCGATAACAGACAATGGAAAAGATCCAGGTGCTTCGAACTCATCCTCTTTACTGAGTGCCAGTTGAATTAGACGCACCACATTTACTTCCATCATATATAAATGCTCGAGTACTTGTGCAATACTCCAAGTCCCTTCTGTCACAACCGTATTTAGTTGATCATCTGTTAGGGTTTGAACACTTTTCATTATTTCCTCTCGAATTCTATGTAAATCTTCCATTACTCATTCCCCCATAAAAAGTCATTATTATTTCATATTCCTTCTCTTTTCAACTTAGAACATCTTAAACTTCGAAAAAGTGAGATACATACAGCATCTCACTTTTAAGTGGGGGTATATACGAAATTTAGGGATGCGTACTTATTTGCGAATTAATAGCATTGGAAGAACAGGATGTTATTCCGGTTGATGGAATCGTAAACCCATCCTCTTGTTCCTCTCCAACGGAAACCGATAATTTGGTTCCCAAAGGCAAGCATCGGGAAGAACCAAAAACTATTACCGTTTCTCATCCACACGAAGGTATTTCTGAAAAAGCAACGTCTTATTCCACCTACTCCACCACCACGAGTGAACTCTTGTTGTTGAAGTGTTGTCATTTGGGGTGTAAAGTTTGGTGGCGGTGAAGATGGTGCTTGAAGTTGACCTTGGCCGCCTCCGCCCGGGAATCCACCCGGACTACCTGGGAACCCGCCTGGGCTACCTGGGAATCCACCTGGAACACCCGGGAATCCACCTGGAAATCCAGGTTGACGTCCACCTCTCCCACGACCTCTTCTTGGGGATTCATCAAAAAAATCATCATCATAATCAAAAGGGTACATTTCACTCCTCCTTTCTATCTGAACTACAATCAATTTATGTAGAAAAAAGGAGCCCGTATAGGTTGACCATCCCTACTTTAAAATTTCTATCCATAATTTTTTGAAATAGTTCACTTATTAAGTCTTCATTTTTTTATTAATTCATGGCCATCAAATTAAGAACTGATAAGGAAAATTAATAAAGATGAATAATATTGAATTTTGCGAATATCTTTTATCGAATTGCTTTTTCTAAAAGCAAAAATTATCTGGATTAACAACCTAGAAGGAGCTGAAGGCTATTCTTCAATTTGTCATTCCAAAGGAAAAATACAGCCTGTGTCTTGTGAATCCAAGTAAAAAAGACGTTCATGACGTTTATTTTAAGTATTCTGGGTATGCAGTTGAAGGCTCAACTTATTACGAGTTTGAATCAGTCCAAATGCAGACTGACATACTCTATGGGGAGAGCTATGCCATTTTAGAAGAAGACGACAATACTTGGGAAATTGACACAACCTTTCAATATGAAGTTCTTTATGTATCAGATGACGGCATTATTTTAAAGAAGTTTTCTCGCAAAAAACTAGATAATGTGCAAACTCTTGAATCCCATCCATTATTTCAATCGGCCATTTGGGTTATCGAAGAAACCACAAGCGAATATATCAATGAGGAAGATATTATTCAAATTGTCACTAAAGATGTGTATGCTTCGAAAGTTCCAACCAATAGTAGTACTTACCGTTATTTATTTGAACGAAGCGAGTTATTCGAACAGTTTTTTGAGGATTTATATAATGAAATGGATCAGTACTACAATGGCGTTAAACAGAACTCTCCAGAAAAGTGGGATTTCGCCAACTTTCTTCAGACAGATTATGGCGTACAATTTGAACATTCTGAAGGAGCGGACATTGTATTATCAAACTGTATAGGATTAATGCGAAAATTAAACTTAACCTATCAAGAAATGGCTGAATATTTTTGCAAATATCTTTTGTAGTGAATAATTCGCCTTATCATTATTTGGACCAGTTTATTTAGAGTTTAACGCACGAATACTTTTAATCCCCCCCCCCTCTTTTACTTTCCTGTGTTATTTTATAAAGATATCAATCCAATTCTAGGTAAACAAAGAGCTGGTAGTTGATTCTATGAAAAGGACTTCATTTAGTGATGAAGTCCTTTTAACTATTCTTTTTAAGTATCGTTAATTCAAAAGATGGATAGATTAGATATTTTTTTGCTATTACGAACACTTTTTCTTTTAAAATCGATAATATTGTGACGTTTTTACTCATAAGTTTTAAACATAAAAACATACGCTGTCGAAGATAAGGAGGTTATGGGCCATTTTATATATTTTTCTATTACTTTCAGGAGTCTGTTTATTTATTGCTTTAAGGAAAAAACGCTTTGGATTTTTAGCAGTGCCGCTCATTGCAATTGCACTCTATATCGTTGTCGAAATTGTACTCGTTCCAGCCCCATTTTTAGATACCGTTAAATTTATCTTTAGCCTACAGTAATCACCCTTCTATAAGCCTCATACTTATTTTTCACCATCATCGCAGACCCAAATTGTACTTTGCGTTTTAATTTTTTCTTTGTCTCAGCAAGAGGCAAAGTAAAAATATAACCCTATCATAAAGGAAGTGGGAAATTACATTTCAATGGAGGAATAATAACCATCCTTACAACAACAAATTTTTTCAAATTGAAAATAGGGGTGATTCAGTGAAAAAAATTGAGAAAAGCAAAGCCGATGCTTACTTCCGCGAGAAAAATACCTATATGGTTATTTACTTTATTATTTGGGCGATTGTTTCTTATGGTGTCGTACTATTTGCTGAGCCTTTAAGCGATATTTACTTTAACGGGTTCCCGTTACACTACTATATGGGCGCACAAGGTGCTTTAGCGGTCTTCATTATATTACTTTTTGTTAATGCAATTGTTGGGGATAAAATTGACAAAAAGTATGGAATTGACCACAACAAGAACGAATCTATCGGACGGGGAACTACTATCGATCATTAATAATTTTTGAGCCTAGCGACAGAGGGGGATGATTTTTGGATACACAATTCATAACATCGTTAGTGATTATTTTAGCGACTTTTGCTTTATATATCTTTATAGCAATTTTTAATAAAGCAAAAGAAACATCTGAATTCTACGTTGCCGGACGTGGTGTTCCACCAATTTGGAACGGGATGGCTATTGGTGCTGACTGGATGAGTGCCGCTTCTTTCATCGGTATGGCCGGAACAATTATGATGCTGGGCTACGATGGGTTAGCCTATATCATGGGTTGGACTGGAGGTTATTTGCTTTTAACATTTTTGCTTGCGCCCCAACTAAGAAAGTCTGGTAGTTATACTGTTCCTGAATTTATCGGGGATCGCTTTAAAAGTAAAACAGCACTTATTATCGCAGCAATTTGTACGATGATTATCAGTTTCACTTACTCCATAGGTCAATTATCCGGATCTGGCGTAGTAATCGGCCGTCTTTTCGAAATTGATGCGAAGCTTGGAACGATGATTGGTGTAGTATTGATTGCATTTTATGCGGCATTTGGAGGAATGAAAGGGATTACTTGGACACAAGTAGCTCAGTATATTGTATTGATTGTTGCTTATCTTGTACCTGTTATTTTCATGTCTCTACAAATTACAGGTAACCCACTACCTTGGTTATCTTACGGTGAAATTGTTGGGAAGTTGGGAGAGCTTGATCGTGAATTAGGTTTATCTGAGTACTTTGCACCATTTGAGAAAGGGACCAAGTGGCAATTCCTTGCTCTTATGTTTACATTAATGGCAGGTACTGCAGGTCTTCCTCACGTAATTGCCCGCTTCTACACGGTATCAACGATGAAAGCTGCTCGTTGGTCAGGTGCTTGGGCGTTATTATTCATCGGTTTATTATACTTCTCCGCACCTGCATATGCTGCGTTTTCCCGTTTCATCTTAATGACTCAAGTTGCTGGCAGTAAAATCGCCGAACTTCCTGCCTGGACGAAAACTTGGGTAGATACTGGACTATTAAAAGTGGCTGATACTAGTGGGAATGGAACCCTCGAGTGGAATGAGTTAATTATTGCCAATGATATTGTCGTAATGGCAACACCAGAGATTGCAAATTTAGGAGTATTTGTAATCGGTCTAGTAGCTGCCGGGGCTATGGCTGCTGCCCTTTCTACGGCAGGTGGATTATTAATTGCCATCTCATCTGCTTTTGCTCATGATATTTATTACCGTATTTTAAAACCAAATGCTACAGACAAACAACGTTTAAATGTTGGCCGGATCACTATAATAATAGCTACGCTTTTAGCTGGTTTAGTAGCATTAAATCCTCCTGGGGCCATTACGCAAATTGTAGCTTGGGCATTCGCATTAGCAACAGGTACATTCTTCCCTGCATTAGTCCTTGGCGTATGGTGGAAGCGTTCGAACTCGAAAGGTTTAATCGCCGGATTACTTGTTGGTCTTGGTGTAACTTTAACTTATATCTTCGCTGCTAAATACGGCGGCTTTACAATTCTTGGCATTATCGATACTGGTGCGGGTGTATTCGGTGCAATAGCAGCATTTGCAACAAACATCATTGTATCCCTTGCAACAAAACCACCTTCACAAGAAATCCAAGACGCTGTTATCAACCTGCGCTACCCCGAGCAAATGACTTACAAAGACGGTGAAGTTTATATGGAAGAATAAGAAAAGCGCAAGCGCCCTCGCACACGTAGGAGAGGATTGAGGCGACCACGAAGAGCTAGGGTGCTGCAGCTGGGCATTTCTCTTACTAATTACTTTCTTAGCTATAAAAGATACCAGGCCTAAGAACAATTAGTTTTGTTCTTGGATCTGGTTTTTTTATGTACTAAGAAATAGTATAAAACTAGAGCAACTAGAATAATAGGTACCATAGCTAAGAAAAGCATACGATAGGTTGTGTGAGGTTCAATCAGGCCTAATATAAACGGGCCTATCCCTAATCCGATGTCAAGAAATATAAAATAAGTAGATGTTGCTAGACCATAACGATGAGGTTCTGTTGATTTGACTGCCAGTGCTTGTGCAATTGAGTTCATGTTGCCATACCCAATTCCAATGAGACCTGCTGCAATTAAAAAAACAAGTGAATTCGTCGCTTGGCTAAATAACAGCATTCCGATAGCAAAAATAGCCAACGCCGGATAGGAAACGATATTAGCTCCTTTGCGATCCATTAGTGGGCCAGTAATTGGTCGGGTACATAGTATTGTTATGGCATAAACAAGGAAGAAGAAACTTCCCGCTTTTACTAAATTAATACTCTCCGAATAGAATGATAGAAACGACATGACACCGGAATATGCAAAACCAATAAACAACACGATAATGGAAATCGGCAATGCTTTCGGTTCGATATAATTACTAAGTCTAAAACCTTTGTCATCCGAAGCTTCTATAATTTTTGCGGGTGCACTTATATTATTTAGATTCACTGTAAAGTACATTAAAACACAGACAACCACCAGTATGGAATTAAATAAAAAGATTGAAGAAAAACTCTCTGTATTTTGTGTAAGTAGAATACCAATGAACGGACCAATTGCCGTCGCCAATACCGCACTCATACTAAAGTAGCCAATTCCTTCGCCTCGTCTTGATGGAGGAATAATTTGTGCGATCAATGTCCCTGTTGTTGTCCCGATAATCCCTACTGCAATCCCGTGCAATAATCGAATCAATATTAAAATCGGTAAATTTGCAGCAACAAAATATGCCCATGTGGTGATGAAAAACGCGATCAATCCAATTTGGAAGGTTCTTTTACTTCCGATAGAAGTGATTACCCGTCCAGTTAGCAATCGCCCTAATAATGATCCAACTATAAAGATACTAGAGACTAAACCTGCTGTACTTGTAGATGCACCAAACTCATCTACTGCAAATCCTGCAATAACTACAATTAGCAAATAAAATATTAAAGTAACCAAAAAATTGGTTAACGAAATCATGATGAAATTTCTCGTCCATAATGGCTCTTTGTCTACCAATGTCTTAACGCTCCTATCTTAATAACTTTTCTAAAATTTGATTTAATACATCTCGAGTAGTCTCTAAATCCGCCTCGTCTATACCAACCGTAAGCTCATTTAAAAATGTAGATAACTCGAGCTGCAGAGATGTATACACTTCTTTTCCTTGTTCAGTTAGGCGAACATATTTTTCTCTTTTGTCGTCACCTTGTTTAATTTCAATGTAGCCAAGTTCTATCAGCTTTTGAATAATCCGTGTAACACTAGGCTTTTCAACTCTCGTTTCTTTTGCCAATTGTGCCAAGGTGCAAGATTCCCTAAGGCTTATTAAGCGTAACACCACCCACTGAGATGTATATAATTGATGCTTCGCTAGTCGATTGTTCACCGCATTTACATACGGCCTGTAAAGATCTCTATAGCTATCGAAAAGTGTTGGTTCTAAATTATTCATTTTCCATCCCCCAAACTAAATAGTTACCCTAACTAACTATAATAGTGTACAACAACTATGAAAAGCTGTCCATATGATCTGTTCTTCAAAAGGATTATAATACCTATCATGAAACTTCTTTTGCTTTTGAACGTATAATAAATATCAACGAAATAAATTATTTTAAACAAATGTACTTAAGGAAGGAAGTATTATATGTTAGATAAGATATTAAAGAAATTACTAGGTAGCGGACATGGAAAAGGCCGTCGTTATTCAAGCAGCCGAAGACATTACTCCAATAAACATAATTACTATGGTCACAAGCACTATAAAAAGGGCTACAAACGTAGTTCAGGCTTTTTTGGTTCAAGAAGCTCCCGCAGTTTTTTCAGTAGCTAATGATCATTCAATACTTTTCCGAAAAGAAATATGATCAACTCGTAAAAGACTTTATAAATGCCCAAACGTCTTACGTGTTTATAGAAGAAATCGGTGTAGGGGCTTACGGAGTAGCTTATTTGCTAGAGGATCCTGCCTCTTGTAATAAATATGTGTTAAAACGCATGAAAACAAAGCATCGCCGTAAGGGAAAAATACGTCAGAAATTTGCTCAAGAAATAAAAATACTAAAAGAAATTGGACTTCCCAATGTGCCAGCCGTCATTTCACATGGTGAAATACAGGAAATCCCCTACTATATAATGGATTATATAGAGGGAAAGACTTTTGAGCAGGCTATTTTTATAGATGGGCAAACATTTCCGCTTGAGCGGTCCCTTCAAATAACGAAGGAATTGATTAAGATCATAATTGAATTTCATAAAAAAGGCATCGTCCATCGGGATTTACGCATTCCAAATATCTTATTTAAAGATAACAAGCTTAGTATTATAGATTTCGGTTTAGCTGCTTATATGAATAAAGAACTTGGAATCGCAGACATTGATAATCCGAAACGCGCTGGAAATCATATAAGCGATTTATATTTCATTGGCCATTTCCTGCTTTTTTTACTCTATTCCACTTATTCCCCAACCCACAAGAAAGAATATAGTTGGCAGGAAGAATTACATCTCCCACGTGAAGTTGTCGACTATATTGAACGACTGCTATTAATACGCCCTGCATTTATAAATGCTGAAGACGCATTAAATGGAATTCCTTATCAAAACACAAACATAAGATAGTTTGTGTTTTTCTATTGTAAGTTTTGTGTATCGCCTCTTTCATTCTTGTCTATCCTTATAACAAGAAATATATGGAGGAGTTAGACACCAATGCTACAATTTGAATCTGAACTTGAAGGAAAACATGCACAATTTGGTTACTTGCGTGACAAACTTAAAAACTATGGTTTTTGTCTTGGGGGTTACTGGGATTATGACCGAGGTTTTTTCGATGCTATTTTATCTAAACAAGACGGAGAAACAATCTATTTAAGATTACCCTTTGTTGTCATTAGTGGGGAGCTCGATTCTGATCATGCACATATACAATTTAAAACACCTTATGTCATTAAACATATCGTCAATTATGGTTTAGACTTTGATGATGGCTCTCTCCTTGATGCAACAGGATTTAGTCAATTCCAAACTCCTGTGGATAAGGATGGGACAATTCAGAATAAACACAAATGGGTACAAGCCGGTGAGCAAGTCGTAGGGAAGGTACTCCAATACCTCAATTAATATTTAAAAAAGCCATATAGAACGCTTGAAACAACACTTCTATATGGCTTCTATTATGATTTATTAAAAAATTTGGTTACTTGATCGTAAACAAATTCAGTATTGGGAATCGGTTGATTTTTTATCCTTAAAGTGGTCATTCGATTTATGAGTCGAGCCAAGTGATCCTCCAAAGTCCGATTTAAAATGAATATCACCCCATAAGAATAGATATTCTGCAGCTCGTCTTCTATCCAACGCAAATTCCCATATACTTCAATTACTTCTCCTAGTATTTTAAACTCAAATTTAAATTTCATATTCGAGTTCACTGGCAATTTTAAATTGGATAAGATTCTAATGCCGCCCAAGCTTAAATTTTCAATTAATATCGGTGTTGAGCCAACCTGGACAACTTGATCATTTACCTCTGCAATCGTCATCTTGCCATGGATATGCAATGGTAATTCAAACCGGTAAAATTTCCGGTTTTCTCGCAAGCTACTTTTCTTTTTCGTTCTTTGTACGGCTTTTAAATATCCTACCTGAATGATTTTTTCATACTTTTCTTTCGGTACAGGCTCTGAAAATAGAAAACCTTGAATCATATCGCACTCGTTCTGTTTTAGAAACTCCAGCTGATCCTTTTCTTCTACCCCTTCAGCAACTACTTTCATATCCAATCTTTTACCTAAAAATAAAATTGAAGCAATCACGCCTTTATCGATTTCACTTTCACTTTTAATATTGTTAATGAATGTTTTGTCAATTTTAATGGTATCCGGTTTAATTTTCCTTAAATAATCCAGGGAAGAGTACCCTGTTCCAAAATCATCAACCGCCACTTTTACTCCTAACGCCTTTAATTCCTTTAAGATGGTTAAAACCGTTTGATCTGTTTTTAATAAAGAACTTTCAGTAATCTCTAATTCTAGATATTGAGGATTCACATCATACTTCTCCAATTGAGCCTGCACAAAATTAACCAATCCCTTTTTCATAAAACGGATGGGCGAAATATTAACCGATACCGGATAGAGGCGATAACCTTTTTGCTTCCATTCATGAAGGATGGAACAAACTTTTTCGATTTCCCAATCGATAATTTGGTTCACCATATGATTTTCTTCTGCCAATGGAATAAATTCTGCAGGTGAAATATCTCCCCATTCAGGATGCTGCCAGCGAATGAGCACTTCTGCACCAACAATGAACCCTTTACTAGGCTCAACTTGAGGTTGGAAGTATAAGTTGAACTCGTCATTCAATAAAGCTAGGCGCATATCTCGGTCTAGTACATATTTTTTATAGGATGGAATATCTCTCGAGTGAGAAAACAACTGATAATTATTTTTTCCCTGCCGTTTTGCGTGGTAGAGAGCAGTATGAGCATTTTCTAACAAAGTTAGCCTACTTTCCCCTTCTTCAGGGAAGAACGTTATGCCAATACTCGTTGTAATATGTAATACATACTCCTGTATAGTGAAGGGCATTTCAAAAGATCGAAGTATTTTATCTGCTACTTGATAAACTTCTTTTTCATCATCGTAGTTTTTCACTATCATAATAAAGTCATTACTATTTAAACGTGCTAAATATCCATCTTCTGGTGTTAAATCAGTAAGACGAAGTGCAATCTTTTTTAGTGCTTCATCACCAATTTGATACCCCAATGAGTTATTGATGACATAGAATCGGTCAATGTCTAGATAAATTAGTGAAAACTTTACTCGTTCCCTGCAATAGCTATCCAGCCTCTCAAACAAACTTTTTTGATTTGGCAGTCGTGTTAACGAGTCATAGTTTGCCAAGAAATTCAGTTTTTCTTCAATATCCATTTCATGAGTGACATCTGTTATCATGCCGAAAATTTGTGTTACGACCCCATCTTCCTTAACTCTAGGGATAATTTGTTCAAGTAGCCACTTCTTCTGTCCTTTTCTATCCGTGATAGGATAAAGCATTTGGACTGTTTTTCCTTTAGCGACCATTTCAAGATTGGCAGCAACTTCTTTTTTATGCATTGGATGAACCATTTGAAATCTTAAAGAAGGTGTTTCATAAATCTTATTTAAAGGAAGACTTAGAATTTCCTCAAACCCCTTTGAAGCATAGACTAAGTCACCCTTTATTTCCTCACGCATCCAAATCCCGGCTGTTAAGTGGTCAAATATATATTGGAAATTATTAATTTCGCTTTCTATGCCTTTTTCATCTAAGTGTGTATGCTTAAAATAAGCTTCATTGATAGCCTCATTTAATTTAATTGATTCTATTTTTTCTTCATTATTAAATAGGCGTTTTATAATACTCAACTTTGGTTCCTTATACCTCAAATTTCCCACTTCCTCCTACATGTATTAATAAATTGGAAATGTTTAGTTTCTACCATTTTAGTATAAAAGTCACCACTAATGTATAGGTATTTATTACCTATGTAAATAAATAAAAAACAACCAAACCGTATGTTGGTTGTTTTTTCTCTGTTATCTAACTGTATTGATGTTGATGCAATCTTGCAAAGATGCCATTATCAGCAACCAGCTCATTATATGAGCCGTCTTCTTCTATACCATTAGGTGTTACGACCATTACACGATCCGCATCCTTAATGGTAGCCAGTCGATGGGCAATTACTAGAGTTGTACGATTTTCTGCCAATTCTGCTAAAGATTCTTGAATAATCTTTTCTGTTTCCGTATCAAGAGCAGAAGTTGCCTCATCCAAAATAAGAATTGGCGGATTTTTCAAGAACATACGAGCAATCGCCAGTCTCTGTTTTTGCCCTCCCGAAAGCTTTAAGCCACGCTCGCCAATTTCTGTTTCTAAACCATCTGATAAATTATTAACAAAATCCTCTAAATGTGCTTTTCGGAGTGCTCTCTGAATTTCTTCCTCTGTAGCACCAAGTTTACCATAAGCAATATTTTCACGAATTGTCCCTGTAAATAAGAATACATCTTGTTGAACAATTCCGATTTGGTCACGCAATGAACTTTTTGACATATCACGGATATCCATACCATCAATTGAAATGGCACCACTGTTTACATCATAAAAACGCGGTATTAATGAACAAATCGTCGTTTTTCCTGCTCCCGAAGGTCCAACAAAAGCTGTCATTTCCCCGGCTCTTAACTCAAATGAAATATCATCTAAAATGACTTTGTCTCCTTCATAGCCGAAGGTAACATTTTCAAATTTTATATCACCATGTAAGTAAGAGACGTCAACTGCTCCCTCTTTGTCTTGTACTTCCGGTTGTTGGTTTAACATCTCCTGGAATCGTTTAAATCCTGCCATTCCTTTTGGATATAACTCAAGCAAGGCACTAATTTTATCGATTGGTTTAATTAACACATTTGTGTAAAGTACAAAGCTTACGAGTTCCCCATAGGTAAGTTTTCCATTAAAGCTTAACCAAGCTCCAAAAACTAGAACGACTAAAGTTAATAGCCTTGTCATCATATAAATTCCTGAGTGAGTTCCAGCCATCACTT
The DNA here is from genome assembly GCF_042666115.1 of Ureibacillus sp. GCM10028918. Taxonomy (NCBI): domain Bacteria; kingdom Bacillati; phylum Bacillota; class Bacilli; order Caryophanales; family Caryophanaceae; genus Ureibacillus; species Ureibacillus sp. GCM10028918. The sequence goes on from NZ_JBHTFK010000040.1 coordinate 25,238, forward strand.
TATAGCCCAATAATTTTGCTGTTTTGAATAACCCGTTCTGCTCGCGGAAACGTTCCATTTCAAATTTTTCATTTGTAAATGATTGCACTACACGGATTCCAGAAACACTATCTTCAATACGGCCATTTACATCCGCAATCTTGCCGTACATTTCTTTCCAGGCAGCATTCATTTTCTTGTTACTGTATGTAACGATCCAAACTAAAAACGGTATTACAACTAATGCAACAAGAGCTAATGTCGAATTGACGTTGAACATAATTGCAAATGCCCCAATAAAGGTCATAATTGCGATGAAAAAGTCTTCCGGTCCATGATGGGCAAATTCCCCTATGTCGAACAAATCATTTGTAATACGGCTCATTAGATGACCTGTTTTGTTATTATCGAAGAATCGGAAGGATTGCTTTTGAAAATGGTTAAATAAATCCTGACGCATATCAGTCTCAATATTAATCCCGAGCTTATGCCCTAAGTAGTTGACGATAAAGTTCAAAATTGTACTTAGCACATAGACCATTAGTAATAAAATACTTACTTTAACAATCATCCCCCACTCATTCGTCGGAAGCAAAGTGTCAATAAACCACTGAACAGCTATTGGGAACGCTAATTCTAAAATCGCTACAATAATCGCACTCGAAAAATCGACCATAAATAACCGTTTGTGCGGTTTATAATAAGCAAAAAACTTTGAAAGCATAGAAGTCTCCTCTCATTTCGGTTTACGAAGCATAATTTCTTATTTTAACCTTTCTATAGGTGAAATGTTAGAAAAAGTTATGTTAGTTTTAAAATTTTTACAAGCTGTTCATTTAAGTAGTTCGCATTCTGCCCAAAGTCATCCTGATACCATTGGATGATTAACCCTAAAATGGCATTGGCTGCATAGGATGCCTGGTAATTTGAGTCACTACCCTCTTCTATTATAGAATCTTTTTCTAGGTTGCCCGTTAATAAACTTTTTACCTCTTCAAGCAACAAATAATAGTAGGTTAGAGGTACACTTTTAGATAATATAATACGATAATATTCTTTATATTTCTCAACGTGATGGAAAATTCGTATCGTAGAAGGATTTAATTCTTTTGGATTGAGTTTTGCAACATGTCGATAGGGCTCCTGATAAGAGTTTGCTAAATCATCCATGATTTCCTTAAAGTATTCCTCAAATAAATCACCTACTTGTGCGTAATGTAAATAAAAAGTTCCCCTATTCACTTTCGCAATTCGACAAATTTCAGAAATTGAGATGGATTCTAACGGTTTATTTTTTAATAACGTTATTAATGCTGTATGAAGTGCTTCCTTTGTTTTTACAACTCTTAAATCAATTTGGTTCAAAATTTTTCACCTCTTGTTGAACAAAAAGTCCAAATGTGTTCATTACTCAACATTATACTCTTTTTTGCTGATTGAAAGCGTTTACTTAATTCATATATAATTTTATTGTACAACTGTTCAATAATTTAATTCGGGAGGTTTTTATATATGAGATTACAGGACAAAGTGGCAATCGTTACAGGTGCAGCTTCAGGTATGGGGAAAGCAATCGCGGAAGCTTATGCTAAAGAGGGTGCAAAAGTTGTTGTATCCGACTACAATTTCGAAGGAGCTAATGCTGTAGCAGAAAGCATAAAAGCTGCTGGTGGAGAAGCTATTGCGAACCGTACAAACGTCGCTGAATTAACCGATTTAGAAAACCTATTTGCTGAAACAAAAGCAGCATACGGCAAATTGGACATTCTAGTAAATAATGCCGGAATCATGGATGGCATGGAGCCGGTTGGTGAAATTTCAGATGAAAAATGGGATCGCGTGTTTGCCGTAAATACAACTGGCGTAATGCGTGCTATGCGTATCGCAACAAATATCTTCTTGGAACAAGGCCACGGGGTCATTGTAAACAACATTTCTGCTGGCGGTTTACGTGGTGCTCGAGCTGGTGCAGCCTATACGGCATCAAAACATGCGGTAACTGGTTTAACAAAAAATACGGCTTATATGTATGCTAATTCCGGCATCCGTTGTAACGGGATTGCACCAGGTGGCGTTGAAACGAATATCGGTGCTTCGATGATGAATATTTCAGAGTTCGGAATGGGGCGTCAAATGACTGGTAGTAGTACAATGCCGCGAGTAGGTAAAGCTGAAGAAATTGCGCAGCTTGCATTATTCTTAGGTTCTGACGAGTCAAGCTTTGTAAATGGTCAAGTTATAGCTGCTGATGCAGGTTGGACTGCATACTAGTATTTTATTTTGATGAAGGGGACCCAGTGAAGTGGGTTCTCTTTTTTTAGTACTTTTGTTTGTTGGAGACGTTCGATTAATAAGGCGCTACATTTGGCTGCTGCCTTAGGTCTCTAGTGTGTGACATTTCATAGTAAAATAAGGATTATAACTCGATAGGCTGCTTCGTAAAAGTAATAGTTCTAATGTATTTGAACGTGACTACGAGTGACTTTCTCATGGACATTTTATGCCCTGATGCAGCTTTAAGTGTCCATGAGAGGCTTTCTCATAGACACTTAAAGCCCTCATTTAGCTGAACTTGTCCTTGAGCGGCGTTCTCATGGACACTTGAAGCCCTATTGTTGCTGAACTTGTCCTTGAGCGGCGTTCTCATGGACACTTGAAGCCCTATTGTTGCTGAACCTGTCCTCGAGCGGCGTTCTCATGGACACTTGAAGCCCTATTGTTGCTGAACCTGTCCTTGAGCGGCGTTCTCATGGACACTTGAAGCCCTAATATTGCTGAACCTGTCCTTGGGCGGCCTTCTCATAGACACTAAAAGCCCTAATATTGCTGAACCTGTCCTCGAGCGGCATTCTCATGGACACTAAAAGCCCTAATATTGCTGAACCTGTCCTCGAGCGGCGTTCTCATAGACACTAAAAGCCCTAATATTGCTGAACCTGTCCTCGAGCGGCGTTCTCATGGATAGCAAATGAGTTAAAGTAGCAACACCTTTTACGAGCAGAGACTCTTTTCCCTTTTCTGCTTAAATTTGCTGTGATTGGGTAGCGAAGGCTCTCTCTTCTCCTATTCGCCTATTTTGGATGCCATCGGGTAGTGAGAAGCTACCTCTGTTCCCCTATTCGTCTTTTTTTGATGTCATCGGGCTTTGAGAAGCTATCTCTCTTCCCCTAATCGCCTTTTTTTGTTGTAATTGGTCAGCGAGAAGCAACCTCTCTTCTCCTAAACGCTTATATCTGATATCTTCGGGCACCGAGAGGTTCTATCTCTTCCCCTAGTCACCTACTTTCGTTCTCATCGGGTCTCGAGAAGCAATCTCTTTTCCCCTCAGCGCCTACTTTCAATAATATTGAGCTGCGAGAAACCCCCTCTTGAAGTTAGTCTTCTTATATGAGCTATATTTCTTCAACCGACTCCAGATAGCGATAAAGTGTTGATTTACTGATACCGGTTTCATTTTTAATCTCAAGTAATGTGTAGTTGCCTGAATGGTACATCGAAATCGCTTTTTTTATATTTTCATCCGATTTTTTTGGCCGTCCAATGGATTTGCCTTGTTCTTTTGCATGTGCAAGTCCGAGAATGGTTGATTGTTTGACGATATCCGATTGGAAGCCAAGCAGATGCTCCACGATCTCCGATAACTCTAAGGATATTGTCCCCTTACTATGTAGCCCTTCCTTTATAAATTGGATGGTTACCCCGTCTTTTTCACATAATTTTAGTAGTTCCATTAGGTGTCTTGTCGTGTCAGCTATCGCAAACATCCGTTCAACAACAATGATATCGCCCTTCTGTAAACCCATTAACATTCGTTCAAGTTCTTCTCTTTTTTTCGGTGAGCCATGCAATTCCTGAAAAATCTCTTCACAGTTTTGAAGCTGTGTTAACTGATTCTCGCAATTTTCATCGTTATATAAAGGGCGTGTATACCCATAAATCATTCAATTCACTCCTCACACTTTCCCAAAAAGGTTCCTTTTTAGGAACAAAGATATTATGATATCCAAAGAATTTTTATTATGAAGGAGAGTTCCATGCAAAGTTTAAAACAACAATGGTTCGGCAATATCCGCGGCGATATTTTATCTGGTCTTGTCGTAGGCCTTGCACTTATCCCCGAAGCGATTGCTTTTTCCATTATTGCCGGTGTTGACCCTATGGTGGGTCTATATGCATCCTTTACGATGGCTGTCGTAATAGCCTTTGCCGGTGGTCGCCCCGGTATGATCTCTGCTGCAACTGGAGCAATGGCTTTAGTAATGGTTCCATTAATAAGAGATTATGACTTGGAATATCTGTTTGCAGCAACCCTTTTAACTGGAGTTATTCAAATACTCTTTGGCGTTCTAAAAGTAGCCAAGTTAATGAAGTTTATCCCGAATGCTGTCATGATTGGCTTCGTAAATTCATTGGCAATCTTAATCTTTATGGCACAAGTACCGCATTTCATCGGTATTTCCAACATGACCTATGTCTTTGTAGGAATCACTTTATTACTTGTCTATACATTACCACGTTTTATAAAAGTGATTCCAGCACCACTTATTGCGATAATTTCTTTAACAATTGTCGCTATCTTTAGTGGCGTTAATTTAAGGACGATCGGAGATTTAGGAACGATCACCCAAACACTGCCATCATTTATTATTCCGGATGTCCCCTTCAGTCTAGACACATTTAAAATCATATTTCCTTTCTCCATTTCACTTGCCATTGTTGGTTTAGTGGAATCATTATTAACCTCTCAAATTGTTGATGATATGACAGGAACTGAGAGCAACAAGAACCAGGAGGCAAGAGGACAAGGGATTGCGAACATTGTCACAGGATTCTTTGGAGGAATGGCTGGTTGTGCGATGATTGGTCAATCCGTTATTAATGTAAAGTCTGGAGGGCGTGGACGTCTTTCTACATTGATAGCTGGAATCTTCCTTATGTTTTTAATTCTTGTGCTAGGCGATTTAGTTGTTAAAATCCCAATGCCGGTTTTAGTAGGAATTATGATAATGGTATGTATAGGTACTTTTGATTGGACTTCATTTAAGTATCTCGTTAAAGCTCCCCGTACTGATGCCATTGTCATGCTTACAACAGTTGTCATTGTAGTTTGGACACATGACCTTTCAAAAGGTGTTATCGCTGGTGTCATTTTAAGTGCTATATTCTTTGTAGTTAAGATATCTTCGCTTAAAATCACGCAAGACGATAATCGTTATTATGTAAATGGGCAACTTTTCTTTGCTTCGACTGACTCTTTTATCGACTTCTTTAAATATAATGAATTTAAAAGTAGTACGATTCTGATAGATTTTTCAAATAGTCGAATTTGGGATGATTCAGGTGTAGGTGCACTCGTTAAAGTAGAAGCCCTCTTAAATGAAAGAGGGATTGGAGTCGAAGTTGTTGAACTAGATGCTCCAAGCAAGAAAATACTATCGAAATTAGCAGGTGTATCTTCAACACAGTAGGAGGTTGACGGGATGTATAAACATATTTTACTAGCTGCTGATGGTTCAGAAAATGCTGTGCGTGCTGCAAAAGAAGCCATTAAAATTGCAACATGTCTCGAGGATTCAATCATAGAAGTCGTCTTTGTGGTAGACTTTGATAAATCAAAATCTGATGTTTTGCACTCAAGCTCGGCTGAAGCAAGGAATTTAGAGCGACGCAAAAAAATTTCTAAAGTAGAACAATTACTAAAAGAATCAAACGTTTCTTATAAAGTGACATTTTTACACGGTACACCTGGTCCTGAAATCGTCAAATATGCAAATGAACAAAAGGTAGAATTGGTTGTCATTGGCAGTCGTGGTTTGAATGGCTTACAGGAGATGGTATTAGGAAGCGTAAGTCATAAAGTCATGAAACGCGTTAACTGTCCGGCACTAATCGTGAAATAGAAGGAAGCCAAAAGTTTGTAAAGCAAACCAGCATCTCAGTCTTGATGAGATGCTGGTTATTTCGGCTCATTTAAAAACCTGTTTAACCATATTTCCATTATTGTTATATACTCTCACTTCAGCATATGCTCCGTTGATAAAAGTAAGTTGTGGGGGCATATGTCCACAATCAATATCATATGCAATTGGTACATTTAGTTCTTCGGCAAGCTCCATATAGACATCTAGAACGTGATAATCATTTACTGTTTCATTTGCAGCACTTCTACCGAAAAGAATCCCACTACAATTTTCAAACCATCCCGCAAGCTTCATTTGAATGAGCGATCTTCGTAAATCCGGCACCGTTAATTGACAATTTTCAAGATACCAGATGATTGGTTCATTGTTTATGTATTTTTGCTGAAATTGCCCGACATCCCCATAAGGTGTACCGATTAAATGACGGATTACGTCAATACAACCTCCTAATAAGCGTCCTTTAATAAAAATAGGTGTATTCTTAATGGTCTTCCATTTTGTATGCTCGGTTAAATGATAAACCCAATCGGTCACATAATCATGCTGCCATCGAAGCTGATACAATTCAGATGGATATTGGATGATTTCTTCCCCACTCTTTGTACTTAAAACTTCCTCCCACATGGCCGTTGCAGGATCAGAGGTTTGTCCACGCAGATCAATTAAATTTGGCCCATGTGCTGTAGCAATTCCTGTCTTTAAGGTCATAGCTAATAAAAGTACACTGATATCTGAATAGCCAAGGATCCACTTAGGCTTGATTTTAGCAAAATCAATGTACTCCAGTATTTCAACTAATAATTCTCCGCCCCAAGGAGGGAAAATCAACTGAATCGAGTCATCTTGCAACATATGATTTAATTCATCGGCTCTTATTTTTGCTGGAGCAGATTTTGCTTTATATTGAGTCCAACATGTTTGTCCTATTTTAAAATGATAGCCTTTTCCTTCCATACGATAAACGGCCTCTTCCAATAAGGAATGCTGTTCCAAATGTAACCCAGATGAAGGTGCAGTAACGCCAACTTTTACCGGCAGATTGAATAGTGGATACCTAATCATCTCATAACCCCATTTCGTGTAAAAAAGCTTTTCTTTTTAGCATATTATCATCGCCTGATATTTACGCGTTGAAATTAAAAAAAACCGATTTCTAATTGAAATCGGCTTAATAATTAATTATTCTTTGTCCTCTGTTCTATTCATATCCGTTGTTCCATCTGTACCAGTTCCAGTTCCACTTGATTCATTACCTTCAGTGGCTGTTCCACCAGCACCACCTGTTCCAGTTCCACCTGTAGTACCGCCTGTGCCAGCACCATTCGTAGTACCACCTGTTCCACCAGTCGTACCGTTTGTTGTACCACCAGTAGAATTATTAGTACCACCCGTACCATCAGTTGTGCCGTTGTTAGTGCCCATGCCATCATTTGTATCCAAAGCTTCATCATCGCCAACAGTATTATTGTTAGTACCTGTACCGTTGTTTGTATCATCATTTAAATTGTTTGTACCTTGATCATGTACATCTTCATTAATAATATCGTCATTTTGACCTGCTTCATCATTCATTCCACAACCAACTAAAGCACCTGCAAAAAGAAACATAAACGGAATTGCTAATAATTTTTTCAACACAATTTCCCTCCTTAACGTGATGGTAATAGAATGTGTTGTTTTAAGGAGGATATACTTTATTTTCTTTATATTTTTTATATATTTTCTCCATAAATCGCTACAGTTTGGCGCACAATAGAAAATTCACGACCATCCCAATGCAGCAGATTTTCAACATAACCTAATCCATCTGCATGGTAACGTCCTGCTATTTGTTGCATTCCGAGTAAATCATATTTTCCATTACGCGCTAAATCAATTGGATATAGCGCACTTATTGGATCTACCCAACCTTCTATTGGTTGTTTTAAAGTTCCATTTACATTGTATATTTCACTTAAGTATTCCTCACCTTTATATTGCAGATCTAACGTATATTTTTTTCTTGGATTTTTACTATATACTTCCGCCTTATAATTATTTACGTATTGCACCTTATAAGGATGTTGCTCATTATATTGAACAGAATCGAAAATTTTTGTCATTCTTCCTTGGATAAAGGAATACACGTAAGCAAGGATGATGCCTCCACTTCCTCCCGAATCCATGGAAACCAAAATGTCTTGTACCCCGTTACCAGTTAAATCCCCTAACCAGATGGTTGGTTCATATCCCGCATTTTCTGAAAAAGTGAAGGCCTGAAACTGATTTGTTCGACCATATTTAATAATCATCTGGATATTTGTAATATAAGGACTATCAGGCTGTTTTGTACCGACTAGATATACCCAGTCTTGAAAACCATCCCCCGTCACATCACCGACCTGACTTGCTACAATAGTTTGGCCCGAGGGAATAGGTATACCCGGCACTCTTCTCCAATATTGATTATTCATATCTACATGCTCCTTGCTCATGATGTTTATACTTATTAAATGTAATTGAACAAGGAAAAGTGTCATGACTTTTTGAGGATATCAAGCTTAGCACACATGCAGCTCCAGCTAACTAAAGCATGAATTCTCATTAATAAAATAATCACGTATGTGTCGGAGGTTACCTTTTATTTATCCAAGAGAAGATTATAGTCGCTATAATGAAAAATCCCAAATATCCCATTAAGGAATATACTCTGCTTACCAAAGTAGTAAACCCTATAAAACTGGCCATAAATCCAATGGCACCTACCATGATGACAACCGGTTTGTAGGTTGGGTCCTTTGGAGGGACAAAGCGGACGATAAAGGAATAAAGAAGACCTACTGCCGTACTATAAATCATTCCTAACAAGGCAATGGCCATTATGATTCCTACTATCGGATGCATATTCGCCGCAATTTCCAAGATCGGCATGTCTTTACCTGCAACGATATCCATTTTGGCAAACATTGCAATGTTAATTAATAAAATCAATACCCCCAAGATGACTCCGCCAAGTAGTCCACCTAATCCGGCAACCCTTCGACTGCTCGCTGTACTGCCAATAACCGTTAGCATCCCAACACCTGTAGCTATATTATAGGAAACATATAGGAGAGCACCCATTAGCCAATTAGGAGCGGCTACACGCTGATGCTGAGCTAATATCTCTTGTTCCGCTATTGATAAATCCATCGTGAAAATAGAATAAAGTGCGATAATCAGCATAATGCCCAACAAATAAGGGGTAGTCATAGCAATTATATTAATAATATTATTTATGTTTAGCATTAATGTGAAAACCGTGATGACAACCATAAATAGACTACCGATAATCGGATCGACGCCGAATATTTGGTAAAAGGCAGCCCCTGCTCCCGCAAACATGGCTACCGATACAGCAATTAAAAAGAAGGTAATCAGAATATCCAGAATTGATCCAAATGAACGTCCTGCAATGTGATAAACAACCTCTTTGTGCGATTTAGTATGTAGTTCATAGCCTAATTGTGCAATACTCATTCCAAGAAACGAAAAACAAATCATTGCTACGATAGCTCCAAAAATTCCATAAGTACCGAAACCAGTAAAAAATTGCATGATTTCTTGGCCAGATGCAAAGCCTCCACCAACAATTAAACCAACAAATGCTCCGCCGATTTGAAAACTCTTTTTCACCAATTCCCTCATTTCTAAAATTGGAAAAAATCATATATATCAAACTATCATGATATGATTCTTCTCTATATACATACGTACAGTGAGGCCATGAAATGTTACCCAAATTTCGACGAAAAAATCGCAGGAAGCAAACGATTTATCGTGCCTCCTGCGACTTTTAAACACATTTATATGTTTTACTAGCTACTGTATATTTGTTAATGGCTTCTAGATTTGGAGTATAGCCTATACCCACCTCTTGAGGTACAGTGATATAACCATCCCGGGCAATCACTTCAGGTGTAATAATATCCTGCTCAAAGTAATGACTAGAGCCTGCTGTATCACCAGGCATAACAAAGTTAGAAAGAGCTGTTAAAGCAATATTGTGTGCCCGCCCAATCCCCGACTCAAGCATACCGCCGCACCAAACAGGAATCCCTTTGTCTTCACAATAATCATGGATTCTTTTCGCCTCTGATATCCCGCCAACACGGCCGATTTTAATATTAATGACACCACAGCTACCCAATTCTATCGCTTTTCTTGCATCCTCCAATGAATGGATGCTTTCATCTAAACAAATCGGCGTTTTGATTTGTCTTTGCAAAACGGCATGGTCAATAATATCATCTGATGAAAGAGGTTGTTCAATCATCATCAAGTTAAATTCATCCAACTGTTTGATCTTTTCAATATCCGCCAAAGTATATGCCGAATTGGCATCCGCCATCATTGGTACATCCGGGAAATTTTCACGAAGAACCCGCATCATTTCTATGTCCCAGCCCGGCTTGATTTTTAGTTTAATGCGTTTATACCCGTCCTTGACAGCTTTGGCGACAACCTCAATTTGTTTGTCAATCGTCTCTTGGATACCAAGGCTAATCCCCACTTCGATTTTTTCCTTTTTCCCACCCAATGCCTGTGCCAGCGATTGATTTGTTTGTTGAACATAAATATCCCAAAGCGCCCCTTCGATTGCAGACTTGGCCATATAATTTTTTCGAATTCCTTTGAATAACTCTAAAGTATCATCGGGATGTTCTATCTCTTGATTTAAAATCAATGGGATTAAAAAATCCTCCATCATATGCCAAGTGGTTTTTAATGTTTCCTCGGTATACCATGGCGCCTCGAAGGCTACGGATTCCCCAAAGCCAATTGTTCCCTGCTCATCTTCAACCTCTAATAGTAAAAATTCTTTGTTATAAATAGTGCCAAAGCTTGTAGAGAAGGGATGTTTGAGTTGCATACTTAAATGGCGAATCGTAACTTTTTTAATTTTCATCTTAATCCCCTTTTCATTATGTTAAATCGATTAGTTCTTTTTACTAAAATTAGTAATGCACTTCTTCTTCTTTTTCTAGCAGGTCCGCAACATAAGTGTTGGAAAACAACTTTGGATAATTTTACTTGTTTTTAAACGCCAATCTAAAGCTAATTTTGGATTTGTGCTTTTATATGCTGGGTATTTTGCAGTACTGTAATAAATATACATCTTCTTCAAAGAGAAGTTGAGAATTCACCTCTGGTAGTATAGGAAAATTTTATATACGGCAACTATGAAAGCCTTTATCTAATCTATAGCAGGCCACTCTTTCACCCTAGATTCATCTTTTTAGCTATTGTTAGATCAATATTACTCAATTTAAAATCTTGCTTCCAAATGATAGAATGTTACAATTATAGAAAAGTTTTTTAGGTTTTTCATTAATTGATCGTAAGGGGATGTACGATTTGCAGAGACAACACATAGGGGTTCTAGTTGGGGGCGTGTTGCTTTTAGTTGTCGCAATGGGAATCAGTCGGTTTGCATTTACGCCAATTCTGCCGTTTATGCGAATAGAGGAAGGACTTTCCTTTGAAGAAGGTAGCTACTTGGCTTCAAGTAACTATATCGGTTATTTTGTAGGTGCTCTTGGTGCTGGTTTTATTTTCCGTAACAAAAAGAATTTTTTACTCGCAACTGTCATACTTAATGTCTTTTCCATTTTCTTTATGGGGATGACACATTCGTATTTGTTTTGGTTGCTATTGCGATTTATTGCGGGTGCAACAAGTGGTTTTATTTTCGTGTTGACCTCAAGCATTATTATGGATTACTTAGCAACACACTTTCAGACTCGATTTTCGGGCTTTTTATTCTCTGGAATAGGAATAGGGATCGCGATTTCTGGATTACTCGTACCTTTTATAGAGGGTAACTTTGGTTGGGAAGGCACTTGGTTGGGACTCGGTATCTTATCTGCAATATTCCTCGCTTTAACGCTGGTTCTTTGGAGGAATATCTCCATCCAAAATGGCGAAAAAGTTGAAAAAACCAATGATACAAAAATCCTTCGGGGTTTCATGCCTTGGTTAATTATTGCTTATGGTTTAGAAGGTCTTGGTTATATTATTACAGGGACATTTTTAGTTGATATTATTTATAATATAGAAAGTTTAAGATCTTTTGCTAGTTTTAGTTGGGTAATCGCCGGAATTGCTGCTGCACCAGCCGCTCCGATTTGGATGCTGTTAATATCAAAATATTCTACCGTAAAATTATTATCTATTGCTTATATACTACAAGTAATCGGCATTCTATTACCGGTTATAACACAGACATCCTGGAGCGTTCTTCTATCAGCGTTTTTATTTGGCTTTACCTTTGTTGGGATTGTTTCTCTATCAACAGCCTATGCTCGAGAGCTGTTTCCTAAACAAAGTGGAGTTGTCGTTTCTGCGTTAACAACAGCATATGCACTGGGTCAGATTCTTGGACCCGTACTAGCAAGCTCGGTTGAATCATATTTTAAAAGCTTTAAAGCACCACTTTCCTTCGCAGGATTCATTGTAACGGTTGCCCTTGCTATTTTGTTATTAGGAAAATGGTATAGTAATCGTAAGGAGCTTTCAAAAGCACTTGAAGTTTATCATCACTCAAGTTAAATCTTTATCTCTTAACAGTTTCTCTTTAGAAAAGGGAAACTGTTTTTGTTACCCCGCCATTTCACTGTCACTCTTTATCCCACCTTCACTTCTAGACAATCTCCCAACATTCAGGAAAGAAGTAGATTGATTTCTCACGATTCATATTAGACTTAAATACATTTTTAACTTTCATGGCTATATGTCCATTAACTAAATCTATTAACCGAATATTATGATACTGAAAGGAGGTGAATGAAAGGTTTGTAATTGTTCTCCCCATCCTTTTTGCCAAGTTCATACTCCTCCCAATAGGCAAAAGGATGATATAAAATCTTAAAGAATGGTTACAAGCCATAGTATCAATCTATTTTTTAATTCTGTTTTTAAGAAATCGCGACATGACTATGTAAGAATGGAGCTTCCAAAAAGAAATGATGAGCATGTTGGCAAACATACTCGCCTGGTAGATTCAATTCCAACAATTGATTTATTAATCCTCTCAAATGGAAACTCCATAACATATTGGAATGTGCTACAGCATTTCTTGAAAACTATGCTGGATCAGCATGAGAATGCGAAAGAGAAATGGCAATATAGTAATGTGAGCAAAGGCTATGATACTGAATATTCCGCCGAAAAAACATGAAAACAATTCGAAAAAAACTAGTAAGTTCGGATACACAAAATCTTAGCAAGAAAACAATCTTAAATCTAATCCTAGCAGATGCGAGCATTATAACGATTGTCTATTTACTCTATTGGCGGGCACGGAATCCGAATTCCCATCAAGCTCTAATTAAGCCGGATCAGCATGTTAAAATCCATGAGAAAATTTGGCTTCCAGATGGATTTTCCCTCCCTTATAAACAGGGATACTTCAATCTAGCTGCTTTATTTTCTGATATAGAATCTGATATCTAAAAGATTTCGTAGGCTAATGTTTTATTGGAGAATCTAGTAACGGATCACACCAATAATGATGAAAACCTCCTCCTTTCTGACATTATTAACGAATGTGATCAATCACTAGTATTTTAAAATTTTATGCGGAAGTTCTGAAAAGAACTTTCCGCTAAACGGCATACCTCTTTATTAGTTGAGTTTTCAATTTGATAAAGAGCAACATTTTTCTTCCACAAACCCTTTGTATACAACCTATTTAATGCCTATTAGTATAAAACTAATAGGCATCTTTTTAAGCTTTTTTTATGTTTACTCTTTTATTGTCTTTTGATTTTGACAGAGGGATAGAGATCCTCTTTTTAACAGATTTCTATTTGAGTCAATTACTTAGCTGTATATCCACCATCAACCATAACTGTTGTTCCAGTAACAAAGTCATTCTCAGCTAAGAATACAACTGCATGTGCAATTTCGGCTGGTGTTCCTAAGCGACCAATTGGATGTTTTTCAACTAAACCATCGTAGAAATCTCCTAAAGCTTCTTTGTTCACCAACCCTGATTCGATAAATCCAGGAGCTACTGCATTTACTCGGATATTGCGATCTGCATATTCTAATGCTGCCGATTTTGTTATTAAGTTAACAGCACCTTTACTTGCTGCATATGGAATGGAAGTTGGTTCTCCAACAGATCCTAAGATTGATGCTGTATTGATGATTGAACCACCACCAGTTTTCAGCATTTCACGGACCGCATATTTGATACCATAGAATACGCCATCTTGGTTAACTGCAATAACTCTTTTATATTCTTCAGCAGTTAATTCGTGTGTTGGCTTTTGAATTCCGATACCTGCATTATTGAAAATAATATCTAATTGTCCGAATTGTTTTACCGCCTCAGCAACAAGGTTTTCTACTGATTGTTCTTCAGCAACATTCACTTCTACAAATGAAACATCTTGATACTTTTCTTTTAGTTCTTGTTCTACTTTTAAACCAGCATCTTTATTGAAATCTCCAATAACTACTTTTGCGCCTTTTTCTAAAAACGCTTCCACAGTAGCTAGTCCAATTCCAGAAGCACCGCCAGTAACAACTGCAACTTTACCTTGTAAATTAGTCATATTAACCTCTCCCCACATAAATTTGATAGTTAAAGTCATGAAATGCTTTTAACAAGTCCATATTATTCCCTTTTGTCGAATGCTGTCAAACAAACAATCTCGAATTCAAGATTAATATTTTTAATAAAAAAATAGGTGGAGGAAAAAGTAAATTCTCCTCCACCAAATGAATAATCTAATTAATCTTTCTTTCTCGAGAATACGTTTTTCATTTTTTCAGTCAGCCCCATTACTGCTGGCATGAAGACCGGTAACATAATGAAGCTTAATAACACAAGACCGACCAAAACTAAAATCGCCACTTGCATTAAGGTAACAATCCCCGAAGGAATTAAGGCTGCGAACGTACCACCCAAGATTAAGGCTGCGGATAAGACAACCCCGCCAATATGTTTGGCTGCATCAATAATTCCTGCACTTCCCTGATCCTTTACCTCATGATAACGCATCATTAGGAAGATACTGTAATCCACCCCTAGTGTGACAATCATGATGAAACTAAAGAATGGTACATTCCAACTTAAAATACTTTGCCCAAGTAATGCCTCACTCAATAATTCAGAAAGGCCGAGTGATGTATAGTAAGCTAAAATCAGGGATGCAATAATAACAATCGGCTGCCAAATCGAACGAGTTATTACCACTAATACGAGCGCAATGCCGATCATCATAATAACAATTGTGCGTGTAAAGTCATCACTGGAAATTTGCTGTAAGTCCACATTGGCTGAAGATTTACCACCTAATGCAATTTCCGAATCAGTTAGGCTCGAATTTTTAGCAGTTGCGTTGATCTGTTCATCGATATCTTTAATAATGGACATCGCTTCTTTTGAATAGGGGTTTACGTCTAAAATAATCGTCATTTTTGTGATTGTACGATCCCCCGACATATACATATTCAAGCTTTCTACGAATTCATCACCTTCTAATACTTCTTGTGGTATATAGAAGACACTATTTGCATCTGAAGTACTTACTTCTCCAAGATAGTCTTGTGCATCTAATAAGCCGTCACTGATTTCAGTCAGGCCATCTGTACTTTGGGCTAACCCGTCCTGCAATTGATTCATTTTATCTTGTAGTGTCGCTAAGCCCTCCTGCAATTGCTTTTGACCCTCATTCACCGTTGATAATCCTTTTTCTAGTTCGCCCGTTTTCGAACTAATTTGGTATGCTCCTGCTTGACCTGATTGGAGTCCTGTGGCAAGTGTGTTAGCACCAGTTTGTAATTGTCCTACTCCCGTTTCCACCTGCTGTAAGCCATTTGTAATTTGAGAGAAGGCCATATTTGCTTCTTTTAATGATGTAACAGCTACATTGTACTGTGGTGTTAGCTCTTTCAATTTCGTTGATAACTGTGCTAGTTGTTCTTGAGCTGATTTTGCTGTACCAATTACTGTTTGAACATTCACATCAGAAGCTAATTCCGGATTTGATTCGACCAAGGCATTCATACATTGTTCAATTGCTGCGTAGCCTTGTAAACTGCTTGCTATCGCACTGTCCACTGTAGTGAACAGTTCACTAAATGCACTAAACCCGTCTTCAATTTTCCCGTACCCTTCTTCTAATCGGGTTGCTCCATCACTTAAATCATTGATACTTTGTTGTAAAGTACCTAAACCACTTGCTAACTCGTTAGCTCCACTTGCTCCATCTTCAAAGCCTTGCGCTACTTGGTTTAAAGCATCGCTTAGTTGTCCTGCCCCCTGCTCCATTGCAGCTGTTCCATCGATTAGCTGCTGCACACTGTCAAAGCTGTTTTCATCTACCTCACCAAGTTTGCCTTCCGCTTCAGAAAGGCCTTCATTAATCGTGCCTAAACCATCTTGAGCAGAACCCAGACCTTCATTTAAAGTATTCGTTTGATCTTGGATATACAAATCCTGTATTTTTTCACCTGCCGGACGTGTTACAGATAAGACTTGGGAGACACCATCCACATTGGAAATGACTTCCGCCATTTGGTCCAGATCCTGTAATCCTTTTTGCGTTGCCAGAGAATCATCAGCTTCAATAACTAACGTTGTTGGTGATGAAAAGCCGGATGGGAAATGATCTTCAATTACATTGATGGCTTGTTTTGATTCATACTCATCACTGATTTCAACTAAATCATTATAATTTAGCTCACCCGAATATTTTATGATAAATGGCACTGAAATGACTGCAACAATAACCAACGCAACGATCGGTCTAAAGAATGAATGTTTGGATAAGAATAACCAAATTTTATTTTCACTATGACCATTTACCGATTTAGCCGGCCAAAACATTTTAATGCCAAATACAGCCATAAAGAATGGATTTAAGGTAAGCAATACAAGCAATAAAACTGCTACCCCAATTGCAACAGCGGATGTCGCTTGATATAGTTTGAATTCCGCCAAATACAGTACAATGAATCCGATGAATACTGCAATTCCACTATAAATAACTGTTTTTCCGGCAGTTTTGTAAGTTTCCGTAATGGCCTTTAAAATATGTTCGCCTTTACCGAGCTCTTCTTTAAAGCGCGTATAAAGTAAAATATTATAATCTGTTCCAATCCCAAATAAAATTACGATTAAAAAGACTTGAGTAAAATTTGAGAATGGAAAGTTAAACTTATCAACAAGTTGTGTAACAATCCCAAGCGAAACAATATAAGAAACGCCCACTGTAATTAAGGAAATTAATGGAACTACAGGTGAACGGAAAACTAAAACTAATACGACTAAAATGAAAACTATCGCAATAACTTCGGTTTTCTTAATCCCTTCTTGCGAGGATTTCGCAAAATCATCCATGACAATGTCTGTCCCTGTATAATAAGAATCTACTGAATTTAAATCCGTTTTTTCTCGTAAGTTTTGTGCAGCTTCTTCAACTGTTCCTTGTTTTTTGTCGACAGAAATTTGAGATAAAATTGTTGTTCCATCTTCTGAAACTAGTTGCTTCTCTGCTTCTTCACTATCAGCGGGAGCAAGCATATCTGTTATTCCCAGCTCATCACGATGATCTTTTAGTGTTTGAATCGCCTGATCGACCTCTTCAAGCTGAGTTTCATTCAACGCTTCATCACTGCCACTCGTAAACACAGCGATAAACTGATAGGTGTCTGTTCCTTCATCCGCCATTTCTGTGAGCAGCTTAGAGGCTACTTCACTTTGTGTGTAGGATGGAATGTCTGTTTGACCTTTTTCACGTACTAATGTATCTAAATTTGGCATCGTAACAATCATTACAATTGAAATAATTACCCATACTACAAACGATGCAGTACGCATATTTAGCCAATTTTTCAAGATTAATCACCTTTCTTTTATATAATTCGTTTCTCCTAAACTTCCGTTCAGGAAAGAGCCTATTAATACACTAACATGATAAAAAAGTTTAAAATATAGACAATGAGGGTCCGATTGTTTAAAAAATCTAGTCTAATCAGGAGTGAAAAATGAAGCATAGCGATGAAACAAAACGAATCCTTTCTGTATCTTTAAAGGAGTTAATGAAAAATAAGCCACTCGAAAAGATTTCCATTCGTGAGCTGACTGAAAATGCGAATGTGAATCGTCAAACCTTTTACTACCATTTTGAAGATATTTACGATTTGCTCAAGTGGACTTTCCAGCAGGAAACGATTCAATTGCTGGATGTACATGAGGATGCACTTGTATGGAAAGAAGGACTACTTCAGCTTTTTAAATATTTGGAGGCCAATAAAGAATTTTGTTTATGTGCATTACAATCTTTAGGCCGAGGTCATTTAAAGCGATTTTTCTACTCCGATATTTCTACAATTTTTGGGAGAGTCATTAAATCACTTTGTGAAAAATTGAATGCCAGTGAGGAGCATATTGCGTTTCTAACTCATTTCTACACACTGTCATTGGCTGGTCTAGTTGAGAGTTGGCTCTTGGAGGAAATGGACCAAACACCAGAGGAAATCATTGAAATGATTGATACAATTATACTAGATCAGATACGTGGTGCAGAGCATCGGATTAAAGGGGTGAATTAAACCACACTCCGTAAGTAATATCTCATTATCTACCTGATAATGACTATTTTCATTGTCAGCGCCAACAATCTTTCATAAAACCTTATTCAACATTCCTACAGTAAAAAAGTAGCATCCATCTCTATTGAAGATGTGATGCTACTTCTTTCGAGCCCGTTTTGTAGATTGCAAAATGCCGAGCTCTTCTCTATATTTTGCAATGGTGCGTCTTGCAATTGGAATGTTTTCAGCCAACAAGGTGTTCGCTATTTTTTGATCGGATAATGGTTTAGCGATGTCTTCCTTTTCTATTATGGCCTTGATTTTTTCTTTAATAAACCCTGGTGATTCCACTTCACCACTTTGCATTTTAACACCCCGAACAAGAAAGGTTTTTAAAGCAAATATCCCTTTCGGTGTTTGGATATATTTATTACTGATCGTACGACTAATAGTGGATTCGTGAAGACTTACGCTCTCTGCTAATTCCTTTAAACGAAGTGGGACCAAAGCATTTTTCCCTTTTTGCAAAAACGCCCATTGTTTATCCACGATACTTTCCGTCACCTTATACAACGTTTCGTGACGTTGCTTAATCCCTCGCATTAATAGAAATGCATCATTTAGCTTTGTTTTTAAATAGTCCTTCGTTTCCCCAATGGCTTCAGTACGAAGCAATTCTTCATAGTACGAATTAATCGAAATTTGAGGCAAATCCAGATCATTTATGTGAATGATAAACTCCCCATTAAATTCCTCCACAATAATATCCGGAATAATATATTCTTGTTTTGTAGCATGTACTTCCATTAGCGGACGTGGATTCAACTGCCTAATATATGAAAATGCACTTTCAACTTCTGCTTTTGTAACATCATATAGATTCGTTATTAACTGAAAATTCCCTTCAGCTAAATCCTCCAGATGCTTTTGGATAAGTACCTCTGTAAGTTTCGGATAATTCCGATTTCGAATGACTTGTAAATACAGACACTCTCTTAAACTACGCGCTCCTATTCCAGCAGGCTCGAAGCTTTGAAGTACAGTGATAAGCTCTTCACACTTTCCAACCGATATCCGAAATCGTTCTGCTGTTTCCTCGGCATCACACTCTAAATACCCAACCTCATTTAAATTTCGAATCAGATACAGCACAATTTCTCTTTCACTTTTCGTTAGATTCCCTTGAACCGCTAACTGCTCCATTAAATTGGTTTCAATCGATCTATCTTGATGTGGAACATGGAGTAATGGATCAAAAAACTCATCTTTCACAAAACTTGCAGCTCTCGAATTCGGTACACGAGCCATTTCCAGTAAATGCACCGTATTGTGTTCCTTCAGTTCGATTAGAGGATTGGCATTTGCTTCATCTCTTATGAAATGTTCAAGCTCCGCTACTGAATATTTTAGAATCTCCAATGACTGCTTTACCTGAGGAGTTAAGGAAAGCTTAGTTTCTAGCTTTTGCTGTAAATGTAATGAAGTCTCCATTAAAATTACTCCCTTCCAGGAATTCGTATATCTAAACGCTTCATTCGGTATTGCAGGCTTTGTCTACTTACCCCTAGGGCCGATGCCGTATTGGTGATGTGGTTTTGATGAGCTTTTAAATACTTCTCGATCGTTTGCTTTTCAAACAAGGTTAATTGTTCAGTTAAACCCATGCTTTCATTACCTGTTGGTGCTTCCTTAAATACTTGGATTGGAATAGGTCTTGCCGATTCACTTTTACGATACTGATAAGGTAAATGATTAAACTCAATCCTTTGTTCATGATTTACTAAATTCATAGAAGCTTCAATGACATGCTCCAGTTCACGAACATTTCCCGGCCAGCTTTGGGATTCAAAAAATTGAAGCACTTCCTCTGATACACACTTTACGTTCAATTTGAATAATTCATTATACTTATGTATAAATTCTTCTATGAGCACTGGTATATCCCCGTTGCGTTCTCTTAATGGCGGAATAAATAAAGTCACCACTGCCAAGCGGTAATATAAATCTTTCCTTAAGTGATTATTTGCAATCGCATCAATTGGATCTTCGTTTACAGTTGCAATAACACGAACATCGATTGGAATTTCTTTAGAACCACCAATTCTGCGTATCTTTCGCTCTTGTAGAACCCGTAGTAGTTTTGCTTGTAATGAAATATTCAAGGAATTCAATTCATCCAGCAATAACGTACCACCCTGTGCCTGCTCAAAGAGTCCGGGACTATCAATTGCACCTGTAAATGCACCTTTTGCAGTACCAAATAGTATCCCTTCAATAAGGGTATCCGGCAATGCAGCACAGTTCTGTGTTATAAAGGGGGCTCCTGAACGTTCACTTTCTGTATGAATGCTTTGGGCAAACAATTCTTTTCCTGTGCCTGTTTCACCAATAATTAAGACATTGGAATTTGTCCGTGTCGCTCGCTTTGCTAAAGCAATTATTTCTTTTAGTTCACTGCTCTTCCCTATAATATGATCAAACGTAAAGTCTGTCTTTGTTTGTCTAAGATTTTGGCGCATCAATCGTTCCATTCTTGTTACGTCTGTTGCGATTTCTACTGCCGCACATATATCTCCATGAATGGTTAGAGGAAATGTATTATTAACGGTTGTAATCTCTACACCACGATTATTAAAATACGTTTGTTTTACATTAACAATTTCCTCGCCATGCTGTAATGATTTTAATAACGTACTGCTCTGATTTTCTTGAAATTGAAAGACATCTCGAACATCTTTATGCAAAACATCTTCTTTTTCCATTACTTCCATTTCACGCATTTTTTTATTGTAGATAATGGTTTTTCCATCTCGATTAACAGCATGAATTCCTACGCCGACACGCTCGATTATTTCTTCATACAATTGTTTCATAACGTTCTCACCGTGATTCAATTTGCATCACCTCATTTCTATCATACTGTAAAAATTTTTTGCTAAAAAGGTTAATTTCAAATAAATTTTGCGCAAAATTATTTGGCAATAGATACGCAATAGTTGTAATTACTAGAAAAAAAGTTGGCATGATAATTGCTTATTAAAATATGATACTAGAAAGCAGAATTTTTGAGGGGGAATTTTAATGTCGACAAAATCAGCTAGTGTAATTGAACAGACGGAAAAATTTGGTGCACATAACTATCATCCACTACCAATCGTGATTTCAGAGGCCGAGGGAGTATGGGTGCAGGATCCTGAAGGCAATAAATATATGGATATGCTCTCTGCTTACTCTGCTCTTAACCAAGGTCATCGTCACCCTAAAATTATTAGAGCTCTCATTGACCAAGCAAACCGTGCTACTTTAACTTCACGTGCTTTCCACAATGACCAGCTTGGTCCATGGTATGAAAAATTAACAAAGATAACTGGCAAAAATATGGTGTTGCCAATGAACACTGGTGCGGAAGCTGTTGAATCTGCCATTAAAGTTGCACGTCGTTGGGCATATGAGGTAAAAGGGGTAGAAGATAATAGAGCTGAAATTATCGGCTGTGACGGGAACTTCCATGGCCGTACAATTGGCGCTGTTTCCCTATCTTCTGACGCAGAATACAAAAAAGGCTTCGGACCCCTTTTACCAGGTTTTAAATTAATTCCTTATGGTGATGCAGAGGCTCTTAAAGCTGCTATCACGCCAAATACAGCTGCATTTATCGTGGAGCCGATCCAGGGAGAAGCTGGAATAGTAATGCCTCCAAAAGGGTTCTTAAAAGAAGTGGAACAAATCTGTAAAGAAAACAATGTCTTATTTATTGCTGATGAAATTCAAACAGGACTTGCTCGTACAGGTAAAATGTTCGCCCACCAATGGGAAGAGGTAAATCCAGACGTGATTATCCTCGGGAAAGCCCTTGGTGGAGGTGTATTGCCAATTTCCGCAGTAGTGGCAAATAGCGATATACTTGGAGTATTAAACCCGGGATCCCATGGTTCAACATTCGGCGGAAATCCTCTTGCCTGCGCAGTTTCGATCGCTTCATTGGAAGTGCTTGAAGAAGAAGAATTAACCGAACATTCTTTAGAATTGGGTAACTACTTCCAAGAACAATTACGTTCCATTAACCATCCTTCTATTAAGGAAGTGCGTGGCAGTGGATTATTCATTGGTGTAGAGTTAACGGTTCCTGCTCGTTCATATTGTGAACAATTAAAGGACTTAGGTTTATTATGTAAAGAGACTCATGATTTTGTCATTCGGTTGGCTCCACCATTAATCATTACAAAAGAAGAAATAGATTGGGCTTTAGAAAAAATCAGATCTGTATTTGCTTAACAACTTTATAACGAGGCTGTTCAAATTAATTTTGAATAGCCTCTTTTTGCGTTAAGATAAGAAAAAGTTCACCCTAAAGGAGTCATGTAAATGCAAACGATTTTTATATCAGGATACCGACCTCATGAACTTGGTGTTTTTAATGATAAACACCCTGGCATACCGGTTATTAAGAAAGCAATTGAAAATGAATTAAGATTATTGTTTGAGGAAGGGCTTGAATGGGTAGTGATTAGTGGGCAACAAGGGGTAGAAACTTGGGCAGCAGAAGTCATAATTGAGTTGAAAAATGAATATCCTAATTTAAAGTATTCCGTTATAACACCTTTTTTAGATCAGGAGAAGAATTGGAACGAACAAAAGCAGCAAAAATATCATGAAATTGTTTCAAAGGCAGATTTTGTAACCAGTGTAACGAAAAGACCTTATGAGGCACCTTGGCAATTTATCGAAAAAGATAAATTCATTATTCAAAACACAGATGGCTTACTGTTGATTTATGATGAAGATAATGAAGGCTCTCCGAAATATGTAAAAAAACTTGCACAAAAATATGAGGAGCAGCATAACTATAGGATTATAGAAATTAATGCCTACGATTTACAATCAATTGCAGAAGAACTGCAAAGAGAGGATTGGTAGCATTCTTTCTCCATATTGATAGTGTCGGTTGATGATTCTCATCGTCCTCAGGCTTAACTTCTTCTTTCTTCATCCTTCTAGTTTTATCAACTTTTCGTGAGATTTTTTTAAAAATAAAAATAAATTAATTAAATTTTCTGTCTTTTTATTTATTTTTTGTTATAATGATATGAAATCCAAAACATTAAGAATTTTGAAGGAGATGATGCTATGCAGCAAATCAGATTTGTAAAGGAACCTAAACCTATTAATGTATCCCACGATACGTACAGAAGAGAGTGCTGTTATACTAGTGGAGTGCATATTCCATTTGATGATTTTGTAGGGATTCTGGAGTGCATGTCCCATGATACGAAGCTTTACTTCGAATTCCATAATCCTGGGAAACAAATTGCTCCGGGTACTTATCTAAATGGGCATGCAGGTCTTGCGAAGTGTATTGTAAATTACTATCAAAATACGAAAGACATGAATGTAAAAAACGTAATCGGCCAAGATTTCTATGTTAAAATTATTTAAAAATACTCTCTGAGGTGACAATAAGGTGAATACCAAATAAAAACACCGCTTTGTTCGAATGCCAATGGCGCTTCGCTTCAAGCGGTGTTTATATTATATTATTTCTTTTGAATCGAGATTGTCCAAGAAGCTTCATCTAATTGCTCGAAGTTCGTAACAGTATGACCAGCTTCTGCTGCCCAAGAAGGAATTGACTCTGTTCCTTGTGTACAGTCAAATTCAACTACCAGCACATCACCTGAGTTCATTTCTTCAATCTCATTTTGTGCTTCTATTAAAGGAAATGGGCAAACCATTCCTTTTACCTCTAAAGTCTTTTGCATGTCTTTTCCTCCTCGAAAGTTTTTCCTAAGCGTTTATGCAGGCGTTACCTGTTCTTTTAGTTTTGCCGCTTTCGCTTTTTGACGCGGGCGTACAAACACAAAGTATGATGCTGTCCAAGTACCTAAAATCATAAATACTAGACCAATCCAACCTTGCCAAGTCATCATCGCAGTCATTACTAAACCGTTCCCGATTGAACAGCCACCTGCAAGACTTGCACCGACACCCATTAAGTTCCCGCCGATAAAGCTATTGATCCCAGTTTTTACATCAGGCATTCTGAAACGGAATTCTTTACTTGCTTTCGCTGCAATAAATGATCCCGCAAAAATACCCAATACCAGGAATACACCCCAGTTAAGGTTTCCTTCATCACCTGTAGTTAAGTATTGCAGAATATTAGCTGATGGTGTTGTAATCCCTAGACCAAAGACACGTCCAGTCGCGGCACTTAAAGGCCATGCGATTAAAGCAATTAAACCGACTAATGTAGCCGTTACGAATGGATGCCAACGTTTTTCGAATAAAATGTGAGCTAATCCTGTACGCTTCGGTTTTAAAGATGGAACAACTACTTTCGGCTTTGTTAATTGTTTATATACAATAAATCCAACGATTGCAACGAATGGAATAATGACTACCCAATGGTTAATGCCGAAAGTTTCTGCAATTGAGTTTGTTGGCAGTACTGCACTTGTCTGCGCTTGTTGATTGAAAGGTGCAAAAACACCCGACTTCATCATCGTACTCATTAACATATAACCCGCTAACGCAATCCAGCTACCAATTAAGCCTTCCCCGGCACGATACCAAGTACCAGTTGCACAGCCTCCTGCTAGAATAATCCCAATCCCGAAAATAAATGATCCAATTATGACCGAAAGAATTGGCAACGAACCAGCAGAATATTCAAATACACCTAAATCTATAAGTAAAAATACACCCACACTCTGCACGGCAATGGCAATTAGCAGTGCATAAAACATGCGGTTATTTTTTGCTATATACATATCACGGAATCCACCTGTTAAACAAAAACGACCTCTTTGCATAACGAAGCCGAGTAATGCTCCACAAAGCAGTCCGGTAATTATCATGTAGGACACAATCTCACTCCCTATTAAATTCTTAGTAAACTGATATGAATATAATACATTGTAGGACGATATTTTACAATAGTTTTTTGTATCCAAAAAAAGGAACAGTTTAATTGGCACTATTCAATTTTCACAAAAAGATTTTCTTAATAAATTTGAAGAACTAGTCTGAATAATGTTGACAATTTGACTGATAATGATTATCATTATCGTATAGTGTTACTCTTTCGAGACGAACCCCTCAGACTTCTCGAATAAATATGATGGTAAATGGCGAATCTATTATAGATTTGCCATTTACTATAATGACTTCTATTTTTGGGTATAGCATACATATAAATTTATAAAGGAGAGTTGATAGAATGGAATTTCGAATTGAAAAAGATACACTAGGTGAAGTACGTGTACCTGCGGATAAAATTTGGGGTGCTCAAACACAACGAAGCAGAGAGAACTTTCAAATTGGCGAAGAAAAAATGCCAATCGAAATTATACACGCATTTGCAACCTTAAAAAAGGCAGCTGCCATTGCAAACAATAAGTTAGGCAAGCTTCCTGCAGTTAAAGCGGATGCGATTGTTGCTGCAGCTGATGAAATCCTTGCCGGTAAATGGGACGAGCATTTCCCCCTAGTCGTTTGGCAGACAGGCAGTGGTACACAATCAAATATGAATGTAAACGAAGTAATCGCATTCCGTGCGAACCAAATGCTTCAAGAACAAGGTAGTTCAGAACGAATTCATCCAAACGATGATGTCAACAAATCTCAAAGCTCGAATGACACATTCCCTACTGCTTTACATATTGCTGCAGTAGAAATTGTTGAAAACTACCTAATGCCTCGACTTCAATTATTAAAAGCAACATTAAAAGAAAAAGCAGATGCATTTAACGATATTATAAAAATTGGGCGTACTCACCTTCAGGATGCAACTCCTCTGACATTAGGTCAGGAAATTAGCGGCTGGCATCATATGCTCGTAAAATCGGAAAAGATGATTATGGTCAATACGCAATTTTTAAAAGATCTTGCCATTGGTGGAACTGCGGTTGGTACTGGCATTAACGCACATCCTAGATTTGGCGACATGGTTGCAGAGGAAATAAACTCATTAACTGGTCAGTCTTTTAAGTCTTCGGATAACAAATTCCATGCTCTGACAAGCCACGATGAAATTGTATCAGCTCATGGTGCGTTAAAGGCTCTTGCGGTGGACCTCATGAAAATTGCGAACGATGTACGTTGGCTGGCAAGTGGGCCTCGTAGCGGAATAGGTGAAATTACGATTCCAGAAAACGAACCTGGAAGTTCCATCATGCCTGGTAAAGTAAACCCTACTCAAAGTGAAGCAATGACGATGGTTGTCACGCAAGTAGTTGGGAACGATGCGACAATTGCCTTTGCCGCTTCCCAAGGGAACTTCGAGTTAAATGTTTTTAAACCGGTAATCATTTATAACTTCTTACAATCTGCTCGCCTTTTGGCCGATTCGATGAAATCCTTTAACGATAATTGTGCAATTGGCATCGAGCCAAATAAAGAAGTTCTTGAACGAAATCTTGAAAATTCATTGATGCTGGTAACAGCTCTAAACCCTTATATCGGCTATGAAAATGCAGCCAAGATTGCAAAAAAGGCACATAAGGAAGGTACGACATTAAAAGAGGCTACCCTTGCACTTGGATTATTAACGGAAGAACAGTTCGAGCAATATATCGATCCAAAGAAAATGATTTATCCGAATGCTGAATAGTAGATAAATGTACAATAACCGCCAAATAATTTTGGCGGTTATTTGCATTTCGGTAGATACGGTTTTGAATATAATGAATAAACATTGTATTGAAAAAGAAAAAAAGCTGAACTAGTTGTCCAACATAGTTCAGCTTAATAATCTTAAGTAAAATTGGCGTGAGTTTATTCGTCTTTGGAAAGTGATTCTACTATCCTGTGAAAGTAGCCTCTTCACTACCCCAATAACATAGAGCTCAATCAGTTCCAAATAAATTCGAGCGATACCGTAGTTCTGCTAGAGATGATGTTTCTTCCTCGCATAAACTATGAACCATTGGTCACTCCCTCATTTATTTTCATTCCATATAAATCTTTTAATATCGTTTCATTATTTCCAAATAGCTCACTTAACATTTGATAGATATCATATAATTGTTCGTATTTTTGTTTGTTTTGAGAATTTGGTTTAAATTTCATCGTTTGTTTAGCAGCATATTGTTTTATCAAATAATTCAATGGTTCTTGTTTAGCAGCTGCTACACCTATAATGGCTGCCCCTAATGCCGGTACATGATCTTGGTTAATTACGGTAATCTCTTTTTGTAGTACATCTGCATAAACTTGAACGAGAAAATGATTCTTTCTAGGGATTCCTCCCGTTAACACTACTCGATTTACCGGAACGTGATTTCGTTCAAATAAATCAAGAATCACCTTTGTACCAAATGCAGTACTTTCCACTAATGCCCGGTAAATTTCAAAGCTTTCCGTCAGTATGGTTTCACCAACCATCACACTTGCTAAGTTCGGGTTAACGAAAGGTGTGCGATTTCCATTGTGCCAATCAAGCGCTACTAGCCCTGATTCACCCACTTCCAACTTGCTCGCATAGTCATTCAACACGTCGAAAACCGATTTCTTTGCTAAGTTTGCTTCAATATAGTACTTTTCTGGCAACTGATTTTTTGCAAAGTAAGAAAATATATCTCCTACCGCGACTTGCCCTGCTTCATAAGCAAATAAGCCCGGGATAATTCCATCTTCCACAACACCAGAAATGCCAGGAATAACAGTTTCTTTTTCACTTAGCAACAGATGACAACTCGAAGTGCCAACGACAATTAGGAGTTCATTTGGTTCGCTTAACCCCGCACCTACAACCGCCGCATGAGCATCAATTATACCTATTCCTACAGCGGTATCACATGATAGACCTAGCCAGTTCGCTATCTCCTCCTGCAAATACCCTGCAAACGTACCAACTGGTAGTACATCGCCCAAAAGTTTTGTATCGTAAATCGCTTCAAGAGCTGGATGGATAGTAGCTAACGTTGCTTTATCTAAATAATTATCACTCTTTTGCCATATCCCTTTATATCCAGCCATACAGTTACTGCGAACTAATCGACCTGTAAGCTTCGATACTAACCAATCACCTGCTTCAATGAAATAGTCCATTTTATTAAACACTATTGGTTCATCATGAATAATTTCCAAAAGCTTAGGTAGTAGCCATTCAGATGAAATAATATTTCCGTACTTTTCTAAATAAGGATGGCCAATTAATCGCTCGGTGATGATTTCAGCTTCTTTATGTGCACTATGGCTCTTCCATAACTTTGCGTATGCATGCGGATTGTTTGAAAGCTCAGTTTTCTTCATAAGTGGTTCAAAATCATTTGTTATGGGCAAAACCGTGCTACTTGTAAAATCAATCCCAATACCTTTAATTTGATCTTTGGAGATGTTTGTTTCCTTCACAATTTGCTCTGTAAGTTCCTTTAAAGCCCATTCATAATCTTCGGGATTTTGAAGCACCATTGTGTTTTTTAAAGGTCGATCATTTAAATGTTTTGTAATTACTCCATGGGGATAAGCGACTTCAGTAGTAGCAATGATCTCAGCTGTTTCAGTATCAATAAGTAATGCCCTGCTGGTTTCCGTACCAAAGTCAAAACCGATTGCATACATAGTCATTCCTCCTTATTTGTATAGAGGACCAAAATTTTGACAAGCTCTAAAATCAGCTTGTTCACTTTCTTGTGTACCAAACATATTCCAAGCGCTAGGACGATAAATACGTTCGCTGTCGATATTATGCATATTCACCGGGATACGAAGCATGGAGGCTAATGTCATCAATTCCGCTCCCATATGTCCGTAGGTTACAACACAATGGTTGGAGCCCCAATTATTCATCACCGAATAAACATCCTTAAAGGCCCCTTCGCCAGTTAAATTTGGCACGAACCAAGTTGTTGGCCAAGTCGGGTCTGTTCTTAAGTCCAGCGAATCATGCATCTCATCTTCTAGTTCTACCGTATACCCTTCTGCAATTTGTAATACCGGTCCTAAACCTTTAATGTAGTTCAGTCGGCTAATTGTTACTGGCATATCTCCTTTTGTTGTGAAGTCAGTTGAATAACCTCCACCACGGAAGTAACCTGTATTTCCAGGACGTAATTGTGTATTTTTTATACAAGCCATCACTTCATCGTCCGTAATGTCCCAGAACGGCTTGATTGCCGGATTACCATCGATTTTCTGTTGTCCTGTCCCATCGAGTGCTGCTGGGCCGGAATTGATTAAATGGATAAATCCGCCTTCCGCTTTTCCTGTTGGCGCTTTACCTGTTACACGTCTAACCGCATCGGGACTCCAATACGTACGAACGTCTGCAAAAACTTGTGCAGTATTTGTTAGTAAATGGCCAAACGCCATCGTAACACCATTCATACAATCATTTTCTGTAGCTAAAATATAAGGTGCTCGTTTCCCATTCCAGTCAAAAGATGAGTTAAGGATTGCTTCCATAAAATCTCCGTTCGGATAATGATCTGTCCATTGTCTTTGTCCTTGGAATCCCGCAATAAACGCATTATGTCCCCATGCCTCTTCTTCCCATCCTTGTTTTGCTAGTTTTTCGTTTCCTACCATCAAATCTCTTGCAATGATTGCCATTTTAATGGAAGTTTGCAAGTCTTTTTCCTTCTGCTCCGGCGTACGTTGACCATTAGGCTCATTAATATCCTCGCCAAAGACAAAATTCTCTTTTATCCATTTATATGCTTTTTCATATTCTTCATTATCATAGATTTCTAGCTCCATTCTTCTTAGAAACTCAACAGATTCTACATACTCATTACGCATCCCTAAATACTCTTGGAAGAAATCATCTTTTACAATGCTCCCAGCGATCCCCATTGATACATTGCCAATTGATAAATAGGATTTCCCGCGTAAGGTTGCAACTGCTAAACCGGCTTTAGCAAATTTCAAAAGCTTCTCCTGAACATCACTTGGTATCGATGTATCTCCTAAATCTTGAACATCTCGCCCGTAAATACCAAATGCAGGTAAACCCTTATGATTGTGGGCTGCCAATACAGCAGCTAGATATACTGCTCCTGGTCGCTCTGTCCCGTTAAAACCCCAAACCGCTTTAGGTATATGCGGATCCATATCCATCGTCTCTATTCCATAACACCAGCTTGGTGTAACTGTAATCGACACGCCAACACCTTCACGCTTAAACTTTTCCGCGCAAGCTGCAGCTTCTGCTACCCCACCAATACATGTATCTGCAATCACACATTGAACCGGTTCGCCATTTGAATACTTTAAGTTTTCACTCAAGAATTGAGCAACTGCTTTTGCTAACCCAATCGCGTGTTCTTCAATGGATTCACGCACCCCTCTACGTCTTCCATCAACTGTCGGACGAATACCAATTTTTGGAAACTCACCTATAAATCTATTTTCCCCCATTTTCAAGAAACCTCCTTATTAATATGTGCATAGTGCAATCTCATTTCTTGCCATGTTGTTATCTGTTGTGGCTCATATTCTTTTGTTGTAAATGATTGTTTTATAAGTTGACGCCCTTGTTCTAGTGAAGAAATTTCCCCTAATGCCCTTAGCTGAGATACCCCATTTCCTAGAGAACTCGCTTCTGCTGGACCTGTCACTACTTTTTTGCCTGTTGCATTTGCAATTAGCTGGCAAATAATTTCATTTTGTGCACCGCCTCCACCAATGTAAATGGTTGAACAGCTACGATTGGACAGTTCTTCAATTTGGTTAATGACATTTGCATAATGCATTGCCATACTTTCGCTAACACACCGTATAAACTCCCCAACAGTGTTTGGAATTGGTTGATTTGTATTTTGACAATATGCTTGTATTGCTTTAGACATGGAGCTTGGATTAAAGAAACTTGCATCCTCTGGTTGAATTAAAGATTGAAATGGTTTTGCTTTATGAAAAACTTCCCTTTCATCATTAAAATCGATAGTCATTCCAAGTTGTCTCCACTCTTTACGAAGTTGTTGCATCATCCAAAATCCCGTCGCATTCTTTTGGAATCGAATATCTCCTTCACTTGTTCTTTCATTTGTAAAGCCGCCATTAAAGGCTTCCATTGTTAGAACAGGTTCTTTAATTTCCATACCAATCACACCCCATGTACCTAAACTGATAAAAATTGCATCCTCCGCTTCAATTGGTAAAGCAGATAAAGCACAAGCAGTATCATGACCAGGAACTAGAGCTATTTTAATGGATGGTAAACTTGAAAGCTCTCCAATAATTTGATGCGGATTTTCGATGGGACTTAAAGGTAAAGTTCGATTAAATATGGAATGAATTAAGTTTTCATCCCATTGAGTTGATTGAATATTTAATAGCTGTGTCGTAGAGGCAATCGTTTTTTCATTTACAATCTCATTGGATAATGCATGGACAAATAGATTCGGCATTAATAAAATTTCCTTTGCCTCTTCCAAAAACCATGGGTGATGTTCTTGTATCATCAATAACTGAAACAAAGTATTGATCGGCGATATTTCATTACCAGTTCGTTTAAATAATTCTTTATGACTGATTGTCTTTTCCAATTCTTGAACAAAAGGGACAGTATGTGTATCTCTATAGGAAAATGGATTGGATATTAATTTCCCTTTTGTATTTAATAGACCTATATCAACACCCCAAGTATCAATTCCTAATGAGGCTGCATTGTTTTCCACTTTATTTAAACCTTCACTCATATTTTTTAAGATTGCAGGATAATCCCAGTAATAATGTTTTCCCAACTGGATTGGTTCGTTTTTGAATCGATGGACTTCTGATAAACTTAACTTTTCTCCATCAAACTTTTGGGCAGTTAATCGTCCACTGGAAGCACCTAGATCATAGGCTAATACGACCGTCACATTAGCACCTCCCTACCTTTCTAAAAGTCTCGCACGGTATTTTTCCGCAGATAAATCTCGTAATGCACTACATTCATCCTCTGTTAAGATGCGGGGCTGGCCCAAAATTGAACTGTAGGTAAATACTTTGGCAGATTCCTCTGTTAACTGCATGAAGAAGAATGCTTCCTTCATCGTTTTTCCTACGGTTAATACACCATGATTACGCATTATCATGACATCCGTGTCACTTACTAGTTCGGCAACCTTTTCGGCAAGCAACGAAGTTGTTGGGATAACATAATCGATATATCCCACTTTCTTTACCATCGCTGGAAAGTCTGGGAATAATGGTGGAATATCCTTACCGGCAGTAGCAACGGCAACAGAGTATGTGGGATGTGCATGTAAACATGCATTGATACTTGGGTTCTTCCGGAAACACTCTAGATGCATTAATACTTCTGAGGAAGGACGAATTTTGCTTTCATAATGCCCTGTTTCAATATGCACTTTCACCCACTCATGATCTGCAATTTCTTTTAGGTCGAATCCACTTGGAGAAATATACATATAATCCCCATCTCTCATACTTAGATTTCCTCCCGCACCAACAACAAGACCACTACTTACTAATTCTTTTGCATATTTTTGAAGCTCTTGTATCACTTTTGACATATGCTGGCCCCTCCCTCTATTTCCTTTTGAAGTTGCTCTAGTAACTCTATTTGCATTAACATTTCGTTCCATGTATAGCGAGATTCCGTTTCTCCTAAAAGTACTTGGTGGAAATGTTCAATCTGCAAATGATAAGCATCTCCTTCGAGATAGATTTGCTCTTTCTCCTGATCTCTAAAAATTTCGATTACACCCGTATGATGATTTAGATCTGTTCGAAAGGCGATTGGCAGCCGGATGTTGCCTTTTGTACCGACGATATCTACATTTTGTGAGAAGCTACCAAAAAAACTGGAATCTATAATTCCCACTACATCATTTTCATAGAGAAGATTTCCTGCTATGTGAACATCTAATGGGCCCTTTTTAGAGTGGATTACTTGTAATTTCTTTACGCCTTCTTCTAGGAGAAGTTGTTGGATATTAATACAGTAACAACCAATATCTCGTAGAACGCCGCCTCCTAAGGAGGGATTAATGCGAATATCATTTTCCCAATCTACTAGTTCAAAATGAAACTGACTACGAATCGTTACTATATCCCCAATTATGCCTTCATCAAGCAATCGCTTCGTCTCTCTGATTTGGGGATGATAACGGTACATAAAAGCTTCAAGGATGAACAAACCCTTTTCACTTGCCTTTTCTTTAATCTGCAAAAGCTCACTTTTTGTAAGAACAATCGGTTTTTCAACTAAAACGTGCTTTCCATACTCAATCGATTTCATCACCCAATGAAAATGTTCACTATTAGGTAGTGGAATATAGACAGCTTCAATTTCCTCAACTTTCAATAGCTGTTCATAATCGTCAAAAGTGTAGGATATGTTGTATTGCTCTTTAAGTTTGCTTACAGATTTAGATTTACTAGCAATTGCAACAATTTCACCACCTGCTTTTTGGATAGCTGGTAATACTTTTTCCTTTGCAATTGTAGCTGCTCCCAATATCCCCCACCGAATTACCATTGTCTTAACCTCCTTAGAAGAGGAGCTGCTTAATTTCAGCTCCTCAACTCAAATCACTTATTCATAAATAGCTGATTGAATTTCTTCGCTTTCGAGATTATCTTTGTCGTACCAATAGAATCCAGTATCAATTTGCTTTTCAACTGTCTCGCCGTTAATCGCTGCAACTGCTGCTTTTACTGTTTCATAACCAATACCCATTGGATTTTGTGTTACGGCTCCGGCCATTACCTCATTTTTAATTGCATCGATTTGTTGCTTACCTGAATCAAAACCAACCAGGGTAATTTCTCCAATTTTATTCATTTCTTGAACAGCGTTTATAACACCGATCGCTGAACCTTCATTTGATCCAAAAATACCTTTTAAGTCTGGGTGTGCTTGCATAATTGCTTTTGCTAAGTCTGTTGATTTCAAGTGATCTCCACCACCGTATTGAATATCAACTATTTCAATATTCGGATATTTCTCTTCAATTTGATTGACAAACCCATCACGGCGACTAATACCTGTAATAGAAGTTTGGTCATGAACAACTAAAGCGACTTTTCCTTCTTCCCCAATCAACTCTGCCATTTTATCTGCTGCAAGTGCTGCCGCTGCTTCATTATCAGTGGAAGCTGTTGCTAATGGAATATCACTCTCTACACCAGAGTCAAAAGCAATAACTGGAATATCCTCATTTTGTGCCGTTTCTAATAACCCTACTGATGCTTGAGAATCAAGCGCTGCAAACCCGATTGCGTCAGGCTTTTTATCTAATGCCGCTTGCAGCATTTCGATTTGTTTGTCGACTTGAGATTCACTCTCAGGACCTTCAAAAGTAATCTCTACATCAAATTCTTCGGCAGCTTGTTCAGCCCCTTGTTTTACCGCTTGCCAGAATTGATGCTGAAAACCTTTCGATACAATTGCTACATACGGTTTGTCGCTGCCCTCTCCAGAAGCATCAGTTGAGCCTTGTGAATCTGCAGACTCAGATGATGAACTACCGTTTTCACTACATGCCACCAGTAATAAACCCAGCAACAGCATAATACCCATTAACCAAAAACGTTTTTTCATAGAAACATCCCCCTTGGATCTTACTGTCTTGTATAATAGCCAACAATGGCTTAATACCGTTTTTATCATTTCCCCATTAGTATTACTTCTTTCTTCTACGTAAAATATCCATATATACAGCAAAGATAATGACTACCCCAACTACAACTGTTTGCCATTCTTGTGGGATGGAAAGTACTCGTAATCCATTTGTTAGTACACTCATTATTAAGGCACCAATAATAGTCCCGATAATAGTCCCTTTTCCTCCACTTAATGACGTTCCTCCAATTACCACAGCTGCAATCGCTTCCAATTCATACCCTTGACCAAGGGCTGGTTGAGCCGAATTTAGACGTGAAGCCATTAATACACCAGCAATCCCTGTAAATACTCCAGCTAAACCATAAATTGCAATTTTCCAACGATCCACACTAATCCCCGATAGTTTTGTTGCTTCTTCATTACTTCCAATTGCAAAATTAAATCGCCCAAGGATGGTCTTAGATAAAATGACTGCAGCAATAATACCTAATACGAAAAAGATTAAGACCGCATTCGGTATATCAATTCCCGGAATGATGGTACCTAGGGCAATCTTGGAGAAGAATTCATTGTCCGTAAAATAAATAGGAGCCGCATCTGATATTACTAAAGCTAACCCTTTGGCAATCATCATCATGGCAAGTGTTGCAACAAATGGTGGAATACCTAGTTTTGTAATGGCAAATCCACAAAGCATTCCACATAGTGCCCCTGTTAAAATGCCTCCGATTATCCCAAAGATAATTGGCAAATTCGCATTTACAATGATTACTCCTGTCATGACTGAGCTTAAGGTCATTACTGTACCAACCGATAAATCAATGCCACCAGTGATAATGACGAAAGTTGCCCCTAAAGCCAAAATGCCAATTACCGCTGTTGAAAGTAAAATACCGATAACATTACTCCACTGCATGAAATTCGGTGAAGCAATCGAGAAAAAGATAACCAAAACTACTAAACTTCCAATTGCCAAAAATTGTTGCAATTTTCCCCCTGTTGTTTTTTTCAATTTTGGCGTTTCTAATTGTCCTTGTATTGAATCCGCTTTCAAAATTGACACCCCCTTTTTCAATCTCTATAAGCTGTTGCAAGTTCCATAATTTTCTCTTGGCTAGCATCTACTGCATCGATTATTCCTGTCATCCTGCCTTCTGACATGACAGCAATTCGATGGCTCATTCTTAAAATTTCCGGCAGCTCCGAAGAAATCATAATAATGGATTTCCCTTGGTTCGCTAAATCCTCCAATAGTTTATAAATTTCACCCTTTGCACCCACATCAATACCTCGTGTTGGTTCATCAAATATTAAAATATCGCAATCTCTTAAGAGCCATTTTGAAATTACGACTTTTTGTTGATTTCCTCCTGACAAAAAACGTATTTGTTGGTGAATGGAAGGCGTTTTTATTTTTAGCTTCTCGACAAAATGTTCAGCTGTTTTAGCAATTTTATCTTCCTGCACAAATCCACCTCGTTGGAAATTTTGTACAGAAGCAAGGGTTACATTCGTCTTTACATCCATATCCAATAGTAGACCTAAATGCTTGCGATCCTCTGTCAAAAAGCCAATCCCCTTTTGTACAGCTTGAGTTGGATTTGAAATTTTCACCTTTTTACCATTTAAATAAATTTCACCTGACTTTATCTTATCGATTCCAAAGATTGCATTCGCAACTTCTGTGCGACCAGCGCCCATCAATCCTGCGAATCCCAAAATTTCGCCCCTTCGCAGGGCAAAGGACACTCCTTTTAGATTCGTATTAGTTGAAACATTTTTCATTTCTAATACAACTTCACTATTATCCTTTTGAATGTTCGGTTTTGACTCAATGTAAACTTCACGCCCCACCATTAAATGAATGACTTGTTTTATATCTGTCTCGCTGGTTTGTAGTGTGTCTACATATTCACCATCACGCATAATAGTAATTCGATCTGAAATACGTTTCAGTTCATCCATTCGGTGTGAAATATAAATAATTCCTACACCTGACTTTTTCAAATTTTCGATAATCTCAAATAACACGTCGATTTCTGGCTCTGTTAAAGCAGTGGTAGGTTCATCCATTATTAAAATTTTCGATTCGTAAGAAAGCGCTTTCGCGATTTCCACCATTTGTTGCTTTGCAATTGTTAAGTGTTCAATTTTTGTTTTAGGATCTAAATCGAGTGATAGTTGATCAAACAGGTTTCTTGTCATTTGGTTCAATTCCTGATCCTTTATGAATAAGTTCATGAAACCTTTGGGTTCTCTTCCGATGAAAATATTCTCAGCAATAGTTAAATCTTTCATTAGGTTCAATTCCTGATGGATCATGGATATCCCTAATTCGGTTGCTTTCTTTGTGTCAGTTACCTCGACCTTTTCTCCGTTTAGCAGAATTTCCCCTTGATCCGCTTTATGAATGCCTGTCAAAATTTTCATTAAGGTAGACTTTCCTGCTCCATTTTCACCAATTAAAGCAAGTACTTCCCCCTTGTTTAGATCGATAGAAACATTCGATAAGGCTTGAACTCCTGGAAATGCTTTAGATATATCGCGCATTTCTAACAGTTTTGACATCCCCAATCACCCCCAACTTTAGTGTAACTTCACTATTACGCTATTCTCCGACAAGTAATTTAATTTCTGCGTTCTCTAATTTCTGCAAGTATTGTAAATCTGCCTTCTTATCGACGATCAAATAGTCAAGCACATTCATATCTTCAATAAATACAAACGAACGTTTATTTATTTTTGAATAATCGAGAAGTAATATTTTCTCTTCAGCCATTTCTATTACTTCTCTTTTGACTGCGGCTTGTTGTTCATTTGAATCACTAATGCCCCAATCCATATCAAATGCTTTACAGGAGAAAAAGATTTTATTGATATGATAGTACTTGATTGTCCGAATAGCTGATGGCCCTACTAGTGATAAAGATGATTTAGTTAAATTGCCGCCAGTCATCACAACTTGAATATTCGAACGACTAAATAATTCATAAGCAATTAAGATCGAATTAGTTATAACGGTCAAATTAATATTCGGTAGTTCTTTAGCTAAATAGAGCGATGTTGAACTTGCATCTAAAAATATGACATCCTTTTCTTGAATAAGCTGCTTTGCAACATTGACAATACTCATTTTTTCTTCTCGATTTAAAATCGTTCGGTCGTTAAAAGGAATTTCATCATCGTCACGACTTTCAACTGTAATTGCTCCACCATGAGTACGAACCAATTTATTCTCTGCTTCTAGTTTTTCAAGATCACGACGAATTGTTTCAACAGTGACCTTAAACTTTTCACTTAACTGAGCAACTTTAACGTTCCCTTGAGCATTAAGCTCTCTCACTATTTGTATTTGCCTTTCTTCAGCAAACATTCACATTCTCCTATTCTGTTACGACACCTTTTTTTAAGATGATATTGGCGTAAAGCGCATTATCACTTGTAGCCACAATGGCATAAGCACTTTTTGCTCTTTCGTAAAACTCGAAACGCTCTAGATATTGGGCTTTAAAATGGGTTTCTTCATTTCTCACAATCTCTTCATATTCTTTCCAAATAGAAGGCCGTTTTACTTCAACTCCATGCATCATCAAGGAAACTGGATTTTCAACATACGTGTCTAAAGGCATTAGATGTAATATGCCTGCTAGTATGGCCGGAATATTGTTTCCATCTAATCTCACCAGTCTTTTAGCATGGGAGGCAGCTGGAAAGTTGCCATCAGCAAGAACAATTTCATCTCCATGGCCCATTTCCATAAGGATTTTCATCAAATCGGGCGAAATACAACATTTTATATTTTTGAGCATGTGGTTTCACCTTTGTTTAATTGGATTTTATTTTATATTATCAATATTTTCTAAATATTCAATAAGAATTTTTGGGCATTTTCGAGAGTTTTTTCGACATTTTATAAAATTATCATTGTCATATAACTTTATTGAATAGTTATAGCTTGAAATACTCTATAGTTTTACCTTTCGTGCTTACTTTTCGGTTTTTTTATATAATAAAAATTGTCGAAAAGTTTTTGAAAATTTTCCTTGTAGAGGATTTTTCATTTCTTTAATCGAAATAAACAATTAAGAAGTAGATTATTGAAAGGACATACGAACATGAATCAACCAATTTTATGTATAGGGGAACTTTTAATCGATTTCTTTAGTACGGATCGAAATGCCAATTTAGTAGATAGCGATATGTTTACGAAACGAGCTGGTGGGGCCCCCGCAAATGTCTGTGCAGCTATCGCGAAACTTGGTGGGAAAGCTCACTTTTGTGGAAAAGTAGGGAATGATGCCTTTGGTGATTTTCTGAAAAATTCCCTGGAGAAAGTAAATGTAAATACAACTCTCTTAGTGAAAGACAATACTCATCCAACCACGCTAGCCTTCGTTTCATTGCAGGAAGATGGGCAGCGTGATTTTATTTTCAATCGTGGTGCAGATGCCTATTTATCGATTGATGAAATTCCCCAAAATATATTTGAATCTATGAAGCATGTCCATTTCGGCTCTGCCACCGCCCTTCTTCCAGGTCCGTTGCAACAGACTTATAGAACTTTATTTAAAACGGCTAAAGACAACCAGTCCTATATTTCCTTTGACCCAAATTTCCGAACTGATTTATGGAAGGGACAAGAAGCCGAGTTCGTAAAGTTGGCACGTGATTTAATTGCCGAATGTGATTTTTTAAAGGTAAGTGATGAGGAGCTAACTCTGTTAACCAATGAAACCGATATAACAAAAGCGGTTTCCGAGCTTCACCGCCTCGGAGCTGAATGTATTGCAATCACTCTTGGAAAAGATGGAACTTTTCTTTCTTACAAAGGCGCCACTGCCATTATGCCTAGTATTCCGATTCATGCAGTCGATACGACTGGTGCTGGCGATGCATTTGTAGGAGCAACCCTTTATCAACTTAGTAAGTTTGAAAGCCCTCATTCTTTAAACTTTACGGAATGGCAAAAAATCGTACATTTTAGCAACAAAACAGCCGCGAAGGTCTGTGAAAAGGTTGGGGCTATCGAAGCTTTACCCACTCTAGCGGAAGTTCAAAGCATATAAAAAGGGTAATCTCATGGGGCGCGAACACCCCATGAGATTACCCATATCTTTTATTCTACTTCTAATGTTGGTGTGTGCATGGCATCTACTTTTTTCGGACCAACCATGTTAAATAAAATATTTAAAATAATTGCCGTTACAGAGCCACAAACAATACCGTTTGAAGTTAAGACCGAAGCCCATTCCGGTAAAACCGCGAAGATATTTGGAACAAAAACAACTCCTGCTCCTAAACCGACTGCGATTGCTGCTACCATGGCATTCTCAGGAGAACGCATGATTTCAGGTGCCAGCATTGTAATTCCTTGTGTTACGACCATACCGAACATGGCAAGCATTGCCCCTCCTAATACAGCTGTCGGAATAATTGTTGTTAAAGCTGCTACTTTTGGCAAGAAACCAAGTACTACTAATAAGGCACCTGTAATGAAGATGACTTTGCGTTCTTTTACACCTGTCATTTTTAATAGCCCTACATTTTGAGAGAATGTTGTATAAGGGAACGCATTAAAAATCCCACCAATAATTGAAGCTAAACCTTCTGAACGATATCCACGAGATAAGTCTTTTGAGTCTACTGGTTTTTTCGTAATATCACTAAGCGCAAAATAAACACCTGATGATTCTACTAAAGACACCATTGCTACCAATGTCATTGTAATGATTGCCCCAATATCAAAGGTTGGTGTTCCAAAATAGAACGGTTGCACCATATGGAACCAAGAAGCATCGACAACTGGCGAAAAGTCAACTTTCCCAAAGAAAGCCGCAAGAACTGTCCCAACTACTAACCCAAGTAAAATTGAGATAGAGCGTGTAAATCCAGTAGTAAAGCGATAGATCAATAGAATGAAGAGTAACGTAATCATAGCTAAAGAAACGTTTATTGCAGAGCCGAAATCTTCTGCACCTTGTCCTCCACCCATGTTATTTACTGCTACCGGAATTAATGAAATACCAATGATTGTTACAACAGATCCTGTTACGATAGGCGGAAAGAACTTTACTAGTTTCCCGAAAACCCCGGATATTACAATTACAATTATCCCTGAAGCA
This sequence comes from Ureibacillus sp. GCM10028918, assembly GCF_042666115.1. Classification (NCBI taxonomy): domain Bacteria; kingdom Bacillati; phylum Bacillota; class Bacilli; order Caryophanales; family Caryophanaceae; genus Ureibacillus; species Ureibacillus sp. GCM10028918. The sequence goes on from NZ_JBHTFK010000040.1 coordinate 66,352, forward strand.
ATGATGGCTCCATAAATTGCGCCAATTCCTTTATCAGAACCAATTGCAATAATTGGACTTACCGCTGTAAATGTACAGCCTAATACAACTGGTAAACCAATACCGAATGCTTTACCTCTCATTACTTGCAGAAGTGTTGCAATACCACACATCATAATATCAATTGCTACCAAATACGTCATTTGCGTTGAATCAAACCCTAAAGCCCCTCCGATAATCAGTGGAACTAAAATGGCGCCTGCATACATCGCAAGTAAATGTTGAATTCCAAGTGTTGTTGCTTTTACATTATTCATGGGAACAATATCCTCCTAATGATGTTTGTTTATTAGTCGAAAAACTCAACTTGTCCATTTGCTAAAGATTTAATGTTCGCTAAAGATTCAATCCGAATTCCTTGTTCACGTAAAAGCATTCCGCCTTGCTGGAAGCCTTTTTCAATGACAATCCCTACACCAATTACATTGGAACCAGCCTGACGAGCGATTTCAAGCAAGCCTTTCACCGCTTCTCCATTTGCTAAAAAGTCATCAATAATCAACACATTGTCATCTGCTGATAAGAAGTCTTTTGAAACAGAAATTTCATTTGTTTCATTTTTTGTAAAAGAATGTACTTCTGATGAATAAAGGTTGCCTGACAGTGTTAAAGATTTTCTTTTACGCGCAAATACAACCGGTGCTCCAATTGTCAGTCCCAGCATTGTCGCTGGCGCAATACCTGAAGATTCAATTGTTAAGACTTTTGTAATGATTTCATTTGAATAACGGTTTGCAAATTCTTCACCAATCTCTTTCATCAATAATGGATCGATTTGATGATTTAAAAAAGAATCTACCTTTAAGACTGTATCTGATAGAACCTTTCCTTCTTTAAGAATTTTATCTTTTAATAGTTGCATGCTAGAATTCCCTCTCTTTGTGGTTTGTACTATTGGATTATAGGCTTTAGTTACATACACTTGATTTAATTTCCAATAAGGTATTGTCCTAAAAAACAAAAAACTCGAAAAACTTATTCCGCTATGAGCAGAACAAGTCTTTCGAGTTGAAGGTTCGAAAGTTAATAGAGTCGAAATTGCTTATAACAGCTCATTCGAAACTAAACATTGTCTCTCTCATAGTCAACTTATTTACGGTAAGTCGGTAGAAACTTGCGAGCCATATTCCCGCTATTATATGAGTGAAATATAAAGGCTGTTGTGAAACAGCTGAATGTTAAGTTTTCGTTAAGAATGTCCTCATTATAAACATGGATTCTATTGATTGCAATAACATACCAAATAATAAAATGATTCTAATTATTCGGAAATTAGCTATTTATTTTACCAACATCGAAGATAATGTTCGTTTTTTCCCTTAAAACGTTCTATTTATTACAGATTATTTCAATAATTCTTCTATAGTAGCTTTAAATTCTATAAAGGTTTTCCCTTCTTTTCCAAAAGCCCCCATACTTCTGCAAACCAAGATGTTCACATTTCGGCCATTGTTCAAACGAAGTTTAGCGATGACCCCTTTTTGTTCCAAAGTCTGTACAGAAATCGCCATGTCTTCTACTTCAATATCTTCTAATTGCTCTTTAAAATGTTCCATAAACAGTTTATAAGCTGGTGAGCCTTGAATGACCAAAATTTCCGGTTCAAGTTCATTAATTACGTCTGTAAATATATCGAAGCCCTTTAAATATAAAGGATCCCTATCTTTTTTCAATTGTTTAAATTCTGCATTTTCCAAATTAAGACAATTAATACTGGAAAGGACAACTTGTTCGTTCAAGTTTTCTTTTACCCAAGACGCAAAATTCAAAGAGCCCTTGTATTCCCGCGATGCTTCCCCGATTTCATCTTGAAATAAATCACCAAATAAACTGGAATCAACTAATGTTTCAGCTAAGATTTCAAAATCTGAAGTATTTACTTGTATCAATGGTTCTGGAGTAGCTCCAACAAGTAGCATTTTTGATTTATACGGGTTGCCTTGTGACTGAAATGGTAAAAATAGCATTTCTCCTGATTGATCGTCTATTACCCAACGCTGAATTTTTTTTAAAAAGCCCGCTGATACTGCCATATTCTTCTACTCCTTTTACCTCTAGTGCTTAAATTTACTATATCCATTATAGCAAGTACGCCTTTCAAAATAATAAGAAAAGTTTAATTTCCTCATATGAAAAAAATCGGTAAAACCCATCTAATGAATTTTACCGATTGTAAATTATCTATGTGTATCAACATCGCACTCTTTTAAAGGTACAATTTTCGTTTTATATTTAATTTTATAGCCTAACCATAAAGCAATAAAGAGCGGAATCCCGATATAGGATACTGCAATTCCATACCAGTCAATCGACCCTAGAGAAAATGCTGTATAGTTTTGCCCCACAATAACAATCAAACAAACGATTAATGCAAATAAAGGTCCAAATGGATAGAATCGTGCTTTATAAGGAAGCAAGTTTATATCATGTCCTTGTAATACATAGGCTTTACGGAAACGGTAATGGCTGATGGCAATCCCCACCCAAGCGATAAATCCGGATAATCCGGATGCATTCAATAGCCACATGTATACAACACCATCCCCAAAGAAGGAAGATAAAAAGGCAAGACATCCCACAGCTAATGTTGCTAGTAAAGCATAGACCGGAATCCCTCTTTTAGATAGCTTGGCAAAGATTTTAGGCGCTTTGCCATCTACCGCCAGCTGCCAAAGCATACGAGATGATGCATAAAGTCCAGAGTTTCCTGCAGAAAGCATCGCCGTTAAAATAATCGCATTCATTACTGATGCAGCAAAAGCAATTCCTAATTTATCAAAAACTAATGTAAATGGCGAAACCGCTATATCCTCAGATAACAATCTTGAATCTGTATATGGAATCAGTAAGCCAATAGCTAAAATAGCTAAAATATAAAATAATAAAATTCTCCAAAATACTGAGCGAACAGCTTTTGGAATATTCTTTCCCGGGTCATCTGTTTCCCCTGCTGTAATTCCTAACAGTTCTGTCCCTTGGAATGAAAAACCTGCTGCTAAGAAAATACCGAAAATGGCAAGGAAGCCACCATTAAATGGAGCATCTCCCACAAAGAAGTTCCCAAATCCAATTGGATCATGACCTTGTAAAATGCCAAAGATCATTAAGAACGAAACAATGATAAATACGATAACTGTAATCACTTTGATCATCGCAAACCAATATTCACTTTCCCCATAAGCTCTTACAGATAACAGATTAAATGTTAATACAACCGCAATAAATAATACTGTCCATAGAGCCGATGAACTATCAGGGAACCAATACTTCATAATAAGTGATACAGCAGATATTTCGGCGGCAATTGTAATTGCCCAGTTATACCAATAATTCCAACCCATGGCAAATCCAAAGGCGGGATCAACAAACTTTGTTGCATATGTACTAAAAGATCCCGAAGTTGGCATGAAAGCAGCCATTTCCCCAAGACTTGTCATCAGGAAATACACCATGATCCCAATCACTGCGTATGCAACAAGTGCACCACCCGGACCAGCCTGTGCAATGGAAGCACCACTGGCTAAAAATAAGCCTGTCCCTATTGTTCCACCAAGAGAGATCATCGCAATATGACGACTTTTCAATCCCCTTTTTAGCTCAGGTTGATTATTTTTCTTACTATTTTTGTCACTCATGCAAAAAAATCTCCTTTAAAATACACTTACTTTAGTATGTCCAATTTATCCAACAGAAACGTTATATGATGTAAAAAATAAAAACCATCACAAATGCGATGGTATGTTTACTTAAATAGTGATAGTAACTTTATATAAGGGCCTTGCAGTTCAAAACTTCTCCATATTCGTGCCTTACTGCTCTCCCGAGAATAAAGTTAACATTCCTTGGCATACTTTTTTCTATGAAAGTTTGCCCCCGCTGTGATAAATAAACTATAGGTGTACATACATCGAAGCTATGTGATTTTATTGAAATCACCACTATCCCAAAGTCACATTAAGTTGTAAGATAGAGGTTGGTTTAAATAATAGTGTAACATGAAAAATACTATTTTTTAATTTGTAGAATTTTCACATACATTTTGGAGGAATAATATGACTACAACAAATACGACACATAAAACGAAGAAGTTGCACATTACAACCTCGACATGGGTATTCGTCGTAGCTATTATTTTCCTGGCGAGCACAATGAGAACACCATTAACGGGGGTTGGACCCGTTATTTCTTCTATTCGAGAAGGACTTGGGATTTCTAATGTCCTTGCCGGTTTTTTAACTACGATTCCCTTGCTTGCTTTTGCCGTGGTATCCCCCTTCGCACCGAGTATTTCTCGAAGGGTTGGCATGGAAAAAACATTATTTTATTCGATTATTTTACTTACAATCGGAATTATTTTACGTTCACTCGGTACAACATCACTATTAATTTTCGGAACGGTATTAATTGGGGTTGCCATTTCTTTTGGCAACGTATTAGTATCAAGCTTCTTTAAATTAAAATACCCATTGCATATCGGATTATTAACAGGTATTTATACAGTATCGATGAATATCTCTGCTGCAGTTGCTGTTGGTATCAGTAACCCCATCGCAAAAAATACTTCATGGGGCTGGCAAGGTGCCCTCGGGGTTTCTGTTATTTTAACGCTGATTACATTAATTGTATGGCTTCCTGTGCTTCGAGGAGATAAAGTTGACTTAAATACACTTTCAAACAATACAGCCAACACACCAGAGATTAAAATATGGAAAAAACCTTTAGCTTGGGCAATTGCGATTTCAATGGGATTTCAATCGCTGTTATTTTATTGTTCCATCTCTTGGTTGCCAGAAATATTAGTTTCACAAGGATATAGTGCCGATAAAGCCGGCTGGTTGACTTCCGTGATGCAGATGTCCCAAATACCGATGACATTCCTTATACCGATTATTGCCGAGAAGTTACGTTCTCAACGTCCCATTGTGTATATGTTTTCCATACTTTATGTCATAGGATTTGCAGGATTGTTCCTCGAACTTACTGATTTCACTGTATTATGGATGATTTGTATCGGCTTAGCAGGTGGGGCTTCCTTCGGGAGTATCATGATGCTCTTTACTTTACGCACAAAGACAGCCTATGAAGCCGCACAAATTTCCGGGTTCGCTCAATCCATCGGCTATTTGCTTGCTGCAGCGGGTCCGGTATTATTCGGATTTCTTCATGATGCCACAGGAAGCTGGAACTCACCGAATATCCTATTTATCGTGTCTGCATTGATTTTATTCATTACTGCATTCATCAGTGCAAAGAATCGTTATTTATAAAGATCATCAGAGTTAAAAGCAAACGTATGTACCCTTTTTATGTTACAATAGTATAAATTGTAAGCTAAAGGGGTTTACCTTGTTGGGAAAGAACAAAGAAAAAAAGAAATCAAGAATTCGATTAATTCCTATACTCGGCTTACTTGCTATTGGCTATGCTGGATGGCACTATACAGGAACAACGAACGGCGCCATTGCTGCTGTAGTTATTTTCCTGCTTCTGCTCATCGTTTTTAAAATCTGGCTAAGTACAAGAGGATCGGCTCGGTTAAGAAAGGCCGGCATTAGAGAAATTGATGAGATGACAGGTGAAGAATTTGAGGAGTATCTAGGTCACCTTTTTAATAAACGTGGCTATCAGGTTTCCTATACCAAGGCATCCGGAGATTATGGAGCCGATTTAATCCTGGAGGACCGAGACGACATTATCGCTGTCCAGGCAAAACGCTACTCTGGAACTGTTGGCGTAAAAGCCGTTCAGGAAATTATCGGTGCCTTAAGAATGTACGAAGCAACTCAAGGCTGGGTTGTGACAAATAGCTACTTCACTAGACAAGCCGAAAAATTAGCCGAGTCAAACGATGTTTATTTAATTGACCGCGACGAATTAATCGATATGATTTTGAAGAAACGATAGAGTGAACCAAGGAGCATCTCATTTTATACTGAGCTTGCTCCTTTTCTTATTAAAAGGGGCTTTTTTGATAAAAGTAATTTGGTTTTTTTATAAGATTGTCAATCGGTTTATGGAAAATATGTGTAGTTGCAGGGGACACCGGTGGAATCAGCCATGACCAATTTCCCGTTACTTGCCGAATCGCCTCTTCCTCCTGTTGTTCAAACAATTTAAACTGTTGGGCTGCAGTATGATGATCTACTATATTAACCCCATCCTCTTTAAAAGAATGAAGAACGGCAAGATTCAACTCAACAAGAGCTCGGTCCTTCCAGAGTGTAATATTCGATTTTGTATCAAGTCCCAATACGTGAGCAACGGTTGGCAATAAATTATAACGGTTCACATCTGCAAAATTCCGCGCCCCTATTTCGGTACCCATATACCAACCATTAAATGGAGCCGCTTTAAATTCTATTCCACCCACACTTAACTTCATATTGGAAACCATGGGTACAGCATACCATTTCAAATTTAACCGAGATAGTTCCTCATATTGTGGATGACGGATAGCCACTTCCAATACGTATTTTTTCGGAATTTCATATAGAGAAGGCTTGTTCTTGCCTATTTGAATTACTAAAGGTAATACATCAAAGGGTGTTCGCTCACCATTCCATCCCAGTTCCTCACATAGCTTTGTAAGATCAATAGAATCTGGATCGCCAACAATTCCATTCTCTGTTTCATATCCCGCATAACGGATTAGTTGATAATTCCATATCCTTATTAGATTCGGCTTAAAAACTGTAATCGTTGGACGAATTTTCCTACCATTCGTAGCATATTCAATATGTCGAAGAAGCGCCTCGTAAATCTCTTCCTCAGTTTCCAAATGACGTTCGTCAAATACTTGTAACGAATTCCAAAAAAGTCTTCCTATACAACGGTTACTATTTCTCCACGCAACCCTTGCACCAAATGTTAACTCTTCAGTCGTTGGAATAAACTCTTTAACTTGTTCAATTTCATCTAACCGATTGCGTAACCATTGATCTGATAATGCGGTTTCACTCTTATATAAACTTAAAAATTCGATTGCTTCTATACGTTGTTTTTCATTTTGCTCATAGTATTGGGTCATAGTCCGTTCCTCCATAGCCCTATTTTATAGAAACGAAATTCATGAACTCAATGAAAGAGTAGTCAGCGAAAAGATGTACTTTATATACTTGACTAAGAATAGACAAAATTATAGTGAGAGCGGAAGGTTGATTTAGAAATGGTTCAGTTCAGAGGCTGGTGGTTTGGAACAGTTTGGGCTTGATTGTGCTTCGAATTCTCATTGTATTTGAGTTTGAGACACTTTTAGCTTGATGGAACTTCGGTTTGTCACATTATTAGGCTGTTCGGGACTATTTGAGCTTGGTGGATCTTCGGTTTGTCACATTAAGAGTGAGTTTGGGACACTTTGAGCTTGATGAAGCTTCGGTTTGTCACATTAAGAGGCTGTTCGGGACTATTTGAGTTTGATGGAGCTTCGGTTTGTTACATTAGGAAGGAGTTTGTGACAGTACGAGCTTGGTCCAATTAGAAGCTTTGTATAGTGCTTCAATCAGCTCATGAAGGCCTTCTCCATCAATAAATTACCTCACAAAGTGCTTCATCCATCCTATGAAGACCTTCTTCATCACAAACTACCTCTACAAAGTACTTCATTCACTTCATGAAGCCCTTCTCCACCACCAACTACCTCCATAAAACGCTTCATCCACACCGACCGGCCTAATAACCTCAAATCCCATATCAAAATTCATCCCTTACAAACTCAACAATCTCACAACTTTCAAAGGGGTTTTTTTCCTTTCCATAATTAATATTTATCTTATATAATAATAGATATAAAGATTGACCGAGAAAATCAAAGCCCTATCATTTTCAATTAGAACACTCTATTTTCAATAAGAGTGATTTACCTCACAGTTTATATGGATATCATTCTACTAAAATGATCTCATGAATCTCTCGATGACAAACGCATTAAACCTACTTAAACCAGCATACGATACAACTTTCACTTACAACCCATTACTCAAAAAAAGTCGATCTCCCCAATGTAAATTAATCAATTTTAAAAATAGTTAATTAAATATAAATATTTCTTAAAAAGAATTATTATAATTTAGTAGATATTATGATTTGTATTTGCTATACTCTTTTTTGAAGAGATTTATTTTAAATTAGGAGGTACAAACATGACAAACAATAATCAACGTTTGACTACTACTACTGGTACTCCAGTTGTAAGCAATGATAATGCATTGACAGCTGGTCGCCGTGGCCCAATTCTATTACAAGACGTTTTCTTAATTGAGAAATTAGCAAACTTTAACCGTGAAGTTATTCCAGAACGCCGTATGCACGCTAAAGGTTCAGGTGCATTTGGTACGTTCACAGTAACTCATGACATTACAAAATATACAAAAGCAAATATCTTCTCTGAAGTTGGGAAGCAAACAGAAATGTTTGCTCGTTTCTCTACAGTAGCTGGTGAACGTGGAGCAGCTGACGCAGAGCGCGATATCCGTGGATTCGCACTTAAATTTTACACAGAAGAAGGTAACTGGGACTTAGTTGGTAACAACACACCTGTATTCTTCTTCCGTGACCCCCTTCACTTCCCAGATTTAAACCACGTTGTTAAACGTGACCCAAAAACTAACATGCACAATGCAAATAGTAACTGGGATTTCTGGACTAGCCTACCAGAGGCATTACACCAAGTAACAATTGTAATGTCTGAGCGCGGAATTCCAGATGGTTACCGTCACATGCACGGATTCGGATCTCACACTTACTCAATGATCAACGCTGACAATGAGCGCGTTTATGTGAAATTCCACTTCCGTACTGAGCAAGGCATCAAAAACTTATCTGGTGAAGAAGCAGCAAAAGTTATCGGTCAAGACCGTGAATCTTCACAACGTGACCTATTCGATTCAATCGAAAATGGTGATTTCCCTAAATGGAAAATGTACATCCAAGTGATGACGGAAGAGCAAGCTCGTAATTCTAAAGATAACCCATTCGATTTAACTAAAGTTTGGTACAAATCTGAGTACCCACTAATCCCAGTTGGTGAATTCGAGTTAAACAAAAACGCAGAAAACTACTTCGCTGATGTAGAGCAAGCAGCATTTGCTCCATCTAACGTAGTACCTGGTATTGGGTTCTCACCTGACCGTATGTTACAAGCTCGTCTATTCGCTTACCAAGACGCAACTCGTTACCGTTTAGGTGTAAACCATTACCAGATTCCAGTTAACCAGCCACGTTGCCCATTCATGGTATACCACCGCGATGGACAAGGCCGTGTTGACGGAAACAATGGAAGTGCAATTTCTTACTATCCAAACAGCTATGGCGCTCTGCAAGCTCAACCACAATATAAAGAGCCTGCTTTAGCATTAGATGGTGGTGCTGACATCTATGACTTCCGCGAAGATGACAACAACTACTTCGAGCAACCAGGTAAATTATTCAACTTAATGTCTGTAGAACAAAAAGAATCTTTATTCCAAAACACTGCAGAAAACTTACAAGGTGTAGAAGAGTTCATTCAACGCCGCCACATCTTGCACTGCTACTTAGCTGATCCAGCTTACGGTGAAGGTGTTGCAAAAGCTCTTGGCTTAACTTTAGACGGCATGGATCTTTCAAACCCTTACTTAGCTAAAGTAGGTCAATAATTAAATACCGGATAGGACCAAATAAAGGCTTATCTATACTTATCATTGATATCCAATCCAATATAAAAGCTTCGCAATCTATTGTTTGAATAGATTACGAAGCTTTTTAGCATTTCTTGAAAAGTAATTCCTCAAACCGTCTTGTATAAATTCTCGTTTTTCTATACTAGCTTCTAAACTTAGATAATAAAAGTATATATGTAAAAAAAAGAGTTGCTTACGAAAAAGCAACTCTGCGTCAATTTAAATTTTAAACTGTTGTACTTCTGTTTTAAGTTCCTCAGCCAGATTCGCAAGGGATTTTGCTGACGAATTGATTTCTTCCATTGATGCTAGTTGTTCCTCAGTAGACGCTGCTACTTCTTCAGAACTTGCGGCATTTTCCTGTGCTACCTCTGTTAGGGCTTTAGCGGTCGCTACCACATCTTGAACACTCGCAGAAATTCGTTCCATCGTTGCAGTCATTTCTTCTATCTCAGGAGTAATATTTCGCGTATTTCCAATGATTTGCAGGAATTTATCCGATGTTGCTTCGGTCACCGTTAGACCTTGATTGGCATTCTCAAGAACTTCGCTCATCATTTTTACTGAAATCTCTGTGTCTTTTTGAATACTCGTAATAATTTCTCCAATGAGTTTTGTAGATGATTGTGATTGTTCCGCTAATTTTCTAACCTCGTCTGCCACAACTGCGAACCCTTTTCCATGTTCCCCAGCTCTTGCTGCTTCAATTGCAGCGTTTAAGGCAAGTAAGTTTGTTTGGTCTGCAATCCCGCTTATGACATTCAGAATCTCACCAATTTCTCTAGAGCGAGAGGCCAACGATTGAATCATTTCATTTGATTTACCTACCGACTCATTAATATATTTCATTTGGTCTAGATTCGCCTCTACTGATTTTCTACCTAATTCGGCCTCAGTTGATGATTCTCTCGCAAGTTCCGTTACACCCTTAGATTTTTCGGATACTCTAGAGATACTTTGAAGTATTTTTTCTAGCGATTTCTCATTTTCCTCAAGTTTTTCTGAAGATTTTTCGACTCCGCTCGCAATTTCCTGGATGGCTGAAGACACTTGTTCAGTTGCATAAGTTGTTTGATTAGAACTTGCTCCTAATTGCTCAGACGAAGATGCTAAGTGATCAATTGTTTGTTTCAATCTGGCAATAATGCCAGTTAACGTGTTTACCATACTATTGAAACTGTTGCCAAGTTTACCGATTTCATCATCATTTTGAACTTGTATCTGTTCTGTAAAGTCGCCATCAGCAACTTTATTTGCAGAATGAATTAATGAATTAATCGGTTTTGTTATTGAACGAATGACAAATATGATTACAATACTACTTACTATTAAACTAATAATTAGAACAATAATTGTATTAATAAGGATTGGCATTGCATTTTCGTCAACATCATTTGAAACCATTGTTCCAGCTATTTTCCATCCAGTTAACTCATTTGTTGTAAAGAACATATCCTTTTTCTCTTTACCCTCATACAAATAGTTGAATGTTCCTGAATCACTCTTGTATAAGTTATTATTTTGCGCATTGTCTGGTGCTACAGAACCGATTTCTTTAGAAGGATGATATATAAATTTATGTTCTTCATCTAATACGTAGGCATATCCTGTATTACCAATAGTGACTTCCGCTGCTAGTTTTTTTAGCGCCTCTAAACTAACGTTTGCAGCAACTACACCTTGTCCATCTTTTGTAGTTTTAGCGATTGAAACAACTAAGCTCCCAGTAGATGATGAAATATAGGGTGCCGTGATAATAGCTTTTCCTTCATTCTCCATTGCTTCTTGGTACCAAAAACGAGTTGTTGGATCAAAGTCTGGTGGATTTTCAAAAGTAGAAGGAACATTAATATAGACACCCTTTTCTGTTCCAATAAATACTAGCTCTGAATCTAAATTGGTATTTGCGTAGTTAGCAAGTTGATTCGTTACATTCTCGCTAACGCCTATATTCGAGTTCTCTTGTACTTGAACCTCAGAAGCATTAATGCTGTCCGCAAGTACTTCAATATCTCTAATTCTCGGTTCAATAAAATTATCGATTGTACGATTTAGATGCTCAACCGAAATATTCGCAGTGTGCGCCATGTCTTCTCTAACTACACCTTTTGCAAAATTAAAAGCAAATCCTCCGACAATAATTGCCGGTATAAATAGGATCAATAAAAACGATGTCCATAACTTCGTTTTCAATGTTCCGGTAAATTTAAGACTTTTTATTCTCTTTTGTTTATTCATTAGGTTACTTTTGATACTCCTCTATATAGTGAGTTTGTGACTAATATCATAGTATAGCACAATATATAATTATTATTATTTTAAATAGCAAAGTAACAATTATTTAGAGTAAAACAATCTAAAATGTACAAAAAATAGATTAAAATAGATTTAGTTCTATTTTACTATGTATAGCTAATTTGAATTTTTGGATACTTATGAAAATTATATGAAATTTTAATTACACTTGGAATGCTAATAGGAATATTGTTATATGGGATTACTAGTTGCTTGTTCAGGAAGTGACTCGCACGTATGTATGTTCTGACTGGGGTTTTAAACCTTATTAAAAAAAATAAAATTTTAAATAAAAAAACAGACTGGCTTAGCATATAACCAGTCTGTCCTACTATTTTCTTCAAGATAAAGTTAATTCACTGAGTGATAATTAATATCTGTCAATATTGCACTAACCTTATCAAGACGCTCTTTGGTTTGTTCGGGATAATTAATTGCAAGGGCACTGATGATATAATCAGCAAGAAACATTGATGATACGGCAGAATTATGAAAAGCGATACTACTTGAATTACATGGCAAAACTAAGTCTGAATGGGAAGCAAGTGGTGATGAATAACTGTCAGTAATGGAAATAATTTTTACACCATTTTTTTTTGCTGTTTGTGCAAAATCAATAATTCTTCGAGCATAGCGAGGGAAGCTTATTGCGATGACTAAATCATTTTCATCCATATTCACAACATTATCTATCCAATCACTTACATCAGCCACTACAAGGCTCGTATTGCCAAAAAGTCGATTTAGTCCATGCGTTAAGTACTGCGCAACTGGCAACCCACTCCTTACACTGGTACAAATAATCCGCTTTGCCGACAAAATCGCTTTCTGTGCTTTCTCGAGGTCCTCTTGTGATATCATATCAATAGTATTTTGTATATTATTAATCTGCTTTTCTACATATCTACCCCAAAGATCGTCCTGTTCAATTCCTTTAATATTGGCTTCAAGTCTAGTCTGTGGAGCAGCCTGGTTTCTTAAGTTTTCCTGCAGTCCTTTTTGAAATTCAGTGTAACCCGAGTAGCCGAGGTTAAACGTTAGCCTCATTATCGTTGTTGTACTTGTTTTTACTACACCTGCAAGTTGATCTACTGTCAAAAAGGCTACATCCAGTGGATGTTTAATAATATAATCTGCAACTTTCCGTTGTGTTTCTGTTAATTCTCCAATCTTTTGCTGTAATTTTACGATCGGATTTTCCATGATATCTCTCCAGACATGTGATCACGTGGTAAATTTTCCACCTTAATTCATTTGAGAAAATATTATCACGATTTCACTTTCTTGTAAAAAGGAAACTTATCTGGATGAATCAATCTTATTACCCCTCACACATAAAAGATACCAGGTATCCAAACGGTAGAAAAAACCGTTACCAATGAAAGCGAATCCACAATCTGGTCAACTTATAAACTATAAAGCAACCCTTACATGATTTGCCCCAAGTTCATCCCCATAAATCGGGATAAGAGGTGTGCTTCCAGCAATACTCACCATAAAGAGTACAGTGCATGTAAAAATAAAATATTTATTAATTGATCTTCCTTTTTTCACATAATCTCAGCCCTTCCACTTAATCTTATATGAAAAAGAAGAGCAGACAGACCAGTTAAAAACGTCTGCTTGCTTTATTTTAGCGAACTAGTTCTAGTTCCTCACTGACCTCATCTGAAGAATATACTGTCTCTTCATTCGCTTTTTCTTTAGGAAAATAACCGAGAATGAATCCGAAAATACCTGCTATCGCACTGATTATGAATGTTGGATTCGCAAATAATTCCCAAGATTTTATAATCCAATCCCCTTTTTGGAACAGGAGACCAGCCAACTGACCAAGGACAAGGCATGTTCCACCGACAATAAACAACATTAGACATGTTTTAAATAAAAATGCGATTATATTTCTCAAATTTCCCACTCTCCTTTATACAAATACCGGTAATATTCCCATTGCAATTAAAAAGCCAATCAATAAGATAGGAACAACATAGTATACTACTAACGGCGCAAATGTCTTTTCAGGACTTGCACCTGCAAGCGAGGCAGCAATAAATATCGATCCGGAAGCAGGCGGTGATGCCCCTTCTGTGGATGCAAAAACAAGAATTGCGACCACTGCAAGCAATGGATCCACGCCCGCTGACACCATCGCTGTGAAAGCAACTATTCCAATAGCTGTTAAAGTAGCTGTTGATGACAAAGGACCCGCAACAAGTGCAACAAGAAGCGAAATAAACAGTACCATTAACCATTTAGAAATTGCGATAGACTCCATTAAAGTTGTTAAATCACTAGGAAGTCCGAGATCGGTCAGTACTTGGCTAGATGCGTAAGCGAAAACAAGCAATGCACCGATTGTTGAGAAGCGAGGAATTGCTTTATTTAAAAAATCTGACCAACCAGATGCTGATTTAGGCAAACTCTTCCACCCAACCAGTATACTTATCAAGATGATTAAAATCGGTATCCACGTGATAAGTGAGATACTGTCCATTGCTTCTTCCCCAATATTTGGGTTATACATAAAACTATCTGCAAGGGGACCAATCGTGACAACAATCGGTATTAAAGCTCCAAAGAAGATTAATGTTGATTTCCACCCTGTCTTTAAGGCTTTTTTCAGCGGTTGAATAAACTCTGGTGAAATCGGTTTGATATTATCCCGTTTAACGAAATACATGATAAGGAACACACGATAAATAACTTGATAAACTCCTGAAATAAACAAGGCTACATACAAGTCACCCTCAGAAACAACAGCTGCTATAGGTGCGAATCCAAGCATGATGAACATCGAAGAACTAGGAGGTAATGCTGCACCGAGACCACCATTGCCGGCTACAATAGTAGCTGTTCTTTCCCTTGTAAAACTGGACTGCACCATCCATGGTGCTGTAATGGAACCTGTAGTAGCAGTATTGCCAGAGTTCGATCCTGCAAGCGTTCCCATTACAGCCGATGCGATTGTATCTACGTATGCAGCACCACCAGGAAGACGACCAAGCAATGAGTTTAAAATTTTCACTAGACTTGTAATGATAGCAGTATGATCAATGACATACGCCATAAACACAAACGCCACAGATGCATATAAAACTTCATTTGTAGCAGCAAATACAAGTCCATTCCAAATTAGTTCGAAAAACTCCGCTCCCCCAAACAAAGAAGTTGCGATGAAACCTGCTAACATTGCCTCTGCTATGTTACGTTTAAGAACGAGGTTCCAAAAAACAATTATCCCTATAAATACTAATAACGCCCAAATCCCAACACCCATACATACACCCTCTTTTTGAAGATTTTAAGACTATTACACAGCAATATTGACTGCTTATTTTTAATTTGTAACTTTAAACGCTTCTATTACCTGCAGCCAATGTTCTGGCTTTTCACCATGATACTTCTCTTTTAAATTTAATAAAGCAAGCTTTTCGATTTTGGCTTTCGCTGCTTTCGACATCGACGAATCAATATCAGCTGATTCTAACATATCAATTGTGCCGCCAAGTTCAATGGAACGTCGAGTTGCATGAAGTGCAGTTCCCGTCACGAGACGATTCATTGTTTCTTCAAATGTCCTTCCATTAATTGTTTCACTTAGTGAATCAATTACAAGGTTTTCAACATTAAAATGGTGAGCAGCTTCTAACAGTTCAATATACAGGCCGACTATTCCTTTCATATAAATACTTCGAATTAATTTTGCAGCTGTAGCTTCACCAGGTATTTCACTTACCTTCTCGATATTCATGCCATAAACAGACATCATTTCGATAAAAATATCTGTTCCATCCCCACTCGCAAGAATAGGTACTTTATGTTTATAAACTGGCAATGGCCCCATCATAGCAGCATCTACAAATTTCCCACCTGAAGTGCATATATTAAATGCTATCTGCTTTTTGATATTTGGGTTTGCTGCTGAAACATCTATATATATACTGTTACTATTAACATTTGCCATTAATTGTTGACTTACTCCAAGCGCCTTGTCTGCAGGTACTGCAACAATGACAGCATCAACTTCTTTAAATACCTCTTCTGTCGAATCTACCATTTTAACGTTGGATGCTTTTGCCCGATTTTGGATAAGCTCGCTATATTCGGGAACATTCAAAAGTGGATCATACGCTATCTTATTTTGTAATCCTTGCTCATTTAAACCGGAAGCTAATTCAAAGGCAGCCTCCCCAAATCCAATAAACCCTAAATTCATATCCACTTCTCCTACTCTAAAATCCAAATTTTTTAATTTTTTCAGCAAGCCATTCTGGAGCTATATTGATATCATCTGTAGATCCTTTTTTTCGGTTATCTTCATAGTTAGCAATTGTCTGCATACGTTTTTCCTCATATACCAACTTTGCTTCAGCTTTCTCAAGTGTGTTTTCAATTTTCTCTTTCGGCACTACAACTACCCCATCTTCATCGCCGACAATTAGGTCACCTGGACAGACCGTCACTCCTGCACAGGATATTGGTATATTAATCGCACCTGGACCATCCTTAAATGGTCCATTAGGAATGAATCCTTTTGCAAAAATCGGTAAACCAATTTCACTTAGCATTTCTTTATCACGGACAAGCCCATCAATGATGATTCCCTCAAGACCGATTGCTTTTGCTGCCCCAGCCATTAATTCCCCAAGATAAGCATTTTCGGTATGTCCTTTTCCATCTGCGACAAGCACATAACCCTCTCCTCCGCAGTAGATTCCTTGATGCAGGAATAGATTATCGCCTGCTCTCATCTCTACTGTTAGAGCAGTTCCAACTACTTTCATCCCTGATGAAACTGGCTTAACTTTATAATCCATAGAACCAGTACAACCCAACGCATCTGAAATAAGTGTTGAGTTTAATTTTTTGGCTCTTAAAATAATATCTTGCGATAAACGTGGTGCTGTATAACTCAATTCATACACTCCCTTGTTTTTATATAATGTAAAACTTAAATTCTTTATTTATATTAATGTTAGCGGTTTCACCAACGGATATAATGTAGTAAAAATTACAACTTATAGACAAAATGTAATATTTATAACTACTTTAACGAAATGATATCACCCTTATTTGTTGTTGTAAACATTTTTTTGAACATTCAAACTTTATTGGTAGAACAAAAAACGTTTTATAAGTCTAAAGTTATAATTATTTAATTTTCTCAATTACGCAGCATTATGCTGTTTAAGCACTGAAATTTACAAGCCTCCGCCAAATATAAAAGGCTGTTCCATTAAAGGAACAACCTTTTATACTGTAGGCAAAGTATGCTATGCCCGCTTTATTATATATACCTCTTTGCAAACTGAATCTTGATTATCCTAGATTCACATCACTATCTATTAACTAGCCAAACAAAACAGTTGATAAATAGATTACAAACGTTACCGTTAAACAGCTAACGATTGTAGAGAACAAAACTGTTTGGGCAGCTGTGTTCGACTCTATATCATACTCGAGTGCAAGACTTGAACTGTTTCTGGAAGTTGGGAATGAGCTTGCTATTAGCAGTGACTGAGCCACTACCCCATCAATTCCTAGTAAATAGATTGTGACTAAAGCTATTGCTGGTCCAATGATTAATCGCGTAAAGCAACTGATCAGGATTGTTTTATTTAACATTGTCCTCAATTCAATCTGAGCAAGCTGCGCCCCCAGCGTAATCAGTGCCATTGCGACAAACCCATCTGAAATATGATCTAGAGGTATCCGGACAAATTGTGGAATTTCAATATTGAATATATTCAGTAGGACACCTAAAACAAGAGCATGGACAATCGGCATTTTTAAAAAATCTCTGAAAATGTCTTTACCCGATTTGGTTGCAGATATCAAATTGTAGAGGCCATATGTATAGGTCGTCATATTTTGAAAAATTACGAGGATTACTTGAATCGCAACCCCTATTGGTTGCGTAGCAAATACCATTTGGGCTACCGGAATCCCGTAATTCCCTGAGTTTATCAGGACGACACTGTTTTTAAAGACGGCTGTTTCACTTCTCTCGAGCCCAAGAAGCTTGGCAATATAGTGACTTAATATCATCTGGCTCCCGATAAAGATTGTAATAAATAATGCTACCTGTCCAAGTATGGTTAACTCAATGGAGGTTTCATAAATATTAAGAAAAACCGCTATTGGCATAAAACAATAGGTAAGCAACTGCGACATGGCTTTTAAATTAAATTGGAATTTTTTCTGTAACCCTACACCAACCACTAATAATACTAATATTGGCGCAACGATTTGGAAGAATATCATAGATAAGTAGGTCATCGTTTACTATCCTTTCCGTGTATACGGCTATTTTAATCCTATTTTACCTCTTTCTCTGTTGAGATGAAATATCAGAAAATACAATTCGCCCTAAGTAGAAACGAGAAAATGTGCGTATTTCACCGATATCCCTGAAAACTCATATTCACCTATACGTTAAGATCACAATCAGTCTTAGTTGTACTTATTCACAGCCAAGAGATTTTTATAGTTCATTTCTCTAAGTAAGGACGAAACGATTGCTAACTCTTCTACTACTCTGTTACCATCAAAGTAAATAAATTTAAATGGGGTTTTCCATGAAAAAACGTAATAATAAAAGGCATTTCTATATCTGTCTTTTCATCTCAGTCCTATTTACTATAAGCTTAATAAGAAGCTACTCGAATACAGGCGAGTTGCAGATTGGAAGTATTATATTTACTGCTATTGTTTATATAGCAACGATTCTTTCAGCATTCACATTAAAAGGGAATTCCAAAAAGTAAAAAGACGTCTAAGAAGGAGTTCATCTCCTTACCTAGACGTTTTTTCCTCATATAAAGATAGTAACAACTTGATAAATTTTGTAATTTTCACCTTTTTGCACAATGAGTAAGAATTATTTGATATATTTTGAGTATGATTTCTCTTTGGAAGGAAGATTGCTATGCTAAAAGTTGATGAACAATTACGTAATGAATCTAGAGGCATAATTGGACAACC
The DNA here is from genome assembly GCF_042666115.1 of Ureibacillus sp. GCM10028918. Lineage (NCBI taxonomy): Bacteria > Bacillati > Bacillota > Bacilli > Caryophanales > Caryophanaceae > Ureibacillus > Ureibacillus sp. GCM10028918. The sequence goes on from NZ_JBHTFK010000040.1 coordinate 85,326, forward strand.
TCTTGAGGATGCTATTTTTAAGCTTTCCCAAAGTGAAGAATTTCATCATGATATTTTTGGCGCTTTGCTTCCAATTCATTTACTACTGGTAACGAAAACGAGAGCTCAAAATCTTATCTTCACAATAGCCAAAGAGTACTGGGGAAATGTGGATTTATTTTTGCATGCTACCTTACAGGAGACAACAATAGATCTTGATAATGCGAATGATCGTTTAGAAGCATTTTTTTCCTCCAAAATAAGTAAGAAAGTTATTTGGGATTACATCACTATACATAATCGATTAGAGTTTGATAGTCTTATGGGACTCGTTTTTGGAAAGGAATATAAAATAACTAAGGCAAAATCAGTTGGCGGGCTACGGCAGATTTACCTCTATCAGGTTGGTAATAAATATTTCTTACATACGATTCTTAATGATCATTATACATTTTGGGATGTCTTGTTTATCAAGAAAATTTATTCTCTTTTTATGCAAACCTCTTTGGAAGATATTCATAATGCCAACGATTTAATAAAGCATTTCAAAGTGTTATTAGAAAGCTGCTCTACTTTAAATCAATCTGTCATCATTACAAATCAGCTGATTTCATTTCTTGATCAGGAAAATATTCGTTCGTACCATTTAAAAGAACTTCATATATTTAATTTAATCTCTCACTTTAATGGCGGAAAACGTCATTTTCGAAAAGTAGATTCTCTCATTGAAGAAATTATTACTTCATGGGGAAAAGGAAAGTGGGCTCTGTCTGAAAAGGAATATACACTTTTATCTTATATTCAAGCAATTACAGCCGCAGAGCATAATGATAGTGCAAGGGTTATTGAATATGGCAATTATTTAATTGCGAATGATCGTTTGATCAATCATGCCATCGAGTTATTCTTGGAATACAGTGATGTCTTACCGAATTTAAAGCCAGAACCGAATACGTTTGTAAAACGTTACGACAAAAACTACTTAGAACAAATCTTTTTCATCCTTATCGATGCACTTGTACAAAATAGTAAATTTGATGAGGTCATTGAACTGCTTAAGCAACATGAAATTGCATCATGCACGAGTCTTTATGGATATTTTAATCGGGAACAATTTGACCAAGATGCAATCTTTAAAATTGAAGCTACTGTCCAACGAGATATTGCCTATATTGTCCATAACTCGCCTCAACACGTTGTACAGTCCATTGAGGTCTGGTTACAGAACTACCAAGAAGAACAAAGCACTTATTTTGAAATTGTTCATATGACATCTAAGCATATGTGCAACATCCTAAAATCGCTTTTTGTAACACAGCACTATGAACTTTTTGAAAAGTTAATAGAGGTATACAAAAAATATTTAGTAATAGATGTTCATTTTGATGATTTAAGAGACTTTGTTTCTGCCCATGTAAATAGCTGATAGTGCAATGGCATGTATAGAAGCAAGTCTTTTTTTCTTTTGTTTCTCTTCACTAGTATAACCGATAAAACTTTCCACCTTGCCCTTGTAGATAAAAGTTAAGTATGGTAGGTGGACAAAATCATTGGGCTGCATAAAATAGGGGCTTTTTCCGTATAGGGATATGCCCGCTTCTTCAAACAAAGTTGCAATGAATTGAGAGCAGAAAAAAGCTCTCTCTCTTTTTATTTTCACACGGCAAGCAACACCAAATAACCCTATGAAATTATACTTATACTCATTTTTGTTTTGTTTATAATAACCGATTCTTTTTTTCAGAAGCGCATATTGATGCTCTGTTACAGGACAAGCAAGGATCACGCAATTAGATTCTCTAAGCAGGGTTGAAGATGGATTCTCATGCACAAAACCACCAATCCAGGGATTATTCACATTTTTTCGTCCAAAGCTATACATCTCTTTTAACTCTGAATCAAAGGAGATAGAGACATGATTATAATCATGCTGTGTATAGATTTGGATTGCCTTTGATAATACCGTCTTTGTTTTTGTTAGCACAATATAAATCATTCTGTTCATCTCATCACCCCGTTAAAATCAATCTACTCACTATCATAACAAGAAATTGTTAAGAATAAATTAAAAAATATATGAAGATTTCCTTAATTTTTCCACCTTACTATGAACATACGTATTATATTATGAAAAAGTTTCAAAAAAAGGAGACGTAAAGGCCAATATAAGACCTCACAATTTCGATGGGGATAAAGACACTTTGTTGTGGCAACCACAGGAAAAAATCTGGCTGTCCAGACACTTACTTAATTTCTGGACAGCCCCTTTCTTGCACTAATTACTCTAAAATTCCACTTTCTTTTAACGAATTAATTTGTTCCTCGGAATACCCGATAGTTGTTAAGATTTCATGTGTATGTTCACCTAACTTAGCGCCAACAAAGTTATATACAGGTTCCATTTGATCAAATTTAATGGCTGCCCCGATTTGCTTCTGAATATTTCCGTTAGGTTCAGGAACGTCAACAACCATATGGCGTGCTTGAATTTGTGGATGATTACAAGCTTCTTCAAATGTTAAAACAGGTTCAACACAGCCCTCGAAATCTTGGATAATATCGAGCCATTCGTCAAAATTCTTAGTTAGAAACGCATCTTTAATGGCTTCTTTAAACCGCTTTTGCGTATAGGATGAATCATTGAATGTACTTTGAATTAACTCCGGTATATCGAGCGCCTCACACAATAGTTTTCTAAATTGCGGCTCTAAGCTTCCGACAGAGAAATAACGTCCATCCTTTGTTTGATAATAATCATAAAAGGTTCCTCCGTTTAAGATTTCTTCCTCCGGCTTCGGCAATTGTCCACTTGTTAAAAAGGAAGTTCCATATAAAGCATTGAAAGTAAATGCTGCATCTGTCATGGCAACATCAATATATTTCCCTTCACCTGTTTGTTCGCGGTGTAGAGCTGCAGCTAGCACCCCTACTGCTGCATGCAATGTCCCACCGGCAATATCGGCAATTTGTATCCCCATAGCAACCGGCTTTTTACCCTTAAAACGTGAATGATCAAGGACCCCCGCAATTGAAAGGTAGTTGTTATCATGCCCAGGACGTTGTTGATAGGGACCGGTCTGTCCATAGCCTGTGATGGAACAATAAATAAGTTTAGGATTTACTGCCCTTAAAGACTCATAATCAAGACCCAGACGCTCCATTACCCCTGGTCGAAACCCTTCAATGACTATATCATATTCCTGAATTAAGGATTTCACGATTTCGAGGGCTTCGGGTGTTTTCAAATTAAGTGTAAGCGATTTCTTAGAACGGTTTAAATGTTGATGAATATAGGACTCCTTATCCTCATTATATGGTGGCATAATTCGCATCATATTTACTCTTCGGGAAGATTCAATATGGATTACATCCGCTCCATAATCTGCAAACATCATAGTCGTAAAAGCACCTGGCAATAATGAAGAAAAATCGAGAATCTTTAACCCCTTTAAAATTGGCATTTCCCATCCCCCTAAGACAAAATACATCATGTTATAATACAGACAATACATTTTCTTATCAGTATTATAACAGTTTTACCATAAATTTGTATATCACAGGAATATTATATTTATAATTATTTGAAAATTATATGGAGGAAAAGTGGAAAATATGAACGATGGAAGCTTTGTCATGAGAGATTTTTAAGTGCAAAATTTAATCACTTTAAATCATAGCTTTTATGTTATTTATTTTTCTAAAATTTTTTTGTTTTTTATAGGTTAATTTTGCAAAGATGTTTTTATGAAGCTACTCATTAATATTTTCATTATAAATATCAAATTCATACTAATTAATACCAAGTCCATGCGTTTGATACTGATTAAAGTAAATAACCGTCATAATACGACATTTTAAATTGTACTTCTCTCTATATAAATTGATAATTTCTTCTGAATTAAATAAGATGTCTACAATCTTGTTAATGGGTTCCTCCGGATGATCCGTTAGTACAGTATCAGTACTTTATTCCCAAGCTGTTTCGTATCTGATGTGTTTGTTTTTACCCTGTGTAAATTCCTCTCCCTTTCTATAGCTTTGAGTCGGCTCTATTCCTATCTCCTTTGTAAACTCCTTTATCGGAAAATTACCACCATACAAAGTAAAATAAGCCTTTGTCTAGTACAATACTTTTCCATAGTAAGTCACCTCTTTATCAAAACCATACTCCTCTAATTCGAATCTAATCTAAATCCGTCAAATAAACGTCCGCCGTATGGGAGTAAAATTTGATCTACCAATTCAATAATTTTTAATTTATCCTCATGCTTGTAATAATTGTCAAAGGCATCAATATATTGACTAGTGAAATCTACATTAAAGTTATTTAATTCACGAATAACCCATTTTGAAGAACCCACCCAACGGCCATTACTCCTTAATACAAACTCCTGGATAAGATTAGTCAAGGTATTGGCAATCATAAGCTCCTCTGCCCTGTTAGTTGACCCGATAAAATCTTCCAGAGCGTCCGTTATAAAATATCTTTTGAATTCTATTACCTCCGTTGACCATTTTTCGGGTCCTTCGCTTAAAATATTATTCGCTTCCCTTTTAATCTCTTGAATAACCCCAAGGTCTTTAATGATGAAACCTTCTGATACCATTCTTGGTAAAGAAGGTCTTGCCCTTTTATAGTCGGCTTCGAAAAAATGTTTATACGAAGTTAAATTATGTACAAAAACCTCAATCGCCCATTCAAAATCTATAATTGATTGTCTAAAAGAGGTTAAAATTTTATCATCAAATATTACAATATCAAGGTCAGAAGTATCCGTGGCTTCTCCTCTTACAACACTTCCAGCTAGTAGTGCACCTTCGCAATTTGGAAAATATTTATCTACAAAATGTTTGGCTGCACCTATAGGTTTAAGTCTCTTTTGATTATTCATGATTCCCTCCTACTTCGCTTTTACCACTTGGAAATTATATACAATTTTAGCGGTGCGGTAAATAAAAAATACAAATATAAAGCTAAGATTAAAGCAAAAGACTACTGTCTCCAGTTACAACAAAAACTAGTTTGCGATGATGCCTAATGCTTCCAAGTTGTACTCCAAATTCATATTCATTCCCTCTCGCCACCAGGAATTGATAGCTTATTTACGGGAAAGTTTTCAAGATGAAATACCTCATTTAATTAATTAGTTGATAAAAAAAATAAATCCGAAATAGTTTAAAAGATAACTCTTAGTCAAATGATTATTGGGTGAATATTAGATTTTTTCAAAATATTATTGTAATTTAATAACCCATGTAATATTATATAAAACATATTAACAAACTAGGTTTTTACATAGGAGGAAATTAAGTTGAAGAAATGGTTATCAGTGATTCTATTAACGTTTTTAGTTGTAGGATTAGCAGCATGTGGAAGTACTGAGGAATCTACAACTAATGCGAAATCAGATACAGAGGAAACTACAAACAAATTAGAACAAATTCAAGAATCAGGCACTATTACAATTGGCCTTGAAGGTACATTCCCACCATTCAGCTATCATGAAAAAACTGGTGAATTAACTGGATTTGAGTACGAAATTGCAGCTAAGATTGCAGAAGATCTAGGTGTTGAGGCAGAATATGTTGAAGTTAAATGGGATTCTTTAATCGCTGGTCTTGATGTGGATAAATATGATTTTGTTATCAACAACATTTCAATTACCGATGAACGTAAAGAAAAATATGATTTTACAATTCCTTATATGAAGTCTATTGGAACATTAGCTGTACTTAAAGATTCTGGTATCAATAGTTTAGAAGACTTTGCCGGAAAATCAGCAGCTCAAACTGTTACAAGTAATTTTGCACAAGATGCACGTGATTTAGGTGCTGAAATTGTACCAACAGAAAACCTAACAAATTCAATTGAGTTAGTATTACAAAAACGTGCAGATGGTACAATTCATGATCGCGTGACATTCCTAACGTACTTACAAACACAACCTGATGCCCCGATAAAATTGATTGATGGCGAAACAAGCGCTATGGATATTGCTTTAATTTTAAATAAAAATAATGAAGAATTTCGCGAAGCTTTAAATGATATCATTACAAAACGTACGGAAGATGGTACTTTTGCAGCAATCTCTGAAAAATACTTTGGCGAAAATGTTATTTCTCAATAAGAGGACGGGATCAATCGGCATCTACTCCGCCGATTGATTTTTGTTTAGAAAGGATGACAGAAATGAGCCGCGAACTTGAAATTGTATTAGAATCGTTTTGGCCACTTTTAAAGGCTGGACTAACAGTAACAATCCCATTGTCTCTTATTTCGTTCGCCATTGCATTAGTTATTGCTATAATCACGGCCCTCGTGAAACTATCAAACTTTAAAATTTTAAAATTTATTTTTGGTACATATGTTTGGATTTTTAGAGGAACACCTTTACTCGTACAATTATTCATCGTTTTCTATGGATTACCAAAAGCAGGTCTTTCCTTAGATTCTTGGGCGGCTGCCATAATTGCATTCTCGCTAAATTTCGGTGCATATGCTTCTGAATCGATTCGAGCATCAATTTTATCAATCCCAAAAGGTCAATGGGAAGCTGCAGAATCGCTTGGAATGACTTATTGGCAAATGCTTAGTAGAGTAATTGCCCCACAGACAATGCGAATTTCTCTTCCACCTCTTACTAATAATTTTATCGATTTAGTAAAAGGTACATCTTTAGCTGCGAGTATTACGATAGCGGAAATGTTCATGATTGGACAACAAATTACAGCAGTTACCTATGAACCATTAGCAATCTATTCATTAGTTGCAGTTATTTATTTACTATTCATTACAGTATTGACAACGATACAAAATAAACTTGAAAAATCAGCTTCTAAGTATATCTAGAAAGGAAGTGGACAATATCGTTGCTTTTAAAGAAATGAACAAATATTTCAATGAACATCATGTGCTCAAAAATATCAATGTACAATTTGAAAAAGGAGCAACAACTGTTATTCTAGGGCCATCAGGATCTGGAAAATCGACACTTTTAAGATGCAGCAATTTATTGGAGATACCTCAAACTGGTATACTAGAAATAGATACCTTGAAAGTAGATTTCTCTAAAAAGCTAAATCAAAAGGAAAAACTATTAATTCGGCAGAGTACAGCGATGGTTTTCCAATCCTTTAATTTATTCCCGCATAAGACCGTGATTGAAAATGTCGTAGAGGGTCCAATTACGGTCCTAAAAAAAGGCAAAAATAAAATCTATCCAATTGCTGAAAAATTACTTGATAAAGTTGGACTTCTTCAAAAAAAGGATAGCTTCCCTTCACAATTATCAGGTGGACAACAACAACGGGTAGCCATCGCACGTGCTTTAGCAATGGAACCTAAATTTCTGTTATTTGATGAACCTACGAGTGCGCTTGATCCGGAATTAGAAGGCGAAGTTTTGAAGGTGCTAAAAGGTTTAGCAGAAGAAGATAAATCCATGATTATCGTAACGCATAATTTAAACTTTGCACGTGTCGTGGCTGACCGTATTTTATTCTTGGAAAACGGGGAAATCGTTTTCAATGGAAATACAGATCAGTTTTTCAATAATACAGAGAACGAACGTATTCTTTCATTTATTCGTTCTATGCAATTTATTTAGGAGGAGATTAATATGACAAAAGAAAAAACAAATGTAGAAAGCTTCGATTTGGATCATACAAAAGTTGTTGCACCGTATGTACGACTAGCGGGTGTTAAAGAAGGAGAAAAAGGGGATGTTGTAACGAAATACGATATTCGTTTTAAACAACCAAATAAAGGACACATGGAAATGCCATCGCTCCACTCTTTAGAACACTTAATGGCTGATCGTATTCGTAACCACTCTTCAAAAGTAGTTGATTTATCACCGATGGGTTGTCAAACAGGCTTTTATTTATCTTTTATTAATCATAATAATTATGATGAAGTATTAGATATACTTGAAAAAACATTAAACGACGTTTTAGAAGCGACTTCAGTACCTGCTTGTAATGAAGTGCAGTGTGGATGGGCTGCTAGCCACAGTTTGGAAGGTGCACAAGCATTAGCACAAGAATTCTTAGAAAAACGTGCTGAATGGCATATCGTGTTCTCTGAATAGTTCTTAAAATAACTAGATAAATATCGTTTAAAGAGTATTTCTTTCCTTCTATTAATTATTAATAAGGTGAGAAATGCTTTTTTTAATATTTATCTCCCTTATTTTATTTATTCCTGTGTTTTATAGGATTTTATTTTTATTCAGTTGATCTCATATCAATATATCCTTCCACATATGTACCTTCCCCCTATGCAGCACACTTTTGAATTAACATTAATATCTAATTTAAATCCACTTTAATCAATTATTAATTTTGTTAATTATTATTAAGACTTTGTAAAACTACCCTATTTTCAGCAGAAATAAAGTATGATTGTTTACGAGCTAAGAGCTAACATTCCTGGCATTAGCTCCCTTTATACGTGAGATAGCCTGGTGCCCACTTTGGTAGCTAGGCTATTTGTATTTTTAATACTCCCCTGAAAACTCCATAGAAAAAAGGCACAACCTTTAGTTGCACCTCTCTTAAAATTATATGTTATTTTCTTTCGTTAACTCTTCCTTGCAGAAGCTTAAAATCATTGCTTCTTCATCTTCTTCAAGTTCGAAATCTAAATAGGAATTATCTCCTTTATCGATTAGGAAATAATTTAAGATAAAGATTTCATCTTCTGTTTTTTGACCGACTAGGACACGAATCTCTATACCTGCTTCTGTATATAACTCATCCTCTTCATCTACTTCAATATCCAAAAGAAATTCAAAACGTTTTCCTTCAATAATGTTTGTTGGATCTTTAATTTCATCAATCGAAAATTGTGTAATCTCCATATATCAAACTCCCTTATGCTTCTCTTGCAAATTACGTTATTGTATACAGTTTTATAATACACATACATTTACTAAATTGTAAATTTAGACAATCGCAATTGTAGCTCTTCCGCAAGATTTGCCAGTGAAACTGCTGCACCAGAGATTTCTTCCATTGAGGCTAACTGCTCCTCTGAAGTAGCGGCTACGGATGCTGAGTTGTCGGAAGTTAGTTTTGAAACATCTGACATTTCCTTCGCATGTGTCGATACTTTTGAAACCTCTACTTCAATTTGATTTGAAATGGACGTGATATTCACTACCTGTGTTTGCACTTGTCCCACCGCCTCTTGGATTTCACCAAAAGTAGTTTGTGTATCAAAGGCGATTTCCAATCCTTTTTGAACACGTTCCTTCACATCATTTATAGAAGTGACCGTTTTTTCAGTATCTACATCAATCTGTTTTGCAATTCCTGTAATATTGGCTACCAGTAGTCTTGTTTGATCGGCTAGTTTTTTGACTTCGTCAGCTACAACAGCAAATCCTTTTCCTGCCTCTCCAGCTCTTGCTGCTTCAATCGACGCGTTTAATGAAAGAAGGTTTGTCTGATCCGCAACCTCAGTAATCTGGGAAAGGACTTTAACAATTTCCTTTGTTTGATTGTTCAAGATCGATAATGCATGATCTGTTTCCTCAACGGATTCATTAATTCTTTCCATTTGAGAAACCGTTACTCCTACATAATTTGACCCTTGTTCCGTTTTCTTGCCTGTTGAAACGGATAATTCTTGGGCTAAGTTTGCATTTATAGAGATTTCATCCACATAAGCTTTACTTTTTTCTGCGGATTGAACAGATTCAACTGACATAAAGGACTGCTTTTCTGCGCCACCTGAAACCTGTTGAATTGAATCCGAAATTAATTCGGCACCTTTCATTGTTTCATCTGCACTTGCCATTAATTCTTCGGCCGATGCCGCAACTTGGCTTGAACTATCTTGGACATGGGACAAAAATTCCCTTAAAGTATCGGACATCTTTTTAAATGCCTGCTGTAGGGAACCAACCTCGTCTTTTGTTTTTGCCTCTTCAAGTTCAAGCGCTAAATTGCCATTTGCAATTTCTTCGGCATTACGCGTCACTTGTTCAATACGACCAACAATACGATTAGTTAGCAGGAAAGCTGTGACAATACTTCCTATTAACAGAATGGCAATTGAGACAACCGAGATATTGATGATGGAAGTAATATTGCTTTGTATTTGTTTTTGCATTTGTTTATACTGTGCGGAAATATTCCTTTTCAACTCAATTACATCATTGACTAACCCTTTTATTCTGAATGATTGTCTCTTAATTTCAGCTTGGTTATTCGCCTCTACTGCTGGTGTAGATTCATTAAGAATTTGGTCGTACTTACGTGCAATCTTTTCACCAAATTCTTTTTGTTCTTTACTTATTAGAAATGGTGCCAGTTCATCATAATTAGCTTTCACTGATTGTAAATCTTGTTCAATGTTATTTTTATTGCTTTCGGAAATATTAAAAGCATAACTATCCAATGACTTTTGTAAGCTCTGGGCCGAGCTATTTAACTCTTCTACTGAAATTAGCGAATTCACTATTTCTTCCGTTGAAGACTGCAACGTAAATAATTGACTTATATTAAACCCAATAATCCCAGTAGAGAGGAGTAAAGGAATAATTGATAGTAGTAATATTTTTTGCTTTAACTTCATCTTCTTCACCCTCTATTCTAGTATTGCAGCTTTTCCGTTAGAGATTTCTTCAATGTACTGATCAAGCATATCCTGCTCTTTCGGTGATAGGCTAATTACTCGAATAGGTGCAATGGCAACTCCATTTTCCTTTAAGCCAAGTTGTTTATCTCTTTCACTAATAGAGCCTTTTTCAACTAATTCCTTTACCGTATCATAGATGGCAACGTCCACCTGCTTAACCATGGATGACACAACTGACCCTTCCGCTAAATAAAACTGGTCACTGTCAACACCAAAGGAATATGTCCCGGCCCTTTGAGATTCCAGAATAACCCCTACTCCAGTAAATCCAGCTGCAGGATAGATATAGTCAGCTCCTGCAGTAATCATTTCTTTGGCGATACTTTCTCCTAGCTTATCGTCACCAAAAGTTCCGGAATATCTAGATAAAATTTTCGCTTCCGGATTCACTGCCTTCACCCCTGCCGCAAATCCATCTTCAAATTTGTGAATTAGCTCTACGTCTTCTCCACCAACAAATCCAACAACATTACTTTTCGTTTTCATACCAGCTACTAATCCAACTAAAAATGAACCTTCATCTTCCTTAAAAGTAATATTATAAACATTCGGTAATTCCGATTGGGAGTCAATTATTAAGAAAGAGACATCCGGGTATTTTTTAGCAACGGTTTCTAATGCTTCTTGAATTGAAAAACCTAGTCCGATAACTAAATCGTTTCCTTGCTCAACCAATTCTTCCAGCCCTTGTTCATAGGTTCCCGTATCTTGTAATTCACGATAATCAAAGGAAATTCCTAAATCATCCCTTGCTTGTTCGAGACCTGAGAATCCCATGTCAGAGAATGATTGGTCTCCTAACCCTGCATCCGATAACATGATTCCAACTTTAATACGATCTGGTTCTGTACTTTCTTCATCATTTGAACAAGCAGAAAGAACCACCAAACAAATCGCAACAGTAAATAAAATGACATATTTTTTCATTTAAATAACTCCTACTTATGTATATTTTATCGTTTAAATATTGTCTAAATTATGCAAAAACAATATATATTTGATATTTTTTCGCTATTTTAGTTTACAATATGATTTTTACTATGGATATAGTTAAATCTCTAATTGAAGATAAATTTTTCGATACAAGTGACACATTTTAACGAATATGCAACAATAAGGGAAAATGGTTCGTTTTAAAGGAGAAATTGTTTTATGAGGGAAATATTTTATTACCAAGATGTAATGATGCGACAATTTACAGCACAAGTTGTACGCACAGCTAAAGAAGATACACGACCATATGTTGTACTTTCAAATACGGCATTTTACCCAACTGGCGGTGGACAGCCCCATGATACTGGAATGATTGAAGATCTTTGTGTAGTGGATGTAGAAAAAGTAGAAGATGAAATTCGGCATTATGTTGAAGGAAACATTGAGGCTCTTGAAGGTGAAGTAACCGGCCACATCAATTGGGAACGCCGCTTTGACTTTATGCAGCAGCATTGTGGTCAGCATATTTTAACGGCGGCTTTCGTGGAGTTATTTGATATCCCTACAGTTAGCTTCCATTTAGGGACTGAGCTTGTCACGATTGATATCGCCACTGCCCAGATTACCGACGAACAACTAGGAGCAGTAGAAAAACGAGCAAATGAAATTGTATTAGAAAATCGACCTGTAGAAACAAAGTGGGTGTCAAAAGAGGAATTGTCTAATTATCCTTTGCGAAAAGACATTTCCATGGATGGAGATATCCGACTTGTTATTATTCCGCAATATGATTATAACGGGTGTGGTGGAACCCATCCCACATCAACTGGCCAAGTAAGTTCCATTAAAATAATGGGTACGGAAAAAATGAAAAAGAATACACGAGTTTCCTTTGTCTGCGGGAACCGAGTGTTACAACAACTAGCGATGCGGAAAAATGTATTATCTGACGTGGCCCGTCAATTGAGTGTACCCGAAGAATCTGCCGCGGAAGCATTACGCAAAATTTTTAATGATACAAAGGCGATGGAAAAGGCTTTAGAAGAAGCACAAAATCAATTACTTGAGTATGAAGCAAAGGAACTTGTTGCAGCGAGTGAAGCTGGAATTGTGGCCGCGTCATTTGAAAATCGCACCGTACAAGCTCTGCAAAGGCTTGGCCGCGCAGTTGTTTCACAGTTGGATGGTGGAATTTGTCTTCTAGCAGCAGAAAACGAAGATAAACTTCAATTTATCGCTGCCCGCGGTAATCAGGTTGATAAAAGCATGAAAGAGATTTCTGGTGCCCTTCTACCATTAATTAATGGAAAAGGTGGCGGAAATGATGCTTTCGTTCAAGGTGGCGGGGAAAAATGTATTTCTTCTGTGGAGTTATTGAAGGAAATGAAGAAGTTGGTTGTAAAGTAGTTGTAAGGACTTTTTTTGGGTATATCACCAATTATAAAGGGTGTGTTAGTTACATGAAAATGAATGAATGAAGGCAACTTTTCATTCATACTACGCTCTTTGGGGCTTTCATCGACCTTTTGAAGACCCGCTTTGTTTCATAGTACGCTCTTTTGGGCTTTTATCACAAAACAAAATACAAATAGAAACAAAAGGAGCCGTCTGATATATATGACGGCTCCTCTTTTTACTTCCACTCGTCGCGTAACATGCCATATACAACATGGTCTACGTAATGGTCATATAGCCATTCGGCACTGCGAATGGTTCCTTCTTCTTTAAAACCTAGTCTTTTAGGGATATTGCGACTTTTGATATTTTCTGTAGCTACATGAATCTCAACTTTATTTAACCCATATTCTTCAAAGGCTATTTTGACAATTGCTTTAGTCGCTCTTGTCATAATTCCTTTTCCTTGAAACGCTTCATCCAGCATATAACCAACATAGGCAGTTTTGTTCGCTTTATTGATTTTATTAAAACCAATTTTCCCAACAATTTTCCCTTTAAAAACAATGGCCGTGTCCAATCCTTCATTTGATAGAAATTGAATTAGATTGTTTTTGATGTTGACCAACGTATCTTGAACTTTCGTTGAATAATCTAACCAGCCGAGCCACTCACGTAAATGTGTACGAGAGGAATCGATCATTTGAAATATTTCTTCCGCATCTCGTTCGGTAACGAGTCTTAAATTAATTTCTTCATCAACCGGATACATAAACATGAATCCATCCCCCTTATTTCGATTTTAGCTCGAAGACCACAAGTTGCGGTAGATTAAATATCCGGAAAGGCACTGTACTATTCCCTAAACCTCGGCTAACATTCATGGTTGTTTCCCCATCTTCAAAAGTTCCAGCCGTATATTTCGGCAAAAATCCTTGTCCAGGTGCCACAAGCCCTCCAACGAAAGGCAGCCGAATTTGCCCCCCATGGGCATGACCAGAGAATACAAGATTCATATTATTTGCGACATACGTATTGAATTTTTCAGGTCGGTGGGCTAAAAGAACTGTTAGATTCTCTTGGTTCACATCTTCCAAAGCGGTACTTAACATATCCTGTGTTTCATGGCCATTAAGGGGGTCTTCAATTCCAATAATTGAAATTTGTTCCCCTTCTCGCTCTATGGTTGTTGACGTATTCGGCATAACATGAACACCGATTGCCTTCAGGGCATTATATATTTCTTGAACTTTGTTAGTGGCCACCTCATGATTCCCAATCACATAGTAAACATCAGCGATTTCCACCAATGGCCTGACTGCTTGTAGGCTCTGTTCTAAATTATAGCGATTGCTGTCAATGACATCCCCCGTAATAAAAATCGCATCCGGATTAGTTGCCTCCACTTTTTTCACCAGTTTTTCTTGCTGGTTCCCAAACAAGGCATCATGTAAATCAGAGACTTGTGTAATGCGAAAGCCATCAAAGCTTTCTGGAACCTTCTCTGATTCATAAACATGCTCAGTCGTGACGATCCAATGGTTGTTTATATATAAAAATAAGTAGATTGCTATTATAAAAAGGCAAAATTTAAACAGTTTTTTCAAAGCACTCGCTCAATTCATTTAAAGATTATGGGTAAAACCGAAGCTCACCCTCATCAATAATAGTAACATGATTTGGAACATTCAAGTGAAGAAACGTAGAACCTGTTACAGAATTGTCAACTACGTACTCGTCTGAATACAGTGTTGGAATATTCCATTCAAGCATTTCGATTTTTGCGCTGATGCTATTGAAAGTAAACTGTTGAGCAGATGGAGATGGCTTCTTCACAATAAATTGATCACCGGTAAATTCAAATTGATCTTCTGTAATTTCTTTTGTTAAATCGATTCCACTATTGATATGCGGAATTTGATAGGTTTTTGCATAGATCTTATTTGAAGTTGCATCATCTCGCCAATCAATTAAGACAAAAACTCGCCCATACGTATCTTCTGATTCTCTTATAAAGGTTACCTCGTCTGATGACAATTCCATGGACCAATCATCCACTAGATATTTTTCATTAAACTTAACTTCCCGCTTTTCAGCAATATAATTATAGAACTGTCTTTCATCTTTAATAATTTCCTGTACTTCCGCTGTGGACACAATGTTGTATTCATCGCTGCTAGCTAAAGATAAATACGTTAAGGCCATTAAACCTAGCCCAATATAAACTATGATTACTATACCTATTCTTTTTACTGTCCAGAAATTCTTTCTTATTTTCTTTCCTTTTGAGACAGATAGAAAGAGAGAAAAGAAAACAAAAACCAAAATTACTAGTATTAATAATAAAGTCATCTTCTAACCACCTCTTTCCAATTAAGAAATACAACTGGTAGGACAAACAAGAGTATAGCTGATATCAGTGCCTTTACTGTAAATGATAAGTAGCCTGCTTCAAGATAAAAATATAAAAGCGTTAATAGTTGTTCATCTAAAACGCGGAAAATGAAATACCCAAGGATCAGCACAAAGAAACCACCTATAGTCATTGAGAGATTAAAAAGCGACGACATAAAATAGCCGCTTGAAGCCGCAAGTAATATCATGAAAAACGATATAAAGAAATACATGAAATTAAACAAACTTACATCAGGATACATGTAAATCCCCTTAAATAGCTGGATGAATGCTACTATTATATAAAGTGACATATAGATTACGATTGTAGCGAGAAAACTATAAATAATTAGAACCAGAGCATTTGCAATACTACCCGTTGCTCGATTTGTTACAATAGATAGATCAACCTGCCGAATACCCTTTGTTTGTAATAAAAAGGCTATAATAAATGCCCATAAACAAGCAGCCATTAAAAATACATCCAAACTATAGAAATTTGTCTGTACAGTAAATGTCTCATTACCCCTTTTAGACATGCCGCTACCACTACCATAATTAAAGAAGCACATTAAAATTTGTAGAATCAATAGGTGAATCAGGCAATGACTATAAGTCTTAATCTTCCATTTAGTTTGCATTAAAACAACTTGCGAGATTGTTTTATGACTTAAAGACATCGTCAATTCCACCCTTCGATTTATTAGTTAAAAGTCTACATACTTCACTAGCGGATAGAGATTGGATAAGAACATTTGTCTGCTCAGCATATGTTAGATCGAGCTTATTCCTTTCAATAATTGCTTCATAACTTATAGCACTCTGTCTTTCATAGAGCATATCTTGATAACCAGTCATTTCTTTTATAGCATTTACCTCTCCAGTTAGACGCACCAGCATTTGATTTACTTCTTCAAGAGATGAATGCAGCACTATTTCCCCGCCATCAATCAGCATAATTTCCTCCAGTAAATGTTCAATCTCTTGTAGATAATGACTAGAAATGATAATTGTACGAGGATATGCAATATACTCCTTTAAAATAGCACGGTACATATCTGAACGAATTCCCTCATCCATCCCATTCATCGGTTCATCTAGTAATGTAATTGCACATCTAGCAGCAAGACCATAAATTAGATTAAATGTTGATGCTTGACCTTTTGATAGAAGATGGTGATAGCTATTTAGTGGAATGTCCGCGTAAGCTAGCAACCTCTTAGCAAGTTCTCCTTGCCAATTAAGATAAAATTCACTTGCCATTTTAAATAACTCCCCAAGGTTCAAAAAGGATGGAAATGTCATTGTGTCCTCTATTAAAATCAAGTTTGAAGCTACTTTCAAATTGTTAAAAGGATTTTCACCAAAAATTCGAATCTCCCCATCACTTGGTTTTAAGTGACCCGCTAAAAGCTTTAGCCATGTTGACTTCCCAGCACCATTGCGTCCGATTAAACCAATTATTTTTCCACCTTCAATTGAACAAGATAGTTTGTTTACCGCTCTATTATTGCGGTAACTTTTTTCAATTTGACTGCAAACTATTTCCCTCATGATATCACCCCTCCTTTTGAACCTTTTTTATTAAATCGATAAGCTCCTCATCTGAAACAAATAACCGTTTTGCTTCCTGTACGATTTCTTTCGCAAGTTTTGACAGCTTTTCATCCCTTCGTTTTGCTAGTATCAATTCTTTTGCCCCTCCCTGGACGAACATTCCTAGTCCACGTTTTTTATATAGGATTTCATTTTCAAGCAGAATTGTTAACCCCTTTCCAGCTGTTGCTGGGTTGATGTTAAAAAGCTCCGCAAGCTGGTATTGAGAATACACCTTTCCCATTTCTTGTATGCCATCCGCCAATATCTCATTTTCAATCCATTCAGCGATTTGAATATAGATTGGTGTAGTGGAATCATTGCTGAAATCCATAAAAGCTCTTCCTTTCGAGTTGCATTATTCCCTTTGATAGTTAGTACATTACTGATGTAATGTACTATATTTCATTTAGTCTAAATTGTCAATTCCATTCCAGTTAACTATCCACTTAAGAAATTCATTCATCCATCTTTCTTCCCCCTCCAAAAATCTTATCCACAATTCCTCAGCAGACTATCCACATTCTAGACTTTCTCCACAGCTTTATCCCAAGAAGCTGTACTTGTCCACATCAAAAATTTTCAATTCACCTCAAAATACCTAAAAAGTTATCCACAAACAAAAAAACATTCACTTTTTAAAGTAAAAGTGAATGTTGATGCTTAGACTAGCGTATCTATTCTTTTCAAGAATTCCCTTAAAAATTGTGGATAACTACCTATCCTTGGATTCTTCTTCCGATATTGTGACAGCAGCTAGATCGCCATCAAATAACACGGACTTCAACTCATCCTCACCCGAGTTTTCCGCTAAGGGCACCCGGGAACGATACGCCGCTCGACATACGAGATGTCCAGCCACAGGAGCCGTGATAAAGACAAATATTATCCCCAAAATGAGTCGGATACTTACATATCCATCATGGCTCCAAAAGTAGATGAAGGCACCTAATAAGCAGGCCAAAACAGCCAATGTCGAGCTTTTCGTTGCTGCATGTGATCTTGTATACACATCTGGCAATTTAATCAGTCCAAACGCACTAATTACACTAATGATGGAGCCAAATAGCACTAGAAACACAGCTACCCACTCAAGAATCTCTTTTGCGGTCAACGATAACCCCCCTTTCAATATACTTCGAAAAGGCGATTGTTCCGATAAAGGCCAATATCCCCAAGATTAATATGGCCTCTAAAAACGCTTTTGTGGATAAAACGATGGAAACGATTGCTATTGCGGAAATTAAGTTTACTCCGATGGTATCCAATGCGATTGCACGATCTGGCATAGATGGTCCGACAATTACACGATATAGCAACAAAGCAATGGCAATCATAAAAAACGTGAGTGCCAATAATAAGATGGTTTCTTTCATCTATCGGTCACCTCCAAAATTGCTTTTTCAAATTTCCCCATTGACCGAATAATCGATTCTTTTGACTCCTCTAAATCCATTGCATGTATATAAAAGACGTCTCCACTTTCAGACACTTCCATTACCACAGAGCCCGGTGTGAGCGTCAGAAGCAAAGCTAAAGCAGTAACCTCCCACTCTCCCTTTAAGCTTGTTTTATAAGTAAAGATACCAGGTGTAATTTGAAGATTTGGTGTCAGCACTTGTTTAATAACCATGTAGCTGGACGACAGTAGCTCTTTTATAAACAATAGGATTAGATATAAAATTTTCATAACCTTTCGAAGATAAAATTGCGTTCCAAAAAATCGATGCATCACATATAGGATTCCAATTCCGACAACGAATCCAGTAAAGAATGTTGTTAGTTGCGGGACTGGTTCATCCACTAATAGCAGCCACAAAAGTGCAAGAAATAAATTCAATAAAAACTGTGCGAACAATTACCTCACCCCTTTAGTATGGCATCAATATAGATTGATGGATTCATTAGTGTTTTTGCTGCATCCTTTACATAAATGGCAATAGACTCTGCTCCAACTCCCACGTAAACAATGGATAGGGCCAGCAAAACGAAAGCAACGTATGCCCCTTTTGGAATTGGCTTTCGATCTTCGAAACTAATCGTCGTTTCCCCAAAGAAGGATGCGAGGAAAATTCTTAATAACGAATATAGAACGATAATGCTTGAAGCAAAACTTAGTGCTAGTAATATATAAGAACCAGATTCTATGGCTCCCTGTCCGATTAACACTTTACCCATAAATCCACTAAGAGGTGGAATTCCTGCAAGTGCCAGCATGACTAGGAAATAAATCCAACCGAATACGGGATAGTTTTGGATTAGTCCATTCATTTTCTTTACAACAGACTCACCGCTAACATAGAACACCATACCGACTAATAAAAACAGAAGTGCTTTCGCGAGCATATCATGGACTAAATAATAGATGGCCCCTGTAATAGAAGTCTCTGTCCCTACTGCTAAACCTATTAAGATAAACCCGACACCGATGATGACGTTATATGTAGCAATTGTATAAATATCACGCCCTGCTAGTGCCCCCATGCAGCCTGCCATGATTGTAATACCCGCCATAACACCGATAATCGTATGCGTTACATCCTGATTCAGCGGGAACATCAGCGTGAAGGTACGAATGAGTGCATAGATTCCTACCTTTGTTAATAGAGCTGCAAATAGAGCTTGCACAACCGTTGGCGGCACACTATATGACCCGGGCAGCCAGAAGAATAGCAGCAACCCTGCTTTTAAACTAAATACCATTAACAACAATATAGCGACTGTTGTTAGTAACGGATCTTGACCAGCTTCAGCTACTCGCACGGCGATATGTGCCATATTTAATGTCTTCACGGTGCCGTATAAAAACGCAAGAGCGATTAAGAACATCCAAGATGCCACTACATTAATGAGCACATATTTTAGCGATTCTCGCAGCTGTCTCTTTTTCCCGCCCAGGGCTACTAAAACATAGGAAGCTAATAGCATTACTTCGAAACAAACAAATAGATTAAAAATATCCCCTGTTAAAAATGATCCATTAACACCGGCTATTAAAAATAGAACAAATGGGTAAAAGAACATCTTTTCGTGTCGAGGGCCTATCGTTGAGAACGCATATAATAGACAAATAGACGTGATGATACTGGCCGTTAAAACTAATATCATTGAAAATGAATCTGCTACAAACAGGATCCCGAACGGGGGCAGCCATCCGCTGAAATCTAATCGGATAATACCTTCTGTTTGCACAAGATTTAGTATGAGAAACGAAATAACACTTATAAAAATCATCGTAATCAAACTAATAATGCGTTGCAGGACAATCTGTTCACGCAAAAAAACGAGAATGACTGCAGTAATGATTGGAATAATTAGCGGTAAAACGAGTAAGTTATTCATCAGACACTCCTCTCAATTCCTGTAAATCATCAGAACCGTTCGTTTTGTATGTTCGATATGCCAAAACGAGTAGAAATGCTGTTGTAGCAAAGCTAATTACAATGGCTGTTAAAATCAACGCCTGTGGCAAAGCATCGGTAAAAGGTCCTTCAGATTGACTTAGTAGTGGGACAACACCTTTTTTCAAGCCGCCCATAGTCAAGATAAGTAAATGAACCGCATGGGACAATACAGCCGTCCCTAAAATAACGCGTATTAAATTTCGAGAGAGGACTAGATAGGTGCCCACTGTAACGAGAACACCGATTAATATCATCATTAAAGATTCCATACTATTCATCCTCACTTATACTCAAAATTATCGTTACAAGCGTGCCGATCACTGTTAATGCAACGCCTGCTTCAAAAATTGTAACCGTTGTTAAATGTTTTTCGCCTATTACTGGAAAAGTAAAGTATGCATCCGTTTGCGATAAAAACGGTGCATCGAAAAAGATAGCGCCTATCGCTGAACCTGTCGCTAAAAGCACACCTAATCCAGCTACTTTTTTAAAGTCAAAAGGCATTTTCTTATGAACTGTTTCAAGATCATACGTTATATAAAGAAGGACAATTCCTGAACCTAGAACTAGCCCTCCTATAAAGCCGCCGCCTGGTGCATTATGTCCAGAGAAGAAGAGGTATACACCGAGGGTTAAAATAATGAAAACTACACCCTTAACGACAGTTCTTAAAATGACATCATTAATCTTCAAGTGTCTGCATCCCCCTTCTTTGCTGCTTTTAGCTTAATAAGCGTATAAACCCCTAACCCAGCTATAAAGAGAACAACTACTTCCAGCATGGTGTCAAAAGCACGGAAGTCCCCAAGGATCGTGTTGACTATATTTTTACCTCCGGCCAGCTTATATGAATCTTCAAAATAAGCAGAAATAGATTCAAACTTCTCGTAGTTGATCACAGCTAATCCAATCAGCGTCACTGTAGATCCTACCAGAATGGAAATAAGCCCATTACATAGTTTTACGCGTTTAGAAGACGGCTCCGGTTTTAACTCTGCTAGATATTTGAAGCAAATTAAATATAATGCAGTTGTGACAGATTCAACGACTAGTTGCGTAAGGGCTAAATCTGGTGCCCTGAATATCACGAAAAAGAACGCAATGCCATAGCCCAATACGCCATTTAATAAAACAGCCGTAATACGGGATTTCGCAAATAGTAATGCGAAGCTGGCGAAAATCATGACAAATACCAAGAGTAATTCATAGTTTTCAACAGGTGCATCTAAGCCTGGATTCCAGGCGAATGCCTCCAATAGCAAGAAGGTGCCCGCAACAATTACAACAAAGCTGACATATAAATAGATAAAGTAATGCACTAAATTACCATTCATATATCGTTTTGTTATACTTTCCGACATATTCTCACCCGAATTAATGGCTCTTTCATAAAACGCATTGAGAGTTAAATATTGAGGGAAAATACGGTAAATCTTTATCCAGTATTTCATAAATCGATATAAGAACAGTCCCAAAACAATAACGCCAATCGTCATATACAACTCTATATTAAATCCATGCCAAGCATAGATATGTGGCGTCATTTCATCAACCGGGAATGTAGGATATACACTGGCCATTGCGGGTCTTAAAATATATTCACCCAAGATATTTGGGAAAAAGAAAATTGTAATTACTAGTCCGATTAGAACAAATGGAGAAATTAACATCCCTATTGGAGCTTCATGTGGGTTCTTCTCTGATATGTCTGGCTTAATCTTGCCTAAGAACGTTTTACTTACAATAATAACGCAGTAAACAAATGTAAAAATACTTGCCACCCAAGCGATTATCGGAATAAATACGCCGATGCTATCAATAGAGAAGAGATCTAATTCTGTAATTTTTACTGTAGCCGTAAAGAACATTTCTTTACTTAAAAAGCCATTAAAAGGCGGTAACCCTGCCATGGAAAAGCAGCCAATTAAAGCGACTGTAAATGTAAAGGGCAAAATGGACATTAACCCACCTAAACGCCTAATATCACGTGTTCCTATCTCATGATCGACAATTCCGACCATCATAAATAGTGCACCTTTAAAAGTAGAGTGATTAATTAAATGGAATAGTGCGGCAAAAGTGGCTTGTGTATAGATTACAGCGCTTGTTGAGTAACCTAAATGGACTGCAACGGAACCTAACCCTAATAAGCTCATAATCAAACCAAGCTGACTAACTGTAGAGTAAGCTAATATCGCTTTTAAATCGTATTGGCGAACCGCATTAAACGATCCCCAAAACAGCGTAATTAACCCAACTCCCGTAACCGCCCAGAACCAAACCATCTCTCCACCAAACACAGGTGTAAACCGTGCGACTAAATAAATACCGGCCTTCACCATTGTTGCGGAGTGTAGGTAGGCACTGACAGGTGTCGGTGCTTCCATTGCATCGGGAAGCCAAATGTGAAACGGAAACTGTGCAGATTTAGTAAATGCACCGAATAGGATTAATACAAGTGCAGGAATAAATAAGGCCTGTTCACTAATCTGATCAACAGTTCCTATAATCTCTCTTATACTGAATGTTCCAGACATGACGTAAAGCATTAAAAAGCCTACCAGCATGGCTACGCCACCTGATACCGTTATCGTCATAGATTTACGGGCACCTGCTCTAGATGCTTTTCGGTGATGCCAAAATGCGATCAAGAGGAAGGATGAAACACTCGTTAACTCCCAAAACGCATAGAGAATCATTAAATTATCTGAGAATACAACGCCAAGCATTGCTCCCATAAAGAGTAGTAAATAACAATAGAAATGATGAAGTGATTCTTTCATTGATAAATAAAAAATGGAATACAATATCACTAAACTTCCGACACCGGTTATTAACAAACTAAATATCAAGCTTAAACCATCAATATACGTCGTGAAATTTATATTAAACGAGGGGATCCACTCATAGGTATGGGAGAATGTTTCGCCATTTGCTATACGAGGGATATATGTAGTCAGAATAAGGAACAAACTAACGGGAATTACCAGAACGACCCAACCTATAAATCTCTTTTGAAGTCGCCTATAAAATACGGGAATTAATGCTGCCATAATAAACGGAGTTAGTATGATGGCAATTTCAATTGTCACAAGCTAATACCTCCTAATTTTGTAACCTAGCACAAATTTAAAATTATAAGAATTCATTCTATCCCCTTGACTTACAAAATGACTCACTTCATAATAGTGTGTCATAAAGGGTAGGTTGATTTCAAAAATCGCAACTATTTTACAAAAATATTAATTTTAAAGTTTTTACTTAAACAAAGATTTAATATTACAATAATAAGTATACAATAGGAAAGGATTAGATGCACTTAAAGCGCATTTACTTTTGCTTATTTATACAGTTTTTTGCTTAAAAATAATTGTTATATACAATAACAAACTTATATAAGAGGAGCAAACTTCAATGAAGCATGCGAAAAGAATGGATGAAAGTATTTTAGTTTGTGTATATTACGGACTTAATGGTGAGCGTCTTATTCGTAGAGGGCATAAACTTGCGACGTTATTAGATTGTCCACTTTATATATTAACGGTTGATTCTAAACCAATTGATGCCTTTGACGCTGAAAAATCCGGCTATATTGAAAGTTGGACAGAGCTTTCTAGAGAACTGGAAGTCGAAGAATTTATTGTTCGCGATAACGAGAAGCAACCAATTCAAAAAGTAGTTGCCGAGATTGCCCGAGAAAAAAATATAACTCAAATAATCGTTGGGCAAAGTGCACAAAGCCGCTGGGAAGAAATTACAAAGGGCTCATTTTTAAATGTTTTACTTAAAGAAGTGCCATTCGCCGATTTCCATATTGTCGCCGTAAAACGCCCGATTGCTGATGAAGGGTATGGAACATTGGAAAAAGGTGTACGTGCATATGTACTCCAAGATTTGGAGAACTATAAAATTGTCTTCACATGCCCGAAATCGGTATCCATTGAAGGAATCTTCTTTAAAGAAATCGGGACGGATTTTGATAATGGTATTTTTAAGTTTTCCTACAAAAATAAAATGCATGAAGTAAGAATAAAAGAAGGCTTTGTTACGAACCCTCATCTCATTCATTCCATTTATGGCTTATCAAATGTATAAATTTATAGAACTGTACCCCAAAGGCTAGAGACAAATCTAACCCTTGAGGGACAGTTTTTTTATTTTCCATATTCTTTCGTTTGCATACAGTTCCTTCCTTCCGTTCATGCTAAAAGCATTAGCGAAAGGAGCATTTTTTTGATGGACGGATTTAGTACTATTCATTTTTGGGAAACGCTTTTAAGGTCAACACTATCCTTCTTTACCATTCTGGTGCTAGCTCGAATTATTGGAAAAAAACAACTGAGTCAATTAACCTTTTTCCACTATATTACCGGTATAACAATCGGTTCCATTGCAGCAGAGGTTTCAACAGAGCATGAAACTGATTTTTGGGATGGATTTATTGCACTAATTTGGTGGACTCTCCTTACTCTTTTAATTAGTTTTCTTACCTTGAATTTCTCGAAAATTAGAGCATTAGTTGATGATAGACCGACGATCCTAATACAAAATGGAACTGTCATAAAAAAGGGAATGAAAAAGGCTCGTATCCATACAGATGAACTAGGTATGTTATTACGTGAACAAGGTATTTTTTCTTTTAATGAAGTCCATTATGCTGTATTCGAAACAAATGGGGAGCTAAGTGTTTTAAAGAAGCCAACCTTCGCAAATGCAACAAAACAGGATGCAAAAGCAGACCTCTCACTTCCACCACATTTACCTACAGAAATTATTAGAAGCGGAAAAATATTAAGAAAAAATTTGGAGGAATTAGAACTAACCGAGGAATGGGTTATGCATAAATTGAAAGAGAAACAGATCGATATTAAGGATGTATACTTCGCCCAGGTGCTTGAAAATAATCAACTTTATATAAGCTTAAATAATCAGGATAATTAAAATGTATCTATCTCCTCGCTAAATAAAAGAACCGACAGCATTTGCTGTCGGTTCTAGATTTAAATCCATTCTTTTACTTCATCATAATAAGGTAAAGCTGTTAAGGCACCAGGTTTTGTCGCTGCGAAGCCACCTAATCGGTTTCCGAAGCTTACGCATTTCACTAATTCATCATGTGTTGTTGGTAATCCATTAAAGTGAACAAAACGTAACACTCCAGCCATAAATGCATCCCCTGCTCCAGTGGTGTCAACTGCTTCTACCTTACGAGTCGGTACGTGGATCACTTCTCCATTTAATACTGCATAGGCACCATCTGCCCCTACAGTGATTAGGATAATGGGGACCAGATACTGATTTAACTTTTCAATTCCCTCTTGAATGCTATCTGTTTCTGTTAGGAAGAACAGTTCCTCATCAGTTAATTTCAAAATATGTGCATCTTCAAAAAATGTTGTAATTGTTTCACGACAGTTTTCTTCACTGCTCCAACGTAATGGACGGATATTGGCATCAATCGCGATGACCGCCCCTTTATCCTTTGCCATTTCTACAGCTTTTCTAGTTGTTGCAAGTGCTGTAGGATGAAACATTGTTCCTGAACACACATTAAATACAGAAGCTTTTTTAAATGCTTCTTCATTTAGTTGTTCGGGCGCTACTTGTAAATCTGGCGCCTCATCAACGTAATCTTTGAAAATACGCTCACATTCCTCCGTTAAATGAACGTATACGCCGCTCACACGTTTTTCAGGTGTAATAATCGCGAAATCCATATTAACACCTTCTGTATTAAGTTCATCTCGAACAAATTGTGAGGTCTCATCATCACCTGTAATCGTTATTAAAGATGATGGAGCACCGATTCTACTAATTCCGGCTGCAACATTTACTGTTGCTCCACCTAGGAATGTTGTAAAAGATGTATTGGTTCTATCATTAGCTATATAATCAACAAAAGCGTCACCGTATACTAATACGAAATCTTTATTATACTCACTCATGAGTTGTTAGGCCTCCGAATATTTACTTAACTCAGCGTAACATAAAATTTACGAAATCTTAAAATTTAAAACTATTCAGACAGGTGAAAAGGACATATTTTCCTTCAAGAATTTGTTATAATTTTTGTGAAAGGAAAGATGACTCATGACATTTTACATAAGAAAGGCTATATTAGAGGATGCCCCTAAAACAGCTCCTCTAATTTATGAAGCTATCGGGGATATTGCAAACCGTTTAACTGGTGAAAATGAAACATCTCAAGTTATTTCAACTCTTGAGGCACTTTTTAGAAGAACTGACAATCGACATTCTTACTTATATACCTATGTAGCGGAAAGTGAAGTAACGAAGGGTATTTTAGGCATACTAGTCTTGTATGACGGACAAGTTGGTGCAGAGTTAGATGCTAGCTTACAACGCTGGCTGGAACAAAAAAACGCTCCCATCACTTCTATTGATATGGAAGCTTATCCTGATGAGTTTTATGTAGATACGATTTGTGTACATGAAAACGCTCGAGGTTTAGGTATCGGGACCGCACTTTTAGAATTTGCTGAGAAGGTCGCGCAACTAGAAGGTTATTCGAAAATTGCCCTAAATGTAGAGACACAAAAGGTGAAGGCTCAAAAATTATATGAGCGTCTGGGTTATGTTGTTACAGAGCCCTGGACAATTATCAATGAACCATTTTTTCATATGGTGAAATTAATTAAATAGAAATGCAGGTATTACAACATGAATTTACAACTTTTATATCCATTACTGATCGTCATTGCTTCGAGTAGTTATGGCCTATTATCTACCATTATTAAAGTAGCAATGGGTCAAGGGTTCACTTCTAACGAAGCCGTATCAAGTCAATATATTATTGGTTTTTTATTAGCATTGGTTTTATTTCTTTTTACACAAAGAAAAATACCGAAATTAAATAAATCCGGCATCATCACGATTGTTTCAGCTGGTGCCATTACTGCTACAACAGGGATGGTTTATGGACTGGCTTTAAACTATGTAACTGCATCACTTGGTGTAGTTCTATTTTTCCAATTTACTTGGATTGGACTATTAATTGACTGTATCATCCACAAACGTCTACCCAACCGTTACGAAGCATTGTCACTAGTCTTTTTACTCGGTGGAACAGTTTTAGCAGCAGGTGTACTTGACACAGATCTTTCAACAATTCCATGGCAAGGATGGGTTTATGGATTACTGGCAGCTACAAGCTTCGCGATATTTATTCAAATCAATTCTAGACAAATAGAAGGAATGTCTAACGTTACACGTACTTTCCTAATGTCTCTTGTAGCATTGATCATGATTTCAATCTTTTTATCACCTGAGATTATTTGGGATGGTACATTATTTAAAACAAACTTGTGGATATTCGGGGTTATCTTGGGGACTTTTGGAATTATCTTACCAATCTTATTACTCTCCATAGCCGTTCCAAAGGTCGGTGGCGCCCTATCCTCTATTTTAAGTGCGATGGAATTACCTGTAGCAATTATTGCTTCGGTAATAATATTACATGAAAAACTGACAATACTGCAGTTATTCGGAATTGTACTAGTTTTAATTGGAATGGTTCTGCCAACTGTCCTAGCCCAAAGGAAAAATGCCGCCTAACATTTAATAGTAATATACAGCATTAAGGTCGATGAAGCTTTCGGGTTGAATCGGCCTTTCATTACTTATAAGCAAGAGCTATATGTTTTTGCGAAAGGCGTGTTTTTATGTTTCAAGATTATAAAAGCCGAATAAATGCACAAGAGGGAAACCATTTTCCATCCAATACTTACCGTCAAATGGTTCTTCAACCCTCCTATGACGAGGCAAAGAAGCATTTTCTAAGATCAATGGTACAAATACACATTGCCCATTTAAAAATGCTTGAAGAACAGAAACTTGTGGGAGAAAAAGAAGCCAAGGAAATTGGGCAAGCGATTGCAAATTTAGATTTAAATTACTTTGAACAACAAGATTATCATCCTCAATTTGAAGACTTATTTTTTCGCATTGAACATAATCTGATTGAATTAGCTGGTGATATCGCTGGAAATTTACACATCGGACGTAGTCGAAACGATATGGGGATTGCGATTTACCGAATGACATTACGAAAAAAATTATTATCCTTAATGGATGAATTACTGCAATTACGTTCCTCGCTTATTCTCTTTGCCAAAGAACATACTCATACCATCATGATTGGGTATACGCATACACAACAAGCCCAACCCACAACCTTTGCTCATTATTTAAAAGCAGTCATAGATCAATTAACAAGAGACTTTAAAAGAATGCAAGCGGCCTTTTATACGATTAACCAAAGTAGTATGGGAGCTGCGGCATTAACCACAACTGGATTTAACATTAACCGTGAACGCATGAAGGAGCTTCTCGCATTTGATGGCGTGATTGAGAACGCTTGGGATGCTGTTGCTGGGGCTGATTACATCGCAGAAGCGGCCAGTGTTATACAACTTGCCGCCCTAAATCTTGGGCGTACATCACAGGACTTTCTTCAGTGGGCAACGCAAGAATTCGATGCCTTTATTTTAGCAAGTCCATATGTTCAAATTAGTTCAATCATGCCACAAAAGAGAAATCCGGTGTCCATCGAGCATACACGTTCTTTACTATCTTCAGTCATAGGGGATTCCCAAACTGTATTACAAATGATTCATAATACGCCATATGGAGATATTGTCGATACAGAAGACGATATGCAGCCTTATCTATGGCGTGCTATGGAAAGGTTGGGCGGGATTTATAAACTATTTGGAAGTTTAGTGGTCACAATGAATGTAAATAAAGAAAAACTTCTAAAGCGTGCACAAAACAGCTTTGCCAATGTGACAGAGCTTGCAGATTCCCTGGTACGTTCAGAAGGGATATCCTTTAGACAGTCTCATCGCATTGTAAGCAGTAGCATTAAAACACTTCTTGCCGACAAAAAAGAATCCCTTGAGAGCCTGACTTGGGAGCTTGTAAATGAAAAATCCATTGAAGAAACCGGTAAACCCTTAAAGATTTCAAAACAACATTTTTATAATGCTCTAAAACCTGAGTTTTTTATCAAAATACGGACACTAAAAGGTGGGCCCGCGCCTGAAACGATGCTTAACTCTCTTCTTCAATCTGAAAAAGTCACACCATTATTAGCTCAATGGATTAAAGAGAAAAATGATAAAATCTATAAGAGTGAAGAACAACTTAATGAATATCTTGAAGGATGGACGAAGGAATGAAAGAATCAATCATTTTAGCAGTAGACGGCGGAGCGACAAAAACTACATTAACGTTACGGTCAATTCAAGGGCAGTGCCTTTTTGAAAAATCAACATCCGGATCTAATTATCAAACAATAGGCGTTAATGCCGTTATCGAATTGCTTAGTAACATACTCCATTCTGCTTACCTTTCTACACAACTTGAACCGATCCATGTAGCTGTATTTGCTATGGCTGGCATCGATACGAAATCTGACTTAGAAACAGTTACACATATTATTAATCAAAGCTTACAAAGTACACCTTTTCATATTGAAAAACTAATTATTGAGAATGATGTTCAATCTACCCTAATTGGCTTAGTAGAAAATCATCCTGGTGCATTATTAATTTCAGGTACAGGGTCAATTGTATTTGGGACAGATGGAAAAAGTAAACTGGTTCGTACAGGTGGGTGGGGACACCGCGCCAGCGATGAAGGCAGTGGCTACTGGATAGGTCGACAAATCTTAAAGGCAATTTTTAGAGCAGAAGATGAGCTCGAACCACCAACTATCCTCAAAAAAATTCTACTTGAGAAACTTCAGATTCGTTCAATGGATCAACTGATGGCTTGGCTCTATCAACCAGATTATACAAACGCCCAAACAGCAAGTATTAGTTCTGTACTACAAGAAGCTGTTTCATTAGGTGACGAAAAAGCCATTCATATTGCACAAAGTGCTGCGAAAGAGCTATTTTCATTAGTGAAAGCAACAGTTACAAAACTTCAATATGAAGATGAAGCATTTAAACTTTTTTTAAACGGCGGCATTTTAAAGCATGACCCATATATTAGAAATAGTTTGCAGCAAATGATACACCGAACATATCCTCATATGACCATCGTGTTATGTAAAGATAATCCCATTGAATATATAGTGAGGCGAGCAAAGTACTCACTAAAAATAAGCTGATTTTACAAAATAGGATGCCGCCTCAACAGTTTACTGTATAAATTTTGATATTTCTTTAGCAAGAAATTTAATAGAGCAGCTTGCCTCACAAAAAAAGAGGTGTCTCAACATATGAGATGCCTCCTTCCTTTTACTTTATAATTCCATTTTCTTTAATCCTTCATCTGTAGAGAAGTATAAATAGCCATCCTCTACAAATAAGTTATTTACTTCATCATGATATAAAATGGCCTCTTCTGTTCCGTCCGTTCGAATTTTCGAAAGGTAAGCCCCATTCGAATAGTTACTAAAATATAGCCAATCCTCAAAACCTACTATAAATTGTGCTCGACTCTTTGTTAGGCGCGTTGTTTCTCCACTACCCATATCCATTCGGTATAAGACATTATTATCATCAACATTGCTATAATAAACCAAACCATCCTGCTCGTATGCATGATCGATTTGGGCCATAAAATCAAATTTCGTATTTGAAGCCTTCGGATAATCTGCTTGAATCCAAGTATGATCAAGCTCCATTTTCGCATCATCAATTAAAAAATATTCGTAGCGAACAACATTTTGACGGTCTGGTGTCGGGTCATTCCATGTTGTATCGAGATGATACCAATTGCCATCCACCTTTACCAGGTTCCAGGCATGTCCACCAGTATAGACATCCCCCACAACATATTGTGTTTCAACACCTAGTCCTTCTAGCATTTTTAACGCCAGCAAAGCATAGCCCTGGCAAACCCCTTTATGTTCTTTCAATACCGCATAGGCACTGTGAGGGCTTGCTGTTGTTTCCTCACTATAGGCTGTAGATTTAACAATATAATCATTTACGAACTTCACCTTCTGAAAATCGGACATTTCTTCTGCTGAAACGGTTGCTAGAATACCTGCCACTTTTTCATCCACAACTTGCTCTTGAGCTAAATTGGTTAAGTAGGTTTGATGAACCTTTATTTTCGCATCAAAACTGCTATACTCATATTCAATCGTACGGTCTGCCAGGTGACCAAGTATATAATGATCGCGATTTGCCGCTTGATCGACAGCAGTTTGAATAAGGTTTTCAATATCTGCCGTGCTTCCAACATAGTGAATTTCAAAATTTGTTTCCCATTTACTTAGATAATAGTAAAAGGCATCTTCTAACTCATCTTGTGTTTGGACACTGTCCGGCAACTTCACATCCATTGTTACTAATGTATCTGCCGCCGTACTCACAAGCGTATCCTTTGCGGAGTTAACGGTAGATAATACATCGGATGTAGCATCCTGTATGGTTACTTCATTTTCACTGATAAATTGTTTTGCTTCGTCCAGCCATTGTGAGCCGAAATCATATATCGGCTTTACAAGTACTATAGCTATGACGAGAAAAGTTAATCGTATTAACAACGTACATCACCTCAACATGATTTCTGGTTCAATGGTTTTCTTAATCTATAAGTATTCGTACATTTTCGTTTCAAAAGTTAAATTTCATACTGATATTTGTCTCCAAAAATTTTCTTTAACACTTCATGCGCTTCCTCTTTCATCTCATCTGTTATAGATGAATAAATGACAGAAATGGCTTTTGTGATAATGACGATATCGTCAGCTAAACCCACAGCCGGCAACATATCTGCAATTAAATCGATTGGTAAAATAAAGTATCCTAATACTCCCAGAATCATCAGTTTATGTTCCTTTGGTAAATCAGGACTCTTTAAAGCACAATATAATACGGCAACACCATGTAACGCTCTAAATCCTAAATTTGCGCCGTACTTTTTTACTTTATTTAAAAATTTATCTGGAGAGTAATGTTTTTCCTTCCCGCTTATCGTAGTTTCTAAGTGTAAATCCTCGTTCATATAACTTCCTCCTCTAATCCCATAAACAATAATCTATTTCATTACTATCATTACCAATTAATCAAAAAAGTACTACATAAAAGGATATTCTATAAAAGAAATCGTTTTCCTTTACACGTTGCGAATTTTCAAAAGGGAAAGTTTCGAGTTACTTTTTAACCTTTCGACTTTTCAGATATGCAATAATCTATTATTTATAATTTTATGTATGTTTGGTAATTTCCCTCATTCTTTATCTTTATAAAATTCTATGTGTTTTCATTTCTTAGTTCAATGGAAATTAAATGAAGCTGCCCTGTAAGCACGGGCAGATAGAATAGTTTCTTTTCGCCACATAAATTGCTCCGAATCCAATCACTCAATGGGGTGCTTTCCTTTGTGACACCTCTAAAGGAATATGTTGAAAGGTTTTTACATTAAACAAGCCTGTATCCGTTAATTTAAGCTCTGGAATAACTGGTAAGCTTAAAAAAGAAAGTGTTAAGAAGAAATGGAAACATAGGTCAGGGTGAATTTTATGAAGGGCCGAATGTGTTTCCTCCAACTTCTCAGCTGCTTTCCCCGCGTCAAGAGTAGTCATTAGCCCTGCAATTGGTAAAGCCAGGGATCCAATAACCTCACCATCCTTCACAACAACCAAACCGCCCTGCATTTCTTGCAAAGCCTTTAAAGCACATAGCATATCCTCATCATTTGTCCCTACCACAATCGCATTGTGTGAATCATGTGCAACAGTTGTTGCTACAGCCCCTTGTTTTAGGCCAAAGCCATGGACAATCCCTAAACCTATTGTTCCTAATGAATGGTGTCGTTCAACAACAGCGAGTTTTAATAAATCCTTCTCAATCGAAGGAACGAATAAACCATTTTCAACATCCACTTCTTTTACAATATGTTCTGTCATGATTTGATTTGGCATAATTCCAATCACATTTGCAACATTCCCTTCCTTAAAAGGAATGGCTAAATCATTTGTAGTTAAATCGGGGATATGGACTGAATTTAGAATGGACTCATCAAATTGTGCCATGTTCATTTTCTCATGAAGCATTTTTCCCTCTTGAGCAACCTTATGTCCCTCTTTCCAAACCGCTGCAATTGTCATCTTCTGTAAATCGTCCAGCATGACAAAGTCTGCTGTATAACCTTCTGCAATTGCGCCTTTATCATAAAGACGGTAACATTCTGCGGCATTCAGTGTAGCGAGCTGGATAGCTTGCAGTGGATTCATACCATGTTGCATTGCAAGGGAAACCGCGAAGTTAATGCTTCCTTCTTCCATTAATTCATCTAGGTGTTTATCGTCAGTGCAAAAAGAAAATCGACGAGCATTTGATGGCGTTACAGCCGGTAACAAATCAACTAAGTTTTTAGCTGCAGAACCTTCTCTTATTAGTACGTACATTCCTTGTTTAATCCGTTGCCGTGCTTCTTCTGCCGATACACATTCGTGATCCGTTTGAATTCCAGCCGCACGATAGCCACGCAGCTGATTTCTTGAAAGCCCTGAACCATGACCATCAATGAGTTTGTTGGCATCTTGAGCAAGGTTTATCTTATCCAGCATATCCGAATCTGCTGCTAAAACAGCTGGAAAGTCCATTACTTCAGCAAGCCCCAAAACTTTTTCGTTTTGAATAAATGGTGCTAATTCCTTTGCCTTCATCACCGCGCCTGAGTTTTCAAAAGAGGTACTTGGCACACTAGATGGCAGCATAAAATAGATATCCATTTGTGCATTATTGGCATCATCCAGCATGAATTGCATTCCTTTTGAACCCAAGACATTCACGATTTCATGTGGATCTGTAATAACAGAAGTAATTCCATGTGGTAAAAGGATTTGACTAAACTGGGATGGAGGCAGCATTGAAGATTCAATATGAATATGCGTGTCTATTAAACCAGGGATTACATAACGACCATTTGCATCTTCCTCGGTTTTGGCTGAGTATTCATCATTCTCATCGAGGGCAATAATCTTCCCATCGGCAACAACAATGCTCGCTTTTCTCCAGCATAAAGAAAAAACATCAGCTACATAGGCATTTTTTAAAATAAAGTCTGCTTCCATTCTCTTTTGTGAAATATGGATTGATTTTGCCATTGTTTCTTTGTTCAAGAGCCACAACCCCTTTCCTATCATTCAAGTTTATTTCCTTCTATCATATATTATATTTTCCGAGGGTTCTTATTATAACTACTGGTATAAATAAAATAAAAACATATCTATTATTATGTAATGAAATATAAACCTACATCTGTATTTAATCGTTTTGTTCTTTACTTATAAAGAAATCTTATAAAATTCTCTTATGTGTAAGATCCGCTCATGATAGTATTCACTTCTTAGACTTCCAGAACGCGGACTACGTGGCAGGTTCGCGTCTTTTAAGTAATTAAACTTTCTGGATTATCACAATGAAATAACCAAACCCTACGGAGCTTTTATAATATAAATAGCAAATCCCTTTGAACATCATGCGCTAATGTTCAAAGGGATTCTATGGTTAATTTTCTGGTACTGCCACCCAATGGTCTGGTGATACTTCTTTTAGTACTGTGTTTTGAACATTGTACTTGATTATATTAGATTCTTTGTCCAGCACTCTTTCCTTTTTCTTTTCGATTGCTGGATCTGGAATCGGGATGGACTGTAAAAGAGCTTTTGTATATGGATGCTGAGGGTTTGAGTATAGTTCCTCACTTTCCGCAAGCTCTACAATTTTACCTCCATACATAACGGCTACTCTGTCACTGATATGTTTGACCATTGATAAATCATGGGCGATAAATAAATAAGTTAATCCAAGTCGATGCTGCAAATCTTTTAATAGATCCACGATTTGCTTTTGAATCGATACATCCAGTGCAGATAATGGCTCATCACAGACGATAAATTCAGGATCGACTGCCAGTGCACGTGCTATCCCAATACGTTGACGTTGCCCGCCGGAAAATTCATGCGGATAACGACTTGCATGAGCTTTGTTTAGCCCTACTAATTCCAGTAGCTCCTCGACACGCGCTCTCCGCTCGTCTTTATTTTTTGCAAGGCCATGTAAATCCAAAGCTTCTCCGATAATATCCAACACTTTCTTGCGTGGATTTAATGAAGAATATGGATCTTGGAAAATAATCTGCATATGCCTTCTCATAGTTTTTAGTTGATTCTTTGATAGACGTGTAATAGGTATCCCTTTATAGAGAACATCTCCATCTGTCGGTTCATGTAATTGTAAAATGGTACGACCAGTTGTAGATTTACCAGAACCAGACTCTCCTACTAGACCGAGAGTTTCCCCAGGATAAATTTCAAATGATAAGTCATCTACTGCCCTTAAAATATCACCATGCCCTAAATCAAAATGTTTTTTTAATGATTTAATTTCAAGGAGTGGCTTAGATAAGTCTAAATTTGCACTTAATAAAGGTGCTTTTTTCGGCTCCTTTTTTTCATGCAGTTTTGGTAATGCGTTTAACAGCCGTTTTGTATAGGCATGTTTCGGATTGTTGAATATTTCCTCTGTTGTACCTTCTTCAACAATTTCTCCCTCTTTCATGACAATCACGCGATCACACATTCCAGCTACTACACCTAAATCATGTGTGATTAAAATGATGGATGTGTTTAATTTTTCTTGCATTTTTTTCATCAATGTCAGGATCTGAGCTTGTATGGTTACATCCAAGGCTGTTGTCGGTTCATCTGCAATCAGGAGGGATGGATTACATGCGAGTGCCATCGCAATCATTGCTCGTTGACGCATTCCTCCAGAGAATTCATGGGGATATTGCGAATAACGCTTTTTGCTATTTTGTATCCCTACTAGTTCCAGCAACTCGACGGTTTTCTTGTATGCCTCATCTTTTGAGACTTGTTGGTGTTTCTTTAAGCTTTCTGCAATTTGCTCACCGATGCGAATTGTTGGATTTAAAGATGTCATAGGATCCTGGAAAATCATGCTGATATGCTGGCCACGCACAGATTCCATTTCTTTTTCTGATTGCTCAACTAAGTTCTTCCCTTGGAAATTAATCTCGCCTGATTTTAAAAAGCTCGGTGGAGATGGAAGTAGTCGCATGATGGACCGTGCAGTTACACTTTTACCACTACCAGACTCTCCAACAATCCCTAGAGTCTCCCCCTTTTCAACATGAAAGCTAATACCTTTCACTGCCTCAAATTCTTTCTCATCACCTATGAAAGAAACTTGAAGGTCCTTCACCTCTAACAATGTATTATTCATGTGTATCTTCCTTTATAAAAAAGTAATTTCTTAGTTATATTGACATAAACGTTTCCATACTTTACTATACCACTAGGAATAGTTTAATATAGGGAGGATAATAATTCAAGGTGAAGATATTTAAGTTCATTTTGTAAGAAAGGAGGCTGCCGATGACTCGAAGCATAAATACTCAAAATATAAAAACATCAGGAATGCTTGATTATACTTATCAAAGATTAACAAATAGAGGTAGGATTTACGGAGTTCTTTTGTTTATTCTCGGACTACCAATCCATATTGTTACAATTCTATTATTCTATTTTAGAAAAAGTCAAAATCAGTATGCTGATGCTTACAATAACTGTGAACAAGAATTCGTTTCAAACGGGCTACTCGATATTTGGAGACAACAGTTTTTAGAACAAGAACAAACAAAATCAAGTTTTTTCCATGAATCAGTAACAGCTGATCAAATGAACAAAAATGTAGATTTGCTTGTTCAAAGGAAGCTTCAAAATGAAGTAGAGAAACGAGTATCTTCCATAGGTCTAGAGAAGTATACGTATCATTACTACTTTAGACAGCTTTTAAAGAGTCGCAATTTTTTAATGATTTCAGCTATACCCGGCATTTTGATGTATGGGTTATTACTTTTAAATAGTAATCCATTTGTTCAATTTATTTTCGAACGTGTACTTCAAACACTATTCGTTATTTTAGGAGTAGCGACACTTGTCTTTACCATTCTATATATTTCACCGTTGGATCCGGCTCGAAATATACTGGGTATCGAAGCAACACCCGAACAAATTGAAAACTTTAACCGTCTTTACGGGTTAGACCAACCATATCTGTCTCAATTGTGGAATTCACTATCTGGACTATTTACCTTTGACCTGGGGACTTCCTTTGCGGGGAAAGAAGACATAATGGCAAGTATTGCAAATAAGTTCCCTGTAACCCTTAATATTGCCATTCTTTCGTTATTAATGGCCATCATTATTGCGATTCCTGTTGGGATTATTTCGGCTATACGCCCAAATTCATTTATGGATTATACATTTATGGTTGTGGCTTTAATCGGGTTATCGATTCCTAGCTTTTGGCAGGGTCTAATTTTTATATTAACCTTTTCTCTTGAGCTTAATTGGTTCCCTGCAACGTATAATCCACAAAACTGGTTATCTCTCGTATTACCAGTAGTTGTGCTTGGAACGTCTCTATGTGCCTCTATTGCCAGGATGACCCGTTCTTCGATGCTTGAGGTCATAAATGAGGATTATATTATTACAGCAAAAGCAAAAGGATTAAATGAAAGAAAAGTAATCTCCAAACATGCGATTCGAAATGCAATGATTCCCATTATTACTGTCATTGGGCTTCTATTTGGCGGAATGTTAGGCGGAGCTTCAGTAACAGAGAAAGTCTTTAACATTAGCGGAATTGGGAGCTATATCGTGGATAAACAGTTTATACCCGATATTCCCGCAATATTAGGTGGAGTTGTTTATATTGCCATTACGATTTCGATTGTTAACTTAATTATCGATATTACGTATGCATTCTTTGATCCGCGTATTCGCTCAAAAATGAAAAAGGAGGGGTAATGTGAAAGTCATATCAAACTTAAAGCTTCTACTGAAAATCACACAAGAATATGGAAATGCTCATTTTACATTATCCTTTTCTGCCATTTTTTCATTGTTATTTTTACTTTATAGTTTTAACTTCAGTACCCAAAGTGTTCGACCAATTGTTCTAGTATTCTTCGTAATTTATTTAGTAACAACACTTTATGTTTGGTTCATCTCAAAATCTATAAAAAGAGATTTAGCGAAAGAAAGAGAGATTCAAAAGCGTACTCGAATTCTTGGATATCCATTGATTTTAACAGTACTCGTCGGCAACATTTTCGCAAGTAGCTACGGCTTTTCCTTAGTTTCAAAAAATAAAACGCCTGAATATACATTTGCTGCTTACGCATTTTTAACTCAACTTTTCATCATCGGGATTTCGGCATTTAATCTTTTTAAACCTTATGTCATCGACACATATTTACTCGCTATAGGTGCTTTTATAGTACTTGCGATTATTTTTGCCGTGATGATTATTCTTGTTGCAAAGTATGTAACATCCGCATCAGCACCAAAATGGATGCTTCCAGTCGGAATTATACTTTTAATACCTGTCTTAACTGGTAATCTATTTTCTCTACTACTTGCGATTGGTCTGATTAAAAAGGCTCGTCGAAAAGACGCTTCTTCTATAGAAAAGTGGCAAAAAATGTGGAGTAAAATCCTTCGCAATTCAATGGCTGTATTCGGTATGTTTTTTATCATTTTTATGTTTTCACTATCCGTCATAAGTCCTTGGACATTCGACTATGACTTTGCAACACAAAATAATTATTCTGCTATTTTACAAACACCTACACTGGAGTACCCACTTGGAACAGATGACTTCGGTCGAGATCTATTTTCAAGAATCGTGTTTGGTGCTCAAATATCGTTAATTGTCGGCTTCTTTTCAACGGTTATTCCAGCAGTTATCGGTGGTTCCCTAGGAGCCATATCAGGCTATTATGGGAAGAAGACAGATAATATCATCATGCGTCTGCTCGACATTTTATATGCGATACCAGGTATTTTACTGGCTATTGCCATCATTGCTGCATTCGGTGCAAATACCGTCAATTTAATCATTGCACTTAGCGTAGGTTCAATTCCTACATACGCTCGTACAATGCGTGCTACCGTGATGCAGATTTCCAATTATGAATTTGTAGAATCTGCCAGAGCATTGGGTGCTTCTGACAGTTCGATTATTTTTAAACATATCGTACCAAATTCACTAGCCCCTATGATTGTTAAAGCTACTTTAACAATCGGTGGTGCCGTAATTTCGACAAGTAGTTTAAGCTTTCTTGGACTAGGCGTTGAACCGCATATTCCTGAATGGGGGAATATTTTAAAAATCGGTAGTACTTATCTTGAAACCCATTCATATTTAGCTATTTTCCCAGGGTTATGCATTATGCTGCTCGTGCTATCATTCAATTTCTTTGGTGACGGATTACGAGATGCTTTTGACCCTAAAACAAACTAAAAACGATCCATAGGAGGATTACTATGAAAAAGCTACTAGCTCTATTACTTGTTGCGGTCCTAGCTCTTGCAGGCTGTGTACAAAAAAAATCAGATGTTGAAGGCGGCGGGGATGCCGAGTCAACTTCTGGCGAAAAACCAACAATTGAAATTTTAGGTCAAGCCGCAAATGAAAATGATTTAAATATTTTACGCGACCAACTTACAAAAAACGGTTTTGAGGTTGTATTAAATATTCAACCTGATTACGGTTCATTCTCAGCTCAAAAAGATGCAGGGAACTATGATATCGCTTTATCTAGCTGGACAACAGTAACAGGGAACCCTGACTATGCTGTTCGTGGTTTATTTAAAACTGGTGGGGACTACAGTGTTGTTAGCGATTCAAAATTAGATGAATTAATCGACAAAGCAAGTACATTAACTGGTGATGAAGCGAAGGAAGCATATGCTGAACTTGAACAACTTTTAGTATTCGACCAAGCTTATATTGCACCACTTTATATTTCTAAAAAAGCACAAGGTATTTACTCAGCAAAGGTAAATCCTGAAACAGTTCTTCTTCCAAAATCTCGTGCACAAGTTTGGGAAAATATCTCATTTAATGATGAATCTCTAAATGCTAGCGAAACTTTAGTATTACATCAAGCAATCTCATCATTAACGTCTCTTGATCCAATCAAAGGAAATGATGGTTCGATCAACACATTAAATACAAATATGTATGTTCGTTTAGTGAATCTAACAGAAGATGACCAAGTGGTTTCTGACGGTTCATTATCATACAACAATGTAATGGCAGAAGGTAACTCTGAATACTATTTCATCTTGCGTGATGACATTAACTTTGCAAAAGTAGAAAACGGTGCAGCAGTTGATACTGGTGAACTTGTATCTGCAGAAGATGTAGTCTTCTCTTTAAACCGTGCAAAAGATGAGAAATCGGTTCCAGATCACCGCACATATAGTATCCATGAAAACATTGAAACGGTAGAAGTTGTAACAGACTTAGCCGAATTACAAAATGCTAAAGTTTCTGGTTCAGATGAAACTGTATTAGATGCGTTATCACAAGAATTACCACAAGCAGTAACTGAAGTAGTAGAATCAGAAGATCAAGTTGATAATGCTGCAGGGAAATACCAAGTTGTGAAAATTACAACACCAAATCCATTCCCACAAGTATTAAACTACTTAGCTCACCAATCTGGCGGTATTGTTTCTGAAAAACAAGTAACAAGCATCAATACGTATGATGTTGCAAACTATGATCCAAACACAGATATCGCTTACGGTGACCAAGCAACCGTGACAGAAGGCAACTCTTATAACAACCAATTATTTGCAAGCGGTCCATACATTTTGGTACAAAAAAATGACTATGAAGCAACATTTGTGAAAAACCCTGCTTACCGTGTAGGCAGCGAGTATGAGCCAAAAATTACAAACATTTCTGTACGCTTTATCGATGATAACGACAGTGCCCTATCTGCATTACGTAATGGTGAAGTTCATGTATTACAAACAGTACCTGAAACTAAACTTGATATCGTAAAGTCTGATGAGAACCTAACATTAAATGAAGCAGACAGTAATGGTGTAACTTACTTGCAATTCAATACGAAAGGTCGCGAAGTTTCTGACTCTGCTGATCTACGTAAAGCTGTTCTTTACTCTATTAACCAAGAAGAATTTATTACGTATTACCAAGGGAATAAACTTCCTGCTGTTTCAACTGTAACTCCATTAATAGATACTGGATTAAAACTTGAGGCAGATAGTAAAAAAGTAACTGAATTCTTGAACGCTTATAGCGAAAGTAAATAATAATAAAGCTCGAGTATGCCAAGACATACTCGAGCTTTTTCTTTTTACTGAGAAACCCTTTGTGATAATTGTTCTCTAAATGCTGCCAGGGCAGCCTCTGTATTTACTTCTAATCCTAATTCTTGCAATACTTCACCTATATGACGAATTGCATTTTCTAGCATTTCCCGCGTTGTATTGCCCATATGACCAATACGGAATGCATTGCCTGCTAGATGAGCTAAAGCTCCTGCTACAATCACGCCTTTATGTGAAAGAAGTGTTCGGAATGACACGTCATCCACGCCGTCCGGATATAGCATACAGCTTAATGTTGGTGCCGCCACCTCTTCAGTTGCTAATGATTCCATGCCAAACGTGCGAAGAGCTGAACGAATTCCACGCCCAAAAGCTATGTGACGCTTTTCCCGCTGTTCAATGCCTTCCTCTAAAACTATATTTAAAGCTGTATTATAGGCATAAATCAAGTTCACCGGAGGAGTCGCGAAATACTTAGACGGGTCTTGCATAATTGGTATCCAATTTTTAATGTCACAATAATAAGCGCTGATTGTACCTAAGGCTTCCCGTGCTGAAAGAGCCGTTTGGTTAAACGCTACAATTGCTAACCCTGGCGGAATACCAATTGCTTTTTGAGAACCGGTTAACACGACATCAATTTTATAATCTGGATGTCCATAAGTTTTACTCATACTTTCATCTAGGGCTGCCGTTGCCACTACTCCGTCTAAAATAACTAATGCACCCGCTTGCTTAATAATTGGTATGAGTACTTCTAAATCAGAGATAACACCTGTTGATGTATCAGCATGGGTGATTGTAACAGCTTTATAATTATTGCTGGCTAACTTTTCTTGAACGAGTAATGGATCTACTTGCTTTCCCCATTCTGCTTGTAATACATCTACTTCAATTCCGAAGGCAGTGGCAAGCGGTGTAAAACGATCACCAAAATAGCCGTGACTAATAACAAGTATCTTTTCTCCTCTGCCAACCGTATTAACGATCGCCATTTCCATTGCTAATGTACCTGATCCTGCTACGATGAAGACTTCCCCATCCGTTTGCAGTAATTGTTTTGTTTGCTTTATGCTTGCCTTGAATATGGCAGCAAACCGCGGATCGGTATGCCCTCTTGTTTCACTTGCTAATGCTTCATAAACCTCATCTACTACAGGTGTAGGTCCTGGTACTAAAAGCAATTCTTTATTTTTCATAATACAACATTCCCCTTTGCTATGTAATTTCTTATTTATTCAATTCTTTTAACCTATGATAAATTCCTTCTAAAAATTAAAAGAATGCCCTACTAGCCCATCCCAGCTAGCAAGACATCCCATCCCCATGTCAAAAATTATATGATCCCCTTGTTTGAAGCTATTAGAAATAGTGGATTGGAGGCAACTTATTTCTAATACGAATTAGCTGATTTTTTCGTAGCCTGGTAAAGTTAAAAATTCAACAAATTCATCTTGTTCGATTAAAGTTTTAAACAGCTCAGCCGCTTCTTCATAACGACCTATGTTAAATGCTTGTTCCCCAACAGCATCCTTAATCTGTGCAAGTTCGTTCTCTAAAAGTGCTAAGGTTAACTCGAGTGTGACTTTACGTCCATCTTCCAATACGCCTTTTTCATGGCGAATCCATTGCCAAACCTGAGTACGGGAAATCTCGGCCGTTGCTGCATCTTCCATTAAGTTATTAATTGGTGCAGCACCATTTCCACGTAGCCACGATGCGATATATTGAACCCCGACGCTTGCATTGATGCGAAGACCTTCTTCTGAAATTGTACCTTCTGGGACAGCTACTAAATCACTTGCCGAAACTTTTACATCTTCGCGTTTTTTATCAATTTGGTTTGGTGTTTTCATAATGGCATCAAATTGTTCCATTGCAACTGGTACTAATCCTGGATGAGCAACCCACGTACCATCATGACCGTCTGTAGCCTCTCGAAGTTTATCTTCTGCCACTTTTGCAAAGGCAATGTTATTTGCTTCTTCATCATTTTTCACGGGAATTTGGGCAGCCATCCCCCCCATTGCCGGTGCATTCCGCTTATGGCAAGTTTGAATACATAAAGATGTATAGGCTTTCATAAATGGAACCGTCATTGTCACTTGACCACGATCTGGCAATACAACATCTGGTTGATTACGTAGACGT
Organism: Ureibacillus sp. GCM10028918; assembly: GCF_042666115.1. Classification (NCBI taxonomy): domain Bacteria; kingdom Bacillati; phylum Bacillota; class Bacilli; order Caryophanales; family Caryophanaceae; genus Ureibacillus; species Ureibacillus sp. GCM10028918. The sequence goes on from NZ_JBHTFK010000040.1 coordinate 128,992, forward strand.
TTAATAAAGCTGAAGATATAATCCCAACGTCCGCAGTTTAGACCAGCAGAATGTTCACGTAATTCGAAAAGAATTTCGTCCATCTCAAATGCCGCCACAATTGTTTCAATGAGGACAGTAGCTTTAATTGTACCTTGTGGGATGCCCAAATAATCTTGTGCATAAACAAACACATCATTCCATAGTCGTGCTTCCAAGTGGCTTTCTAGCTTCGGCAGGTAGAAATATGGCCCTGTGTTTCGAGCAAGTAATTCTTTTGCATTGTGGAAGAAGTACAAGCCAAAATCAAAGAAGCTCCCCGACATGACTTCGCCATCTACTAATACATTCTTCTCAAGCAGGTGTAATCCTCTTGGACGAACGATTAATACGGCAGTTTCATCATTTAACTTATATGTTTTTCCATTTGACTCTTGCGTTAAAGTAATTGTACGGAAAACAGAATCGCGCATATTAATCTGCCCTGCAATCATGTTTTCCCAAGTTGGTGTTGATGCGTCTTCAAAACACGCCATAAATATTTTCGCACCTGAATTCAATGCATTGATGACCATTTTGCGATCAACAGCAGGACCTGTGATTTCTACTCGACGGTCTTGCAAATCCTGAGGAAGTGGCGCAATTGTCCAATCACCTTTACGGATTTGTGCTGTTTCAGGTAAGAAATGAAGCTGTTCTCCTTGATCAAGACGTTTTTGGCGCTCTTCACGTTTTCCTAGTAGTTCCTTACGTTTCTCGTTAAACTTCTCATGTAGCGAAACAATAAAGGCAAGTGCTTCAGGCGTCAAAATTTCTTGTGCTTGTTCTGATAGTTCCCCTACAATTTTAAGCTTTTGTGATGTAGCCTGTTCCATTTTCCATATCCCCACCTTATCTTAATTGCCCTTTATTAATTGCCTTGACCACAACGCCCAATTATTAACCTCTTATCTTAACAATTTAATAGATTTAGCCAAGGCATAATTATTCAAAATCTTACACGAATTGAGCTGTTTCTGTAGAACCAGCCATCGCTGTAGTAGAAGATGTTCCACCAGAAATTGCTTGAGCCACTTCATCGAAGTAACCAGTACCAACTTCACGTTGGTGTTTTGTTGCTGTATAGCCTTTCGCTTCCAAGTCAAACTCGGCTTGTTGAAGTTTAGAATATGCCGCCATACCATTATCTTTATAGTCAACAGCAAGTTCGAACATTGATTTATTTAGCGAGTGGAATCCAGCTAAAGTTACGAATTGGAACTTATAGCCCATTTTTGCAATCTCACGTTGGAATTCGGCAATCTCTTTATCTGACAGCTTAGCTTTCCAGTTAAATGAAGGCGAGCAGTTATACGCTAACATTTTACCAGGGAATTTTGCATGAATTCCTTCAGCAAATTCACGTGCTTCTTCAATTGATGGGTTAGATGTTTCACACCAGATTAGATCTACATAAGGTGCATATGCTAAACCACGTGAAATCGCTTGTTTAATACCTGCTTTTGTTCGGAAGAATCCTTCTGGTGTACGCTCACCAGTGATAAATTCGGCATCACGTGGATCGATATCACTTGTAACCATATCAGCTGCATCTGCATCTGTACGAGCGATTAAAATTGTATCTACGTCCAATACGTCCATAGCAAGACGAGCTGCTACTAAGTTACGAACTGCATTTTGTGTTGGAAGTAATACTTTACCACCCAAATGACCACATTTTTTCTCAGAAGCTAATTGGTCCTCTAAGTGAACACCTGCAGCACCCGCTTCAACCATTCCTTTTACTAATTCGAATACGTTTAATGGTCCGCCAAATCCTGCTTCTGCATCAGCAACAATTGGAGCAAACCAATCAAAATCATCGTTGCGCCCTTCTGCATGATCAATTTGATCAGCACGCTGTAATGCTTGATTGATGCGTTTTACAACTTGTGGTACCGAATTTGCCGGATACAATGATTGGTCAGGATACATTTGACCTGCTAGGTTTGCATCAGCTGCTACTTGCCACCCCGATAAGTAGATCGCCTTTAAACCTGCCTTTACTTGTTGTACTGCTTGATTTCCCGTTAATGCCCCCAATGCATTAATGAAATCTTCTTCTTGCAAAGACTTCCATAGACGACGAGCACCACGTTTAGCTAGAGTTTGCTCTACTACTACAGAACCTTGTAGTTTTACAACCTCCTCAGCAGTGTAAGCTCTTTCGATACCTTTCCATCGTGGATTCTCTGCCCAATCTTTTTTAATGGCCTCGATTTTTTCATTTCTTGTCGTCATGAATAATCACACCTTCCCCTTTGTTTAAATACTCTCTGTTAAAAATTATTTTATTTGCTGTTCCATAACAGAAGTATTTGCTGTAAATTAATATATAACAGATTATTTTATTTTTCATTATTTTCTGACGAATTATAAGATTTTTAGGATGAAATGGTAAAATATAGAGATGAACTATTTAAATGTTGTTTTAATACAAAGGGGGCTCTAAATTTGGATATGGGGAATACTCAAGTAATGAAAGAGGAATTTAGGGGGCTAGAACAATTTAAAATTATTTTAGAAGATTGGGTTCCAAAGGATGCTTCAATTGTTATTGCATTCAAGGGTAACTATATATATTACAGTCCAAGCATCACTCACATTCATCATAAACTGTGCGAAGAGGTACATCCAAAAAGTGTGGCTGCACAGGTTTTGAAGACCCATAAAAAAACTCAAATCCTTATGGATGATTTCATTTTCGGCACACCTTATTATGCAATTGGTTATCCCATTCTTATCGAACAACAAGAAGCAGCACTTGTAATTGTCCTACCTTCGACTTATGTCCCAGAAAAACAAGAATCTTTTAAGTTTTTAACCGGAAAGCAAGATGAAGATTGGACACCCATTCCTATTGAAAAGGTCTCTCATATTGAAAGTTTGCAAAAACGCACGTGGTTTTATGCTGATGATGAACAATATAAAACCAATGTAACTTTAAAGGAACTCCAATTAAAGCTACCCGAATATTTTATACGTATTCATCGATCTTATATAATCAATATCTATTTCATAAAATGTATAACAAAAGATCTAGCAACTAATTTTGTTGTTGAATTAAAAAATGGCGCGGAGCTTCCAGTTAGCCAGTCCTATATTAATTATTTAAGAAAGTATTTAGAGTTTTAATAGTATGAAAAAAAGATGTTCTCTGCTTACATGGGAGAACATCTTTATTAGTTATCACAAGAGAAGGTTTAATTACCCGAAAATAGCCATTCCTTTCTGCCCTATAGGCTTCCATTAACTTCGAAACACCGTTTGGTTGCTTCCATTATTTCTTGGTGCAATACATACCGTTACAAAAATAGTAAGATACCGGATACCTGATGTAATAAGAACGATTGAGATTATAGTCAATTTGATATTTTATTGAGAATACAGGGGGATTATTTTCTATCATGTTTCTCACCTGAGATTGTATTTTAAAATACGTGTAATTAAAAACATTCATTCAGATAGAATACCATTCGGATTTTATTGATTATCCGTAAGTTAAAAATACGTACAATTGTTTTGCCTTTTCTATGTAAATAAAAAAACCGCTGAATATTCAGCGGTTTTTGTTTGCCTAGCGACGTCCTACTCTCACAGGGGGAAGCCCCCAACTACCATTGGCGCTAAAGAGCTTAACTTCCGTGTTCGGTATGGGAACGGGTGTGACCTCTTTGCCATCATCACTAGACTTATTTAGTTGAAAGAAGTTTGTTCTCTCAAAACTGGATAAAGACATTGAATGCGTTCAAGATTTATATCTATTGTGGTTAAGTCCTCGATCGATTAGTATTCGTCAGCTCCATGTGTCACCAC
>NZ_JBHTFK010000041.1:0-219217 GCF_042666115.1 Ureibacillus sp. GCM10028918
CCGCGTCACCACGGACACCCTTGCTCTTGGCTAACCTCTACTTCTGTCTTCGGGGTTCGGGACTCGCACCCTATAGTTCATGTGCATGCCGGGCGCACGAAAAAAGCATACTTGCACCCATAAATGCAAGTATGCTTTGATTATTATACAAATATCATCCATAAAATGACTGTGAATACAATCGTAGTTATACCCTGTAAAAGCGTCGCCATTGTTTGAGCTTTATAAGCTTGTGTTACTTCCATTCCACTATATTGCGTAACCACCCAGAAGAAACTGTCATTTACGTGAGAAACCGTCATTGCCCCAGCACCAATTGCCATTACTACCAATGCTAATGGAAGAGCACCTTCAATTCCAGCTGTTACTAACATCGGTGCTACTAATGTAGACGTTATAACAAGAGCTGTTGTTGATGAACCTTGTGCTGTTTTCAGTGCTGCTGCAATGATAAATGGAACTAGTAAGAACAGAGAACCCGTAGCTAAAGAACCAAGATCCATTTGCTGCAGCATGTCACCGACACCAGTTTCTTTAATAATTGTCCCGAATGATCCACCAGCTGCAGTAATTAATAAAATCGGAGCGGCATCCTTTAAACTATCACCAATCCAGCCAGTCAATGTTTCTTCATTCAGTTTTGGCAACAATGGGAATGCTGCAAATACACCTAGAAGCAATGCTACAATTGGGCTTCCTAAAAAGCGTAGGATCATATTAAAAGTAGCATCTGGATTTCCAACTAATGCTGCAATAGAACCGATCCCGATTAAGACAATCGGCAAAATGATCGGCAAAAATGCGCTAAATGTGGAAGGCATTTTCCCAAAAGATTTAATGACTTCTTCATAATCAAGCGCCTCTTCTTGATCTAACGGTACTTGAATTTTGGAGGCAACTTTTACAGCCCATAAATACCCGACAAATGTAGCAGGAATCGCTACTATTAAACCAACAAGAATTACTGTTCCTAAATAATCTGCTGCACCAATATTCCCAGCTGCGGCAATCGGTCCTGGCGTAGGAGGAACAAGTACATGTGTTGCATAAAGTCCTGTTGCAAGTGCAACACCCATTGAAGCAATTGTTACTTTTGCTCTTTTTGCTAATGATTTTTGTAAGCTTGATAATATAATAAATCCAGAGTCACAGAAAACCGGAATCGATACAATATAACCGATAATGGACATGGCTAATTGAGGGCGTTTCGGCCCCACAATGCGAAGTACTACTTCCGCCATACGATAAGCGGCACCTGAACGTTCTAATATTACCCCGATCATTGTCCCGGCAACGATGACGATCCCAATGCTCGTCATTAAACTGCCAAAACCAGTATTAATATTTGTTACAACGTCCAATAAAGGCATTCCCGAGGCAATTCCTACAAAGAAAGAACTTAGAATTAATGCTAAAAATGGGTGTAGCTTTAATTTTGCTGTTGCAAGTACAACAAATAATACCCCAATTAATATAATGACAAATAACATACTATATCCCCCTTAAACTAATAATTTACTAAACACTTCATATGCCCTTTGCGATAAACAGATTGATGCTTCTTGCATCGCTTTTTCGGTTGAAATGGACTCGCCCGCCACCGAATAGATGTAATTGAAATGTTCTGCTAACAGTTGCTTATCTTTTTCTTCTATACAGCCTGAAAGTAAAACTGTAGCTATTTGAGATTGTTTTGCACATTTTAGAACCCCAATTGGTGCTTTACCGTGCAAGGTCTGACTATCGGATTTTCCTTCCCCAGTAAAAACGAAATCAGCCCCTTCAATTTTCTCGCTGTACTTCATCACGTCCAAAACGAGATGTATCCCTTGATGGAACTCTCCTTGAAGGAAGGCGATTAATGCTCCACCCATTCCACCTGCTGCTCCTGCACCTTTGAATTCATGCAATCGAATTCCCTTTTCCTTCTCAACGACATTCGCAAAGTGCGTCAAAGCTTGATCGAAGTACTGAACCTCATCGGCTTTTACTCCTTTTTGAGGACCAAATACTGCTGTAGCACCGAATTCACCAACTAATGGATTATTGACATCACAGGCAATACCAAACTTTGACTCTTTGATTCTTGGATCCCAATTTGTAAAATCCAATCTCTCCACTTCATACAAGCCGTCAATGGAATTTTGTACATTACGTCCATGTTGATCGAGTAATTGAAGGCCAAGTGCTCGTAGCATACCAACACCCGCATCGTTTGTAGCACTCCCTCCAATACATATGATGAAATCCCTAAATCCTTGATCTAATGCATATTTGATCAATTGACCTGTACCAAAACTTGAGGCAATCTTTGGATTCCGCTCATTGTTATGCAACAGAGTAATACCGGATGCCGAAGCCATTTCAATCACACAAGTGGTCTGATTTCCCAGTACGCCAAAGGAGGCTTCTATTTCTCGGCCAAGAGGATCAAGTACAGTAGTTTTCGTATAGTGCCCATTTGTCGCCAAAACGAGTGTTGCCATTGTTCCTTCTCCACCGTCGGCAACAGGCAACAAAATCGTTTCAATGTCCTCATTTACTCTTTTAATCCCTTTTTCGATTGCATGTGCTGCTTCGAGTGCCGTTAATGTTCCTTTAAATGAGTCTGGACTTATTACAACTTTCATCCTCTTGCTCCTTTCATATCAAAACCGGTTGTTAATTAAGCGCTTACAATAATTATAATGAGAAACTATGGAAATTAGCATTATATTAGGTGTACAATATAACTGTATTAGTACAGTATCTTTTTTATACGGGGTGTATAAAATGTTATCCATTAAGTTAGCAGAGGAAATTGTCGATCAAACCATGCTGCGACTTCATCATAATATTAATGTGATTAGTCCAAATGGGGTTATTTTAGCTTCTGGAGACAAAGAAAGGATCGATTTGATTCATGAAGGGGCAATAGAAGTTGTGCGAACAGGCATGCCTCTATTAATAGATGATAGACTGTCTACGCAATTTCAAAACTGCAAGCCCGGCATTAACATGCCGATTAAGTTTCATGACAGAATCATCGGGGTGATTGGAATAACCGGGAATCCAAATGAATTAAATGAAATAGCCAATCTAGTGCAATTGACAACAGAAATGATGGTTCATCAAGTGCTGACGGAAAGCGAAAGTGAATGGCAACGTAAAAATAGTGATTTTATTTTTAAGGCATTAATTGAAAACGAGCCGATACACAGTGTCATCACGGAACGAATACATAAACTCCCCTTTGCCTTGAAGGAACCCTTCCAGATCATTTTACTTAAGCAGGAAGGTAATGATACGTCGAATACGCTATCTATAAACCTAGAAAACATTTTATATAAACAACCAATCCTTTTTGGACAAATGGAGCTAAATGAATACTACATTTGCTTAACAGGAGATTCTGTAAATAAAATTAAGGATATTATTACCCAACTGAGAAAACTACGAAAAAAATTAGAGTTACATATAGGGATTGGTCCTACTGTCAACTCTTTAGCAGAGCTGTCCTATGCATTTAACGGGGCGAAAACTGCCCTTGCCTTCTCGCTTGATGTTAAAAGAGATACTTTTTTTGAAGAAATAGAGGTTTATACATTACTAAAGAACAAAAATGACCATGACGTGAAAAAGTTTCTATCCAAAATACTGCTTGGGATGAGCGAAAAAATGCTGAACACATTAGAAACCTTTTTTGAAAGTGATCTTCAAATCAATCTTTGTGCCGATCGCCTGCAAATACATCGCCATACCCTCACCTATCGCTTAAACAAAATACATGAACTAACCGGCTACCATCCACAGAACTTTAAAGATGCCTTTGTATTGAAATTAGCCCTTATGCTTAGTAAGCAAAGATGAAACACCCCCCGTGCTACATTTTGAACGGGGGGTAAAAGTTCCATTCAGGGAAACCCTCATTATAAAGGCAAAGTAAAAGAACCTATTTTGCATTAAATAGATTCTTAGTATTTTATCTTTTATTTCATCTGTGTTGATCAAAAAGAATCAGATTTCCATCAGGATCTTCAATTGTAAAACTTGCAGGGCCTTCACTTGCTTCATCTGCCTCAGTCAACAAGTCAATTTCTTTTGTTTTAAGCTGTTTCTGAATTTCTCTAATATCTGTAAACGATTCAAGATTTGTTGCACTTTGATCCCATCCTGGATTGAACGTTAGTATATTCTTCTCAAACATTCCTTGGAATAAGCCAATGACGGTACTTTCATTCTTCATGATAAGCCAATTTTGGGTAATATCCCCTCCCAGGACTTGAAAGCCAAGATTCTCATAAAATGATTTTGATTTGTTAATATCTCTAACACTTAAACTTACAGAGAATGCGCCGAGTTTCATAATTTCCTCCAAACGAATTATTCATTATTTAAAAATTCCATGAATTCAGTATACATCAATATTTTTCCAAATGCATTCTTGCCCATCTAATCCTACTTGTCCTTTTTATTACTTAAGCATTGGTTTATCTCCTTCAATACGAAGGTATAGAGTTAAAGTAAAAATTTATTAGACTGGAGGAAATTACATGAACAAAAAACAAACGCAATTAGAGAATTTTAAATCTGTTGACAGCAATCAGCCCCTTACAACCAATCAAGGTCTGAAGGTTTCGGAAGATGAACATTCATTAAAAATTGGCTCTCGTGGTCCAACGATTATGGAGGATTTTCATTTCAGGGAGAAGATGACGCATTTCGACCATGAGCGTATTCCTGAGCGTGTGGTTCATGCACGAGGAACAGCGGCACACGGCGTTTTCGAGAGCTATGAAGATGCCAGTGATATCACAAAAGCTAAATTTCTCTCAGAAAAAGGGAAACAAACCCCTGTTTTTGTTCGCTTCTCTACGGTTGCTGGTTCCCGCGGTTCAGCAGACACAGTACGAGATGTTCGTGGTTTTTCCACTAAATTTTATACTGAAGAAGGAAATTATGATTTAGTCGGCAATAATATTCCTGTCTTCTTTATACAAGATGCCATTAAGTTCCCCGATTTTGTGCATGCTGTAAAACCAGAACCACATAACGAAATCCCACAAGCTCAAAGCGCCCATGATACATTCTGGGATTTTATCGCAAACAATCAAGAAAGTGCACATATGGTTATGTGGCATTTGTCCGATCGTGCCATTCCTAGAAGCTATCGTATGATGGAAGGTTTTGGCGTCAACACGTATCGTTTCGTTAATGAGGCTGGACAAGCCCACTTTGTTAAGTTCCATTGGAAGCCAAAATTAGGTGTACAGTCATTGGTTTGGGATGAAGCACAAAAAATTGCCGGAAAAGATCCAGACTTCCATCGCCGTGATCTATATGACAACATCGAGCAAGGTAATTTCCCGGAATACGAACTAGGTGTACAGCTGATTGCTCAGGAAGATGAATTCAACTTCGACTTCGATATTCTGGATCCTACGAAAATTTGGCCAGAGGAAGAAGTGCCAGTTCGTATTTTAGGAAAAATGACGTTAAATCAAAACGTTGATAATTTCTTTGCCGAAACTGAACAAGTAGCCTTCCATGTTGGACATGTTGTCCCTGGTATCGATTTTTCAAATGATCCTTTATTACAAGGTCGCTTATTCTCTTATACAGATACACAATTGATTCGCTTGGGCGGACCAAACTTCCATGAGCTGCCGATCAATCGTCCAGTATGTCCTTTCCATAATAATCAGCGTGATGGGTATGGACGTCAAACCATTAATGTCGGCCCGGTCAGCTATCATAAAAATTCGATTCAGCAAAATACACCTGCACCTGTTTCTCCAAGCGAGGGTGGCTATGAACACTATCAAGAAAAAGTAGAAGGTGTAAAGGTCCGTGCAAGAAGTCAATCCTTTAAGGATCATTTCACTCAAGCTCGAATGTTTTGGCTGAGTATGACCGATATTGAAAAAGAACATATTGTGAAAGCCGCTAGTTTTGAGGTCGGAAAAGTGGCCCGTCGTGAAATTCGACAACAAGTAGTGGAGATGTTTGCGAACATCGATGTAGCATTGGCTAACCAATTAGCTATGAACGTTGGGGTTCAACCACCAAAAATTACACAAGCTGTGGATACTAACAAAACTTCCCCTGCTGTAAGCCAGTTTGTAAATCCTATACTCTCAACTGAATCCAAAAAGGTTGCCATTATTGTGAATGAAACAACGGAGAATCTAGCCAAAATACTCCAACCATTAAATAGTCAAAAAATCTCTGTTGAACTCGTTAGCGACAAACAGCAAACAGTGCAAAACATCGTGGTTAACCATACCATGGATACAGCATCACCTGTACTTTATGACGGTATCATCGTTGCGGGTAAATTTGATGAACCAAAGGCTAAAAATAAGTTAAACCATTTTATCGAAGAGACTTATAACCATTACAAACCACTTGCCTTTTTACTTGCACCGGATACGCAAAATCCAAAGGTGAATACAGGGGATGAAGGAGTCGTCCAAACGGTAGAGTCATTCATCGAAGCATTACGTATCGGTCGCCATTGGAATCGTCCAAACGCTATTGGCTAAACAATTATGGATCAAACCAATCGTCAATCTTAGGAGGTTGAAGTCAACATGACACAAGAATCAACTAACGAACAATCCTACCCAAAGAATCCAAATTACAAGAAAGTCACACAAACCCAAGAGGTAACACTCACCGTTCCGGAACAGACCCAACAAAGTCAACCCGGAATTGAAGGCTTAATGGAACCAAGACCCATTATTGAAAATCCGGCATATCAAGGTAGCGGCAAACTGAAAGGAAAAGTTGCCCTAATAACAGGTGGCGATAGTGGTATTGGAGCAGCTACAGCAATCGCCTTTGCAAAAGAAGGTGCACATGTTGCAATTTCCTATTTTGGTGCACAAGAAGAAGAAGACGCGGAAAGAACAAAATCAAGAATCGAAGAACTCGGCCAACAATGCTTGTTGCTGCCTGGTGATTTAAGAGAGAAGCAACAGTGTTTGGATATTGTTACTAACACGGTAGAGACATTCGGCCAGCTCGACATTCTGGTTAACCATGTGGGTGTTCAATTTGAGCAGAAAGACTTCCTTAATATTTCAGATGAACAATTCGACGAAACTTTTAAAGTGAATGTATACTCTCACTTCTACACAACACGTGAAGCATTGAAGTATTTAAAATCAGGCAGTGCGATTGTCAATACGGCATCTGTTGTCGCATTTGATGGCAACGATAAATTAATGGATTATACGATGACAAAAGCTGCAAATGTTGGTATGACACGTGCACTCGCAAAGAATCTAGTCAGTAAAGGCATTCGCGTCAATGCGGTTGCCCCTGGTCGAGTGTGGACGCCGCTTATTCCAGCAAGCTTTACTGCAGAGGAAGTAACACAAGCCGGTAATCCCATGAATCGTCAAGGACAACCCTTTGAATTGGCACCTGCATATGTCTACTTGGCTTCGGATGATTCCCGTTACGTAACTGGACAAATCATTCACGTCAACGGCGGGCAAATATTTGCCTAATAAGATTAAAGAAGGATCAACTCTATGTTTTGGAGTTGGTCCTTCTTTGATTATGGCAAAAGAAAAAAGCAGGAGGCGCTTACTAACGGGTTCGGACCAAGTGGAGAAAATCGCAAATAACAATGGTTTTGGAAGTGCAATTAGCAAACTGATTAGCACTTCCTTTTTTGCTGTTGTATCAATGTTTATATCCTTTAAGGAGGTGTCTTCAATACCTCTATTCGCAACATAATTAGCAACTCCGCATTAATTTATGTGGTCTTGTTAAAATCGATGTCAAAACTGGTGTTAAATGATCGCATAATATCAAACGAAACTCTTTCTTTTAAAAGGGAAATGGAAATTTTATGCTAAAATGAATTTATAGATTGTGAAATAATGTACTTAAACAAACGAGGCAGGTTAGTTGAACAATTGGGTGGGAAATAGTGTTAAAATTAATGGGGGATATACTATTGGAATCAACTTTAGATAAAGAAATTATCCGATTAAAAAGAACATCGCAATTTGCCAATCGAGCAAGGAAATTTAAGGTCTACCTGGATAATCAATATATAAACGATATAGCAGATGGAGAGGAAATTTCCATACCTGTTAGAGCAGGAAGTCATCAATTACATCTAACGATAGATTGGGTTAAGAGTGAAAAATATGAAATAGAGTTAGCTAAAGGAGACAATATAAATTTGTTATGTGGCTCCCCTTTAAAGGGTATAATATTTTGGATTCCTTTGTTAGCCTTCGTATCGACATTCGTTCCAAAGTGGTATCTTTTTATCAAAAAAATCGATTCGGAACCTTTCTAACGAATTTCTCTTGAATAAAATTATACTTCTTCCACTAACGGGGTGTTTAAGTTTAATTAGGTTAGTTAAATATTTCATCAAAAAACGCTCAAAATTCTGAGCGTTTTTACTTGCGGTTTATAGTGCCAATTCGCAGGTGAAGTATATGCTAATTAGAATGTTTTTAGCATTTTTCTCCCCGTCAACCGAACCCATTAGGCGCTATCTCCTGCTTTTTTCATTAATTTAAATTAATTTTGTTATTCATGGGTTGTGTCATCATCAATATCATTATTGTTTGCTGGACTATCTACTGCCGGGTTGTCGCTAGTTTCACCCTCTTGGTCAGTACTGTTGTCCTCAGTATTTGTTTCTGTATTGGACTCAGTATCTGTTTCAGTATTTGTTTCCGTATTTGTTTCCGTATTTGTTTCTGTATTTGTTTCAGTGCTTCCGCCATCTTCTCCTTCGATGATGTTTACGTCGGCTTCACCATCTGTTGTGGCTGGTTCTTCTTCGTTAACATCTACCTCAACATCTTCTCCGTCTTCTGCACACCCTGCCAACATTAAGACTAGGGCTGATACAGGAATAACTGATTTCATAAACTTTTTCATATTATTCCTCCTACGATTTATTAGATTTCTCTTTTCTAGTTAATGTATACCCGCATTAAGTCAGCCTCTAAACATCTTTTCTCGAATAGGAAGACAAAAGAAAGAGGATTTGAGAGATGAAAATAGTGTTTTTAGATGCAGCTAAATTTTTCCGTTGTGGGGACTCGCATCCTCAGGCACGGCTCGACTCGAGGGTCTCTCCCATGTGCTGTTCCCCCAGGAAGTTTTACATCTGTCGTTTTCCTATTGGTCCAGAAAAACATTACTCTGTAGCGAATGGCATAGTCCGCTACACTCACCCCGGAACGATAATCAATTCTTAAATATTAATTTCTTAATATGGATTCTTCCACAGTTCCTCTTTTATAATTTAGAAATAATAAAAAAAGCAGGAATCACTAATTCCTGCTTTTTTATATTAAATGGGAAGTCAGATAGAATTATCTATCGATTGTCTCGTTTCCTTAAATCGATTGATTGTTATTCTACTGTTTCGTCCTCTCCATTTTCCATGTTGCTATCTGGACTTTCTTCTGTATTACTTTCTGTATCGGGTTCTGAATAACCATCATCTTCCTCGAGAACGTTCGCATCGGTTTCATCATTAGTTGGTATTTCTTCGCTAGCATCAGTTTCATCATTAGTTGGTGCTTCTTGGTTAGCATCGGTTTCATCATCAGTTTCTTGTATATCTTCTATATCGGGTTCAACATTAGTTGCTGGTACTTCTTCTGTGTCTTCTGCACACCCTGCCAACATTAAAAGAAGCGCTGATGCCGGAACAACTGATTTCCACAATTTTTTCATATTTATTCCTCCTGCAATACCATATTATTATCTTTCATAGTTATTACATACCCTTATTCACTTGGCTTCCAAACATTCTCTCAAAATAGAAAAACAAAGAAAAGAGCAACAGTCGTTCGTTGCTCTTCCCTTTGTTTAAGCCATTATTGAAATGTTAAAAAGGAATAATTCCCAATAGTACACTTACAACAATCATGACAATGGTTGAACCGAATGCCCATTTCAAGAAGATGCGTTGGAATTTCCCGAAATCTTCTCCCACCATTCCTACTAAAAGATACGTAGATGGAACCAATGGACTTAGTAGGTGCACCGGTAATCCTAAAAGTGACGCTCTTCCAATTAGAGCTGGGTCAATCCCGTACACTGCTCCTGCCTTGGCAAGCAGCGGCAGTACGCCATAGTAAAAGGCATCATTGGACATAAAGAAAGTAAATGGTGCACTAAGAAGCGCTGTAATAACAGCAAAGTGAGAACCCATTGCATCCGGGATATAATGAATAACAGAATCCGCCATCGCATCTACCATTGCAGTCCCTGAAAGAATTCCTGTAAAAATCCCTGCAGCAAAAACCATTGAAACAACAGATAAAGCGTTATCGGCATAATTTGCCACACGTTCTTTTTGATCTTTAATTTTTGGATAGTTTACCGTAATAGCGATTGCAAACCCAAGCATAAATAATGCAACTGGTGGCAATAGCTCTGAAATTAGCGCTACTAAAAGTGCAATTGTTAATGCATAGTTAAAGATAATCAGTTTTGGACGTTTCAGAGTGTCATCTTCTGTAGTAGCAGCCAGCTGAGCCATCGCTTGGAAATCCACTTCGATTATGCCAATACGCTTTCTTTCTTGTCTACCCAGCATAAATGCCATAAGTATTACAAAAAGTGCCCCACCAATCATTGCAGGAATCACCGGAGTGAAAACTTCGGACATTTCAAGATTTAAAGCTGACATTACCCTTGCTGTAGGACCGCCCCACGGCAGAAGATTCATTACACCTGAAGCTGACACTGCAATACCTGCCAAAACAATCGGCTTCATGCCAATTCTTTTATAGAGTGGCAGCATGGCTGAAATGGTAATCATATAAGTTGTTGTACCATCACCATCTAAAGAAATCATAAGTGCTAAAATTGCTGTCCCGATCGCAATTTTAACCGGATCCCCTTTAACAATTTTAAGAATGGTCTTAATGACAGGATCGAATACGCCTGCATCGATCAAAGTACCAAAGTATAGAATAGCAAACAAAATCATAATACCTGTTGGAGCCACGCTTTTTATGCCATCAAGCATCATTGGTCCAATTTCAGTTCCAAATCCACCAATGACTGCAAAGATGATCGGTATCATTATTAAAGCAATCATAGCCGATAACCGACCTGACATAATCAATATCATAAATGTTAGTATCATTAAAAATCCTAATAAAGCAAGCATCTGTCTCTCATCCCCCAAATCAATTATGTATGAAATCTTTATTGTTTTCCCCGTACATCCATATTAAAATAGAAATCGATATTTGTAAGCGATTGCAAAATATTGTTTTTTAAAAACATTTTGAAAGTTTTGTTCATTGTGTTCACGAAAATTTCTCCATGTAATTAGGCTTGCAAAAAAAGCGGACACTCTATTTTTAGAGTGCCCGCTAAAAAGCTGCATTATTTTCTCTACTGGGGGAATGGAGCTTGCTATAAAGTACCCTTATAGTTTGTAGTATCTTCTTTCCGGCCTACCTACCACACCATAGACTACTTCCGCCTTACATTCTTTAACCGTAATCAAATATTCAAGATAGCGTCTCGCCGTTGTTCTTGAAGCACCAATTTGTTCACTTACTTGTTCTGCAGACATCCCCGAACTATTTGTCTCTAGAACATTTTTTACTTTGTCCAGAGTAATTTCGTCAATCCCTTTTGGCAAAACAGATTCTTTCGTGTCACGGGATATAGTCGGTTTTTTAAATAGTTGATTGACAAACTCCTGGTCCACTTCCTGTTTGGATTCAATAAGTTCGGACTTTTGAATATACTCCTCGATGGTTTGATGAAACAGTTCCATCTTTACTGGTTTTATCAAAAAATGCTCCACACCATATTGAAGTGCTGTTAGAAGTATCTCTTTATCCGCAGCAGCAGTTATCATAATAATATCGATTTGAGGAAATTGCTTCCGTATGATCGGCAGCAATTCTGTACCTAGTTGGTCCGGCATATATACATCAAGTAAAAGTAGATCGGGATTTTTTTGCTTCAGTAAATCGATCGTTTCTTTCCCGTTTAATGCTTTCCCTACTACTTCAATTCCTTTGAAATTTCCCAAGAATTTTTCATGAATCGCAGCGACACGAAAATCATCTTCTGCTATGACTGTTTTAATGTTCACCGTTCTTCCCTCCTAACGGTTTCTTAGGAAGATACACTGTGAAAACAGTGTTTTCTTTCCCATTTTGAACTTCAATAATGCCCCCAAGTTCACTTACTGCTTTGTTCGCGTTTGAAAGTCCGTAACCTCTTGGATTTTCGCCTATTTTGGAAGTAAAGCCTCGTTCAAAAAGTTCCGGCATATCTTTATCCGAAATCCCGTACCCATTGTCGCTTACTTCAAAAATAATATCTTCGCCTAAATCCGTGGCAAAAAATTTGATGCTTGGGCTTTTCTTGCTGGCAACAGCCTCAAATGCATTATCAATTATATTACCTAAAATAAGCGTTAGTTGCGAAAGATTGATATGCTCCGGCAGCTTATCGATATAGCTTTCTGAATCGATTTCAAATACAATCTTCTTTTCGGATGCCTTCCCTAATTTTCCTAATAGAATGACTTGAACTTTCGTATCCTTAATTTGCTTGAAGACAATCTGATTTTGAAATTCCAATTCGGAAGTTTCACCTTGAATCATTTTGATTGCTTCGTCATACTCTCCTAATTGCAATAACCCAGATAGTGCATATAATTTATTGGTAAATTCATGAGTTTGAGCACGCAATTCTTCTGAGTATGTCTTCATTTCCGATAATGTATTGATCATTTGCTCGATTTCTGTTTTTTCACGGAATGAAGCAACGACCCCTCTGACATTTTTTTCATCTAAAATAGGGGTACAGCTGACAATAATCGTTTTCTCTTTCCAGGTCATTTCTTTATCGAACTGTGGGTGGCCTGTCTTCAATACTTCATATAACTGACTCGAAGGAAATAAACCATCGACCTTTGAATGACGAACGGAACCGCTGATCCCAAGCAATGCTTTTGCCCGCTGATTCATTGAAGTAATCATGCCTTTATTATTAATGGACAATATTCCTTCTTGCACAGAATGTAATACAGCATTTTTTTCTTTATAAAGATTGGCAATTTCGTATGGCTCTAATCCTAATGTATCTTTTCGAATACTTCTTGAGAGTAGATAGCTTCCTATGATGGATGCAATCAAAGCGAGTAGAGAAATCAGCATTTCTTTAGAGACAATTTTAAAGATTTGTTTTTCAATATCCTCTACCAAAAACCCGACCGACACCACACCAATGATATCGCCATCTTCACTGAAAATTGGTGATTTCCCTCTCATGGACAGGCCCAATGAACCGCGAGCTTCGGATACATAATATTCGCCTTCTTCAATGGCTCTTATATTGTCGCCACCGATCATTTTCCTGCCGATTTCGGATTCCTTTGGATGAGAATAGCGAATCCCTTGCGTATTTCCGATTACGATAAATTCCGCCCCTGTTTTCTGACGGATTTTCTCCACAATTGGTTGAATGCGCTCCGAGGGGTCTTCCAACTCAAATGCCTCGATAATAGACGGCATGAGAGAAATGGATTTTGATATTTCTAGAGCTAAGCGACCTCGTTCTTCTTCAATTTGCTTCCCATTCATATGAGTATAATAGGACGTTAAGAGAAGAATCAGTAAAAAGCTAAGTGATAAAGTTAGCCCTAAAATCTTTTTATGTAGTGATACTTTTACCATAAACAGCAACCTTTTTATGTTCATTTCTCTTTATTCTATCGATATATAAATTTTCTATCAAATTTTTTTCATATATTTTTAACGAGCGACCCTTATTTAATGGTAATTTTACAACCGCCCTTACTGTCTGCACCTATCAACTTAACCGAATACTTGTTGCTTAATGCTTCAAAGCTGAATTCACCTTCATCACTGGAACTAAAGCTTTTTGAAAAGCATTCTCCCTTCATGCTTCTCAACTCAATCGTTAACGTTCCTCTTTCTACCATAACCGAATATTTCATAGAAGCGATGCCCTTTGCTCAAATCAAAATAATAATATTCAAACCCATCAAATTTCTTATAAGATACTTCAACATGGTCTTCGGACCGCTTCATGATATATTTGCCGTAAGTAGTAGTAATAAGACGAATAATTCCCTTTTTATAAAGTACAGCAACTATAATAATTAACACAGCAAGCATGATGAGATCTTCCATATACACGTCCATCCTTTTCGTTATCTCTTGTAATTATACGATACCTCAAGATGCCCCTCTTTAGGAATACGTATAAAAGAGAAAACTATATAGCAAACTGCAATAGCTTTCAAACACGGAAGTGACTAGGAGAAAAGCCAGGCAAACGAATAAATAGCTTTTATTAGGTCAACTGGTGTTGGCAATTATTGAACATAACAAAAAGACTGGATTACGATTGAATCCAGCCCGATTTAGTATTGAATTTGAGATAATCCAGAAATTATTATTCAATCAAGGTTAAATTGAGCGATACGATAATCCCTTTAAATTAATGATGATGCTGATGAATCTCTTCTGTTTCTGGATCGACTTCATCTGACACAAAAATAGCATCTGCAACCAGAGAAGCACCTAATAAAAATAACGCCAAAGCAGCAGTTGTAAGAACTTTTAGTGGAATAGCTCTAATGAAGTTTGGATATTCCTCTTTATTCCATAATCCGATAGCCATGACACAACTGAGGATATAAATCACCGTAAAAAAAGTGATGCCTAATAATTCATAGTTTGTTGTCATTAAGCTAAACATGGCGCCCATCATTGCTCCCATGAATAATGCACCCAACGATTCAATAAACACTCTTGATGATAATTTATATACCATTATCACTACGAATGCAAAACTCAAAATCATAGATATAATGGTGGATAAAACCATATCTGGTATCCATATAGCAACAACAATTCCTACTAGCAAGCTTTTTGTCATTGCAACAAACATAGCTAGGCAACTTGAGATATGACTTTCAGCTAATTGTTTTCTGAATATAGAACCTGTTAAAAAGGACAATGCCACCACAATCATCAAACTCACAATCGTTAAAATAGGATCACTCCATTCATTAACTTTTGATTTTCGAACAAATTGTTAATTAAACCTATTTTCCTCAGTGTGTTTACTCATTTTCAGCATTATACGTCACATGTTTTTAACAATTAATAGGATTACGCCCCTCTCACCTTGTTGTATTTTGGGGAATTTTGCTACTTTAATCTATATTCAACTAGTTCTTTTTCTATGAATACCTGCATAAGGTACCCTCATTTGAATATCATTTATTTTCTTTATTAAAATGATGCCTATTTGAGTTAATATGATTCCATAAGAAAAAGGTGTACCCTAATGCACGCAACACCTTTTTGCCTATCTATTTAGCAACAATCCGCCTTATAGTTGACGGCATCATCAGGAACTCTACCCAGCATATTAAAAGTCCAAACTCCGTCGGTGATAAACCTTTTCTGCAATCCATGTTACGCTTGTAATTTTATCAGTATCAATTATTCAAAACAGAGGTACACCTCTTTAATAACAATCCTTTATAATCACTTTCTGACTTTTTACAGATTATCATCTTTTGGATTAAATCAATTTAATAAATAAACCCCGAATAAACTTTAAAAGTTTTTCGGGGTAAGTACAATTTACTATAAGATTTTTCTTTATTCAGTAAAGATTACTATCGGTTTTCGCGATTGTTCGCATCTTGGTTGCGATTACGATCGAAGTTTGCTTCGTTAGCAAATTCCTCGCGATTGTTTGCATCCTGATTGTTGTTGCGATTGAAATTTGCTTCGTTAGCAAACTCTTCACGGTTATTGCGGTTGTTTAGATCATTGTCTTGACGATTGTTTCTTTGGTTTTGGTTGTTGTTGTTGTTATTATTGTTTTGTGACATTTCTACTCACCTCCACCAGATTATTATTAGCATTTATTAAACTCTTATACATAGTGCGGTAGTTATAAATTTCGAAGTAAATTAGATGTAATTTCCTTTAAAATAATCCAAGGCACTTCCACCATTTGTCCTTTCTTCGACATTCTGGAATCAATCCATAGTATCTTTTTTCTTCGTTAATTGGTCCTTATCTTTTGTTCCTGGCGGTTGCTCTAGCCATGCATGATCAATCAAGATATCAAACCCATCTTTTGCATATTGAGCGACTTCAGCAGATAAACGTTCATAGTTAAGAATGAGATCACTTCTTTGGCTTGCAGCTGCTGCCATTGCGTAATTTCCTATTCCCGATGAGTTTAATAAAGATATTAGAAACATAGTTAACTTGTCCGAAAAAGGCGGTTCGGTGGAATCTGTTATACATATGTCTGATGAAGCAGGGGACTGTATATCGTTCTCAAGTAAAACTTTTGCAAGTACTTGAATGTGTTTCTGTGCAATATCCTTTCCTCTTAACATCCATTTTCGAATCTTCTCTATTGATGAACCTTGGGCAAAGCTTTGGGCAATTTTAGTCCCTATAAGATTCGTTTGAATGTTAATGAATAAATGAGCTATTTCGACCATGTTTAAAGGGCGTTTATTGCTAAAAGGATTTAATCCACTTAAATATTTTTTGGAGTCTACATAGTCTGTTTCGGTTGGATAGGCTACATAAGGAGCTCTTGTAAATAATCCTTTTGAAAGAAGAATACTTGAACTTCTTTCATATAATTTTGATGATTCATTCAGACCTTCAATGAAATAATTTCTTATATCATCCCTAGCACTCATAGAAGTAAATCCGCTGAAAGCAAGCATACCAATTTTAGCCATATGATGTATATAATTTAGCATAAACTGATCTGTATACATACGTGGAGCGTTCATATTAACATCCTCGTCAGTAAAGCCGGCCGGTGTTGGGATTTCTTCCTTTTGAAATATGCTCATTAATTTTTGGATATGCGTAGTTGAAAGATCGTAAGCAAACTGTACGACTGATTTGATTTCATTATCTTCTACATGTTTCAAGAAATAACCCAAGACACACTTAGACATACTATCATTCATATAGTTAGTCCATATTGACCCAATTTCACTGGATGTAAGCTTTGTTAGATGTTCAGTCATAAATCGCTGTCCTCCAAGCAGTATTTTTATTGTATACATCTATTCTTTGCAAAGAATCACAATTTATTACTGATTGTCATGTACGTATTTTATTACTCTCCTAATTAAATTATATTTCCCTTAAATTCAAGGACATTTCTTCACAAAATCTGCTATAAGATTTAAAATAAGCATTCAATAACTACAAAAGATCGAGTAGATTGTTGTTTAATAACAATATTGATATAATAAATTGCAATGGGAAATAATGGAGGGATTGGGCTTGCGAAACATTATTAAATCTATAATGAACAAGGTGAGTTCATTAAAATCAGTATTTATGTTATGGTGGGCATTTCAATAGTTTTAGCTGGATATGGCGTTGGTCGTATAGTCGGAACGGTATTATTTCAACATTCAAGCCCTCCTTTTATTTCAACAATCCAATATGCGATTCTGATACACTGCCATTGGCATCTGTTTGACAAGTTCATCAATTGCTATTATTTTGCAATAGCAAGAAAAAGTTCCTCCCCTTCAAATCGTAATTTTTAAAGTAAGCAATACAACTTTTAAAATGATGATTAAAAAAGACACAATTCTTTGTACAAGAATTGCGCCCCATTGTTAAATTGAACTTAGCTTGTTTAGTGTAGTTCTTTTATCAGCTAAGAAATTATTTTGTGCTAGTGAATCCACCATCAATACGAATAACTTCACCATTGATATATTCAGCTTTAGATGTTAACAGGAAAGTAACAAGTTCAGCTACTTCTTCCGGTGTACCTAAGCGTTTTTGCGGGATACCGCCCGTAGCATTTGCTTTCATCTCTGGGTTAGCTTCGTAGAAAGCTCTTACCATCGGTGTTTCAGTCGGACCCGGTGCAATGGCATTGACACGCAAGCCATCTTTTGCGTATTCAGCAACCATACTTCTTGTTAAACCAACAATACCATGTTTTGTAGCAGAATATGTTACAACGGAATCCTGACCAATCACACCAGCACTGGAAGCTGTATTGACGATTGAACCTCCACCGTTCTTCAACATTACCTCAGCTACATAACGCACACCGTATAATGCACCAAGAAGGTTGATACCTACAATTTGGTTAATTTCCTCGATTGTTGTATCTAAATAAAATTTACCGCTGCCTGAAATTCCAGCATTATTAAAGAAGAAATCAATAGAACCAAAACGTTCCACTGTTTGATCAACATAACTTTTCACTTCTTCCGGTTTTGACACATCCGCTTTAATGAAGATTGCATCAACCCCTTCAGCTTTTACTTTTTCGACAGTTTCATTTCCGCCTTTTTCACTTACATCTACAACCGCAATATTGATGCCTTCTTGAGCCATACGGATGGCAGTTGCTTGACCAAGTCCGCTGCCCCCGCCTGTAATAATCGCTACTTTACTCAAATAAATCCCTCCACAATCAGATAAAAAAATTAGATAAAGTCAACATGTAAATTCTTTTAATAAAATAAAAATTCACACGAACAATATATATATCAATTTCCCTATTCTTTCAAAAAATAAAACCTTAAAACAATAATATTTATTATTTTTGCTTGTTTTGCATTAAATTTATTCTTATCGAATTGTTTTTTACCGGTGGGCGAAAAATATGATGCTTATGCTCAATATTTTCTTGGACAAAGTTATCTTAAAACATTAATAATTGACCCTAAAGTTAACGTTGGTGTTGGGAATGTAACCTTTGAACCAGGTTGCAGACATAACTGGCCTATTCATCATGATGGATTCCAACTTTTATTAGTAACAGGTGGCGAAGGTTGGTACCAAGAACAAGGAAAACCTGCTCAATTTTTAAAAGCTGGAGATGTTATTGTTACTCATGATGGTGTAAAACACTGGCATGGAGCTACAAAAGACAGCTGGTTTCAACACATTGCAATTACTGCAGGTACGCCGGAGTGGCTAGAACCTGTTGATGATGAAACTTATAATAAACTATAAAACAAATGCATCGAATCGATTGATTCGATGCATTTGTTCTATTTAGTAGGTTGACTCTTCCAAGCTTCACCTAACTTGCGCCCGATTGCCGAAGATCATTGTATCCAGTTCAGGATCCTCGCTACAATCTACTTCTGTAACGGATATAAGGTTTATTATCAAGTGCAGCGTTACCGCTCTCCATAACTGAAGCAGTTTATTTTTATAGCGATAATTGCAAGAAAGTATTGGTATAAACCTATTTTTTAATAACCCAATTCACCCGGAATTTTACTGGTAGCAGCGTCATTGGTCTTCGGGATGGAAGCATCTTCATTATAAGAACCGTTGCTTTGTCCATTATTGGCATTTATCACTTCTTCTCCAGCTTCTTTCACTTTTCCACCGATATCCTTTATATCAGAAGTGACTTCTTTGGCAATGGAAAGAATATCACCTGACTCTTCCTTTACCTGAGTAACTGGCCCAACAATGTTCTCGTTTACTTTTTCATAAAGGTTTTGAGCGTCGCTGATTGCATCTTTCAGAACGGAAGAAGCAGATTTTAGTCGCTCTTGTAAATCGTTTTTCACTTCTGTGGGATTGTTTTTGACTTGGCTGTACATCTCCATTGTAGAATCCTTCATGTTTTTTGTTGTGGAAGTTACTTTGTTTCTTGTGTTTGAATCAAGCATTGCTATGGCACCACCAATAACAGCCCCGATTACAACACCCTTTAAAAACTTTCCATTTTTTTCATTTTCAGTAGTTGTCAATTCATTGTTATAAGTAGCAGTTTGTGTCATAAATAATTCCTCCTATTTGTTTTTGAATTTATTACCTTACTCCTTAGGTGCCCGATATTTTTTTCATTTAAACTTTTTGAGCAAATTCTTTTTTACCAGCTATTCAAAAGTCTCCCCGAATGAAGAAAAAAACATGGCGACTGCTTTCCCGCCATGCTACCTTTTTATATAAAGTATAGTTAGCAGAACAAGTAAAGCGCTGCTCAAAATTTGCCAGTACATTCCTTTCGTTTCAGTACTTTTTCCTATTTTTATATTCAATCTTATTTTATCTCCGCCACAATTTATAATTTATATATCATTACAATCATTTACCTTACCGATGACATATAGCGGTTATATAGATTAGAGCATTCCTTCATACAATCCAAATATATATTTCTTATTTCCTAATTCGGACTTTGTATGAGGTCTCTTTTTAAGAAAGACTTCTACTCAATCACCACCGGGAGGCGAGGCATCGTAAGATTTTTTACTACTTGCATTATAATTACGGCGTCTTTGCTGTCTGATTTTTTCATATTTACGTTCCGTTGGGTTCATTCGCTGCCATCTAATCCAGTGATACACTTTCGAAATAATTTTCACCAGCAACATATAAGCAAAAATAATAACCATTACTCCAAAGAAACTACTAAATAGAGATTCCATCAATTTAACCTCCTCTAATAAAACTTTTCATCAACCAGGCAAGAGTTTTCATAAAGCTTTTATAAAAAAACTAGTTTATTTGTTTGTTTAATTCTTTTGTAACTATAATAAAACGTTTATTTGAATTTCTCTTTAAATTGCGATTAGAAAGATCAAGTAGTTTGTTATGCTTTCAAAAAGACCGCCAAAATATAACAATAAAGTTTTTGAAAAGCCAAGTTTTACTCAATAATAGCGCCCGATAGTCGAAGTTCGTTATTAAACTAAAGAATTCCGTTTAGATCTTGCAGATTAGTTGCTAAGCTACAATTAAAACAAAATCAACCGCCTCAGTTTTCGACATTTGAATCTTCTTCTACTTGTCCGAAACCGTGTAACAAAGCGCCTTGTTAACCTATTAATAATAGTATATTCCAAGATTAGCTTTATTACAGTAGTAGATACTAAATGAAAAAAATAAAAAAATCCGAAAGGCTGCACATTTTCAACCTCTTTCCATTTTTCTAATACCTATTGAAATTTCCCAAAGACCCTAGTGCCACTACCATTTTCTTAAAAATTTCCAGCCGCCATGCAAGTTATCGCTGTTTAACTTTGCTTGTTTACGGGAACTCAAAGTACAAGAGTATTGGAGGAATTTCAATGAAAAAAGTTCAGAAGAAATGGAACAGCTGGAGTCGCAGAAATAAAGTTATAAGCGCTCTTATACTTCTTTTGATTTTGCTATATATAGGAGAAATGTTATGGCATACATATAAACCGCTGCCGGAAGGAATTTCCTATGAAGGAGACTTGCATAGAACAGACAATATTGAAATGCTAACGGATTTAACTTATGCGCAAGACCAGGAAGGGACCAATCGGAAACATGAGAATCATATATTTGATGAAGTTTATACGTTGATTGATGAAGCCGAACAGTTTGTGGTGGTGGATTTCTTTTTGATGGATGGGTATTTCGATGAAAAAGAAGATTTCCCGCCAATCGCGAATATCCTCTCTGACAAGCTTGCCGAGAAAAAGAAAAACAATCCCGATATGCCGGTTGTTTTCATCACCGATCCGCTCAATAAGGGCTATGGCTCCTATGAAACCCCGTGGTTCAAGAAGATGCGTGAAGCCGGGGTAGAAATTGTTTACACCGATTTAGAGCAGCTGCGGGATTCTACGCCGATTTATTCAGGCTTATACCGATTAATTTTTCAATGGTTCGACCACGATGACAAGGGATGGATTGCCAACGCCATGTCAAGCAAAGCGCCAAAAATGACCGTATCTTCCTATTTGGAACTGCTCAACGTGAAAGCCAACCACCGCAAAGCGGCCGTTTCGGAAAAGGAAGCGATTATCACATCATCAAACCCGCATGATGCAAGTGGCTTCCACGGAAATCTTGGTTTGAAAGTAACGGGGCCCGTCATAAACGATATTCTGGAGGCGGAAGAAGCGGTGTCGCTCATGTCGGATGGTCCGAAATTGCCGAGGGCTGATATGCCCCAGCAAGGTGACGGCCAGTATGCTGTACAATATTTGACCGAGAAGAAAATTTTGGACGCCTTGCTTGATGATCTAGCGAATACAAAAGCAGGAGATAAAATTTGGATTGGCATGTACTTTATTGCTCAGCGCGCCATTGTCAACACCTTAACAGATGCAGCAAATCGGGGCGTGCAGGTGAATATGATTCTAGACCCAAATGAAAACTCATTCGGCCAGGAAAAGTCAGGTCTGCCGAATCGACCGGTTGTGAACGAGCTGCTTGAGGATACAAATGAACAAATCAACATTCGCTGGTACAACACCGTCGTCGGCCAATACCATACAAAAGCCATCTGGATTCAAACAGCGGAACAAACAATCATTTCAAGCGGTTCTGCCAACTATACGGAACGAACATTGGAGAATTACAACCTGGAAAATAACGTACGCATCCTCGCTCCAAATGATAGCGCGCTCGCCTTGGATATGGAACGACATTTTGAACGGCTTTGGAAGAATGAAGATGCCCTCTACACCCTTGATGCGGAAGAATATCAGGATAACCTCTCCTGGTGGCAACGCTGGATTTACACGGCTCAAAAAGCAGCCAAGGTAACCACTTATTAACGGAAAAAAGGAGATGCCTCCTATATGAATGTGGCATCTCCTTTTTATTTAGGCCTTCTTTTCATTAAAACACGCTTAATTGATACTGCTCAGATAAACTTTGAAAAAATGCATAGCTGCTGCACTGTTGCCCACCTCGTCAATCATTGGGCTAAATACGCCGCTTCCAATTGTTCCTTCTAGATGCTCGATTTCCCCTTTTTTATCAAGCCAACAAAACCAATCGTGGAGCGAAGTCAAAATGTACACTTGTGTTAAAAGAAGCTGTTCAAGAAAATTTGGGTGAAACTTGGTCGCCGGAGCAGATTGTCGGCTGTTTATTTTGCGGGAAACTAAGTTTCAAAGCCATCTATCGCTGGATTTATGAAGGCTTATTAGAGGTACCATGAACAGTACTACGCCAAAAAGGAAAACGACAAAAACCACAAGAAACAAGGGGCCGTTTCAATATTGGCATCCCCATTTCAAAGCGTCCTAAAGAAGTCCGTAAAGTGAAACATTTGGTCACTGGGAGTTAGATACGGTTGTGTCTAGCCGTGGTCAGTCAAAAGGCTGTGTGGCTACTTGTATTGAACGCAAAACACGCTGGTATAAAGGAATTCTCATTTCAGATTGTTCAGCTAAATCAATGGAAGCAGCGGTGAAACTTTTGCACGTAGAGTTGCCAAAAGGAGCCATCCAAACCGCTACAACAGATCGCGGAAAAGAATTCAGCTGTTACAAGGAGCTTGAAAAGGATTTAAATATCCAAGTGTATTTCGCAGATGCATATTCATCTTGGCAACGTGGTAGTAACGAAAATGGAAATGGCTTACAACGGGAATTCTCTCCTAAGAAAACTAATTTTGATCATGTAACAATTGAAGAATTGGGACAAGCACTGAACTTAATCAACCATCGCCCAAGGAAATACCTTGGATGGAAAACTGCACACGAGACGTTTCAAGAAGAACTGTTGCACTTAATTTGACAAATTAACACAAACAAAAAAGACCCTACAGATGTAGAGTCTTTCTAGTTATTTTTAAGCTTTTTGAACGTTTGTAGCTTGTGGGCCACGTTGTCCTTGTTCAATTTCAAACGTTACACTTTGACCTTCGTCTAAAGATTTGAAACCTTCGCTTTGGATTGCTGAGAAATGTACGAATACGTCCTCGCCAGCTTCTTGCTCGATAAATCCGAAACCTTTTTCTGCATTAAACCATTTAACTTTACCTTGTACCATAATTGTTGCCTCCTCGTGCGAATCTCCGCACATTGTGTTACTATCCCTGCTCAAATACCTTAGACGAAAAACAAAATTCTATTCTCAATCTGAGAAAGAACAAAAATAATTCTTTATTATCATAACAGATATATGATGTAATAGCAATACGCGACTAACAATTCTAATAAAAGTATCAAAACTGTTTCAATTTACTTTTGAAATCCCTTCTCTGTTCAACGATTTGGCCCTTAATGGAAAACAAACGAGCGCTGAATCTTATTACAGAAGGTATGACCCCTTAAAGTTAGAGTTTTTATTATGCAGCTAATTGGCTAGCCTGTTTTCGGTAATTTACCGGACTCATGCCGGCCAGTTTTGTTTAATACGAACATTATTATAATAATTGTCTTAACGGATAATCCGTTACGCCCAAACTCTTTATAAGCACGTACCCATCTCCTTAACGGAGAATCACCTATACCATATTTCTTCGTTATCGCTCGATATCCTAGAGAGCCACTTAGGTATTATTGAACCACCATCAATTTAAATTCTTCACTATATTTAGTCATAAAAAATCACCCCAAAAGTTAGTTTTTTACTCTAACTGTTTGGGGTGCAGTACCTTCCTATTCAAGAATTGCGCCCGATTGTGGAGTAACGATATGTACACTTTAGATAACAACTATTTATGAAGAAAAATCATCAATAATTTCTGCGACTTCAATCTTTCCATTTATCAATATTTCAGGAATCTCGTTACTTTTATTGTCACTCCAATATTCTCTTGCCTGGTCAATTTTTTTAGAGAAAGAAATTCCATCTTCTTTTGGCAATAGAACTTCATCCCCTTCAAAATAGTTTCCAACCACTTTTAGTTTCACAATCTGTAATACCTTACGATTGAAAGAATCAAATATTTTTTTCCATTTCAGTACATCTTCATAGGTTTTAGCAGCGTATAAGCAGGATAATCTTGAAGGGTAATGAGGAAATTCTTTTAGTCGAACCATTTCTACAATTACTTCTCTTATAGCTCTGGTGGTTTGGCCTAAATATTTAATAACTACATCTGCATTGGCTTTATCTAAATTTAAACCTTCATTTGTGTAATGATTCTGTAAAATTTGAGTAAAATCTTCACCCTTAGAATTTACTTGTTCATTTTCAAAAAAGAATCGATATAAAGTGTTATATTGATTCTCGTCAAAATGGATTATCTGCCCAAGCCTCATTTTATTCCTAGTAACAATGTGATAAACAAAAAATTGGTCTTCTCCCATAGTTAATCTCCCAAATAAAATAAATATATTTTCACTGCTTTATTCAGCTAATTTAATCTTTAATTTAAGATTATTGATTTAAAATATATTTACATATTAACATAAATATCCAGTTTATCTAATGGTCCTATAACGGAAAAACGCGATCTTCTTATTGAAGAATCGCGCCCGATTATTGAAAAACATTATTAAATAAGTCCTCGTAGTGTAAGTGTAAACCTACACAATGTCTTACCTGTTCAAAAATAGCCCTAAGTTATAGATAATAAATACACTAACTATTAGAAAGATAAGTGAGGTCATATATTGTTTTGAATTCTTCAGGTACTTCCACCTCTGTACTGACTGAAAACAAAAGATAAACTAAATAATCCAAATAATGTTTAGTTTTGAATTTTGTAAGACTTTATTCTTCTCCAATACTCATTGCTAACAGTAATAGATAAGTACACACCAAAACAAATACATTTGCAATCAAACCGATTATACCGATACTCTTATATTTGGACATCACCCAAGAAAATAACGCAAGAAGAATACCAAAGATTGACAAAATACTAAATATTGTAATTTTAGGATAGACATCAGCATTAGGACCTCTTGATACATAAAACACAATAACACTTATTACTGCCGCTAATATTGATGTAATACCAAAGATGATACCTATCTTTCCTTTATTCAAAGCCAAAATGAATCCCTCCAATTTATAGGGTGTATCTATTCGCATCGATAAATAATTTTTTATAACTGGGCTCCTCTTGTAACATAAAGTACATTACATCAATCTCAATTTAATTTTAACATAATTAACCATATTATTTATTTTCGTTATTCAACAATATGGCCCGATTGCTGAAGAAGGCACAATTCCTTTTCAAGAATTGCGCCCTATTGTGTGTAATAAGCTAATCAAAGAATTGTTTACGCTCCTTTATAAATTTAATTAGGATAAAAGCCAATAATTTCCTTGATAACAACAAAAAAAGTTCACTGGAACAGACTGCAAGCAAAAAATCATCTCCACAAAACACATTAATAGATTCGCGCAAGATTGTTAAGATTGTCATTAAATCATAGCATTGATTTCTTCTTCATTGAGGGAATGACTGCTTTTTTGTTATAATTTTCTTATAATGTCTTGATATAACTTCTTACCATAACCTAATAAACAAAGTTTGGTTAACGATTACATAAAATTTATACTTATCGGGATGAGTGATGGGAAATGTATAGTGAAAAAACACCTGAATCTAATATCAAAAAGCTAGATTATTCTAATCTTGCTTTAGTTATTCGAGCATTTTTGTCTACTTTAGATGTAAATGGAGAGTCACGATTGCCACAACGAGCATATCTAGCTATTCGACACGTGATTCGTCACCTTCAATTGCCACCTGGACAGACCGTGCTAGAGAGGGAAATGACAGAAATTCTAGGTATGAGTAGGACACCTGTACGTGAATCACTTGTCCGTTTGGAAACGGAGGGATGGGTACGGCTCATACCTCGACGAGGTTTTATTGTTGCTCCACTTGTGGCAGATGATCTTCAACAAATATATGAAGTGGTGGAAGCGTTAGATGGAGTTGCCGGTAAACTTGCTACTGGTCGCGCTACTCACAAAGAGTTAAACCAACTTGAGGATTTAATTAAACAGCAAGAAAAAGCATTAGAATTAAACGACCTACTTGCATGGACTGAACTTGATGAACAATTTCATAATTACATTGTTGATTTAGCCCAAAACCCTCGCCTTAGAGGGATTGTTGACAGTCAATCTGATCAACTTTATCGCGCACGCTTGTACACTATTGAGTTTCGACCAAGCCCAACACGTTCAGTTATTGAACATAAGGCAATTTTAGCAGTCATGCGTGCAGGTGATCCCGAAGCTGTACGAACTATGCTGCAGTCCCATCGTTATAGGGCTCGCAACGAAATTCTAGAGACTCTTCATTCTATGCACCCTCTGCAAGAATAAACGATAAATAAGTAGATTTTCCAGGTTATAAGAATCTAATATAATGAAAGGCTGTGGAGATTTCAAAGAAATCAACCACAGCCTTTTTGAATAACTTTCTATTTTACATAGTTACAAAGCTTACCAATTTGCTCTACTTCGACAACAATTATATCCCCCTTCTTCATTGGGCAACTTCCAGAAGGGGAACCAGTAGCCAGGACATCACCCGGCTCTAGAGTCATCACCTGCGAAATCCAACTAATGAGGTAAGGAATTGAAAGTGACATCTGGCTTGTATTTCCATCTTGCACAACTTTTCCATTTAACTTTGTAACGATTTGTAAATTAGTCGGATCAATACCCGTTACTATATGAGGACCTATTGGACCAAACGTATCAAAACCTTTTCCTCTAGTAAATTGAGGATCCGTTTTTGTGAGGTCTCTTGCTGTTACATCATTGAAAATTGTATAGCCAAAAACATAATCCAACGCATTATCTTCTTTTATATTTTTCCCGTACTTCCCGATTACTAGAGCCAATTCCCCCTCCATTTCCACTTGTTGAGTTAGATTCCTTGGAGGAAGGATGATGTCTCCCTGATGTGGGATTAAGGAGGTCTTTGGTTTTAGAAACAAAAATGGCTCTTTAAGATAAGCAGTCCCTCCAGTTTCATTTGCATGCTTGGCATATGTCCAACCAAAATTAACAATTTTTGAAGGTACTACGGGTTCTAAAATGTTCACACTACAATATTTAACTCTCTCACCATCATATTTGTATTCATGATTTACAATATCGGCAAAGGAACTGGATAATTGTAGAATTTCATCTTCTTCTACAATTCCATAATACACATTACCGTTATCTTTCTGGTAGCGTACTATCGTTTGTGTTTTTTGTAGTACCTGCATCATAACAGACCCCTTTAATTATTTAATGAATCTTACTTGTTGACTGATATATTCATATTGTTCTTCTTTTCTCTTATTGAATTCTATCTTATTTTCTTCAAAGACATTATTACCCTCTGTATCTATGGAAACAATAAGAGGTCCAAATTCTTTTACTTCACAAACCCAAAGTGATTCAGGCATTCCAAGATCTTTCCAATGTACTTCTTTGATTTCTTCAACCTTTGTAGCTCCATATACAGCATTTCCAGCCGGGAAAACTAGATGTAATGCCTTATGAGTTTTACAACCTTCCTCGGTATTCTTACCCATACCACCCTTACCTACAATTAGCTTAACGCCAGTTTCTTCAATAAATTCTTTTTCAAACTTTTCCATTCTCATACTAGTTGTTGGCCCAATGGAAACAATCTCATACTCTTCATTTCCGAGGTCTCGAACTATCGGACCAGCGTGAAAAATAGCTTTTCCCTTAAGATCCACAGGTAATGGAATTTTCTCTTCGATAAGTCTTCTGTGGGCAACATCTCTACAGGTTACTAGTGTCCCAGTTAAATAAATAATATCACCAATTCTTATATCTTTTAAATCTTCATCTGTAATCGGAGTTGTTAGTACTTTCTTACTCATAGTGTTTCCCCCTCATGTGTCTCAATTATATAATTTAAATCTTTATCAAAGGTAATTTTGCCGCGTCTATGAGACCAGCAACCCGTATTCACTGCCACCCCAATAGTAGAAGGATGTCTCGCAGTATTCACAACATTAACACCCATAACAGATTTAGAACCTTTTAATCCTTGAGGTCCAAGACCGATTGCATTAATGCCATCTTCAAGAAGTTGTTCCATTTTTGCAGCGTTTTCATTTTCATTTCGACTTCCAACAGATCTCATAAGAGCAAGCTTAGAGTTTAAAGCAGCCGTTTCAACAGAAGTACCTACCCCAACACCAACTAGTAATGGAGGACATGCATTAAGTCCATAACTTGTCATACGATCAAGAACGAACTTCACCACTCCTTCATATCCTTCACCTGGCATTAATACTGTTGCAACACCTGGAAGCGTACATCCTCCACCCGCCATATAAGTGTAAATTTCTACTTTATCACTATCTTCTTCAATTTCCCAAAAGATACTTGGTGACCCGTTTCCAATATTTTTACCAGTATTATATTCATCAAATGTTTCAACAGAATTATGACGTAAAGGCGTTTCTTTTGTTGATTTAAAGGTACTCTCTTTTAGTATATTATCTAACTGCCCAATTAACGGGAAGTTCTGTCCACACTTAACAAAGAACTGAAGAACTCCGGTATCTTGACATGACGGTCTCTTTAATTCAGAAGCTAGTTTTTGGTTTTCAAACATTGTTTTGTAAATAATTTTCGCAAGCTTATTATCTTCTTCTTCACTTAATTCTTTTAATTTTTTTTCAACATCATCGGGAAGTTTGTAACTGACAAGGGAAATAAATTTTGACATCAAATCGATCATTTTCACCTTTTGTTGCATCTTATCTTTAACTACACTCATAATAACTCTCCTTTTTTTATCTAAATTTTCTTTAAGGAAAACAATAAATAACCGAAGCTCTTGTTAATCACCTGGTTAGAATCCCTATATCCTCACATTTAAATGTGAACAACTTATAAATTAATTATTAAATAATGTATACATTAAAGTCAATGCATTTTATGATTAAAATAGAAATAATTTTCAGAATAAACATTTATTATAGATACGACCTAAATAAAACTATAACAATATTTATTTAACAAAAATATAAACTTTAAAGTTGAAATATTCAAAAAAATTAAATTGACATTAACGTATACATTAAAATACAATTCAATCAATGGTATTATAATGATTTTTCTGCACCATTTACTAAAAGATATAGGAGGGATATTTTATGGGTGTATTATAAAAATAGGGTTATACCTATTAAGTTGGACTACTGTGATGAGATACTAAAATAAAAGGCTATCATCAAAAAATTTAGAAGCGGGGTGCACATTTGAGGAACACTACTCTATAGATTATTCTTCCGTATAACTAGAGTAATATTCTTAATCATTGAACATTTTTGTATACGCTTCCATTGCTATTGTTTTAACTTACTACATATCAAGGATATGTACATTTAACTATTGGGGGTTAATTTCATAAACTTAAAGGGGGATGGTTTGTTTGTTAGCATTTCTGGCCTTATTAATGATCATTGTTTTCATTGTACTTCTCTCAAAAAATAAGTTATCCGTATTCGGGGCATTAACAATTGTTCCATTTATTTTTGGAGCAATTGCAACCTTTGTAACGGATGCTTCCTTCATAGATGTCTTTGAGTGGATTAAAGAAGGGATTTTATTTAGTGTAGACGAAGAAACTGGAAAGGTTTCTACTGGGGTAATTTCGCCTGCAATTGTTATCTTATTTGCAGTGTTGTATTTTGGTGTAATGCTTAATGTTGGTTTATTCGACCCTTTATGCGAATTCTTTATTAAAAGAGCAAAAGGTGACCCATTGAAAGTAACACTAGCAACAGTTTTAACTGCAACAGTAGTCACTTTGAATGGCGATACTACTACAACTATTATTATTTGTGTTGCTGCTTTCCTTCAACTTTATAAACAAATGAAGATTAAGCTAATTTATTTAGCTGTTATTATTGTTACCCCTATTGGAATATTTAATCAATTACCGTGGGGAGGACCTACCATCGCTGCTTCTACAGCAATGGATGTAAATATTAGTGAATTGTTTGCTGATTTATTGCCAGGCATGCTAGCTGCTGAAGTATTTGCAATTCTTATGGCTTATTTCATCGGAGTAAAAGAAAGAAAGCGCTTAAATTTTAATCCGAAGACTGCTAATGATATACCTCTAGAGCAAATGGAAGACATGTTAAACGCTATTCGCCTAAAGGATCCAGAATTAAAGAGGCCAAAGTTGTATGCTTTTAACTTGATTTTAACACTTGTTATTTTAATCATGCTTGTGATGGATGTTGCACATGGTGGTGTTTTATTTGGTATAGGCGCAGCAATTGCCCTTACAGTAAACTACAAATCTGCAAATCTTATCAATGAACGACTTGATGACTTAGCTGCAGATGCTTTAGCACCAGCTTTGGCAACTTTAGCTGCTGGAGTTTTCTCTGGCATTTTAACAGGTAGCGGGATGTCAACTGCTCTAGCAACTTCGATTACAGCTATTATCCCAGAATCATTAGGCTCAAATATGGCCCCAATCTACGCATTAATGGCTGCACCCGCAATTACATTTTTACCTCAAGATGCTTTTTATTTTGGGATTGCCGGGGTTATGGCAGATGTAATGGGGCAATATGGAATTACCGCTAGCCAAGCAGCAGTAGCTTCTATGGTTGGACAGGCTTTCCGTCTAATATCACCGGTTATTCCAGCACTATACATGCTAGTAAATTCTACTGAGACAAACTTTGTAGACTTTCAAATAAAATATGTAATTTACGCATGGCCAATAATATTTATATACCTTGCTGTTTATACTATAACTGGTGCATTGCCGATTTAGAAAAAGCTCCCTATAAAAAATAAATTAAAACTAATACCTATAATAGTTCTAATCAATTTATTATAATTTTTCTTTCGCGAAATTATCATTTACCGACTAAACAACAAAAGGTTTGGTTTTATCCTATATAAAACCAAACCTTTTCAATATTTAGAAATTCTTTTCTTACTTATTTAATAATAATTTATTCAAGAAAATGGCCCTATTACTGAAAAAGACACAATTCCTTATGCAAGAATTGCGCCATATTGTTGAATATAGCTATTAAAATGGAATAACTATTCAAAGACTTCATAATCTCCATTATCCTTTTTAGCTAAGACTATTTCTGTAATCCCTTCTGCTGAATAAATTTCCATTCCTTCTCCTAAATAATTTGAAGTGAGTTCAACAGTAGGTCGTATTTCTATAGGGATTTTTTCTTTAATTGTGCCAATAAATTCTCCAACTACCAATTTTGATTCATCAGCTGTTACCCCAACAGATTGTAATTCCATACTATTAACAAATATCAGTGCCTTATATGATCCTTTTGAGCTGGTTTCTACTTTTGTAGCATTAGTACTACTATTAGAAGATGTTGAACAACCAGTTATTAAAAACAAACCAAATAACACCACAGCAACTTTTAGTATTTTCATTACAATCCCCTTACCTTTCTGTCGGTTCTAACTCATAAAACTCTTGATAATTAGTCGATTAAAGCATAAAAAAGTTACAATCAGATTTAAAGCAATCTGCTCCGTTAAAATAAATGTAATCCTCTACAATATGGCCCTATTCATGAAGAAAGACCCTCTCCTTATTCAAGGAAAGCGCCCTATAACGGAATAACTATTTATTATCTTTTAAGAAGTTAACAATTCCAATGCTAAATACCAGTATACCTTACTATCATTAAAGAATGTATAAAGCCCTTTAGGATTGGTACATATTCTCCGGTTAAATTCTTGTTTAGATACACGATATTAACTAAGTTGCGCCCTACTGGTGTACTAATAAGTATTATGAGTATTCCTAAAGAAAAATAGATGACAGCTTGTTTGTTCACAACTTCCCCCCCTTTAGATAATTTTATTTTATCAACTCTTCTACTGCTTTAGTTTAAGTATAATCTTTCACATTTACCATTCCATTATTGATAAATTACTGGTTAACTTTATTCCACAATCTGGCCCTTTAGCTGAAGAAGGCACAATTCTTTTTCAAGAATTGCGCTCGATTGTGGAGTAAAGTATTCTTAAACATTCAACTCAGATAATCAAAGAGTTAATCTTTATATTATCTGTATTTGTAAAAATATTTATGATAATTTTTTATATTGTTTATAAAAGTTTCTTATTATAAAGAATAAAAATATAACAAAAAGTATAAGGACTATTGTTCTGCTTGTTGGGTTAGGTTCACCAAATATAAGCTCTAATATATGTGCAAACGTGAAACGAATGCCTAACCATTCCATCAATGTCGGTAAAATAAAAAATCCAGTAATCAAGCCTAAAATCGTATGGAATATATAACTTTTTTTACTCAACAAACATCCTCCTTTTTACTTCAGTTTTTCAAATCCCAAAATGTTTATAATGGGATCTCTCCCCCTATTACACACCTGATTTACTAAAAATTTAAGGTCATTTTCATTAAAATCTTATATATATTTTAACATTAATATCCAATTTTTTTAAAATAAAGTTACTCAACAATATGGCCCTATTGTTGAATAAGCGTATCTTCCCTACTGTTCATGGAATGTGGTAGTTAAGTTTGAAAGAAGAATTTTCGTGCAGCTAAAAAAATGGCTAGGATTCTAAAGCCCGAACCAAATGCCTCTTGAGTTGACACATATTCTCCACACAACACGGCTTTGCGATTTTGTCGCTTGCTCTGTGTAAGCACCCCCACAAAAATCTTTATTTCTGTAACTAACTTACAATTTTGCTACGGCTTACATGTAGGTTGCTGCCCCTTCGGAGTAGATTTACCTTTCCTTGAATTATTATTAAAGAAACTTTTTTATTGCCAATCAAAAAAGCACCTTCTGCAAGAGAAAGTGCCTGTAAATCGAATTATAGATTATACCCATCATCTGGGTTTAGTGATGTGCGGTGGTCCGTGTTTAGTGCTGTAATTGCTGCGACCTCATCGTTTTTCAGGCTGAAGTCAAAGATATTTAAGTTATCTGCAATTCGTTCAGGTGTTGAAGATTTTGGAATAACGATATTGCCGATTTCTAATTGCCAGCGCAACACGATTTGAGCTGGTGTTTTTTCATATTTGTCCGCCAATCTTTTCACAATTGGGTGTGTAAACACGATTCCCGTACCAAGTGGTGCCCAAGCTGTAATCACGATATTTTCTTTTGCACAGAATTCACGTAAAGCATCCTGTGATAAAGATGGGTGGCATTCAACTTGGTTGACCATTGGTTTTACTGTGCTCTCTTTAAACAGTTGCTCAAAGTGATGCTCATGGAAATTCGAAACCCCCGGAACGCGAATTAGTTTTTCTTCATATAAGCGTTCAATTGCTTTATATGTCTCTACTAATGTTGGTTTTGGCCAATGCACTAAGTATAAGTCTACATAGTCTAAATCTAATTTTTTCAAGGAAGTTTCAAAGGCTTTTAATGTTTGATCGTAGCCTTGGTCTGTATTCCATACTTTTGTTGTAATGAATAACTCCTCACGGGAAATTCCGGAATCTTTAATCGCTCTGCCAACTGCTTCTTCATTTTCGTAAATCGCAGCTGTATCAATGGCACGGTAGCCTGCTTCAAGTGCATCTACTACTCCTTGATAGGCAAGTTCATGGTCTTTCATACGGAATGTACCATAACCCACGCGCGGCATCTCTACGCCATTTGCAAGTGTAATTGTTTTAGATATTGCCATTCTACATTTCCCCTTTATTCTATTATTTCGAGTACAGAAGGAATTACTATTAAACTTTACCGAAAATTCGATAGAAATTCAAAGAATATTCACTGTATTTGCACACAATTTTTTTGTTTTAAAGCTTGCAAACATGGGACATTGTCTAACCAATAGAAAAAAGGGCGCCTTTTATAAGGCCACCCTCCATACTAAATTATTTGGCTTGTACAGTACTTGTACGGTTCAACGCATGTTTTACTGCATTAACATATTCCTGATTTGTGCGTTTACTAATTTCAGCTTCTGGATTTACAATTTCATAGGCATGGTAGCCGCCTGGGTATAAGTGGAACTCCACATCAACTCCTGCTTGAGCAAGCTTTGTGACATAGGTTAATGTTTCATCACGGAACGGATCAAGCTGACCTACACATGTATACGTATACGGTAGGTCCTTAAGCTCGTCTACTGTTGCTCTAGCTGGGGCTGCATAGATTGGCACATCGTCTTTCCCGTTTTCGCCATTTAAATAGAAAGACCAGCCTTTTTCATTAAGGTCATGATTCCAAATATAATTCCCTGTAATTTCGAAACTCGATGGTGTATTATTTCGGTCATCAATCATTGGATATAGTGGCATTTGGAAGCAAATTTCCGGTCCTTTGCGGTCTCTTGCCAGCAGTGATAATCCTGCAGTTAAGCCACCACCTGCACTTAATCCTGATATCCCGATTCTTTTAGAATCCACACCCAAATCTTTCGCATTATCTGCAAACCATTTCAAAGCTGCATAGCAATCTTCTAATGGGGCTGGGTATGGATGCTCCGGCACTAAGCGATAGTCGACGGAAACAACAACACTTCCTGCTTCATTCACAAACTGCTGACATAATGCATCGTTTTCTTCAGGCAACCCTAGTACATAACCGCCGCCATGAATCCATAATAGACCTGCCAATTCTTCTGATTTTGCAACTGGTTCATAGATTCGAAGTCGTAAGTCATTGCCATCCGGACCTTCAATGATTTTGTCTGTAATCGTAATATTAGGATCTTGTGGAGCTAATGGTGCTTGAGCTGCTGCGGCACGTGCTGCTTCATAACTATCTAAATCTAGTGGCGGAAACAAATCTAACATATCAACAATCTCTGGATTTACACGATTTTTCATTACAGAATTCCCCCTTAGAATTTTAAAATTGAATGCGATTTCAAATTGTTAAACCTTTACCTATTATTGAAGCACTACATTGGCATGTGCTTTTTCAAATGAAAAGCCTTCATAATTATTGTCAGCCACCTGATCGCAAATCACTTTGTAATTATTCAAACCACCTACATAAATCACAAACCCACGCTGCGCCCCATCGATATTTGCTCCTGTATACCAAGAATTTGTATGAGGGAATAATGTCGTGTTTGCAAGGTCATCACATTGTCTTCCCCACTTGACCTCGGATACCTTTTGCGCTTCAATTGTTTGCAACTCATTCGTTTCTAAATATTCGATACAGTGGTCGATCCAGTCTACATGTTGTTCAATGGCAGCGGGCATATTCGTTAATACGGAAGGACTTTGTGGCCCAGTGATCATAAAGAAGTTCGGGAAGTTTTCCATTGTCAGCCCAAGATATGTTTTGACATCTCGTCCTTCTCCCCATTTCTCTTGAATCGTTTGGCCATCTCTTCCTTGAATATCAATTTTCAATAGTGATCCTGTCATTGCATCATAGCCCGTTGCAAAAACAATCACATCACACTCGATTGTTCCTTCTTTTAACTTCACGCCATTTTCGACAATACCCTCGATTGGATTGTCTTTTATGGACACTAACTTCACATGCTCCTCATTGAAAATCTCGTAGAAGTTTGTCCCGATAATCAATCGTTTCGTCGTAATATAATAATCAGGATGCAGCAATTCGGCTTTTTCCGGATCCTCGATAATTTCATCAATTTTATCGCGAACATATTGGGAAACAACGAAATTCGTTTCTTTATTTGCACCTGTATCCGTATAAACCGTACCTAACGCAAGTCCACCTGTTTCCCAAATATAATCCAGTGTCTCCTTCTGTTGTTCTGCATCAAATTCAGTAGCCGATTTGCCGGTTGTATATAGATCTATTCCACCAGGTGTATTTGAAAATGAATCCCGAATCGCTTGATAGTTTTCAATTGCCTTATCTTGTTCTTCTTTCGTTAACTTCTTGTTTCGTGCTTCAGCCACATAGTGAGGCGTTCGCATTAGTAAAGTAAGTTCCTTGGCCTCTTTTGCAATCTCTTGCATTGCTTGAACACCACTCGATCCATTTCCAATCATGACAACCCGTTTCCCGGTAAAATCTACTTTTTCATGTGGCCAACGCCCTGTGTGATACTGCTCGCCTTTGAAAGTATCCGTACCCTCAAACGGTGGTATATTCGTTGTCGATAAACATCCAACCCCACTGATGAAGTATTTCGCAACGAAGGTTTCATTTGAATCTGTTTCAATCTCCCATTGCTTTCGTTCATTATTGAAACTTGCTTTATTCACACGAGTTTTAAATTGAATATCCCTTCGCAAATCTAGTTCGTCCGCAACAAAATTTAAGTACTCTAATATTTCAGGCTGTGAGGCATAGCGATCCTTCCAGCGCCATTTTTTATAAAGTTCTTCCGAGAATGTGAAATTGTAAAAAATTGAGTCAGAGTCGCACTTCGCACCTGGATAGCGACTCCAATACCATACGCCCCCCACGCCATCAGCAGCTTCGATGACTTTTACCGATAAACCGCGCTCTCGTAACCTATGCAACATATACAGTCCTGCAAAGCCAGCCCCAATAACAACTGCATCAAATTTCTTCTCTCCCATAGTACTCCCCCTTGTATGTTCGAAAGATTTGTAGGTAACTTTTTCATCTACTGATACTGATCGCCTGC
Source organism: Ureibacillus sp. GCM10028918 (assembly GCF_042666115.1). NCBI lineage: Bacteria > Bacillati > Bacillota > Bacilli > Caryophanales > Caryophanaceae > Ureibacillus > Ureibacillus sp. GCM10028918. Next base: position 37,302 of record NZ_JBHTFK010000041.1, read on the forward strand.
GGTAAAACGCTTACATTTCTTTCACCCTTTCATCAACAGAAACTACAGACTTTCGTATGCAATTTCATCTTATCAACTAGAGCACATCCAAAACATTCCTACTTTTGGCTAATTTACCTACCATAAATGGGGTGTTTTTTTAAGAAGATTACTACTATTTAGTAGATTCAAATCATATAGATAATAAAGGAGTGATAGAATTGCAAAAACTTGCTTTGGCATTAGAAGAGAAACTAGCGGATTGTATTCATTTACAAACTCAAGAAGAAAAAATATGTCATATTCTCCTCGCTTTGGACGAACTATCCCTTTGTGAAAAAATTTCTTTTTTCCGTTACAGCCCTATTGGATATGTGGGTGAAGGAGTCGCAGCTATGCAAGATGGACAGCTTCAATCCATCTCTTATATAAGAGACGACCTCCGTTCATTACCGATTGTCAAAACCGCCGTAGAAAAACGCAAAGCGACTTTACATGAAGGGAAGGATATCATAACCCTCATCTCCAGTCGTTATCATCGCAGTGAGCCATTAAAGGCCTTGCTCGTCATTCCTATCGCAGTAAATAATATGACGATTGCTTATATATGTTGTGAATTTACAAAGAATAATGTTGGATTCAACGAACACGAGTTAGCTCAATTTACTCTTTTCGGACAATTAACAGGTGAGTTATTCATCCAACCTCAAACAATCGCTCATCCCAAACTAAGCCCTCGCGAAAACCAAGTTTTGAGAGCGCTTGCAAACGGACTATCCACGAAAGAGCTTACAAGTTTACTCGCCTTAAGTGAGGCAACGATCAAGCAATACATTAAATCGATTCTCATTAAATTGGGTGCAAAAAACCGCACGCACGCTGTATCGATTTATCTAGGGCATATGATATGAAACAAAGCTATTTGCGCCTTTCCTATTCCGAAAAAACAGGCTGGGAAAAAACAAAATACACCATTTTCCTCGTGAAGGAAAGTGGTGTATTTTTGATGTAGCTATAATTGAATTCCGTTACGGGGACGCGCATCCTCTGGCACGGCTCGACACGAGCGTCTCTCCCTCGTGCTGTTCCCCCAGGAAGCTTCGCTCTGTAGCGAAAGGCATAGCCGTCAGCTACACTCGCCCCTGAACGAAAATCAATTTATAAAGTATCAATTTCTTATTATGGATTCTTCCATCGTTCAAAGAATTTTCTACTTCTGTCCCAGCCCGCCTCTTTTTATGACTAATCTTTATAGCACTTTATCTAAAAATTCCTTGGCACGTACAGATTTAGGAGCAGTGAAGAATTCTTCCGGTGTAGCATCTTCTACTAGCTGACCACCCTCTAGGAAAAGTATGCGATCGGCTACTTCTTTTGCAAAGCCCATTTCATGTGTCACAATAATCATTGTCATACCAGATTCAGCAAGATTTTTCATAACGGCCAGAACCTCTTTTACCATTTCTGGGTCGAGTGCTGAAGTTGGTTCATCAAACAGCATAACGGTTGGGTTCATTGCCAGCGCACGTGCAATTGCTACACGTTGTTTTTGTCCCCCGGATAAGCGACTCGGAAATTCATCGCGCTTTTCAAATAAACCAACTTTCTTTAACAGTTCCTCTGCAGTTTTAATGGCTTCATTTTTTGAAATGCCTTTAACTTTAGTTGGTGCATAGATTAGATTTTCCAGTACGGTCTTATGAGGGAATAAGTGAAAATGTTGAAATACCATTCCTAAATTTTCACGCACTTTCATTACATTTTTCTCAGTTATCAAGATTCCTCCTACCGAGATTTGTCCGCTCGTTGGCTCTTCCAATCTATTAATGCAGCGCAGGAAAGTAGATTTGCCCGATCCTGAAGGTCCTATCACGGCAATGACTTCTTTTTCTTTAATTTCAGTAGAGATTCCTTTAAGTACTTCATTTTTACCATATGTTTTGTGTAAATTCTCGACTTTAATCACTGCGTCTCATCCTCATTTCCATCATTTTTCCAAGGAAGGTTAATACGAGTGTCATTACATAATAAATTACACCGGCAATTAATAACGGTTCAAGATAACGGAATGTATCGCCGCCTACTACATAAGCTCGACGCATAATATCTAAAGCTCCAATTACCGTAACAATTGCTGATTCCTTATTTAAGGTAATAAATTCATTCATTAGCGATGGCAATATATTTTTCATTGCCTGTGGCAGAATGATATCTTTCATCATCTTGCTGTAAGGAACACCAAGTGCTTTGGCCGCCTCTTGTTGACCTTTATCCACCGCATTAATGCCGGCACGGATAATTTCGGAAATATACGCAGCAGAGTTCAGACCAAATGCAATAATTGCAGCCGGCATTGCTTCTATATTAAAACCTATAATTTGTGGCATTGCATAGTAAATAATCATTAATTGCAGTACCAAAGGTGTTCCACGGAAAATCGATGTATAAAATTGGGCGAACCATCTTAAAGGCTTGATTGTCCCAATCTTACAGAGCGCTAATAATATACCAAGCACAAGCCCAATAATTGTAGCAAAAATAACAATTTTTAATGTGACGCCTATTCCTTCCAAGATGTAAGGAATAGAGGGTACGACACTACTAAAATCAAACATCGCAAAGCCCCCTTTCTAAATATTAACAATAATATGGATAAGATAGAAACACGTCATTCAGTTAAACTGAATGACGCTTATGAATTATTCTACAACGAACCATTTTTTCTTAAGCTCGTCTACTTTTCCTTCATCAATCAGCTCTTGAATGACTTTGTCGAATTCAGCCTTTAATGGACTACCTTCTTGTAATACAACTGCTTTGAAATCTGGCTCTTCCACTTCGATTGGGAATGCTGCTAAATCATCATTTTGCTTTAGATAATTTTCAGAAACGATATTTTCAATGACTGCAGCATCAAGACGTCCATTTTTCATTTCTTGAATAAGCTGTGGAATTAAGTCACGGCTTTCAGCTGTAAAACCATGTTCAACTGCAAATTCTTCTGCTAAGTCCAATTGGATAGAAGCTACTTGCGCACCAACCACTTTACCTTTTAAATCTTCCATAGAAGTAATATTACTTTCTTTCAGTGATACCATATATTGCTCTGTTTCATAGTAAGGAATTGAAAAATCAACTACTTGATCGCGCTCTTCAGTTGGTGTCATACCAGAGATAACAAAATCAAATTTATCTGCCTGCAGACCAGGAATCAAACTGTTGAAATCACTGTTTGTAAATTGCAATTCATAGCCTAAACGTTCAGCAATTAAATTAGCTAAATCAATATCAAATCCAATAATATCTTCGCTTACTTTCGTGTCGACAAACTCAAATGGTGCATAATCTGCAGATGTTCCTACACGCAATACTTTCGCTTCTTCTGTTGTTGAATCGGAACTTGAATCCGGCTCTGTACCTGTTGAACCTGTTGATGTTTCGTTTTTTGCTGTACCGCAAGCTGCTAAAATACCAATCACTAATACTAGCATGAATAGAAATACTTTATTCTTCATTGTTATTTTTCTCCTTTATCAATCATTTATTGTTCTTCTATATATCGTTGAATCGCTTTTTCAAGCATGGCCAATCCATCATCTATTTGTTCTTTTGTAATTGTTAGCGGAGGAATCATACGAATTACTTCGCCTAAATTTCCGCATAGATAGAACAAGACACCTTCTTCTAGTGCATAATCGAGAATTTTCATAACAGCTTGTCCATCAAGTTCGCCGGTCTTGGGATTTGAAATTTCGATTCCAATCATTAAACCTGCTGAACGAACATCACTAATTACTGCATATTTCTCTTTTAATTTAAGCAGTTGCTCCCTTGCATAGGCACCAACCACTTTTGAATTTTCTACAAGATTTTCTTCATGGAATATTTCCAATGTTGTAAGTGCAACTGAACAAGCAATAGGATTCCCGCCAAAAGTGGTACCGTGCGTTCCCAATGGCCATTTTTTCATTAATTCCTTTGAAGCAACCGTTGCGCTTAAAGGCAAGCCAGATGCAATTCCTTTCGCAATGGCCATAATATCGGGCGTTACCCCAAAATATTGTGCAGCAAACCATTCTCCAGTTCGTCCAAAACCAGTTTGAACTTCGTCGAAAATTAATAAAATGCCATGTTCATCACAAATCTCACGGACCTTTTTCACCCAGGCTTTTGGTGGAATTATGTAACCACCTTCACCAAGTACCGGCTCCATAATGACACAGGCTACTTCTTCAGGTGTCACTTGATGCTGGAATAAACGTTTAAAGTCTCTTTCAAGTTGTTCTACGCAGAAAACTTCCGGGTCCATTCCTTCTGGGCAGCCTTTAATATCTGCGTATGGGATTTGATAGGATAAATGCGATGGCTGCAAGAATTTTCGATATTTACTTTTTGAAGTGGTAACTCCTAAAGCCCCCATAGAGCGACCGTGGAAACATCCTGTGAATGACACGACATAAGGACGTTTTGTTACAAACTTCGCAAGTTTCAATGCACCTTCGATTGCCTCTGTTCCACTGTTTGCAAAGAAAAAGCAATCCAGATCCCCTGGTAGTACTTTACCCAATTCATCAGATAATCTTAAGATGGATTCGTACATAATAACGCCAGAAGGACCATGTACAAGATGATCTGCAGCATCTTTAATACTTTGAACAATTTTTGGATGACGATGACCAGTGTTTGTTACTGCTATTCCGGATGTGAAATCCAGATACTGCTTTCCATCAGCGCCATAGTAATAGCAGCCTTCTTCCTTAACAACTGGAATATTCGGATGATCTTTCGCCATGCTTGGCGCTAGATAGTTTCCCATCTCATCGTATAAATCAAGCCAGTTACTCAATTTCTGTTCCCCTCTTTCTAAGTTGTCTGTTATCAAAAAATTATTATATTTATATATCTATGTATTTCAAAAGTTTTAACATTTATATATATTACTACCCATTGCATAATTATGCAATGGCAATTTTAGAGAAAATACTTCATATAGGCAAAATAAATCTCACTTTTTTAACAATTGGCGCTTAGTTGTCATTAAAAGTTTATGTAATCTAATGATTGAGCTTTATTAGTTACTACTAATATAGTTTATAGAAATAATTACCTATTCAGAAGAAAATTAAAAAGCCCGCTACTTCCTTTTATAGTAGCGAGCTAAACTCCAGGAATTTTCTTCAAGCGATAATCTTTTTAAATTGATTGCAAGCTTCTATCCCATGCAATCGCTTCGTTCGTGATGGCTTCCCAATTTTTTGACTGAAGCCATTCTTTTTTAATCAGGTCACTGCCTGCTCCTACAATTTGGGCTCCGGCTTCTAAATACGATTTTGCTGTATCTAGGTTTATGCCGCCAGTCGTCATCATTTGGATATGTGCTAATGGCCCTTTTACATCCTTTATAAACTTTGTTCCAAGGGATGAAGCTGGGAAAAGCTTGATCATTTCGGCTCCTGCACTATAGGCAGTTTGCATTTCTGTCGGTGTAAAAACACCCGGGATTACCGGAATTTGATGTTCAATACATTTCTTTACAACATCCACATTTAATGAAGGCGAAACGATAAAGTCGGCACCTGCTGCGATTGCCTTTTCACAGTCTTCCATTGTTAAAACTGTTCCTGCACCTACTAATAAATCCCCATCATTTTCCAGCTTCACTTCACGAATCATCTCGGCAGCATTTTCTGAATCCATTGTAATTTCGATTGCTTTTATGCCCCCGTCCTTTAATGCCTTTGCAAGTTCTTGGCATAGTTCGTAGGGTACTTTTCGTAACACTGGTATTAACCGAATGTCTTGTAATTTACTGTACATCGTACCATCTTCCTATCGTTCGATTTTTTCACGCGTTCCTAAAAACACTTCAACATCTTCTAAATAGGGTAGCCCCTCATTATCGCCCTCTACTTGCACAACCATAGCCCCTACAGCATTCGCTAATCTAATCGATTCTTCTACTGACCAATTTTGTATAATGCCATAAAGAAAAGCCGCATCAAATCCATCACCAGCACCAACTGTATCGACAACCTTATTGACTTTAAAGCCTGGTACTTCGTTTAATCTATTATTCTCTAAATAGAAAGCTCCCTTTGCCCCATCTTTTACGATAATATGCTTTAACTCATAGTTTTGAAGGGCCTGAATAATTTCCACTTCATTTTTAGTTTCAAATAAAATTTCTAACTCCTCACGACCAGTCAGTAAAAAGTCGACATATGGCAGATAGGTTAACAGCGTTTCTCGTGCTTGCTCTTTAGACCAAAGTTTCAACCGTATATTCGGATCTAAAGAAACTTTTACACCATACTGTTTCGCAACTTTTAGCGCTTGTAAAATGATTTGGCGATTTTGTTCAAGAATCGCAGGGAATACTCCTGTGACATGTAAAATTTTCGCCTCTTTAATATAATCAATTGGCAGCTCTTCAACCTTTAACGTTTCCGTTGGGGACTTATGACGGTAATAGAATGTTTTACTATCTCCTGATGCATGGATTTCCTTGAAATTTAGCGATGTTGGATAGTTTTCTATTAGCTTAACTTCCGATACATCAATCCCTTCCCCACGGACCGTATTAAGAATATGCCGCCCAAACTCATCTTTTCCAAGTCGGCTAATCCAACCTGTTTTCAATCCTAAACGTGCACAACCAATGATTACATTTAATTCCGCTCCGCCAATTTTCCTTTTGAACTCATCAACATAGCGTAATGGACCTTTAACAGATGGGTCAAATGTAATCATGCCGTCTCCAATTGTAATAATATCCATATCATTAACCCTCACTCATATCGATTTAACGGCCCATCCAGCCTCCGTCTACTACTAGGACATGGCCTGATACATAATCCGATGCACGGGATGCCAAAAATACAGCTGTCCCTGCTAAATCATCTGCCTGCCCCCAACGCCCTGCCGGAATGCGTTCCAAAATGGATTTATTGCGTTCTTCATCGTTGCGAAGTGCCTCCGTATTATTCGTCGAAATATAGCCAGGGGCAATGGCATTCACTTGTACTCCACGTGATGCCCATTCGTTTGCTAACGCTTTTGTTAATCCTGCAATTGCATGCTTGCTTGCTGTATAACTCGGTACATTAATTCCTCCTTGGAACGACAATAAGGAAGCAATATTAATAATTTTTCCTGCGCCATTGTTAATCATTTGATTACCAATCGTTTGGCAAAGCATAAATGCGGAATTGATATTGACATCCAGTACACGATTCCATTCCTGAACGTTATGCGCTGCTGCTGGCTCACGATAGATGACGCCTGCATTATTGACTAAAATATCAATCTGGTATTTTTCCAATATTGGCGCAAGCTTCGTCCCTAGATTGTCAACATCGCTAAGATCAATTAGAAATGTTTCAGAAGTGCCTTGTACCTTGGCAATTTGCTCCTGCGTATCCTGCATATTATCTTGGTGACCAACCAATAGTAAATGGGCACCTGCTGCTGCTAGCCCGACCGAAATTGCTTGCCCAATCCCTGTACGAGCACCTGTTACAAGTGCTGTTTTCCCTTTTAGTGAAAAATAGTCAAGCTGAAAACTCATGAATCCTCTCTCCATTCCTAATTAGATATCGATCGACCGATCACCGATTGAATATTTCCTAAATGCTATCTACCTAACCAGCCACCATCGACTGCAATCGTAAAACCATGTATATAATCTGAAGCGCTCGATGCTAAAAAGATGACAGCACCTTGCATATCTTCTCCTGTCCCCCAGCGTCCTGCTGGAATACGATCCATGATTTGGCGACTTCTCACCTCATCATTGATGAGTGCTTCATTCATGTCTGTTGCCATATAACCTGGTGCAACACAATTTACATTGACACCTTGGGATGCCCATTCATTTGCCAAGGATTTAGTAAATTGCATAACCGCCCCTTTACTTGCTGCATAGGCTGGTACAGTAAGTCCACCTTGAAAGGATAGCAAGGAGGCTACATTTATAATCTTGCCGCTACCTCGTTCCAGCATTGGCTTTCCGAAGACTTGGCACAAGCTAAAAACGGCGTTCGCATTTACATTCATTACATAATTCCAATCTTCTTGGGGAAATTCCACTGCCGGGTGTCGCTTCTGTACCCCGGCGTTATTCACGAAAATATCAATCTTCCCAAACTTTTCTTCTATTATATATAGAAGCTCTTTGTGCTTTTCTATATCGCCAATGTCAAAAGCAATCGATACGGCTTTTCCACCAAACTTCTCCAGCTCATTTACAACTTCCGGACATTCTGCTCTTGAGATAATTGCTACATTAGCCCCCGCTTCTGCCAAGCCAAGAGCAATTTCTTTCCCTAATCCGCGACTGCCGCCTGTTACGACTGCATTCTTACCAGTCAAATCAAATAATCGGTGCATGAATTTCCTCCTAGAATGCGTACAAAACTTTTATCGCATTTGTTGGTGTTGTAAGTAATTCGAAACCTTCCATTGCCTGTTCCGGGCTTAGTACATGCGTAATAATTTCCGAAAACTGAGGAACTTTATTGATTAAATCAAGAGCCAGCTCAATATCGCGTTTTGTATAGACACGAACAAACTGAATCGATAATTCCTTAAACATGCCCTGAATCAGATTCATTTCAGTTGGTTTCTTATAAGCCGCTACAATCACAATCGTTCCCTGTACTTTTACGATTTCGGTTACTTGCCTTAAAACACTTGGATGACCTGCGCAGTCAAATACATAGTCAATTCCTGCATGATCCGTCATTTTGGCCAGCTCATTTTCTACATCATCTTTCATTGAATGAAGTGTCACAAACCCTAATTCCTTTGCTTTTTGCAGACGAAGTTCATTCGCTTCTATGACAATGACTTCTGATGCTCCATAGGCTCTTAGTGTTAAAGCTACACACAAACCGATTGTTCCGGCACCATATACTACCGCGCGATCCCCTACCAGAAACTTTGCCGTTCGAACTGCATGTACTGCTACCGCTATAGGTTCAGAAAGTGCACCAAGCTCCAACGATACGTTATCCGGTAATGAAATCACTTTATCTGCCTCTACCGCTACATATTCTGCCATTCCACCATCAACATCAATCCCTACTAATTTCAAATCCTCGCACACATGAGATTGCCCTGTGCTGCATGGAATACAAGTCCCGCAACTAATCAAAGGATTAACCGTCACTTTTGTTCCAATTGGGTATTTCGGATGTTCGCTTTCGATTGTTGCCGAAAATTCATGCCCCAGAATAAGGGGAGCTTGTGCACGAGGATGTGTACCCGCAAAGATATTTAAATCTGTACCACAAATCCCTGCATAAGCATTTTTTAATAATACATAACCTTGAGGAACATTCGGTTCGCTTACTTCTCTGCATTGAACTGTATTCGGTGCCGTGTAAAAAATCGCTTTCACGCTTTTATCCCCCTTTATAAAATTGCCCTGTGCGTTAAAAGAAAAGCGACCAAAAGTAGTTCTTACAAAATACCTTTGGACGCCTTTTATTGCTATTTAATAAGTCCAAATACCTTTGGTAACCATAGTGAAAGTTCCGGAACATACGTTACGATCAATAGAACCACAATCGTTACTGCAAAAAATGGTATCAATGGGCGGATTACTTGTTCGATTTTCAATTTCGCTACACGGGCTCCAACAAATAGAACAGGTCCTACCGGCGGAGTAATTGTACCAATACTTAAGTTGAAAACAACCATGATTCCAAAATGTACTGGGTCCATACCAAACTGTGTAACGATTGGTAAGAAAATAGGGGTAAATATTAAAATAGCTGGTGTTGGATCCATGAACGTACCTACTATTAATAGAACGATATTCATGATAATTAAAATCACGATCATGCTATCCGTAAATCCTAATAGCGTGTCAGCAATTAATTGTGGAATGCCTGTGAAAGACATCACCCACGACATAATTGTGGAAACTCCAATCAAGAAGATAACGATGGCCGTTGTACGCGTTGATTCCATCAAGATTCTAGGTAAATCTTTTACTTTAATCGTTTTATATAAAAACGAAAGCAACAATGCATACACTACCGCTATGGCCGAACCTTCCGTGGCTGTAAACGCACCGTAAATGATTCCGCCAATTACAATGAAGATTAAAAGCAGTGATGGAATCGCATCGATGAAGACCTTTAATGCAATATTAAATGGAACTTTTTCATTTCCTTTATAGCCCTTACGTTTTGCTATCACATAAGCAGCAACCATACATGCAAGTCCCCATAAAATCCCCGGAATATACCCTGCCATGAAAAGGGCCGCAATCGATGTTCCACCACTTACTAAAGAAAATACGATCAGTGTATTACTTGGTGGAATCAACATACCTGTTGGTGCAGATGCAATATTGACAGCGGCACTAAAAGCACGGTCGTATCCTTCTTTTTCTTGCATAGGAGCCATTGTCGAGCCTACAGCCGCTGCAGCCGCAACACCTGATCCAGAAATGGAACCGAACATCATATTGGCTAATACATTTGTTTGCGCCAATGACCCAGGCATACGTCCTGATAGTACTTTTGCACAATTTACAAGACGCATCGCAATTCCACCGTTATTCATAATCACTCCAGCCAGAATAAAGAATGGAATGGCTAGCAGTGTAAATGAGTTCATTCCCGTAAACATTCGCTGCGCTGATGTTTGAACCGCATTCGCCGGATCCAGCATGGAAAACATCGCAAGCATTGAAGCAATCCCGACACTAATACTAATAGGTGCACCGATTATAAGAAAAAACGCTACCCCCGCAAATAAAATTAAACCTGCCAAACCTGCTGACACCATCTGTCAGACCTCCCCTCTTGTCATTACATAATTTCCAGTGGTTTTTTATGTTTCAAAATAAAGTAAATATTGTAAATGCAATAGAATATAACGATACCTCCACAAATTGGCATTACTGAATACAAATAGCCAACCGGTATATGTAAAGCAGCGGACATTTGTGCCCAGGCTAATTTTGTTATTGCTAAACCACCGGATAATAATACAAGAGCAGAGAAAGCAATAATGCTTAATTCTATAAATATTTGAACGGCCATTTTAAATTTCTTTGGTAAAGCATCCTGAATAAATTCGATCCGCATATGCCCATTTTCTCCAAAGACAAATGCTGCACCAAACAGTACTAACCAAACAAAACAATACTTTGCCAGCTCTTCTGAAAAAGTACTTGGATTGTTCAAGATAAAACGCGTGAAAACTTGCCACGTCACTAGGACAACTAATGCGCCGAATAACACGACGCATATAGTTGATAATGTCCTATCAAGCAATTTTTTGACTGTTTCCATAGAAATTATCACCTCTTATTTCGCTGCTTCACGAACTTTATCGTATAACGCTTTAGCATTTTCAGACGCTAATTTCTCTTGTACAACTGACTCAGTAGCTTGACGGAACAGTTCAACATCCACTTCGTTGAATTTTGCCCCAGCAGCTTCTGCATCTGCAATGGCTTTTTGTACATCTTCTTCCCACATGACAACTTCACGATCAATCGCAGTCGCTAGTTCTTCTTTAAAGATTTGTTGATGTTCTTCACTCATGCCATCAAATAAGTTCGAGTTGATCAGTAGGTAGTCCGGGAACATTAAGTGCTTTGTATAAGAATAGTAAGGTGCGATTTCAGCATGTTTAAGGTTTGAATAAATAAGTTCGTTATTTTCCCCACCATCAATTACGCCGGATTGAATTGCTGTATATACTTCACCTTGGCCCATTGGTGTACCTGTACCGCCCATTTGTTCCATCATTTTAATATTTGTATCCGACTCAATAATACGAATCTTTAATCCATTTAAATCTTCTGGTGTATTAATTGGTTTTTCGCTGTTATATACGTTACGTACGCCTGAGTGGAATGCACCAGCTATAAATAATCCTTGATCCTTCAGTGAAGAATATAAATCTCCCACTACTTCTTGATCATTTAATACTGACATCTGATGTTCTGCTGACTCAAATACATATGGCAAGTTAAATACGGCAAAATCTTCGTTGAAGTTTTCTAGTAAACTACCAGCAACGATTGACATCTGGATTGTTCCAGTTTGCACTAATTCAATCGTTTCACGTTGTGCACCTAGTAATTCGTTCGGGAAAATATCAATTTCGTATGCCCCATTTGTACGCTCTTTAAATTTTTCGCCAAACTCTTCCATCGCTTTATATTGTGGATGATTTTCCGGCTGGTTAAAGGCAACTTTCAACACTTGTGTTTCTCCGTTTGAAGTTCCCTCTGCATCTGCATCAGTTGTTTCCTCCCCGCCACAAGCTGCCAACATAGCTAACACAAATCCCATAACCCCTAAAAATAGTAATTGCTTGAATGATTTTTTCATCTTGGTCCCCTCCAATATGAGTTTTATATTAAATTTTATTAACAGGATAATGAAGCCCTTCATTCTTCACATATCTAACTGCTTCCTGTGCAACTTTTCTCTTTAACTCCTGCGCTGCTTGCTCCGAATACCAAGCCATATGCGGTGTAACAATAAATTGCTCCAGTGCTAGCAACGGAGAGCTTGAATCAATCGGCTCCTTTACCGCCACATCTAAAGCTGCACCCGCAATTTTGTTTGCTGCGAGAGCTTCATATAAAGCTTCTTCGTCGACAATGCCTCCCCGTGAAACATTGATTAAATAACTTGTCGGCTTCATTTTTTCAAACACATTTCCATCAAACAAATTCATCGCTTGGTCTGATGGGCAGTGAATCGAAATAATATCTGCTTGCTCAATAAGCTGCTCAAAATCTACAAATTCAATGAACGATAAACTAGAATCATAGTTTTTCTTGTCTGCCGAAATATCATAGGCAATTACTTTGCAGCCCAGTGCCTGAACTTTTTTGGCAAATACAGAACCAATCCGCCCAACACCGACAATTCCAACAATCTGTTCACTATGTCGATAGATTGGGATACTAGCTTGATAATCCCATTCACCGTTTTTCACCAAACGGTCCATTTTCGATATTTTTCGTGTAAGCGCTAGCATTAATGCCAATGCATGATCGGCAACTTCATGCGTTCCGTAGTCAGGAACATTACAAATTTGAACGCCGTATTTTGTTGCCGCTTGCAAATCAATATTATTAACCCCTACACCATAACGAACAATCAATTTCAGATTAGGCAGCTTTGCGAAAACCCTTTCATTAAATGGGGCGTACTGATTAATAATGACAGCTGCTTCTTGGCAATTTTGAATTAAATCATCTTCTGTTTGATTTTGTTGTAATTCAAATAGAACATTATTTTCTTTAAAAATACTTTGCTCTATCTCAATATCAGCATGATCACAGTCGGAAATAATTACTTTCATTTTTCATCACCTATCTACTGTCTATTTCAAATCCTTCATTGCTACGTGGTCCATATCATCAAAATCCAGGTTCTCTCCGCACATTCCCCAAATAAACGTATAATTTTTTGTACCAATTCCGGAGTGAATCGACCAGCTAGGCGATAAAACCGCATGTTCATTTGCTATCACGATATGACGAGTTTCGTTTGGTTGCCCCATTAAGTGAAATACGCGTGTGTCTTCTTCCATATCAAAATAGAAATAGACTTCCATACGACGTTCATGTGTATGACATGGCATTGTATTCCAGCCACTGCCTTCTGCTAGCACCGTCATCCCCATACTTAGCTGACAAGTTTCCAATACATCCGGATGAATATACTGATTAATGACACGGTTATTCATGTTACTATCAGTTCCCATAGGTCGTTTAATGGCCTTTTCTTGGTCAATTTTTACGGTTGGATATTTGGCATGTGCCGGGCAGCAATTGATATAAAATTTTGCTGGATTACTAGAGTCAACAGATTCAAAATATAACTCTTCTGTTCCCCTGCCAATATAGAGTGCTTCTTTGTGATCAATGTCGTAAGTATCTCCATCACAGACAATACGTCCAGGACCACCAATATTAATAACGCCCATTTCTCGTCGTTCCAAGAAATACTTTGCTGCTAGTTCTTTTCCAGCATCCAGCGTCACCTTTTGGTCGATCGGATAGATGCCACCATAAATAATTCGATCTACATGGCTATAACTCAATGTCCCAACATTCTCGACAAACAGTTTTTCCATTAAAAATTCTTCACGTAATTTTTCAGTCGTGTAATGTTTCACATCTTCAGGGTGATGTGCATAAATGATCTTCATTATTTTTCCCCCTTTAGTTAAAGAAAGCGCTGTCAGAAATATTTATGTTCCACAATGTAGAACAACGTTCCAATTCATAAATATTATATGTGCTAAAATTTATAATTACAAGAAGAATTTAATTTTTCTGTGAATTGTAATAACATTTATTAACTTTTTGAGATATCATTTACAAATCAATACTTTTTCGAATATGATTGTTAAAGGCTACGAATTTTTTAGAAATGGTGGAGAAACAAAATGGCAACTGTACAATCTATTGAACGTGCTTTTATCATATTAGAACATTTATCTGAGCACCCAAACGGTATGCAAATTACAAAATTAGCATCGGATACGAACTTATCGAAAAGTACGGTTCATCGCTTACTTTCCACACTCATCGAGTTGCAATATGTAAGAAAAGATAGCATTACAGAACGCTATTACCTTAGTTATCGCGCGTTATATCTAACACGTAATATTTTGAGCAATTCGAGTTTGATCACTGTTGCTAGACCTTTATTAGAAAACCTAGTGAAGGAAATAAACGAAACCGTGCATTTATGCGTAGAAGAAAACGAAGAAGTCGTATACGTGGACAAAATTGAAAGTAACCAAACCATACGCATGTATTCACGTATAGGTAGTCGAGCTCCTATGTATTGCACTGGTGTCGGCAAAATGATGTTATCAGGAAAAGATGAACACTCTTTACAGGAAGTTATCTCTAGAATAGAATTTACAAAACGCACCAACTACACCATTTTGACGCCCACCGATTTACTTCAGGAAATTTCGAATATACGTAATTCCGGTTATTCACTCGACAATATAGAAAACGAAGAAGGCATCCGCTGTATTGCCGCGCCGATCTATGATTTTAGCGGAAAAATCATCGCAAGCTTCAGCATATCGGGTCCAAGCACGCGGGTTACAATGGAAAGAATTGAACAAGAATTAGCTGAAAAAATATTAAATACTTCAAGAGCGATTTCTTCTCGACTTGGGTATGTACAATAAGAGCAAAACGGGATGTTTGAACATATAAAAAAAAGGATATTACGTTTGAGTTGGACTCTGAACGTAATATCCTTTTTTACATTATAGTCTTGTTAATCCCTTAGATTTTAAACTGACGAATAAGCGTTTGAAGGTCTTCAGCTAAACTTGCCAGTGCTTGGGAAGAAGAAGTAATCTCTTCCATTGAGGCAAGTTGTTCCTCTGTTGCTGCCGTAACCGATTGTGTACCAGCTGCTGTTTCCGTTGCCACTTCGCTGACTTCTGTAATTGTTTGGTTGACAAAGTTTGTACCTGTTAACAGCTTCTCCACATTGGCTTTAATATTGTCGATTTGTGGAACAGCCTCAGATATAACGGATTCAATCTCGCCAAATGTATTTCCGGCAACCTGAACCACAGACATTCCTTGTTTCACTTCACCAGTTGCATCATCCACCATCTTCATCGTTTGGTCCGTATCCTGTTGGATGGCTGAAACGAGTTGAGAGATTTGTCGTGCTGAACGGGCAGATTCTTCTGCGAGCTTACGAACCTCATCTGCCACAACGGCAAACCCTTTTCCGTGTTCTCCTGCTCTAGCGGCTTCAATCGCTGCGTTCAGTGCCAGAAGATTTGTCTGTGCTGCAATACCCGTAATCACTTCAATAATTTGCCCGATTTCTCTCGAGCGATTAGAAAGTTCACCAAATGAATCAACTAAAGAGCGAACTGTCTGATCAATAAATTGCATCTGACTGTTTACTTCGTTAATCACTTTTCTTCCTTCAGAGGATAATCGTGATGCCTCATTTACCGTGTTTGACACTGCTTCAGTATTTCCCATCACCTGTTGCGTATCATGATTGATCTGTTCAATTAGATTCGTACTTTCTTTAATACTATCTACTTGGTTTTCAGCCCCCACAACAAGTTCTTGGGCTGTTTCGGATATATGCTCACTTGCTCTTGTGCTTTGTTCCGCACTGGCACTTAGCTCCTCAGAAGCAGCCGCAACTTGTTCAGAAGTGTTTCCTACAGTTCGAATAACGGAATTGACACCCTCCACCATTTTATTGAATGAGAGATTTAACATGCCGATCTCATCTTTGGATTGGTAATCTCCTTTTACGGTAAAATCACCATTTTCCACTATACCTAATAATTCTTGAATTTTTCTTAGCGGCTTTGTTATCATTCTTGCGATTACTAAGCTTACCGTAATTGTAATGATTATAGCCAAAATAATTGTAATAATGACAAGTAATCTTGCGTCATCCGCAGTTTTATTCACTTCATTAAAAACTTGCTCGGATCCCTCATTATTCGAAGTTTCGAGTTCTGTAAACAGTTCGTTGATTGCCACCCGTTTTGGCTCTAATTCATTTTGAAACACTTGATAAGCTTCTTCATTTCTATTTTTCATGGCTAAATCTCTTACTTTGTTCCGAATAAGATTTTGCTCAGTATCCATTGAGATGAGTTTATCAAGTTGATTTTCCACTTCACTTGGCAGTGGCATTGAAGCTAATTGGTCAAAATAAGTTGACGTTTGATCGATGTTTAAATCAACCTGTTCATTAAGTTCTCTATTTCGCTCAGGGTCCTTCGTTATCAATAACTCTAACAAATACGCATTTATCGCACGGTTATTGATACTAATCCCGCTAAGTAGTAAACTTGGCTTTAGCTGCTTATTGTACAGAGTATCAACATTATCTGAAGCACCCGAAAGACTTTTTATACTTACAAGTCCTAATATTACCAGTGAAATTGTAAATATAGATATTAATAAAATCAGTTTCTGTAATACCTTTAAATTTCTTAAAAACCTCATACCCACTTCTCCTCATTGTTTCATGATAACGCTCTTTGTACTCGAAGCACCAGTCCGGCAAATAGCAGTTATATGATTATATTTCGGCAGAAATTTTTATTAATTTAGTATTTTATTGATAAAATATTATGGAGAACACTTCAAGTCCCTGGATATATTTAACTATTGTTATTTGAACTATTTCAAGGGGTATGGTGCTGAGGCAATACATAAAATATCTATTTTATAAAGTTATTTGAATAGCAAAAATTTACAACTTTCTTCATAATAAAAAGCTGCTTCCAAATTAGACTAGGAGCATCTTTACATTTCAAAACTATTATATATTTTACCAAAAAATCAAGAAATCATTCTCTTATATTTTCAATCCAGAAGTTCAAATTCATTAATTTACTTTTTTAAATTCAGAATCGGTTTCTCTAATGATAGCTTGCAAATCTTTAGTGGTTTTACTAAACCATTTTGTTCTTATTATAACCTCCATTAGGTATTTTTTCCCATTAAAAGCCTGTACATTTAAAATACTTAATATTAGAGCAGACAAAGCTCATAATTCAGTATAAAAAAGTCGCCCAAAGGATTGGCGACTAAGCATTCAAATTTCACTTCAATTTATGAAAAGCTAATAAACTGAAAGAAAGATTCCCCTCCAATCATTCTTTCTTTCTAGGTAATAAGATTGTAATCTTAGTTCCAATCCCTTCTTCACTCTCTAAAGTGAAGGAGGCTTTTTTTATGAGTTTGAGTTTTTTAAAGGGGTTCGTGAATCCTACACGTGAATTTCTGCCATTAAATAATTCAGTCTGTTTTTCTTTTGAAATTCCGATACCGTCATCTTCAATTACTATTTGTACGTATTCTTGAATTTGAGTAATAGAGAATCTAATCGTTCCCACAGCTCCCTTTTTACCGATGCCGTGTTGGACCGCATTTTCAACTAATGGCTGTATTGTCATTAACGGGATGGTCACATCTGCAGATTCATCTATATCATAAATAATTTTTAATCGATCGCCAAAGCGCATTTTTTCGATTGCCAAATATGCTTGAACTAGTTCTAATTCATCCTCTAGCGGAACTAGTGAACGATAACTATTAAAATCAAGTTTTGCACGAAAATAGGTAGCTAAATATGTAAGTGCCTCTCTCGTCTGACTTGAATCTACATAGGTTAGTCCAATAATTGTTTGCAGCGTATTATATAGAAAATGTGGCTTGATCTGTGAATAATACATGGTCAGTTCGTTTACGAGAGATTCTTTTGAAGAACTTTTCATCGATAGAAGAAACTCGACACGCACCTTTAATTCATCCAGAATCAGTGGCTTTTGCAAGAATTCATTTGCACCAATTTGCATGGAATAAAGCAAATCAGATAACTGTTCAGCTGCAGTTAAGATGATTACAGGAAGTTCAAATAAATCAAAGTTCTCCCTCAATAACTTGCACACTTCGAATCCCGACATATTGGGCATCATTAAATCGAGAATAACCAAATCAACTTCTCGATCCTTAAGAATTTCTAAGGCACACTCCCCGTTATCCACTGCTATGACAGTATAGCCTAATGAAACGATCATATCCTTTAGTATAAGTAAATTGGGATGTTCATCATCCACTACTAGAATCGTATAATCCCTATTACCTTCGACTATTACAGGAAAATCGTATTCTTTCGGTAAATTATTAACCCCTTCTAGTTGGAGAGAACTTATACCAAGATTAGAAGTTACTTTTTCTTCATGTTCATCCTCCGCCAATGGAAGGGTAAAGGTAAAGCATGTCCCTTTTCCAAAAGTTGATGTAACCGAAATATCGCCACCTGAAAGTTCTACCAATTCTTTAGCAATACTCAACCCTAGGCCAAGACCTTTGCTTTTATTTCCGTAATTTGATTCCACTTGATAGAAAGAAGCAAAAATCCGGTTTAGATTTTCTTCCTTAATGCCAATTCCGGTATCCGTTACAGAAATATACATTTTATTCTCTTTTACTTTTGCTGCAACGGTGATTTCTCCAACCTCAGTATATTTAATACTGTTGTGGATGAGATTCAATAGTATTTGCTTAAGCCTATTTTCATCAACATATATCTTTGGCAAAGAGGCATCCGTCTTATTGATTAATCTGACAGATTGCGGATCTGGAAGTACATACGACATTTTCTCCAGAATATCCCCAACAACTTGAAGTGAAGTAGGTGCAGGGGAATGTGTAACTTCCCCTTTCTTGATATTGCCGGCATCGAGTAGGGTTTCGACTAGACTAGCCAACCTTCTGCTAACATTGTGAATAAGTAGTATACTTTCTTGCTGCTCTTTCTTTAATGGTCCTGAACGCCCTTCCAATACTGATTTGGATAGATTCAAAACCACATGTAAAGGTGTCCTAAGTTCATGTGAAGTCTTGACCAGGAATTCATCCTTAAGAGAGTCGAAATGCATCAGCTCCTTGGTCAGTTCATCCACCTTGTTATACGCCTGCTGGGATCGGTAACTGATTAAAGAAGATAAGCTGATTGCAATAACTAAGAATAGAAAGACCGGAGCCCACCCAAACTCAACGTCAAATAAAAAATTGACTCCCAATAATATCCCATAGCAAGCAAAAGAAACAACAACATTGATGATGTATTGCATGCCTTCCATCTTATTGATGAATGCTTTAATAAGGATGACTAAAACATAAATATAGGCAAGTGCTAAAGCTGCTACGATAAAAATAGATATATTAAAAATCGGAAATATACTTGATAAATCAATGGGCTGAAAAGGACCTAATAGAATAGACTGCATTACAAGAATTATGGAAAGAATCACTACTATCTTCTTATTGGCATAATGTTTAAAAAAGCAATACATAAATAATAAAAAGAATAGTACGGATAGATGAATTGACATCAACTGGAGCTGCAGCAGTAGGTTTTGCCCAATCGTAGGCAGTACCAAGAGCAATACTCTTTCATTAATAGCCGATATGTAAAACCCTTGCAGCAAACAGAAAATACTAAAATAGAGCTCATACATATTTTTTCGCTGCTGCAAATAAGATACGATATAAAGTATCGAAAGTAATAGATATCCAGAAATTACAATGGAATCTAACATCTTATATAAATCCCGATCAACCAGGACATTCTCGGTTGGGCCAAATTTAATAGGTCGCGTTATTCCTCCCGTTGCAACTTTAAAGCTGGATACATGTATAACCAACTCAATCTGCTTAGAACTACTACTAAAAAAGGCATTATATCCAGAATTATCGAATTCACTCTTTCTATCAGCAACATTTCCACTGCTCCCTACTACACTTCCATTTACATACATCTTGCTTGCATAAGCAATCATCCCCGCCTTTACGCCAAAGTTGCCCTCGGAGGGGAGCTCTATAAGGAGGCGATAAGTTCCATAAGGTTTTTCCTTGGTTCCATAATCGTCCCATTTGCCTGGCACTTTAATGAGCTGCTTTTCATCACGATATGCTTCAAAAGCCGAACGATCTGTATCAGGTTCGATAAAAACCCCTGCGTAGAATTCCCACTCCCCATCTAACTCTACTAGCTCTTGTTTCTCGAAGTTTACATCACTTAAATCCATCAACCCGTTTTGAGCAAGAGGCTGTCCGGAATCTTTCCAATAGTACACATGGATCCCATAAAAAACAGTGAACAAAACAAGCATTACGGAAAAAATTAGCGTTAATATTCTTTTCATCATACACCTTCAACATTTTATAGTATTAGAAAACGAAACTAGATAATATTCTACAAAGTGTCTATGAAGTTCTTCTAGATTCCTAGAGTAGACCTCTGCATAAGTAGGGACAAAATTCCTGTTTGTAGAAGAAACACCCTTTTTTAAGTATTTAAGTTTATTAATGATGGATTTTTTTATATAATAAGATATATTTTCCATTATATATAAATCCTTACAACTTAGTAATATATACATAAAAAAATGTGTTCTAAAAGGGGTAAAATCATGACTCGAGTGGTTCTTGTTGATGATGAGGAGTTCGCTCTTATATCTTTAGAGAAAATACTGGAAGACTTTCCCGAAGTAAACGTATTAGCTAAATATAATCATTACGAAGAACTTCTATTATTTTTGAAGAAGGAAACAATAGATGTAGTTTTTCTCGATATTGAACTGGGAACAATAAATGGATTAGACTTGGCGAAAGATATTTTATCAATCCAGCCATCCATTCAAATTGTATTCGTTACTGCTCATTCACAATATGCGGTACAAGCCTTTGAACTGAATTCAATTGATTACTTGCTGAAACCTATCTCATTCAAACGATTAGAAAAAACAATTTCAAGGGTTACCGAAAAAAAACTGCAGCCGAATATCCATAACGGCACAGTCAAAAGCGCTCCATTAGTTATACAGTGTCTACATGAATTTCAAGTGTTTCAGAATAACCAACCCATAGCATTTAAAACAGCAAAAGTAAAAGAACTGCTTGCCTACCTTTTTACACATAGAAACACCTACATTCATCGTGATTTATTGATAGAAAATTTATGGCCGGAGCAAGAATACAAGAAGGCAAAGACTAATCTGCATACATGCATCTCCCATTTACGAAAATTATTTAGTGAAATAGGATTTCAAGATTGCATAACATTTTCGAACCAAAGTTATTCTCTAACTTTAGAAAAATATGAATGTGATGCCGCTACTTTTTATGAGGTAGCTTCGAATTATAGTAAAGTGGATGACACAAATATCAAAGTGATAGAGAAAACGATTCGTTCGTATAAAGGTCATTATTGCGAAATAAATGGGTATGTATGGGCTGCTGAAAAGTCCGCAGAATTTCATATTTTAATGTCTTCACTGCTGAAAAAAACAATCCAATATATGCGAATGGTTGATCCAGCAAAGGCAATCGCCTATTCCCAACTATATTTAAAGCTAAATCCTTATTCGGATGAAATCGTAAATAGCATGATGGACTTGCTAGTTGCAATGGGCAGTCACTCGGAGGCAATCAAAGTCTTTCTCGATTATCGACAATTATTGAACGATGAACTAGGAATACAGCCTAATAAACAGCTCACTGAATTTTATAAATCTCTGTCAACAACTTCAAAAAACGTTCCAGTTTAATATGAATGACTGGAGCGTTTTTATTATATTCCGGAGACAATTCTATTTTTTAATACCTTTCAAGAATTACCCTAAAAACAGTATAGACAAAGCCATTGTCGACTTTGTCTACACACTGAACTCTTGCTGAACAAGAGTTTTTATACTGTTGGAAACTAATATTTCTAAATAGGATGATCCAGAGGTCCCCCAATCTGAATAATTATTATTTATTAGACAATTACCGCATTTTCAGGAGCGTTGACCATTTTATTATGATGTCGGCCAATTGGTACGACAGACGGAGAATCCGAAACCGGATCTTCAATGACTCTACAATTCAAATTGAAAATGTCTTTAATCAATGAACTTGTAATCACTTCCGATGGTGCCCCTTCGGCTACAAGCTTCCCTTTATGCAGTGCAAAAATATGGTCAGCATAACGTGCGGACAAGTTGATATCATGAAGCACCATCACAATCGTTGTTCCATATTTTCGATTTAAATCTGTCAGTAAATCCAATATTTCTACTTGATACGTAATATCCAAGTAAGTGGTAGGCTCGTCAAGGAAAAGGATGTCTGTTTGTTGGGCTAGTGCCATGGCAATCCAGACACGCTGTCTTTGCCCACCGGAAAGTTCATCAATATTGCGATCGGCAAATTCCGTAATATTCATGATGTCCATTGCTTCTGCAACAGCTTCGTAGTCTTGCTTTGACCAACCTTTCATAAACGTATGATGCGGAAATCTGCCTCTTCCAACTAAATCTGCCACTGTGATTCCTTCAGGTACGATTGGTGATTGCGGCAGAAGCCCCAATACACGAGCTAAATGTTTGGGCGGGATTTTATGAATTGGTTTTCCATCTAAACTGATTTGCCCGGAAGTCGGTTTGATTAACCGAGCCATCGTTTTCAATAGCGTTGATTTTCCGCATCCATTGGCACCAATGATAATGCTGATTTTATTGCTCGGTATCGCAATGCTGATATCGTGCAAGATGGTTTTTTTATCGTATCCAGCAGTGATGCTTTCGGCTTGAAACGTATGTGTTGGTTTCATTATAAGTCTCCCTTTCGATTGATTCGAATTAATAAGTAAATCAAGTAAGGTGCACCAAGAATACCAGTGATGACGCCAACAGGGTATCTAGCAACAAAGGCAAATTGTCCGATAAGGTCCGATGCTAATACTAAAATAATCCCTATCAGACCGGCTGGAAGGATATTTGAAAACCCGACACCAACTAATCTTTTTGCGATGGGTCCAGAAAGGAATGCAACAAATGCGATGGGCCCGGTTGACGCAGTAGCCAACGCAAGTATCAGCACCGAGCTGACAATTAGTATCAGCCTTGTCTTATTCGTATCGACCCCAAGTGAGGTAGCCGCTTGTTCCCCCAACTCCAGCATTTCTAATCGTTTACCAAAGAAAAGGATGATGGGCGTAAAAAGCAACACTATAATGACAAGTGGAAAAAGAGTTTCCATCTTCGCCCCATTTAAGCTGCCGCTTAGCCATCTCATTGCAGCAGGAAGGTCGTTCTCTTGACCAATCAATAATAAATAATTAATATAAGCCGTCAGCATCGCCTGTATCCCGATACCGATCAAGATCAATCTCCCTATTGAGAAGGAAGATCCTTTCGACAAAGCATAAATCACGAGGACAGTTGTAAGTCCACCAATGACAGAGGCAATCGAAATAACGGTAGTACTAGCCTGCAGCACAATGATGCAAAAAACAGCAGCTGCACTGGAACCAGCTGTAATCCCTATGACATTTGGGTTGGCTAGCGGATTTCTAAGCATCGTTTGGAAGATATACCCTCCCACACCAAAAGCAAAACCAGCAAATACACCGGCAATCATTCTAGGCAAGCGGATTGTTCCGACCGCAAAGGATGCCCCTTTGACATCTCCTCCCATTAGAACGCGAAAGACATCTTCTACTGGATAGATGGTGTTTCCCAGCATGAGCATAGTAAAGCAAAGTGCCAATGAAATCACGGCTAACACAGAGGTCATAATGATAAACCGACGTTGTCTTTTCAGCCTGGAATCCATAATGGAATGTATAGTTTCATTTATCATCATAATGCACGAATTTTCGCTTTCATAGTAATTAAAATCAAGATAGGCGCCCCAACAAATGCGGTCACAATACCGACCTCCAGCTCACCCGGACTGCCAAGAAGCCTTCCAAGCACATCGGACACGGTTAAAATAATCGCACCAGTAAGCGCGGACATTGGGATAATATAACGCAAATCCGGTCCGATCAGTAATCGGATGACGTGTGTTGCAAGTAGACCGATAAAGCCAATTGGACCTGCCAATGCTGTTGCAGCACCACATAAAAGGACAGCACCAAGAGCAGCAAAGAGACGTATCGTGCCTGTTCGCACACCTAACCCCGTAGCAACTTCATCACCCAATGCGAGTGCATTTAAGGCTGGCCCAGTAAAAATGGCAACGAGGAATCCGATAACTAAAAAAGGAACAAATGTTGTAATCGAATCCCAACTTCCTGATCCAACACTACCTACCTGCCAAAATCGAAATTGGTCCATCACATTGGAACGCGGTATCATAACAGCTACGACCAACGACGAAAGAATCGCGCTGGTAGCAGCCCCTGCCAAAACAAGTTTAAGAGGCGTAGCACCGCCACTCCCCATGGAACCAATCCCAAATACAAAAATCGAAGTAAGGATTGCCCCTACAATCGCAAGCCAAATATATTCATTAGCCGAACTGATATTGAAAAAGGCAATCCCGCAAACGACAAAAAGGGATGCTCCTGTATTGACCCCTAAAATACTTGGATCGGCAATCGGATTTCGAGTTACGGATTGCATTAACGCTCCGGAAACACCAAGTGCCGCACCACACATCAAACAAAATATCGTTCGAACAATTCTTTGCCGAACCACATTGGCCTCATGGGACAGAACGTCTGGATGGAATAAACCATCCATCAAATCTGCCCAACCAACCATGCGAGAACCAAATGCAAGCGAAGCTAAAATGCACACACCAAGCAATAGTAATAAGGGTATGAGAACTCTTAGTAAATTACGCGGAAGATGCAACTGTTTTTTTTCTGAAACGGATAAATTGTTCATGTTAGTTCAGCTTTTTTGCAACTTCTGAGATCAGCGTTAAGTAATCGTCAATTGTATATTCAATTGATAATGAGCTTGGCGTACCAGCTGCCGCAAGTGGCGTATTGTCTTCAATGACTACGACTGCACCGTTTTTAATGGCAGGCACACTTCCAAGAATCGGATCAGCTTGAAGTGCTTTTAATGTATTGTCATCACCGTATGTTACGAAAATTTCTGCATCGCTAAGAGCATCTGCATTTTCAGCACTTAACTCGATATAGAAGCTTTCTGAATCAGCAGTTTGTTCTTTAAGGCTTTCCGGATATTCCATGCCTAGTTCCTCAAGGAATTCACCACGAGGATCGGCTGGTGTATAAATGTAGAACTTCGATAAATCCGTCGCATTGAACATAGCAAATGCAGCTTTTTTCCCTTTCATTTCAGGGTGTTCATTGGCCTTATCTTGAATTAACTTTTCTGTATCAGCAATTAGTTGCTGCCCTTCTTCTTCCATTCCCATAGCCATTGAGTTGTATGTAATTTGGTCACGCCAAGTAGCTACCCATGGAGTCTCTTGATAAGCAACGACTGGAGCAATTTGACTTAACGTATCATACTCTTCTTGTGTAATACCTGAGTAAGTAGCAAGAATGACATCCGGATCTGAATCAGCAATCGCTTCAAAATCCAAACCGTCAGTATCTTGGTAAACGTTTGGATTTTCTTCACCAAGTTCTTTTAACTTTTCCGCAGTCCAAGGAAGCATACCCGTATCATCTTGCACACCATAGTTGGCAGCTGAGAAACCGACAGGCACAACACCAAGAGCAAGTGCCACATCATGGTTTGACCAGGCAATTGTCGCAATACGTTCAGGCTTTTCTTCAATTACCGCTTCCCCTAAAGCATGTTTAATAACGATTGGATATTCTGTTGCTGTTTCTTCCGTATCTGTGGTTGTATCTGTTGTTTCTGATTCAGTTGCTGCACTATCTTCTGTGCTTGATTCCTGATCTGAACAAGCAGCAAGTGCAAGCGAAAGAATCGAGATTAATAATAAGGTTAAAAATGAAAAATGTCTTTTTGACTTCATTTAAAATTCCACTCCTAAGTTTTAATTGATAATGATTATCATCTTCATTGATACTATATCCCTTGTAAGGATTAGTTGTCAATATATTATTTTTGTTTCCAGATTTGTAGGGTGAGCGGATTGATGGGGATCCTCATGGAAAAAGGAAGCCTGCTTGATTTTGCTTGGCTTCCTTTACTAATTAATAATGAGGGCTCGTAAACAAAAAACTAAAATCTATTTTTAGCTCCATCCTTCAAACACACCTGATTCACTCTTTTTTATTTATTTCTCCGCATGTCAGATTTCCCTTTTAATAATTTTCTAACACGCTTTTTATACCTACAAAATGGAAGATTGACAAGAAAATAGAATTGGGATAAATTTGTGTTAACTAAATTACTTTTTAAGTTAACATAAAAAGGAGGAATGTGTTAGTGAGTACTGTACCAAAGACACTACCAAAAACAAGCGTAGTAGATTTAGTGTATTGTGGCATGTTCGCTACATTGATGATGATTGGAGCAAATATTACATCATTTGCCCCATTCTTTGTAGTTGGTGGAGTACCGATTACGTTACAGACATTTTTTGCTGTGCTGGCAGGACTTGTGTTAGGTAGTAGGAATGGTGCCATTGCATGCACAGTATACATGTTGATTGGCTTAGCAGGGGCACCCGTTTTCGCTAAATTTAGTGGGGGCTTCGATAGTATTCTATCACCCACATTTGGTTTTATTTTAACGTTTATCATTGCAGCCTATATAACCGGGAAAGTGGTAGAAACGTTCCAAACCCTAAAGCACTATATTGTAGCCGCACTTTTATCCATGCTGGTTATTTATTTAGCTGGAACGAATTGGATGTACTTGTCCTATAAATTTTGGGCAGACGCACCACCACAGCTTTCCTACCAACTTGTCTGGGGCTGGATGTTGGTACCACTTCCAAAAGATATCATTTTAGCGATTTTTGCTGCCTTCCTGGCTTTCCGGCTTCAAGGGATTTTAAAAATTTTACCTATTAAAACATCAACCAAATTGGAGGATTGACGTATGTGGACTCAGCTTGCACAAGATGTTATGAATGGAAAAGAGTTAAGCAATCATGAAGCACTGGCTATTTTAAATATTAATGACGATGAATTACTTCCGTTGCTTCATGGCGCCTTTCAAATTCGAAAGCATTACTATGGTAAAAAAGTGAAGTTAAATATGATCATGAATGCAAAAAGTGGATATTGTCCGGAAGATTGCGGTTACTGTTCACAATCATCCAAATCAACTGCTCCCATTGAAAAATATCCATTTATTACAAAAGAGGAGATTCTAGAGGGTGCCAAACGTGCGTTTGAAAATAAAATCGGCACATATTGTATCGTAGCGAGTGGACGCGGACCAACCCGAAAAGATGTGAAAGTAGTAAGTGAAGCAGTTGCTGAAATTAAAGAAAAATACGGTTTAAAAGTTTGCGCTTGCCTCGGATTGTTGAAGGAAGAGCAGGCAGAACAGTTAAAACAAGCGGGTGTCGATCGCTATAATCATAACGTGAACACTTCCGAGCGTCATCATAACTATATTACAACAACGCACACATACGATGATCGAATCAATACAATTGACATTGTCAAGAAACACGGGATTTCCCCTTGTTCTGGAGCCATCATCGGTATGAAAGAAACGAAGGAAGATGTTGTTCATATTGCCCGGGCATTAAGAGCGCTTGATGCAGATTCGATTCCAATTAATTTCCTTAACGCCATAGATGGGACAAAGCTAGAAGGAACGAAGGAATTAAACCCAAGGTATTGCTTAAAAGTGCTCGCTTTGTTCCGCTATATGAACCCAACAAAGGAAATTCGAGTCGCAGGTGGTCGCGAAGTGAATCTACGGACATTACAACCCCTCGCCTTATACGCTGCCAATAGTATCTTTGTTGGCGATTACCTGACAACTGCTGGCCAAGAAGAAAACATGGACTATCGAATGCTAGAGGATCTTGGTTTTGAGATTGAACTGACAGAGAAACAGGAAGAACTTAGCAGAGTGTAATCAGGATCAACTTAATAGATTCCAAAAGCAAAAAAGTGCAAATTCTACTAAACTGAATTTGCACTTTTATTAGTATTTCGGATTAATCACAATTTCGACCCGGCGGTTTTTTGCTTTGCCTTCTTCAGAATTATTCAATGCAAGCGGCATGGTTTCACCATAACCTGCTGTACTCATCTTGATATGGTCCACTTTTCCGCTTTGTCGTATATACGTTTCGACCGATTTTGCTCTTTTTTCTGATAACGTAAGATTATATTGGTCATCACCTGTATTATCCGTATGGCCATTAATTTGAATTACCGTATCCTCTTTCAATGATGCTAAGTTTGTTATCAGCTCATTCAATGTTTTTTGGGCATCAGGTTTCAAAACGCTTTGATCATGATCAAATAAAATGTCATCAGGTAATTGGATTTTTGTTTCTTCCCCATCTGTGGTAACACTTGTATCTTCCGGAGCGTTAACAATTGGCGGTTCCGGATGCAGGACGATTTCAATCATATTCCCGCCTTCCTCATTTGGAACTACCTGCTCACCACTCATTTTTTCAAAGGATTCCCCGTAAGTTTGGTTCATTTTTGTTTGCAGTAAATGCGAACTTTGAGGTTTTGAAGTAATAACCATCGTACCTGTTTCTGTAATAGTGTCATATGGAATCTGTAATGAAAACGACCCATCACTAACGACATTGGCTCTGGAACTTACCCAATTTTGCGCGACAGCAGCCTCTTTAGATGAAAAATAAGAAGCAACCATCTCTGTTCCTTCTAATAAATTGGATTTCCCGTTTACATAGAAATAGTGATGATCATTCGTTAATTCTGTTTCGACCCATACATTCGTACTTCCATAATCTTGAGGAACCTTTTCCCTTTTTGGTGTTTCAATCGGATATACAGTTTTTTCCCTTCTAGGTAACACCAGAAGGGAAGCGAAGATTTTTTGGTATTCTTCGTCCAACAATTCATATTTATAGACAAATGGTCCTTTAAAGTTCTCCCCATACTCACCATAAACAGCCTTAACCTCATCTGTCTGCGCCAAGCCTCCAAGCGCAACTTCAATTGTTACTAAAACATAACCGTTGTCCTTTAAATCTGTCGGGATTTCAAATGTAAAATCCCCATTTTGATCGACTTCTGCACCTTTATCACAAAGAAGGCAAATCGGATTTCGAACTGAAAATGGCCGGTCCAGCCAATCAATTTCTACTATTGTACCTTCCATTAAATTACTATTCCCTTTGACTACAATCTTTCCATTTTCGTTTACTACTTCTCCACTTAATTGGATATCAGTAGAATTAGTTTCATCAACTTTATTTTCTGACTCTTCTTTTTGTTCTCCATTTAATTGTTCTGTAACAATACCACTACTTTTCTCTTCTTTTGTCTGTGTTTCCCCATTACTCTCACAGGCAACTAAGAATAATAGTGTTACAAAAATAAGTATAAACCAGGTTGTTTTCCTCTCCATAGTCCCCTCCTAAAATTCCAATTCTTTATATAAGTTAAATGACTTTTGTAAATTTTGGAATAAGTTCATAGCCCTAGGATAAATATCATTTTTATAGAATATTGCAACCTATAAATTTTATTGGGGAATCTATTTATCAGATACCAGTGTAACGACTACAGTAACCTTATGCTTTTTTTAATACCTAGTTTTCATATACTTTTGTAATAAGTTGGCTAACTTTTATACTAGCGCCAACAATAATGACATCATTTGTGAAAAAACTCTTTGTCCACTTTAAGTACATTAACAAAGTGTTGGTCGGTTAAATTAATAGGCGTTCTTATTTCAGTGGAAACTAGCCTTTTAATAGTCATCTTGAAACTGTTACTTGTTACTTCTAGAAAAGCAACGTTTTGGATAGTTAATTCAAGTAAATAAGTCCTTTACTTATTTGAATCAAGCTTGCCCATAGAAAACATAGATATCAAATTACACCATTATTTTATCTGTTCATCATTTAAAGATGCCCCAAAAGCAAAGCTCTTGGGACACCCTTTAAACACCATTTCAACTAATTGCAAAGAATAGACCGCCATACTAAGGTGATGGTCTATTTGAATCGGTTTTACGTTGTGAACCTATTTCTTCTTATGGCTCAGCATGCAACATAATTATTTCCGATGGATTCTTGCCTCTTAAAAAAACTTATATTGGTTTTTCCCTTTTCTTTTTGCCTCGTACATAGCTATATCCGAGTTCTTTAACAATAGTTCTAGTGTATCCCCGTCTTTAGGGTATAGGCTGATTCCAATAGTACCTGTAACAAATGTTTTAATGGAAGAAAAATGAAACCCCGATTTTACTTCTGATAAAATCTTTTGAGCGATTATTTCCAAATTTGAACTTGTTATATCTTCTAGTAATATCATAAATTCATCACCGCCATACCTGGCAGCGATACCATTATATTCCATCACGATAGGCAGAATTCTTCTAGCAACTTCTTTCAATAAGGCATCACCTATCTCATGCCCGTAAACGTCATTTACTTGTTTAAAACCATCTAAATCAAGGAATAGAATGGCTAATTCACCTTTATTATGTTGGGTTCTCCTACTGAATTCCGTAAAAAATAAATAACGATTTGGAAGCAGCGTCAGTTGATCATAATAGGCTAAATGACTTGTCTCATTATGTTTTTCTTCTAATGAAGAAAGCATTTGATTAATTGAACTCTCAAGAATAAACAATTCATCCTTAAAGTATTTACTTTGTGTAACCCTCGCTTTAATATCCTTATTCTCCTGAATCTGATTTAATTGCCACGAGAGATTGCCTACCCGACTGAGTATGAAGCGATTTAGAAGAAAAATGACAAGTATTATGAAAAATAAACTTGCAGCAACTAAATAGATGGTAATTTGGCGTACAGTCTTTTTTTCCTCTAAATAAAAATTTCGTTTATGATCAAAACTTATCTGATAGACAGAGTCTTTAGAGTAATCACTTAATAGTAATGAACCTGTTAATAAAGTTTCACTAATATTTTCAACATTGAATTGTTGTTCAACTTTGTTTACTTCAATAGGTTTAAGAGAAAGATTTAACGAAAGTTCATCGGACATTTCTTTTATGCTGTAATCATTGATTAGTCGACCCATTATTAATGTCCCAACTGATGGACCTTCTCCGTTACTTTGATAAATTGTTTCAAGCGAAGTCATGGCTAAGCCATTAGCCGTACTAACTAGACGTGTTTCGCTAACTCTATCCTGGTTAGTTAAAAGTGGCAAGAATGTTTTATAAAAGTCTGATTCTAATTCAGTTGGTTTCTTTTCCTCCAAGCTATACCCTAACTGTAAGACTAATTGTTTTTGATTATCGATGAACACATAGAAATCTACCTGATTATTTTCTAATGTGATTTTATCAAGATTCCGCTGAAGATACTTTTCGTTTTTATAGATCATATAATTATAGGTATCATCCCAAACCGCCCAATCACGAGTCATGATTCCCAAAACATCCACATTCGAAAGTATATTGTTATTTACTCTCTTCACATCTTCTAATGTATCAATACGATCAAGCTCAGTCGCCTCTTCTAACAGCATCGGAGTTAAATATGATAAGAGCAGTGAGATAAAAAGAGCCATTGAAAAACCAACTACAAGAATGGTCATTAATTTTAGTTTCAATCTGTTTCCCTCACTTATCTGATAATGTGACTTTCACATCACACTCCTATAATGTAGTTAGTCTTGTCATTTCTATTTACAACTTTACTTGAACATATAAAATAAATGCACATAAGCCATCACTAGTATTTGTATTTTTTATAACAAACATTCGATTAATGATCGAAAACGTTATATCCTATTTTGGAACCGCTTAGATAAACGCTAAAAAACCCTATACGTGTATAGGGCGCCCGAAAAGACAAAATACATTCGCAACTGGCTGGCATATCAATGACTTAGCCCCTATAGTTTTGCGTCCTACTTTTTCAAGTAGTTTGCCCCCATAAAATTATAGTATGAAATTATTATTAATTTAATATTAATATACCATATCGTAAACAGCCGAGAAGAGATATATTTACTCGCAATAATTATTAGATTTGATGTACTTTCTATTTTATGAGGATGTGCTGAGAATTAAAGACTCGCATGAAGAGAAGGACGATAAGCATAGAATGGCTTAAGGAGAAAGAGACGATTCCTCTTACTCTTTTTTTCTGAATAATATTTACAATTTTCAGATTTTTAAGTATATTAAATAAGACCATTTAGAGTCTTAGTTCCTTAAATTAAATGTTGTAAAACTACTTAATTTATTCTGCCTAGACTGCTAAATCGGGAGTTTATAACCGAGTTCAACGGAAGATTACCTAAGGTTACATATAATTCCTTTAGTGTCATCTAGAAAAATGATGGAAATACATAACGGAAGATAGGTTGACAAGTTTTTTGTTGATAGATTTTGAGAAGGCAAAAAACAATATTACCAGATTTAGATACAACCATTTGTTTTCATAACAATAAGCCAAATTCTGTCTTATCAACTGTCGACTGTATACACTTTTTTCTATCGAACTTATTCTCAAAAATTATAAAAGGAGTGATTGACTTGCTAGAACCATCGGCAAAAATTCAATTAGAAAAGCCAAAAGGGTTTATTCGATTTCTTAATGGAATTGAGCGATTG
This sequence comes from Ureibacillus sp. GCM10028918, assembly GCF_042666115.1. NCBI lineage: Bacteria > Bacillati > Bacillota > Bacilli > Caryophanales > Caryophanaceae > Ureibacillus > Ureibacillus sp. GCM10028918. The sequence goes on from NZ_JBHTFK010000041.1 coordinate 70,293, forward strand.
GGAAATCGTCTTCCCAATCCATTTGTTTTGTTTATCTGTTTAGCTCTATTGTGTATTTTGGTTTCTTGGCTGGTACATGCCTTCGGAGTTTCTGTTATACATCCAGGAACAGGAGAAGAAATATTCGTCAAAAGTTTAATCTCTACTGAAGGGTTAGCATTTATATTAGGATCAGCGATAGATAATTTTGTTAGCTTTAACCCGCTGGGAGTCGTCCTTGCATTAATGTTGGGGATTGGCCTATGCCAAAAAATTGGTTTATTTGAAGCTGCCATAAAGAAAACCATCTTGGGTGCTCCAAAAGCTATTATTACATATGCCGTGTTGTTTATCGGAATCCTTGGCAATATTGCATCAAATGGAGCGTATGTTGTAGTTCCTCCTTTAGCGGCAATGGTTTTCCTTGCTGTTGGAAGGCATCCTTTGGCAGGAATGGCTGCAGGGATTGCGGGTGTCGGTGCTGGTTTTACTGCCAATATTTTAATTACGGATTTTGATGCACTTATTTCGGGAATCTCGACGGATGCTGCAAAAACCATCAGTAGTGACATTGTGGTAACCCCTATTGATAACTGGATTTTTATGAGTATATCTGTTTTCGTACTTACGATTACGGGTGCATTCGTTACTGAACGGATCATTGAGCCAAAGTTGGGCGCTTATAAAGGAAGCGGGCAAGAAGAAGCAATAACAGCAGTTGGGCCGTTAGAAACAAAAGCCTTAAGAAATACAGTGATTTCAGCATTAATATATATTGGTTTTGTTGCTATATGTTTATTTATCCCAAATAGTCCTTTAAGAAATGAAACTGGTGGATTCATTCCCTCACCGTTTTTGGATGGAATCACGATGTTTCTTCTATTCTTCTTCTTAACGATAGGGATTACATATGGTGTATCCGTCAAGAAAATCAAGAATTCAAGTGATGTAACGAATTTTATGGTTGATGGAATCAAGGATATGAGTACCTTCATTGTATTGGCATTCGCCATTGCACAGTTTATTGCTTATATTCAATGGAGTAATTTGGCAATATGGATTTCCGTGGACGGATCAGAACTGCTTAAATCCATTAATTTCACTGGTTTCCCGGTTATTATTCTATTTGTATTATTAACGGCTGTATTAAGTCTCTTTATTACAAGCGGTACTGCTTTATGGTCAGTCCTGGCACCAGTCTTCGTACCTATGCTGATGCTATTAGATTTCCATCCGGCATTTATACAAGTGGCCTACCGGGTTGCGGATTCGGCAACAAATATGATTACGCCACTTAATCCGTTTGTGGCGATCATGCTCGTATTTATTACCAAATATGATAAAAAGGCCGGGCTAGGGACGCATATTTCTTTAATATTCCCTTATACCATCGCATTCTTATTTGTTTGGATCATCATGATATGCATCTTTGGCCTATTTGGAATTCCAGTCGGACCAGGGGTAGATATGTATTTAAAATAATTGAAAGTGGGGGTTATGATGAATAGTTCAAAATTGAATAGTATCTTGGCAGACAGAAGAGATGAGTACTTGGAGCAATTATTTACCTTGCTTAGACAGAAGAGTATAAGTGCCGAAAATATAGGCATGGAAGATTGTGCCCAATTAGTAAAAGGGATGCTGGACGAAGCAGGATTGAATAATACGAGATTAATTGACACAGGTGGCCATCCCGTTGTTTACGGGGAAATCATGAAGGATCCCGACGCTTTTACATTATTAATCTATGGGCATTATGATGTTCAGCCCGCAGATCCACTGGAGGAATGGAATTCACCTCCTTTTGAACCAACAATCAAGGATAATAAAATCTATTGTCGAGGCGCAGGAGACAATAAAGGTCAATTCCTGGCGCAAGTGTTGGCGATTAAAACATATCTGGATTCCATTGGTGAACTTCCGATTAATATAAAAATGGTCATTGAAGGAGAAGAAGAAGTTGGCAGCAGAAATCTAGCTTCCTTCGTTGAAACCAATCGGGATTTATTGAAAGCCGACCTTGTCTATACATCTGATGGACCTATGCACTCTTCCGGAGCACCGTTTGTGTTGCTTGGCGTAAGAGGAATGCTCTATTTGGAATTGACAGCCCAAGGAGCAGATTGGGATAACCATTCGGGCAACAAAGGAAACATTGTTCCTAACCCGGCATGGCAACTAATTGACTTAATGCACACGATGCGTGATCGAGATGGAAAAGTTTTAATAGAAGGCTTCTATGATAATATCCGGAAACCTTCGGAAAAAGAAAAAGAACTGATTCGAAACCTCCCTTTCAACCGCGAACAAGTGGCAGAACAAATCGGATATAATGATCTGGATATGGATGGAGAAACCTATTATCATAAACTAACAATGGAACCGACATTCAATATAGCTGGATTTACCAGCGGATACGGCGGTGAAGGGGCGAAGACGATCATTCCTGCAAAGGCAAACCTTAAGCTGGATATACGCCTCGTAGTCGATCAGGACCCTGATGATATTTATGAAAAGGTTTGTAACCATGTCAATAAATTTTCACCCGGTGTGAAAGTGTCCCGTATAGGTGCTATGCAACCATCCAGGACGCCCGCTGAACTGGATGTAGTCAAAGTCGTAACAGATGCAGTACGAACAAGTTATGGAATGGAACCGGTGCTACAACCAAGCCTGGGAGGAAGCCTGCCTGATTATGTATGGACCAAGATTCTAAACTTGCCATCCATCGTTGTGCCCTATGCAAACTTTGACCAAGGCAACCATTCACCGAACGAGAATCTTGGACTAGACAACTTTTTCAATGGGATTAAATGTACTTGTCAGGTTATTCATGAACTTGGGGAATATGCTTAGAGCAGCAAAAACTAAATAAGTGAAGCATTACAGTCGATTTTATCTTTCCGGGACCTGACCACTACTTCCGCAGATAAAATCAATAGACTTCACAAGTAAAGAAGTGCAAATTCTAATATACTGAATTTGCACTTTTTTATTATTTCGGATTGATTACAATCACTACCCAAACGTTTTTTGCATTTCCTTTAATTTGATTTTATTCGATTTGATTTGATTTGATTTGATCAATCTAGCTCCTCTATGAAGAAACATTAAGCCGATTCATTAAATCGAACGATTTTATTTGATATTTTTTCTGTTTAAACAAAAAACCAGTTGAAATATCAGTTATCCCGATTTTTCAACTGCTTCCATTCTATATAGCTTATAAGAACACCATGATATAAATAACTATTAAATAATTCCCTGCATACGTAAAATAATCTCTGCTATTACTGCTGAACCCAGGAATGTACCTAATATTACGAACATCCCTACAATAATCGTTTTCCATCCTAATTTAGCAAAATCAGTCCATGAACGACCTATTGAGATACCCGCATAAGCCAAAATCGGTGTTGCAATGGCTAATAGATTGACTTTGGCTGTCCACTCGACAATTTGTTCAGACCCAGGCACGCCTGGAATTGTAATGAGAAATGCTAATATTCCAATATAGGCAATACTCGGGATTTTTTTGTACGGATTCAGTCTATGAAGGATTAATCCAACCAAACTTATGGCCGCCAAAGTCAGAATTCCTGGAATTGACTCAAGTGGCATGACCTCATAACCAATCCAGTTTCCGATGATCACCATAAAAGAGACAATGATAAACAAGATAATCCATTCTTGAATATTTTTTAGCATAGATTATTTCACCACCCTTGTTTTTGAATCATCATTATCTTTCTCTGTTAACACTTCAATGTTTGATTCCGTATCAAGATTTGAAACCATTACAGCTTTGCCACTTTTTTTATCTCTTCGTTTCGTTAATACTTTATACATTTTTTCTGTTAATGGTAACCCTATAAAGATACTTGCATATAACCCAGTAACAGATGTTAATAGGTTACTAGCCCCTGAAAAAGCTGTAATCGTATCAGCCATATCCGGGAATGCAGCAACTAGTGGTCCCAGTGAAGCAGCTGTCATACTTCCACTTCCAACTCCAGTAGCCATAGCAAATGAATAGGGGTGAAGCGGGAGTGTAGTAGCCAAGAAACCAGAAGCTAATCCTATAAAGATAGATCCAAATACAGTACCGAAAATATACATGGACATGACGCCACGTCCTTCTGGAGAAGAAAGTCCAAATTTGTCAGTAATTAAGGCTAGATTCCCTTCTCGACCAATGGAGTGAGTCATACCAATACTTTCTCTTTTTAATCCCAATAAAATTGCAACAGGAAGCGCTAGGAAAATGGTACCTAAGTTTCCGATTTCCTGGAGGATCAAAGCTGGCCCCGCTGAAATCAATTGAGGTAAAGCGGGTCCTGCTTGAAGGCCAAACTTTGCAATTAATAGAGTGAGTGTAATATAAACTAGTGTTTCAGCATTTTCCGACTGTTTTTTGGTAACAACCGGAGTAAAATAAATGGCAATGCCAATGATTACTGCATAAAGCATAGGAAGTAATAAAATAATACCCATACCGACGGATATACTATGCTGTCCAATCAATTCTGTAACAATAACGATTGCTAATACGATAAGATGCAGACGCCAATCTTTCCATAAACCAAATGCTTTTCCCTCCATAGACATTGCTCCTTTATATGAGAATTCGAATGCTTCCTATACTTGTACCTCTTTTGCATGGACTTGCATATATTCCAAAGTTGCTTGTCCAAGAATTTTGGCTGCAATTAATAATGCTCTCTCATCAATATCGAATTTCGGATGATGGTGTGGATAGGATACTTCCCACTCAGGGTTTCTTGCACCTGTAAAGAAGAAAGTTCCTTTTACCTGTTGTAAATAATAAGAGTAATCTTCCCCACCCATAACAGGTTCTGTTTCTTTTACTGCTGTTACTCCTGGGATTTTCTTCGCTATTTCTGCTACGAACTCCGTCTCTTCCTTATGGTTAACAAGTGTTGGATAACCGCGGGTATAGTTGAATTCATAGCCTGCTCCAGCTGTTTCACATACGCCTTTAACGACTCTCTCCATCTCTTCTTCCATAAATGCACGAGTCTCTTCTTTAAAAGTCCTAACCGTTCCAAGCATTTCTGCATGGTCTGCAATAACATTATATGGATTTGCTGCTACAAAGGAGGTAACGGATAACACGGCAGCATCTAATGGATCGATTTTACGGCTGACAATTTGGTTTAAACTGTTAATGAGTTGACTGCCGACCGCTATGCTATCAATCGTTTGCTGTGGATAGGCTCCATGACCCCCACGCCCTTGTATGCGAATAGTAAACATATCCGGTGCTGCTTGAAGGGAGCCCACGCGATAACCAATTTCGCCTAATGGCGCTTCTGCCTGCAAGTGTGTACCAAAAATAACATCGACACCATCTAAACAGCCATCCTCAATCATGGAAATGGCACCGCCTGGAGGTAATTCTTCTGCATGTTGATGAAGAAATACTACGGTTCCAGAGAGCTCTGACTTCATTTTATTTAATGCTTTTGCCAAGCCTAATAGAGTTGCCGTATGTCCGTCATGACCACATGCATGCATCACACCATCGTTTTTAGACTTATAAGGTACGTCCGTTTGTTCAACAATCGGCAGCGCATCAAAATCTGCACGTAATGCAACTGTAGGGCCTGGCTGATCACCCTTTAAATAAGCAACAACACCATTCCCGCCAACTCCTGTTCGCGTTTCATGCCCTAACTTTTTGTGGAAATCAGCAATATATTCTGCTGTTTTCACCTCTTTAAATGACAATTCCGGATACTGGTGCAGGTGACGGCGTATCTCCACAATTTCCTCATAAACCTGATCTAATCCATCAAACAATTTTTGCATACAATTTTCCTCCTTTTATATTAAATAGATTTATTCATGAATTAATTATTTCTTTCTCCATCAGTTCTGCTAGCACTTCATAGACGGCAGATGAATCCAAATTCCCTTTTCCTTTGTTTCTGCCTAAAGTAAAAAGCTGATGAGTCATATCACTGACGAAAGTAGAAACTTGATGATCCTCCGCAAGATTTCGGTATAAGTGAATATCTTTAGTCATATTGGCTAACGAAAATTTCACATTTCCAAATGACTGATCCAGTATATTTACACCAAAAACATCCATAGCTCGAGTTTGTCCACTACCTTTTTGAAAAATCGAGGCAAGCTTTTCTTTCGGAACTCCTGCTTTTTCGCCTGTTAAAAATGCTTCACTCAGTAGGGAAATAACGCCGGCAACCACCATGTTGTGACAAAGCTTTACTGTTTGACCCGCACCACTCTCACCTAGATATTCAATATGTTTTCCTATTGATTGCAGGACGGGAAGAATTTCCTTAAATCTCTCTTCATTTCCCCCAATCATGATGGTAAGCGTTCCATTATTCGCACCATCTGGTCCACCACTTAAAGGACAGTCGTAAAATTCAACACCCCTGGTTTGAGCAACTTCATGTATATGTCTTGTGAGATTTACATCATTTGTGCTCATGTCGAGAATAAATTTGTCTTGGTTCATTCGGTAAAGAACTCCCCTATCCTCGTCTAGGACAAGCTGTTTAACTAACTCAGGGGATGTTAACGATAAAATAAGATAATCAACCTGACTCGCTAATTCTTCAGGATTTGAGGCTGCAATTGCTCCTTGATTTACTAAATTTCTCACTGCATCGTCATTAATGTCGTAGATAGTAACTTCGTAATTATTTTTCAATAGATTTTTGGCTATTCCACTTCCCATTAGTCCGCATCCAATGACTCCAACCGATTCCATGCAATGCCCCCCATCTATACCTTAATGTAAACCGTCTTATATTCGGTCCAGAATTCTAATGCTGTGGAGCCCTGTTCACGTGGTCCTAGACTCGAAGCTTTTTTTCCTCCAAATGGATATTGATTTTCAAAATAGTTCGAAGGAATATTCACATGTGTAACACCTGTTTCTATATGTTTAACAAAGTGCATGGCCTTCGCTAAATCCTTTGTATAGATGGTAGAAGATAAGCCAAATTCACTATCATTTGCTACATCCAGCGCTTCTTCATAGGAATCTACTTCAATAACGGCAATCACCGGTGCAAAAATTTCTTCCCGGAATATTCTCATTTCTGAATTAACATTACTAAAAACAGTCGGTGCCAAGAAATAACCTTTATCCCTGCCATTATCCACCAATCTTTTCCCACCACATTCGAGCACAGCACCATCTTGAATGGAAACCTGGATATGCTCTAAATACAAATTCAATTGATTTTCATCTATAATCGGCCCATTATCGGCATTTTCATCAAAGCCATCTCCAATGGTTAATGATTCCGCAGCCTCTACTAATCTAGTAATCACCTCTTTTGAAATAGCTCTTGGGACAATTAATCTACTTGTTCCGGTACAACGTTGTCCATTATCAAAAAAGCCGCTAATGACTATATTTTTAATTGTTTCATCCAAATCTGCATCCTCAAGTACGATGGATGCATTCTTTCCACCCATTTCCGCTTGTATTTTACCTCCACGATTTGTTACAGCCCTTCCCAATGCCAAGCCTACTTCTGTTGAACCGGTAAATGAAACAGCCTTAATCTTTGGCTGATTACCAATTGCCTGTCCTATTACCCCACCCGGTCCTGTTACCATATTTATGACACCTTTAGGTACACCTGCTTTTTCAAACAGCTCTATAATTTTTATACTGATTAGCGACGTATTACTAGCCGGTTTAAAAACTACTGTATTTCCTGCAACAATTGCTGGTGCTATCTTCCAGATACCTATACCAAGCGGAAAATTGTAAGGTGCGATGACACCAACAACACCTAAAGGTTCTCTCACTGTATAGCCAAAAATTTCCGGATCATTTGACGGAATGGTTTCACCCGTTAAACGTGTTGCTTCACCGCTAAATTGTTTCATCGCTTCGATTGTTTTCTGAACTTCACCCAAAGAATTTTTATATGTCTTTCCTACTTCTTTTGTAATGATCGCAGCGAGTTCTTCCTTTTGTTCTTCCAATAAGTTAATGAGTTTGAACAATACTTCACCGCGCTCGGGTACTGCCATTTTCGACCATGTTTTAAAAGCTTTCTCAGCAGCTTCTATCGCTACTTCTATATCTCTTTGGTCGGATTTTTGAAAATAACCTAGTATACTATCTTTATTGGCAGGATTAATGCTTGTATACAGCTCACCTGATATTGCTTGTACCCATTCACCATCAATGTAATTAAAATAAGTTTCGGTCATTCAAATATCACCTCACAACTTTTTAAATAATTTTAATATTCAAAATTATAAAAATAAATGTGGCAAGTCACAAAAATATAAATTACTCTTTGTGACTTGCCACATATAATTGAGTAGCGATAACGATATCCACCCACTCTTTTTCATTATTCAAATCAATCTGCAAAATTTCTTCAATTTTCTTTAGTCGGTAATACAGGGTATTCCCATGAATATGTAACTCGTTAGCAGTACCTTTATGGTTTTTATTATTATTTATGAAACATAGTAACGTTTCTACTAATACGAGGTCTGTTTTTAATAGCTTTCCAATCTTATCCTGAATGAAAATCTCTTTTCTTTGTGGTTCAATCTCATGAAAAAGCCTTTCCATACCGAGTTTAGCATACTCTACAATACGGGATGTCTTCGTCACTTTTGCATAATTAATGGACTGTATCGCTTCATTATAAGAAATGGAAAATTGCAGTATACTTGTTTTCCTTCCAATACCAATGAGAATTTCTTTGTCTTTCCCCGTAACAGCCTCTATCCCATTAATGAATTGCTGCAGCTGATATTCTTTCATATCCGGAAGAACGACAATCAGTTGAAAGGTATTCGTGACAATAAAGCTATTCACACAAATATTTTTAAGCATATTTTCAAATGAAAGTAAGAGCCACTGTTTATCTTTCAATTTATTTTGATCCCATAATGTTTTGACCGAACCCTCAATGATAATACATTGAAGATTGTTTACTTCATTCCACTGTAAATAATGCAGAATCCTCTTTAAATCATAGTTAGTTAGACCATTTAAAAGCTGATTAAAGATTTCATGTCGTAATTGAAATTCTTGTTCAAGCAATGCACTATCTTTCGTCAACTCAAGTGCGATGGCAGAACAGGCATGTTCAATAATTAATTGTTCAAATTCAGGGAAAGTTTCAAATGGTCGCGCCAGCTCTAAAACACCTAGAATTTCATGTCCACGCACAATCGGATAATAATTGCTATTCTGGCGATAACTATTGGTTTCGTGATGAACGACTTGAGAGCCGATTAAACTTTCCAATAATTGAAGAATACGACCAATCCCTTCTCCCTCTATGATGTATTGATAAAACTTTTTATGAATTGAAATCGTGTTGGATAACATTTTATTCTTTTGCAGCAAGTTATGATAAACCCGAGAGTGTTCAAGTGCAATGGCACTCTGATCGGCAATGATTTGAATGACCTCTAAATCTGCACGGGAAAAGACGCCATCCTGACTAAAGTTATCAACCATAAGGACTCCAAGACAGGTATCCTGATAGATAATCGGTACACAAAATGCGCTTTTTATCTTTTTCCGACGGACCCCCTCAAAATAACATTGATAGTTTCCTTCCGACATATTGCTCATATAAAGATCGATCTCTTGTTCCGATTTAAATAACTTGGCCTTTTTTTCTAAAAACACTTTCCCCGTAATCGATTCGCCCGGAGAAAGTACCATTTTCTTTAATGGCTCAATCTCTACCCCGATGGCCTCTGACAATTTAAGCTTTGCTGTTGATTCATCATACAAATAGATCATAAATGTATCTGTCACTGTAACCAACTCACTGGCAGCAGTGATTAAACTTTTTAGTACTTCTTCTAATTGTAAGGACTGCGTTAACATCTTATTAATTTCTAGCAATTTTTTTGCTTTAGAGAGTGTGAGAAAAGAGTAATCATTCTCCTGACTAATAATTATAGAAATCACCCCGATTACCTTCTGATAGTTGTCTACTAGGCCATTTTCGATAAAATATAGAGTTATTATTATTTTAACACAATAGAATGAATCTTCTAATAAGTGAGTGATTTTAATTGTAAGATTGTTGTGTAATTAATTGAACAACTTAAAAAGCTTACTTAAAAATTTGAATACGCCTAGAGCTACAGCGCTTCTTTTTCTTCTCCGATCTATACAATTACTCTTTCTATATCAAATTGTCCAAATAAAAAGAGAGCCATTACAGCTCTCTTTCAATCACAGTATATCAATAGATAACACCAACAATATCACCCTTGATAGAGGAAAAATATAAAAAGCACCCTAGACAACTTCTAAGTCCAGATCTACAAGTCTTTTAAATACATAATTCCTTCTATTGATGTATTCAGTTTTCATCTCCACAGCCTCTTCATGCTGAGTACCATGTTTTAAAGCTTCCATTGCTGCCAAAGATAAGTTACAACAACCGGTATTTCAAAAGCAAGATTTGCAATTTTTCTTATTCCCGACTCTTCGATTTCAACTTATGTTTGGTTGGGCAATTCATACTCATTACTCCTTTTAGCGTTCAGAAATCACCTAATGTCTACAACTTCGCAGTAACCCTACCATCTGAATCATTTAATCTAATCTAAAAATTTTACCTGGGTTTAAAATGTTATTCGGATCAAGCACTTCTTTAATCGATTTCATGACATCCAACGCTTTACCATGCTGGTCCTGTTGATACTTCATTTTCCCTAACCCTACCCCATGCTCTCCAGTACAAGTTCCCCCGACAGATAAAGCAAATTTCACGATTTGTTCGTTTACATAATCCACTTTTTCTACTTCATCTAGATTATTTGCGTCTAGAACGATACCAGCATGGAAGTTGCCGTCTCCTATATGGCCTATGATACTGCCATCAAGTCCACTTTCTTCAATACACTTACGGCTAAATTCAATGGCCTCTACTAAAGCCGATAACGGAACACAAACGTCCGTATTCAACACTTTCTTCCCGGGATTGGCATGTTTCAAAATATATAAGTGATTATGCCTTACTTCCCAAAGTTTCTTTCTTCCAATCGAATCTTTTTCGATATCAAATTGATAGCAGCCAAAGCCAGTAAATAATTCTTTTGTGACTTCCAGATCGCCATCAACATTACCCTTGGAACCGTGAAATTCCAAAAATAACGTCGTATCTTCTGTATAATTTGTTCCTGCACTTTTATTCATATCTTTAATGGTAATTGCTTCAACCAGTTCCATTCTAGCAATTGGAACCCCAACTTGAAGTAGAGAAGTTGCAGCTTGAACTGCATTTTGCAAGGATGAAAAAACCGCTCGTCCTGCAACAGTGACTTCCGGGATTCCATACAGCTGCAATGTGAGTTCAGTGAAAGCACCCAAAGTCCCTTCCGATCCTACGAAAAGCTCAGTCAATCGATAGCCGGATGAAGATTTTTTCGCTTTACTGCCCGTATGAATGACACTCCCATCAGCTAATACAACTTCAAGGTCACGAACATTATCCTTCATGGCACCATATCGAACAGTCGTTGTCCCGCTCGCATTTGTCGATGCCATCCCACCTAAAGTAGCATCTGCTCCTGGGTCAACAGGGAAAAACAATCCATGCTTTCCTAATTCAGCGTTTAACTGGAGCCTTGTTATACCAGGTTGTACTACTACCAATAAATCACTTGGATTGATATCTATGATTTTGTTCATTTCTTGAAAATTAATCGTAATACCACCACAGATTGGAATCGTTTGACCTTCCAATCCTGATCCAGCACCATAGGGCACAACGGGAATTTTATGTTCATTAGCAAAACGTAAAATTTCAACTACCTCTTCTTTCACTTGAGGGAACACGACCACATCCGGAAGACTAGATGGATGAAGGGATTCATCGTGGCTATGATTTAGCAGAACCGTCTCATTCGTGGTAATTCGATTCTCCGGTAAGATTTCTTTTAATCTTTCTACCACATTCATAGATTTTAAGCCACCTTTTACTTTATTCATTTAACTCCTCCACCTATTACTATGCGATTTTATATACAACTTTCAAACCGCTCGTATCCATACAAGATAATTAAATTTCAGTCGGTAACGTAACCTTCGCAATGCCAAGCCCTTTGGCACCTAATTCAGATGTTGTGGCCTCCGGATAGTAACGCTCGATCATCTGGATGCCGATTGCTGCTCGTCTTACACGTTCTTTCACCAGGTTGACGTTTAAATCTTCCAGATGCTGACCTGAAGGGTAGACATCCATATGATTACGAAGACCAAATTTAATATAAACCGGTGCAAGCACACGGATAATTTCTGGAATTTCATAGTAACGAAGGAATCCACCTAAGTTATCCGGTACTTCTACATAAAGATCGATTGGAATATCGATTGATTGGCGAATCGCAGCCAATTTTGAAAGTGTAAGTGCAGTCGGAACGTTATAAGTATCAGCACCTAAGTCTTGCATAATCTTAATCGAGACAGGGTTTGCAGCCCCCATTTGAACCGACGCTTTTACCACAAAATCTGCTGGAAGTTGACCAGCTTTTTTCATTTCTTTCGTCAGATAAAGAAGTCCCTCATCTGCGACAAGTGCTCCCCGAAGACCAAGTTTGGCCCCTCGTTTTAAATCTTCCATTGCATAGACAAGTTGGTCAGCCCCTTCGTGACGGTTTCCTATAAATTTCCCACCTGAAGTGAAGTTTTGAGCACTAATGTCCCAAGTTCCACGGGGACCAACAAATAAGCTTAACTCAATACCTCGTTCAGCAGACAACTCGCACATTTCACGGATTTCATCATCCGTTTGCAGCATGATGCCACTGCCTTGGGAAATTCTATGAACCTGGATGCCAAGGCGGTCGAGTTCGTCTAACGTCTCCTTTAATGCTACAGGTCCTTCTGTGCTTGGAAGTTCAATTCGGTACTGTGCACCATCTGGAAAACGTTTAGTAGAAGTTGGAAGGTCTTTTAAGTCAGTCGACGGAAATCCTAAGCTTTCAAGAAAATTACGCGTTTCTTTCATCTAAATCCCTACTTTCCCATCAAATTTGTATACATCTTTTGATTAATTTAGCCCTTAATAAAGATTGTCTTGATTTCTGTATAAAACTCTTGAGCTGCTTCACCCTGTTCACGCGAACCTGAACTCGAGCCTTTCATACCACCGAATGGTGCCTGAAGTTCCACACCAGCACTTTCTGCATTTACTCGAACTAATCCAGCCTCAATTTCGTCTGAGAACTTGAGGAATGAAGCAATATTAGAAGTAAAGATCGATGCGCTAAGACCGTATTTTGTATCATTTGCAGCTTGAATAGCCTCTTGAATATCTGCAACTTTGATGAGTGTGATGACCGGGCCGAAAATTTCCTCTTGGGCAATCCGCATATCCAACTTGACGTTTTCAAAAATCGCCGGAGTAATGTAGAATCCATTATCATACTCTTCGCCGTGAAGAACTTCTCCCCCTGTAATGAGCTGTGCTCCTTCTTCTTTTCCAATTTCGATATAGCTCTTAACTGTATTAAATTGACTTTCACTTGCACACGGACCCATCCAAATTCCATCATTCAATCCGTTACCGACTGTGATTTTTTCAGTTTCCTGAACAAGCTTTTCCTTGAATGTCTCATAGATATCGGCTTCAACTATAACCTTGCTTGTTGCTGTGCACTTTTGACCGGTAGAGCGGAATGCCCCACTGATGACAGCTTCCACTGATTTATCAAGATCTGCATCTTTTGCAACGATGACTGGGTTTTTCCCACCCATTTCAACTTGTGACTTGATGCCTCGTTCGGCAGCCGATTTTAAAACACCTTTACCTATTGTTTCAGAACCTGTAAATGTAATCGCATTCACTTGAGGATGAGCGATGATACCTTGCCCAATGATTGATCCAGAACCTGTGATAAAGTTCAAAACACCTTCGGGTAAACCGGCTTCACAAAAGCACTCGATAACCTTCGCAGCTGTAACTGCCGCTTCTGTTGCAGGCTTGAAGACAACTGTATTTCCGTAAACGAGAGCAGGTGCCAGTTTCCAAATCGGAATTGCCACCGGGAAGTTCCAAGGCGTAACGATGCCAACCACACCGACTGGTACACGTTTTGTAATCATGAGTGCTTCACTATCCGAAGAAGGGATCACATCTCCATTTTTTCTCATACCTTCGCCTGCGTAATAGCGAAGTATCGCTACTCCACGAGCTGTCTCCCCTTTTGCCTCAGGAAGTGTCTTACCCATTTCACGAGTCATTGTTTCTGCGATATCTTCAATTCTTGATTCAAGGATGTTTGCAACTTTGAAGAGGAGTTGACCACGTGCATGTTGTCCGATTTTTCGCCAATTTTCTTGTGCCTTGTGGGCTGCTTGAACCGCCTTTTCGATGTCTTCTAGTGTTGAACTTTGAACCCTTCCTACCACTTCGTTCTTATTCATCGGACTGATGCTGTCTAATAATTTTGTAGAGCTGGATTCCACCCACTCGTTATTAATATAGTTCTTGAATGTTGCAACTTTAGAAGTAATTGAAACCATTTTACATCCTCCTTTGTTTTTCTTTTTTTATTCGGCCTTTTCCCGAATATGCTTTCTGGATTTCCTGCTAATTTAGATAACCTGGATACCAAGTTCAGAATCTCGTCTTTGGCCACTTCAAATTTCACAATACAACTGTTTGCTGGCATCGAAAAACTACTCCGCCAATAATCTGATGTTCAAAGTTATCGGTGTTACAACATAGTGAAAAACCCATGGCCGCCTTCTTTGTTCGTACTTTCGATAGCTGGAACTCAATATTTTTACCTCGGTAATAACTGCTACTTAATTTAAGGTTCAATATATCGAACTAGGTTTAGCTAATTAAACCGTAAATTTAATGTATCAAGTATTGGTAACGATTTCAATACACTATTTAAAAAATTCAGAATACTATTCACATTGGGCGATATCTATAATTTTTGGGGATAGGAGGCCATTTTTCTCATGTCGATTAAAAGTGGCAGCTTTTTTTCGGATTAAAATAATGTTTAATTTAGGCTTATTTGGATTGCAATGCGTCCAATCACTTCCTGTAAAGCATTAGATTTTCAAGAATTACTTTAGTTTCGAGCCTTAAACAAACAAAGCCAAAACTAACGTAATTATTATTCCGATATACATTATTTAACAATAATTTTTAGAAAATTAAGAATTGTGTTGATTTAGATATTTATGTAATGCTATATTCTTCTTAAGTTCACTATATTGCCATCGGTTCAGTATATTGGACATATAAGGGGGATGTTGGATGAATAATATTTATAACTTTTATATGCCTACGAGGATAGTTTTCGGGCAAAATTCACTTGATGAGCTAAGTCGAATACTTAGTTTATATAGTGAAAGGAACTTTTTGATTGTTACAGATAAAGGGATTATTGCAGCGGGGTTACTTAAAAAGATTACTAACATTCTGGAATCGAAGGGATTTGGATATCAAGTCTTTTCCGAGGTGGAGCCTAATCCTAAATCTGCAACTATTAAAAAAGGGGTAGATTTTGCTACTGCCAACAAAATAGATTTCATCATTGCTGTTGGTGGAGGAAGCAGCATAGATACTGCAAAAGCGATCGCAGTAATGCTACGTAATCCTGGAGATATTTTGGATTACGAAGGAGTTGGAAAAATACCAAATCAACCTGTCGAAACCATTGCTATTCCGACAACTGCTGGTACAGGTAGCGAAGTAACAGCTTCTACAATTGTTACTGACGAAGCATCTTTATTTAAAGCAGCTGTAATAAGCGAGAAGATCTTCCCGACATATGCAATTGTGGATCCAATGCTTACTTTAGAATGTCCAAAATCGATTACAAGTTCAACAGGTATAGATGCTTTAACACATGCTATTGAATCTTATTTATCTAAGCAAAATAATGGTGTCGTATCGGAGATGGCATTAAATGCTATCAAACTAATAAATGACAACATCTTAAATGCATATATACGAGGTAACGATTTAGAAAGTCGCACGAATTTATTAGAGGCGTCTATGTTGGCTGGTCTATGCTTTTCCCAAACACGTTTAGGGAATGTACATGCAATTTCTCAATCTTTCGGTGGAATCTTTGATATACCACATGGATTTGCAAATGCAGTTTTATTGCCATACGTTCTAGAGTTTAACTTATTAGCTGCAGTAGATAAGTATTGCGATATTGCTAAAGCGATGAATGTATATGATGAACAATTATCAAAAAATGAAAACGCATACAAGGTGATTGAACGAATAGTCGAGTTAAATACACAATTGGAGATTCCTAGGACAACAAAAGAATTAGGTGTTCAGTTGGATTCGATTGATACGCTTATTAAAGATTCTTTACGTAGCGGAAATATCAAAGTAAATCCAAGAATAACAAATGCTGCGGATGTTAAAAAGATTATTGAAGATTCATATTATGGAAACTTGAAATTAATGGAGGTTAGCAAATGAGATTACTAAAATTCCTATTATTGACTTTAACAGTCATTATACTTGCCGCATGTGGTGATGACTCATCAAATGCTACTGTCACAACTAGTGCTGGTGGAGATGAGAAAGTTTATACATTAAAGGTAGCGCATTCATCTGCTGCCACTGATGATCGTTTAGAGAATTCACTTCAAGAATTTAAAAAATCGATAGAAGAAAGATCGGATGGTCGCATTATCATTGAGACTTATCCTAATAGTCAATTAGGTGCTGAAAGGGAAACTTTGGAAGGTGTACAAAATGGTTCAATTGAAATGGCTGTAATTTCGACTGGTCCTTTTTCAGGATTTTCGCAATCTATGATGCTATTAGATTTACCATATTTATTTAAAAATGGCGAAGAAGCATTTGGAGTGTTGGATGGTGAATTTGGTGATAAGTTATTTGAAAACTTGTTATCCGAGACGGGTATGCGTGGGCTTGCTTGGGGTGAAAATGGTGTCCGTCATATGGCGAATAATATCAAAAAAATCGAGACTCCAGCTGATGTAGATGGATTGAAGATTCGTACCCAGGAAAATCAAGCGCATATGGATATGATTAAAGCATTTGGTGGTGGCCCAACACCTATCGCTTTCAATGAGTTATACAGCAGTCTTCAACAAGGAGTAATTGATGGGTACGAAAATCCATTTTCTCTAATTGTTGGGATGAAGTTTTATGAAGTAACAAAATATCTTACATTAACAAGTCATGTATACGGAGTTTACGGGTTTGTTATTAATGATGATGTATATACTTCCCTGCCTGCAGATTTACAACAGATTTTGGAAGAAGAAGCTGATAAATGGGCTGTAATGGAACGTGAAATGAACCAAGAGCAAGAAGAAAAAGGAAGAAAAGTGATGGAAGAATACGGTGTTGAAATCACGGAACTTACAGATGAACAATACAATGCTTTCCGTGAACTGGCTATGCCTGTAGTAGAAAGCTATCGTGATGTCGTAGGTGCTGACATATATGATTTATTAATGGAGAAGTTAGAGGCAAATAAATAATTTTATAAACAATTAAAACCTACCAAGCCTTCTTGGTAGGTTTTAAGAAAGGTGTTGATAGAATGTTGAAAAAAATTGATAAAATAATGGACTTCTTAGAGGAGAATTTTGTATTTATCACGCTCTTATCAATGTTATTGATTGTATTTGCCAACTTTATATTCCGTTATTTATTTGGTTCACCAATTACTTGGGGAGAAGAGGCTTCAAGATATTTAATGATTTGGGCTACATTTATCGCAGCTAGTTTAGGGGTAAAAAAAGGTGCACATATTACATTAGATATTTTGGTTGTCTATTTACCTGAGAAAGCCAATCGTATTTTAAGAGCGATCAGTTATATTTTATCGATGATTTATTGTGTAGTTCTAATAGTAATTGGTATTCCGTTTATTAACAGTTTAATAGAAAAAGGACAATTATCTCCAGCTTTACACATGCCAATGCATATTGTGTATCTTGCTGTATTAGTTGGAACAATATTTATGTTTGTTAGGTATGTATTGCTGTTTATATCTGACATTATTAAGTCAGAACAAGTTGAAAAACCAGAGATTTTTGTAGATTAGGAGGGAGCATATGATAACGATATTAATTGTCGTACTACTAGTATTACTTATTTTAAATGTTCCTTTAGCTATCGGTGTAGCTTTTGCATCCATGGTTGCATTATTGAACTCCGATTTATCTGAATTTGTTGCGATTCAACGTATGATCACAGGATTAGATTCATTTCCATTAATGTCAATTCCACTATTCATGCTTGCTGGGAAGATTATGGAAAAGGGTGGAATCTCTAAAAGGCTAGTTGATTTTGCGGGAAGCATTGTAGGATCCGTTACAGGTGGATTTGCAATTATTGCTGTTATAGCCAGTATGTTCTTTGCTGCAATATCTGGTTCTGCGCCAGCGACAGTAGTTGCAATTGGTTCGATTATTGTTCCTGCAATGATTAAGGAAGGCTATGATAAAAAATTCGCATTAGCTTTAATTGCCTCCGCCGGAACTATTGGGATTATTATTCCGCCAAGTATTCCATTTATCACATATGGGATTTCAGCAAATACCAGTGTAGGGGATTTATTTGTCGCAGGGGTTTTACCTGGAATTTTAATGGGTTTAGCATTAATTATCTATGCATATATCATTTCGAAAAAACGTAATTATAAAGGTTTGGAAAAATCATCATGGGCTAATTTCTGGAAACATTTTAAAAAGTCAATTTTGGGATTATTAATGCCTATCATTATTTTAGGTGGTATCTATTCAGGGTATTTTACACCAACTGAATCGGGTGCCGTAGCATCAGTATATGGTTTAGTAGTAGCGTTATTTATTTATCGAACGATGAAATTTAAAGATTTAAAAACCACATTTGTAGAGGCTGGCGTTTTATCGGCAATGGTACTATTTATTATTGCTGCAGCAAACTTAATGAGTTGGGTTATTACAGTAGAACAAATTCCTACAAAACTTGCAGGAGTATTAATGGAAATTACAAGTAGTCCAGCAATGTTTATCGTGATTATCATGTTGATTTTCTTTGTAGTGGGTATGTTTGTGGAAATTAATGCAGCCATTATTTTAATCGTACCAATCTTATTGCCAATTTTAGGTATGTACGAAATCAATTTAGTGTATTTCGGTGTTCTTATGATTGTAAATCTAGCAATCGGTTTACTAACACCTCCACTAGGGGTTAATCTATTTGTAGCAAAATCATTAGATACTATCCGATTCGATGAACTTGTAAAGGCTGTAATCCCGTTTATTGGTATAATGATAGTGGTACTGGCTTTATTAGTTATTTTCCCTCAAATTTCATTAGTTCTATTAGGTGGTTAATATATTGAAAAATGAATATCAAGTTCCAGCTGCAGTTAAAATCGACAGAATACTCAAAATGGTTGTAGAACATAAAGGATCATTGCGATTGATAGATATTTCAAGGGAATTAGGGATTAGCAAGAGTTCGTGTTCTCTCCTTTTACGTACATTAGAACAATTAAATTGGTTAATAAAAGATAATCAGGATGAATACAAGTTAGGTCCATTTCTAGGTCATATTGGTCATCATTACTTTAAAGATTTAGAAATAATTGACCTTTTTAATGGTGAAGCGAAAAAGTCATTGGAAATTATTGATGAGCATATTCAATTGGGGATTTTACAAGAAAATCAAGTCATGTATTTAGCAAAAATCAAAGGGTCATCAACAATTGATTTAGTAACGCATCCGGGTTCAGTGTACCCTTCTCATAGTACATCAGTTGGTAAAATTCAATTAATAGATAAAAGCTATGAAGAGTTAGAAAAATTGTTTCCCAATGGACTAGAATCAGTAACCCCCCAAACGATTACAAATTTAGATGAACTGTTTAAGAATTTACAGAATGCAAAAACTCATGGCTATATCGAAGAACATCAAGAATCGGCAATAGGATTTCATTGTGTAGCCTGCCCTATTTATAATGCCGATGGAAAAATTATTGCCGGTGTGAGTACCGCAATGATAACGGAAAAATGGGACCTTAAGCATGACATTGCACGAGAGGAAATTATAAAACTAAGTCGAAGAATATCCTATCTAAACGGGTATGAGTTTAAAAAAATTGAGTGACAAAGTTTAAGGGAAAAGCTTGTAGTACCACTTCAAATGAATGTGATGGTTGTTTAGGAATTTCGAAATTAGAAATGCACTAAACTAAGTCTAATTGAAAACATAATAAGTGATATAGATAAACTGAGCATTCATATCAACCTCAGTTTATCTATATTTTTTTAAAATGGATTTTTGAGTATTTTTGGATTTATAAAGGCAATTAGAAAGGGCTAAGAATTATAGCTAGCTCCTTTTGAACATTACTTATTGACGTAATACTGTCCTTGGATTGTTGAGCTAATTCATTAGGTAGCTTTTGAATATTCTCTGTAGAAGATTCTAAATCCTTTTCCGTTTTGCTGACTGCTTTTTGATTTTCAGTAGATATTCGAACCGTTTCTTTCAACTCCGAATTCTTCTTCTCCAGCTGACGCAAGTGTACCTATTTTGAAGTTTTGTAGGAAATAATAGAATCCTGAGGGTGGAATCAGTTTTGAACATAAAAACTCGAATAAAGGACTGTTATATTGCATGAGTCCAGTATTCGAGTTTTATTTATAATGAGTATATATGTTTTAATATGCTATTTCGTTATTCCAATAACATCTTAATTCTTATCTAATGGAACAGGGGGTCGTCCATCTAAAGGAATCTTCCAGTACCACCATTTGAAGATTCTGGCTATCACAAGACAGCCAATAGAGATGGCAAAGAAAATTCCAACAAATGTCCAGTGTTGTCCGCTTAACAGCATAACAGGCCCTGCCGACCATGCAAATAATTCCAAAGGTGTATTAATAGGTCCAACTACCGCTGTATCTGTAAGTGTTTTTGACTTATTATTAGGATCAATAATTCTTAATAATGTAAGTCCGATAGCAAATACACCCGTTGAATAGCCATAAACAAATATGGAACGCTCAAACCAGCTCTCATAGTTCATAGCTGGTCCAATCACGATTAGCATTACCACAACTATCACTACACCCGACAGCATTAGTAAACCAAGTGGAAGGGCATATTCTACAACAACAGGTAATTTAATCGAAGCTACACCGAAAAATACAAGAAAATCGGTTGCTGCACTGCCTAAACGGTCAACTACCTTTTTATCAACATATTTATAAACACCTTTTTCTCCTCTACCTAGCAATATATACATAAGTAATGCTATTAAAAATGCTATCGTAAATGTTGGGAATTCAAGACCCCAAGTAGTAGCAATATAATTATTTAGAAGGTACCCTAAACCTGATGGAACAATTAATAAAGCTAAATGGAATGCCAATGGATCCAGTGCAATTGGTGAAACCGTATCATTGCCCATTGAAGTTCGATTTTGAGGTTGAACTAATCCTGTTTTTAAGTCCTCCGAAATTTGCGAGAAATCCTTTACATAATGAGTGTAGCCCTTCCGAGTTGCCCATTTTATAAAGATAAGTCCACCAAAAATACCTGCTAAAATCCCACCGGTAGCTGCTGTCATTCCTAGGTCAGTTGCAGTCTCCCAGCCTAATGATTCGAAAGTTGTGCCTACCGCTGCCGCAGTTCCGTGACCTCCATAGAATCCGGCTGCCAGCAGTAAACCAAATCCGTTATTAATCTCTGGGGCAAACTTTGAAATAATTAAAATGGAAAAGGCAATCGGAATAGACATTTGAAGACCTATAACAAGAATTTTATAAGTGGCATATGCGCCCATTCGATTAATATCCTTTTTCATATTGCCCGGTGAAAAGGAAAATCCGTTTATCCCAACTGCCGCAAATACAAAAATGGTAATGATCCCTGCATAAGAGCCGATATCTTCGGAAAAGGGTAGGATATTTAGAAAGCTAGGCCCTAATGCCAAACCTAAAAACCCTGCCAATAAGCTCGCTGGAACAAAGCTTCTTTGAATAAATTTAAATTTTGCGCGAAGCAGCATACCTATTAAAATCAGGATACTGGCACAAGCAAAATCTACTAGTATCGTATATAAAGTCATTAATCCACTCCTCCGATAGCATCAGTGCTTAAAAAGTTATTTGATCTCGTTGATGTCGCTGGAGGTGCCGGGTCTAAACTTTCATTTTTTATATTTAAAACGGCTTCTGGTCTTATCCAAGGTCTATTTTGAATAGCACTTGTTTCTTCATGTGTAAGGTAACCTTTATAAGCAGTTAGACTTCGTCTTAAAAAGCCGTCTTTGATACAAGCTGCTTTCACACCTAGATTAAGAATTGATTGAATATGTGGAAGTACAGATGCTGCATAAGCTACAGAGGTAGAATTAGCAATAGCTCCAGGAATATTGCTCACACAATAATGAACGACGCCATTTTCGATATATGTAGGATTTTCATGCGTTGTTTCACGGAAGGATTCAATCGCACCATCAGTATCATTACTAATATCCACAATAACTGATCCTTTTTCCATTAAATTGAGCATATCACGATCTATTAAATAATCTTTGCGTTCCTTTGGCCATTTTACACAGTTAATCACCATATCAATTTCCGGAAGCAATTCTTTAATGCCTTGTTTAGTTGATAACTGCGTATTCACTTTTTCATTATACGTTTTTCCAATATCTCTCAATACCCCGTAATTCACATCCATAACCGTACACCATGCTCCTAATGAATGTAAAACCTGCAGTGCCGATCTTCCTACTAATCCCCCACCAAGAATAAGTACCTTCATACCTGGGGCTCCAGCTAAACCGCTAACAAATTTCCCTTTCCCACCATTGATCGTCAGCATTGCTTGTAGACCCATTAATGCACCTTGTTTTCCTGCTGCTTCACAATTTACTGAACCGAATCGATGTGAATCCTCTGCTGTGAATGCAATACATTTGCTATCGAGTATAGCTTGTACTTGCTCTTCGTGTGCAGCTGGATGTATGCACGTATAGATAATTTGATTTTCCTTGATTAATTGATATTCATTTTCTTCAATTTCTTTAACTTTTGCTAGAAAGTCACATCTTTCATACATCTCTTCAATTGTTTCAACTATTTCGGCACCTTGCTCCTCATAAACTTCATTACAGAATCCTGCCCGAATTCCTGCATCTTTTTGGACAAGAACTGTATGGCCATCGCTTATAATCGTTCCAACTTCTGTTGGAGTAGCAATTACTCGATACTCGCCCACTTTAATGTCTTTCAATACACCAAATATCATTTTCTTCCCCCACTGTTTTAATATGTTCAATAGCATGATAAGTTAATAGCTATTTCTTGATAGTTTTGTTATATAAAACCAGGTTGATATAATAAAACTTAGAGAATAGTATAACAATTACAAAAAATCGTTTCAATATAATTTAAAATATTCACTCAATTCCGAACACGACATAGCGCAATCCAGCATTAATTTAAAGAATGCCTCTAGTTAAAGATAAGTTATTTCACAAAAATTTCAGCAACTAAAGTAATAGAATAAATTACGTGCAAAATTAAAAAATGATTGTTACTAAATAAGTGACAACCAAATTGTTTTTCTCTTCATAGTCCCCTCCTAAATTACCAATTCTCTATCTAAGTTAAAGTTTTTAAAAATTTTGGAATAAGTGCAGTCCTGGGTAACTGGATAACTAACTCTTATTCCATAGAAAAAACACCTCTACGTTGCTTTTAAGGGTCACTTCATACCCGTTTCTCAACGCAAGGTGTTTTTATTTATCTCAATTTATTGGGTCAGTAAGAGCAGTAGCTTTTACAAACCTACTGATAAATATTTTGTTTCTAAGTATGGCTCAATCCCTTCAGAGCCACCTTCACTGCCAACACCGGAGTCTTTCATGCCACCAAATGGAATATGTGCTCCTGATGGCGCGCCATCATTCCAGCCGATGATTCCGTAATACAAGTTTTCACTTAAATATAAACCATCTTTATAATTTTCTGTAAAGAAGTATGCAGCTAAGCCATATGGTGAATCATTGGCGATCGCAACAGCTTCTTCAAATGTCGAGAATGTTACAATAGGAATAACAGGGTCAAATGTTTCAATAAATGGGAATATAGGGATCGTATTAGCCATTTTTTACTAAGAAGGTAATTTACGTTAAATCCCAAATCTTATTTCAAGAATTGATAAAGTTGAATTTTAGAGCATTTCAAAGAAAAACTACTACACAAACAAAGGATTATTGACGGCTAAAGGGTACGTTTTCTATCATTCTTATGTAAGTTTTAAAGGTTTTTTCAAATAGTAGTAGCCTTCTTTTTGAGAGGGATTGTTGGTAGTATTCCTTTGAATTACTACTAATTTGCAGGCGTTATAAGTAAGCGTCACGAGGATAAAAATCAGTTAATACTTATAATGAATTAGCTTAAACTCTACCATTTAATTCCATAAAATAATGAACAATTTATCCTATATATGTTAAAATATTTATATAAATATAATAGGAGGCACGAACTCATAAAGAAGTTGGAACAGGATTTACTACAATAACTGATGGTAATTTCTACAACTTTTTGCGTCAACTGATAATGCCTTACATAATAGATTAGTAGAAAAAAGGATAAGCATCTTAATAGTAAAAATCAAAGGAGAAAAAATGGATACAAATAGAGACATTATAAAAGAAAAAGACGAAAAAATTGCACAGCTAGAAAGATTATTAGTAGAATTAACGGCATCACAACAGCAAAGTGCTGCAACTATTGCAGTGGATTATAACTCAAGATTTTTACCTACACCGAAAAGAGGATTTAAGTATTTCTTAAAAGCTAGTAGATTGAAGATTATTTTGGTCATCCTTGCTTTTTTAGTCATTGCTGCAGGAGCAATTTTGCTATTTTCGGGCAATCCATTCAAACAAGAGTCTGTCACGTTTGTTGAAGAAGTAAAAGAGCTCTCCACATTGGCAACAGCTGAAGCTCATATGAAAACAGTTCTGCAAGAAGAGGATAATGAAATATTTGGTAAAGACATCCCTTTTAATCTTGATCTACCAGGAACAAAACGAGAAATACTATTAATTGTACCTGCAACAGTTATTGCTGGTGTTGATTTGAAAGGGATTACTTCTAAGGACATGACTATTAATGAAGAAACAAAAGAAATAGATATTACCCTTCCTCATGCAGAGCTCATCCAGGAACCATCCGTACAAATGGATAAAATACAAACCTTTGTCGATGGCGGGCTTTTCCGTGATGATGTTAAATGGGATGAGGGATTTGACCTAGCCGATAAGGCACTAGAGCAAATTAGTCAAGAAGCCATCTCTGAAGGTTTATTAACTACTGCAGAGAAAAATGCAGAAAAAGTGTTAAAGGAGTTTTTTAAAAATATTGGTTATACGATATATGTCACGTTTAACTAATAAGAGGGCTTTCTTTGAGGAGCATGATATGCACAGGAAACTATTAATACTTTCAAAACAGCACCTTCCACACAAAATGGAAAGGTGCTAGTTGTGTATTTCAGAAAAAACCACACTTATTTATGGTACAGTTCACCTTAATGAGTCTAAATGAGGTTAATTACATGGAGTTATTTTCTGCGTTATTAAACTTTAAAAATTAATGATTAGCCCAGATTTCTATCATAAAACAGTACATTTTTTTACTTACTTCCGTCTGCAAGCTTTCCACCAATGAAAACTCCATCATAATTTCTAATTGAATTTCTTATTTTTGGAATAATACACGATCCACAATATCCTGCACTGTACGAATGCGCATTTCTAGAAATTCTCTTTCGTCCAATTCTCTATTATAAAATTTATATAAGGCATTTCGATGGGAATAGAAGAAATAACAAGATCCCAGAAGAGAAACCAAATAATCGACTGGTTCCTCAACACTTCTAATTTCTCCTTTTTCTACTCCCTCAAAGTATAAAGCCATAACCATTTGAAAATAGAGGTTTTGTTCATACAAATTGTCAAAAATACGATTGCCTGTATTAACAGCTTGATCCATAATTTTTACAAAAATCGGGTTATTATGAATAAACGTGGTGAAGTGCCTTATTAAAATTGACATTTTTTCCTTAACTGTCAAAGATGAGGGTATTTCTAATTTTGTTGGTGCTGATTTTTCAAACAAATAGTTAATCGTTGATACATAAAGTTCTTCTTTGTTTTTAAAATGATAATAGATTAGAGCCTTATTTACGCCTGCTTCGATTGCAATCCGATCCACTCTGGCTCCTTCATAACCCTTATCGGCAAATTCAACTAATGCCGTCTCTAAAATCTTTTCTTTACCAGGAATTAACTCTGTCATTTGTTCTCCATTCCTTTTGATTAAACATTATTCACATGCTTCCTTGAATTTCTCAAACTAATCTCCTCACTAACTGCCCAAGCACTCTCATATGCTGGGAATCCTAAGCCACCTCGGCCAGCTGTAGAGTCTCCTGCAAAATAGAGTGATTCCACTGTCTTACTTTTAAAAGGGAGGAATTCATTACCAGTATGTCTTGCAATCCCATTCACCATAGCCCTATTTATTATTCTTGTTCCTACAGTTAGCTCTCTCCATCCAGTATAGACAGTATCGAGAATTCTCTCTATTGATTGTTTGGACTGCTCCGCATGATGATCATCTTGTTGCTCCTGTTTGGTCAAAAACTTTAAACAGGAGAGCAGTTGCCCGTTATTTGTAACCGATGAAGGAACATTTAAGCTGTAATCATTAATATATACGTTTTCGTCAAGATCCAATATGTTCGTTATGTCTTTTCTTAAAGATTTAGATAGCATTAAATCATAAACGTATACAAACTGGGGTGATTGGTTTAGATAAGGGCTAAGTTCATCTATAAGCGGATCATAGGTAATAATATTTGCGATAGACTGAGGTGGCAAGTTCAATACAACTGTATCTGCATATAATTTTTGATTCTTTGTTTCAACACCGACCACATTACCGTCCTGAATAATAAGTCCTTCGACCTTACACCCCACCTGAATTGTTCCACCGTGTGTCATAATATGTGTTTTTAGTTTATCCAATAAATCATCATATGCCGCATAAGCAAGTGGCTCCATGTTTGAATATTCACAGTTTGCAAGTTCAACAAAAGAGTTCATAGAATAACAATCCAATGCCCCATCATAAACAGATAGAGCTACATATGCCTTAATTACTTTTGCTACAGAAACATTTTTTATATTTTCATTTATCCAATCTTGTACTGTTAGATTAACATCGAAAGTAGGCTTAGCCTTCACCATTTGTATAAATTTTTTAAGAAACATAAAATGATTAGTCAGACCATGAATGGCTTTTGAAGTCAGAATTCCTGATCCTAAAGGTGTAGGCAGTAATTCGCTATCTGTAAAGATCTTAAATTTAGTAAGACTTGCTTTACTATATTTTAAATCAATGTTTAGTTCTTTGAAGATACTTTTTACGGGATGTGCTTTAGGTGCCAAGATTGCATGAGCTCCATAACCTAATGTAAAGCCTCCCTTTTTTATTACGTGCGATCTTCCACCTAATATCGGTGATCGCTCGACAACTGTCACTTGATGTCCCCTTCCTGCCAATAAACCGGCAGTAAATAACCCCCCTAAACCCGCTCCTATAACAATAACCTTATTCATTTGAATCACCCCTTGGTATAATTTCCCTAATTCAATTTTAGACTAACTAGTTAGTATAGTCAATGGATAGTATTCAGTTTATTGAAACAATTCTGATTGCCATTAAAGTCTTTTTTTATGTTGCTGAAAGGGAGTGATACAGAGCTATTTCAAAATGGACAGATTAATGGGTGAAATAAGGAATACCAAATAATATCACTATAAGAATTAAAATATTGCGCTACAGAAAAGAGAGATAGTTCTCTACAACTTTTGTAAGCACCTTCTTTTTTAAATTCTCACTAATAATAATAATAATAATAATAATAAGGAAATTAATTTGCCGATTCTCCTCACGGTGACAAAATAAGCAATAAGGGTTATTCAAATAAAGATAGAAGTTATCACGCTTCACCTGTTCATGGGATTAAGCATTGGTAATATACGGTTTTATCATCCGAAAAGTATACGATTCTATCAAGAAAAGGAAAAAATCGTTTTGAGGCAATAGAAACCGTTTGGGAGTCATAAGGCATTATACTTGGTCTAGCAAATCATTGGTTCCCTATTATATAGCTTTACTTAAGTTCCACACATCTTAATTGGAGCAAACTTGGATTTTTTGGATTTTAATCCAAAACTAAAAACAAGCCAAAACTCGGTATTTTGGCTTGTAGTTTTATATTTTTCCAAATTACCTCATTTACTTATGATACGGTTCACCATGCTTAATATTAAACGGTTTATAATAAAGTACAATTCAATCTAATCGTGATAGGTATGCTTTGAAGTTATCGCCAGCTTTTCCTCCACTTCACACCGTACGTGCGACTTTCACCGCATACAGCGTTCCAATTAATTCAATTTATTCGTTTTTTATGTTAGGAAAAGATTTAATATGGAATTAGATTGCTTCGTTCAGACATTGCTCATGCAATTTCATTTACAAAGTTTAGTTGCTTCTTATCTAATTGAAGTACTTTCATCAGTACTTTTATTTTATCTTGATTTTTGAGGTGGATTAGGAAATAGCTAATGAGCTTTCATTCGATTTTCAAAATAAACCGTCTCACCAATGTAAGCTTCTTCTTTATTACCATTTAACACGTAAATGACTGGGTAGTTTAAGTATTGTTTTTTGTTATTAATTTGATTGATGATTTCATCTTAAACTGCCATGTGAGAATATCAATTGGAATTTGTTGTTTTTGTTTCTTCCGCCAATCTTTTTTGAGAAGTTCTAGGTAGGCTTCAAATTTTTCAGAATCCCCATAGTTTTGTAGATTTGCAAGGTAGTTGGCACCACCGACTTCACCTGGTTCTACCATGGTTAAAATCGTAATATAGTCGACAGGTTGATTGTTCCTTGCTAGGTTTTGCATGGCTAGATAAATAGAGCGGTGAATTTGAGATTGAAACATGTCCGTTCTGAGGACTTCATCGACAATCAAGTAATTTTCTTTCAGCATGGTTCCTAGCAAACTCTTTTCTAGTAAATCTATGCTTAAATCTGGAGACATTACGTGAGCTCCCCTTCCACTTAGTACAAGCACTAACTTGTTGTATTTGTACTAATCTTCTTCCCCTGCATCAAAGTCTAGAACGATTGGTTGAACGGATGTATTCGATTTTAGCGTTTGTGTATCGGTCGATTCGTTGAGGTAGTTTTCAAAGTTCGTTGGGCTAAATAGTGTACTAGGTCTCAAAAATGGCTTCATATCGGGTCTTGGAAGCCATTGGAGCACCTTTGTATCAATGACTTTCTTAAAGTCCTCCAGTTTGTATCCATCTGCTAATCGTCCATTGATGAGGCGTTTGGTAGCTTTGTTATTTACTCGAAAGGTTTTTGTTTGTTTTTTGGTTTAAATATTGAATGATTTCAGCAACAACACGCACATTGTGTTCTTTTACTTCTTCTTTTTTTAATTCTTTTAAATCTGATGCGGCCAACTCGTCTGTAACCTCCCCCCAAATTTGTTCGGTAGGTGGCATACATTTGCACGAGTGGGTCAGGTTGGATTTCCAAGACAGCATAAAAAACATCGTAGTCTATACGATACCATTTGGTCTTATTGACCTTCATCTCGTTGTACTGTTGGGTCGACACAATAATCCCATCTTCTTCTAGCCCCAAAAAGATTCGACTAATCGTCTTCTCAGACCAAAATGGAAACTGCCGTTGCCATTTTGTATAAGTATGGTGGTACCAAGTAAAACCTCCATATTTCAAGGGAGACTGCTGCAATTTATAATGCAGTTGTTGCAGAACAACGGCTTCATTCAACCTAAGCTTTGTTGCTATGGTTGGTAATACCTGTAGAGGGGATTCATTTATTAGGAGTTTCATATTGTAAACAGCTCCTTCGTTAAAAAGTATAAAAACTTCTCTCTTGTAATCATATCTTCAGCTTTCTGGAGTACCTGGATTGCCTGCTTTACTTCTTCGGACTGCGTAAGAACAAAATAGATAAATTGACAATACGAATGCCACGCCTTTATGCAATTCATTAGTGAGGCATGTTCATAGAGACCATGCTCGGTCCATAGATATATTGCCTTTTGCTTTGTTAACTCTTCATCAAGGTGGTCGTTTATAAATTCTTCAAAGTCCTGGAATTGATTATCAAGTAAATAATAATGTTCGCCTTCTTTAAATCGATTGATGTTTTGGAAAAAAGCGATTGTTAGCTCGTGAGGAGCTCGACAATACAGTTTTGCTAATTCCTTTGTTTCCAGAACTGCTTCTCCATTGAATTCAATAATGTTCATTTTTGTCACATCTCCTTTTAGTAAGTGGTGCATATTTGCTTTCACTTAATAAATATCGTTTTTTAGTGGAAAAAGACATGGTGGTGAGAAAAAGTTGAGGGTATGGGGAATAAGAGCTTCTCGGTTGGAAAATTAGAGATTTGCTTGGTTTTAAAGTATAAAAAAACCAGGACAAGTGTGCCCTGGTTGGTTATGGCATTATAAAAAATGTACCTTTCGGACATTAATTTGTGTATGAAAAAACTACTTGCCAACGTCATCCAATAACAACTGTTTCCCAAAATACGAGTAACGGTTGTAAATTCATTTTAAAATAATCGATTGTGTATTTGTATCATTTTGAATTTAATACTGAAGATAACAGCTTTTGTGTATAAGGTTGTTCAGGATGTTCAAATATTTCATTGGTGTCTCCAACCTCTACTATCTCCCCTTTAAACATTACAGCAACTCTTTGACACATATATCTAATGACCGACATATTGTGGGATATAAACAAATAGGTTAAATTTCTCTCCTTCTGTAACTCTTTCAGTAAATTTAACACCTGGGCTTGTACGGAGACATCCAGTGCAGAGGTTGGTTCATCC
The DNA here is from genome assembly GCF_042666115.1 of Ureibacillus sp. GCM10028918. Taxonomy (NCBI): domain Bacteria; kingdom Bacillati; phylum Bacillota; class Bacilli; order Caryophanales; family Caryophanaceae; genus Ureibacillus; species Ureibacillus sp. GCM10028918. Next base: position 101,282 of record NZ_JBHTFK010000041.1, read on the forward strand.
AGTACAATAAATGAAGGATCAGTAATCAAAGCCCGTGCTATGGCAATTCTCTGTCTTTGCCCACCACTAAATTCATGTGGATAACGATCCAAATGTTCTTCCTTCAACCCAACTCGTTTTATTAATTGCAGTAGTCGCTCCCTATTTCCCTTTTCTCTTCTTTCTACTTTCGAAAGGGCGAGTAACGGCTCCAAAATAATATCTTTCACACTCATTCTAGGATCAAGGGAGCTTTGAGGATCTTGGAAAACAGTTTGAATTTCGCCAGCCTCCACACGGTTATATTTCTTTTTATTCCAAAGGGGATGTCCCTTATAAGTGATGCTCCCATTAGAAGGCGTCTCTAACCCAATAATCATTTTGCCTAAAGTACTTTTTCCTGAGCCGGACTCGCCGACGATTCCTAAAATTTCTCCTTCAATAATAGTTAGATTCGTTGATTTTACCGCTATCATACAGTCTTTTCCTGTACTATAAATTTTCTCAAGCTGTGAAATTTCTATCATACAATCACCTTCTCTAACCAGCAGGATGCTTGATGACTTGACCTACCATCCTTTAATTCGGGATGTTCTTCTTTACAAATATCCATTACAAAATGGCATCTTTCAGAAAATGCACATCCTTTAGGTCGTTTAAGTAAATTAGGCGGCTCACCTTCAATCGCCTGTAATGGTTCATGTGGTTCAACCGAATCAGGTAGAGCATTTAAAAGAGACTTGGTGTAAGGATGAATGGGATGACTTAACACATCCTTTGTATTTCCACTTTCCACAACTTCCCCTGCATACATTACAAGTATCCGATCACAAACATTTGCAACAACACCTAAATCATGTGTAATAAGTAAAACCGAAGTGCCTCTTTTTTCATTTAATTCTTTGATCAAATTAATAATCTCATATTGAATTGTTACATCAAGCGCAGTTGTAGGTTCATCAGCAATTAGTAGACTAGGTGGAGCTGCCATGGCAAGTGCAATAACAATTCGTTGCCTCATTCCACCACTCAGTTCAAAAGGATACTTCTTTGCAACTAGCTCTGGATTATCGATATAAACTTCCCTTAATGCATGTAATACAGCTTCTTTTGTTTCTTTCGATGATAAATTACGATGTTGCTTAATTACATTAAACAGTTGTTTTCCAATTCTCATCGTCGGCTGTAAGGCAGTCATTGGTTCCTGAAATACCATCCCAATCTCTTTTCCTCTTAATGCTTGAATGTTCTTTTTACTTAATTCAAGTAAATTATCACCATTATAAAGAATCCTACCCTTTGAAATAATGGCATTTTCTTCTAGAAGCCCTAAAATCGATAAAGCAGTAATTGATTTACCAGAACCCGATTCACCAACAATCCCTAATATCTCACCACGATTTAGAGAGAGATTCATATTTTTCAAAGCCTCTGTTTTGCCGCGCATTCCTTCAAAATCAACATGTAAATTTTTAATTTCCAGCATCATGACTCTCCCTCCTAACGCGCTGATTTTGGATCCAATACATCACGGATTCCATCTCCAATTAAATTAAGTGCACCTGAAGATAAAAATAAAAATAAACCTGGAAAAACTGGATACCACCAATAAGTTAAAAGGTATGTCCATCCAATACTTATCATCGCACCCCACTCAGGCGTTGGGGGTTGTGCTCCTAATCCTAGGAACCCTAAAGTCGCAATTAATAAAATTGTATCCCCTACATCCAATGTCGCCTGAATAATAACAGGTGAGATTGCATTCGGAATAATATGCTTGATGATTATGAGTGCCTTATTTATTCCAAATGTTTCAGCAGATTTCACAAATAATTTTTCCTTTAGCAACATGGCTTCCCCGCGAGCAAGGCGAATATAAACAGGAATTTTTACGATAGCAATCGCAATCATCGCGTTTTGTAAATTCGGACCTAGTACTGCAGCTAACGCCATCGCTAATATTAAATTCGGAAAGGCTAAAATCATATCGACAAAACGCATTATGATCGTATCCACAATGCCACCGATATAACCTGAAATTGTACCGATTACAATGCCGATAGCAGCTGCTATGACAATGATTAATATTCCGACGCCTAGAGAAAGCCTAGCTCCATAAAGAATCCTTGTAAAAATATCCCTTCCTACTTCATCAGTACCAAACCAATGCTGAGAAGAGGGGGGCTGAAATTTATTGACTAAATCAATTTTATTAGGGTCAAAGGGAGAAAAAAGAGGAACTATTACTGAAAATAAAACAATTAATGCTAGAATGATTATTCCTACCCAAGTCATTTTATTTTGCTTTAATTTATACCAGATAGGGTTACTTTTTAGATTTTTAGAATAGTAGTTAATCTGCATAAAAATCCCCCTATTTTTTCATTTGTGGATTTAATAATCCATAAATAATATCTACAATTAAATTAATCAATACATAGCCAATACTAATAATAATCGTAAAGCCCATCATCGCTGGGAAATCTAAATAAGAAATTGAATCTACAACGAATTTCCCCATCCCAGGCCAACCAAAAATCGTCTCTGTTACAACTGCTCCTCCAAGTAGTGAACCAAAGGCTACACCAATGACAGTAACAGTAGGAATTAATGCATTTTTTAAGGCATAGGAGATGATTAATAAACGTCCCTTTATACCGTTTGCAATTGCTGTGCGAATATATTCCTGACTCATGACCTCAAGCATACTAGCTCGAACTTGTCTTGTGATGACAGCTAGTTGTGCATAGGACAAAACTAATGCAGGTAGGATAAGATGCTGTAAACTGCTTTTTAGTGCAACCATATCCCCAGTGAAAATACTATCTAAAATATAGAAGCCTGTAATATGTGTAGGAGGATTGATATCAAGTGCAATCCGTCCATTTGAAGGGAGCCATCCTAACTTCCCATAAAAAATTAAAATAACAATTAACCCGCTAAAAAATACTGGAATGGATACCCCACTAATCGAAAATACGCGACTTAGATTGTCCCAAATTGAGTTCTTTTTCAAGGCTGCAAGAATACCTAATGGAATTCCTAACACAATCGCAATTGCAAAGGCTGCAATAGCTAATTCAATGGTTGCTGGAAAAAATGTAATCAATTCATCTAATACTGGGCGTTGTGTACGTATGGAAGTACCTAAATCACCAGTTAATAAATCACCAATGTAGTGAAGATATTGGATCCAGACTGGCTGGTCTAGACCCAATTGTTGACGAATTGATTGTAAAGTTTCTTCACTTGCCCTTTGTCCAGCAATCAAACTTGCAGGGTCGCCAGGAATGACATGGGACATAAAGAATGTCACCAATGTCACCCCAAATACGACAAATAGTATAAGGCCTAATCTTTTAACAATCATTTGTATCATGGTTCGTCACTCCAGTTGTTTATTTAGACATTTCACTTAAGAAGTAGATACCTTCCAACATCGGATTATAAACAAAGCCTTTTACATCTTTACTCATAGGTAAAATAAAGTCTTTTTGATATAGAAGAATATATGGAGCTTCTTCCATAACGATATCTTGGATTTGCTTATAAATTTCTTGACGTGCAGATTGATCATTATTTGTAGCCGCTTCTTTTAACAAATTGTCTACTTCGCTATTTGTATAGAAAGCTCTGTTCCCTGCTAAACCGTGGTTAGCTGAATCGAACCAGTAATTCATGAAGGCATAAGGGTCACCAAAGTCTGGGCTCCACACACCTAATGCTAGATCGAATTCGCCTTTTTCCATCATTTCACGAGAAGTAGCATAAGCAACTTTATTTAAGTTTAATGTGACACCAATATCAGCTAAATTTGATTGAATTGCTAATGCCTCTGTTTCCCACCATGTTTTATTATCAGAGTATAATAATTCAAGTGTTAAATTTTCTACACCAGCTTCAGCTAATAATGCTTTTGCTTTTTCTACATCGTAATTATATTGATGTACACTTTCATCATGACCCCAAATACCATCAGGAATTGGTCCACGCATTTGTGTTGCATAACCTAGTTGGACTGCACTTACTAAGCTTTCATAATCCATAGCATAGTTTAATGCTTGACGAACTTTTTCGTCCTGTAATGCTGCATTGCCTTTACTTGTATTGATATAAATATAGTCTGCTAATAAACTTGGCTCTTGAATTAATGCGACATTTTCTAATCCTTTAACCGAATCAATTTGATCGACAGGAATTCCTTCTGCAATATCGATTTCGCCTTTTTCTAATTGCATACGTTGTACCGATGGATCGCCTACAATTCTAAATAAGATTGATTTAAGCGTTGGTTTTACCTTGGAATGTTCATTAATTTCAAGTTTTAATGAATCTCCTTTTTTCCACTCAGTTAACTTATATGGGCCACTTCCTAATGTATTTTCTGCTAAGTAATTTTGACCCAAATCACCATTTTCTTCGTGTTCCATTACTGTTGGGCTTACTATGTTTCCATAGTTTGCTGCTAATGTTGATAGGAATGGAGGGAAGTTTTCAGATAACACGAATACCACTGTCATCGGGTCATCTACTCGAATTTCAGATACCATGCTATATACGCCTGCAGGACCATTAGCAATTTTCAACGTTCTATCAAAGCTTGCTTTTACAGCTTCCGCATCAACAGGTGTACCATCAGAGAATACATGACCATCCTCTAAGGGGAATGTCCAAGTTTTACCGTCTTCGCTAACTTCCCATTTTTCTGCTAAGCCTGGTTTAATATTTGTTGTTGCACCGTCGTAGTCTACTAATCTTTCATATGAGTTGTAGATAATCTTCCAAGTACTATTGTCCATTGTTATAGCTGGATCTAATGAAGTAACATCTGCAGGGATGGCAATAACTAATTGATCTGGATTTGTTGCTGTTGTTTCTGTTTCGGTTGGAGTTGTTTTATCTGGTGTGGTTTCTGAAGATGTCGGAGCGTTTGCATTTTCTTTACATGCTGTGAGAAGTATTGCAGTAATAATCATTAATAATACATAGCTAAGCTTTTTTACCATTCAATTCTCTCCTTTAATATGAAGTTCAATGCCAAAATAGATTGGCCTATTTCTCGAATCTTCAGCCCAGCGAGCATTTCCATAATCAAAATGCCACCATTCCTCAGGATTCGTTCGAAAACCTACACTTTCCATTGACGTTCTTAGAAGACGGCGATTATCACGTATTTGTACTTCCTGAGCCGTCAACTGTTCTTTATGTTCAAAGTATAAGGTGTGTGCTTTTTCGGTAAATTCATCGAAGTCAGTCCCCATATTGAGCCAACCATGGCTATTTCCAATCGTTAAATCTACAGCCCCACCAGTGTAATGTGGTGATGGTTTAAGTGGGTTTTTCGATGGAGTTGCAACAAACTGTGATAGGTGCTGTAATAGTTCTTCTTCTGTGTCAAATTTCGTTTCAAATTGGCTTTTGATGGTTTCATATAATGCCCTTTGGGTTGCAAAGGAACGCCATCCATCTAAAATAACGAGGTAATGGTCGTTTGGAAGTTGATTAGCAACCTGCAACAATTTAGAAACTACTCCCTCTCGTAAATAGCAATCATTTATTGCCCCGGGAATCTGATGTTTAAAATAATAGGGAAATACTTTTATTTTTTCTGAAACTGTTGAAAGAGAAACTAATGGTTCTTCATTTTCGGTAATAACATTACCAACTTTTGGATATTCAGAATCCAATTGAGCACCTCCCCTTAACAACTTAATTGGTAATATAGAGATATAAAAAACTTCTATTTAAAAGCAAATTTCTAAACAAACAACTCTCTATTAATATAATTTTCTGAATATTTTTATTTTAATTGAAAGATTATTGGAAAGCAATGGAATTTTTACTATACACTAGATTAAAAGACTGACCCAAAATTGGATCAGCCTTTTTTTATTATAAGTAAAATTTCCAGGACCATAAGTATGCCAATATAGAAGCATATAAGATATTTGTCAAAAACATGTTAATGAGTGCTTCAGTAATCTACAAAAATATAGAACTGTGAAGGCCTATGCTTCTAAAGTATTTGATTTCGCAATAAAGCGAGACTATTTACAATCCAATCCAATAAAGTTAGTTGAAACACCTATACGGCATAAGCTACCTGGTGAAGAGGAAATTGAAAACTTTTATACACGTGAACAATTATTAACTTTTTTAAGTTGTTTAGAAAATGACTACAATTTTAAAGCTTATATTTTTTTTAGACTATTAGCATATAGTGGTATGCGTAAAGGAGAAGCTTTGGCTCTAACTTGGAGTGATATAAACTTCGAAGATAATGAAATCCGAATAAATAAAGCAATATCAAGAGGAAAAGATAGTTTGCTTTATGTGAAAACTACAAAAAATAAAAAAGCTCGTACAATAAAAATGGACACTTCTACAAGGAGATTCTAAAGGATTGGAAAATTAGACAAAATGAAAAATATACGGTATTAGGATACAGTACTTCAAACCCTAAGCAACTCGTTTTCAGCAACGAACATAATACATTTATTCAGCCCACAAAAACACGTAAGTGGATTGTTCAAATTCAGAAGAAATTCAACTTAGGTTAAATCACAACACACGGACTCCGTCATACTCACTGCAGCTTATTATTTGAAGCAGGTGCAACTATTCCTGAGTACAAGAACGCTTAGGTCACGATGATGTACAAACAACGATGAATATTTACACTCAAGTCACTAAAAAGGCTAAGGAAAATACAATTCAAAAATTCACTGATTACCTAGATAAACTTGAAGATGACACTGAATAAGAAATGCCAAAAAAAATACCATTGATTGATATTCAATGATATTGCATGATATAGACAAAATAAAAAACCCTTGATTTTCAAGGGTTTTAACACTGTTTGAAATCCTATGATTTCGTACTATGGAGACGGCGGGTGTTGTTTTTTTTAAATCCTTAGACCCTATAATATCAACGTTTATCAGACGTTTTTGACCATTAAAAAATTCTCTTACAAAGGAATTAATAAGGTTTACTAAAATTACTTACGGAGATATTTTAATTAAACTTATTCAAACCAACAACTCATTTAGCTTTCTAAATGCTCATAAAAACACCCCGTAAATGTTAGTTTGCATCTAACATTTACGGGGCAGTTCATTAATGGGGAAGAAAGTCTTTGTGTAGAATTTTTGTAAATAAATTATCTAATATTATAGTTCACCATTATATAGCTTCAGAAAACCAAGTGAGGAAGACGTATACACTGCTACTGCGTAAAGAGTAAGCATAAGCACGAGGAATAGCCAATCTTCCTTTGTGATTGTAAATTGTCGTAGAAAGGTTCGATTCCTTTCACCTGTAAAGCCTTTTGATTCCATCGCAGTGGCGGTTCTTTCAGCTTTTCGTATGGCACTTGCAAGAAGAGGAATAGCATAACGCTTATACTGACTCCATTTCCCTCTGATGGTAGTTGCCTGATGTACTCCTCGAATTCGGTGTGCTTCTCGGATTATTTTCAATTCGTCTTTCATCATGGGCAGAAACCTATACCCAGCTAGTACCCCATATGCAATTCTTGGCGACAATTTAAGTTGCTGTATCAAACTTAAAATAAAATGTACAATATTTGTCGTAAAAATAAAGAGTAATGATAAGGCAGCAACACTTAAAACGCGCACAGCCAATGCTAGTGCCACAATAAATGTTTCACGCGGAAATTCAAAAATCAAAATCGTTATCACTTGATCTGGGCTATCCGGTTGTTTCCCAAAAATCAACGTTGTCCAGAACATGCCAAATGAAAACAGGATAAAAGGCAGAAAATAAAGAAAATATTTTTTTAAATTCACTTTTGCACCAACAAACATTAGTAATAGCGTACTTAAAAGTAGAATAGTAGGGGTAACCGGATCGAACACCAACGCTAGCAGTACTACTAAAATTACTATTGTTAGAGCTTTCATCGTCGGATTAAGTTGATGTAAGAACATAATCATGATCTTCCTTTTCGCAAAGTCGTTGCATTTTCACTTGAATCGGTAGGTCGATTCCCCACTCACGCAGCACTTCAATAGGTTGTTGCCAAAGTTCATTAGGTGTACAATCTGCCACAACCATTCCTTTATACAACACGATTATTCGGTCTGCGTAAGTTTGAACGAGCTCCATGTCATGGGTAATCATCACAATTCCGCTTCCTGTTTGATACCGCTCATCTAACATAAGCATCATTTCATTGTTTGTCGTCGCATCTTGTCCGAAAGTTGGTTCATCTAAAATAAGCATTTTTTGTTCATCTACAATCATGGTGCCAATACTTAACCTTCTCTTTTGCCCTTGACTGAGTGTATAAGGATGCTCTTTTGAATAGGCGGTTAATCCGAAATGTTTAAGTATTCGACCCACACGCTGCTGTATTTCTATTTCATCTACACCCTTCATTTGAAGACTAAAGGCGATTTCATCGTAAACTGAATTCGTAATAAATTGATGTTCAGGATTTTGAAAGACGTAACCGATTTCCTTTCGAACCTCCTTTTCGCTCCAATTGTGGAACGCTTTACCATGCAGCAAGACAGTCCCATTTGTAGGTCTTTGAAGGCCTGAAAGAATCCTTGACAGAGTGGTTTTCCCACTGCCATTCGCCCCAACAATCGCAACAAATTCCTGTTCCTGAATGGTTATGGATATATTTTTCAGGATAGCTTGGTCGTTGACAGTAAAAGAAACATCATTACATTCTAAGAATACGTCTTGAGTTTCTCGTTCAATTTTTTCGACGTTTCGCTCCCATTGAGTGTTAGACCAAAGATGAGCTTCACGTGCGAACTCTTCTAACGTTAAGGGAATAACACGGGAATCAGGACCTACATACGGCAGAACCTGCTGGGCTATTTTGGGAAGCCAGATTCCCTCTTCTTCAATCTCCTTTTGATGTGAACGAATCGCCTGTCGCAATGATCCATCGTAAAAAACCGAACCCTTCTTATTTAACAATAGGCATCGATCGGCCAATTCGGTCCACTGATCTAGCTGGTGCTCGATAATAATCAACGAAAATCCAATTTCATTTTTCAACTGCTTAATTGTATGAATTAAATCCATTCTTGCGATTGGATCGAGATTGGCAGTAGGTTCATCTAAAATAAGCAGACTCGGCTTCATTGCAAGAATACATGCTATGGCAAGTTTTTGTTTCTGACCTCCCGATAAAGTTGAAATGGTGGATTGTTTAAAATTTTCCATATTCACTAGGTGTAAAGCATAGTCAATTCGCTTTTCTATCTCTTCCCGTGGTACAGATATGTTCTCCAAACCAAATGCAATCTCATCTTCCACAGACAACATACAAAATTGTGTTTCTGGGTCTTGGAAGACAACTCCTACATGACGGCTTAGCTCACCAGGTTTGTAGGAAGTTGTTAGTTTCCCATTAATCAGGATTTCTCCTGATATAGCCCCGTCCAACTCACGAGGGTAAAGTCCATTAAGGCAAAGCGTGAGCGTACTTTTTCCGCATCCACTTGGTCCAAGAACTAGAATGCTCTCACCTTGCTCTAACGAAAAAGAAATATCAGACAAAATATCTCTTTCTGTGAATTCAAACTGTAGCGAGAGATTTTGAACCTCAACAAGGGCTATCATGTAACTTCCCTCTTCCGAATCTCTTTACCGAGTGCGTAGCTTGAAAGCACACCCGTTTTTGCAAGTCCGTCGCTAATAATCTTTCCAAGAAGACCCGCAATTAAAGCGCCACTTATAACGCGTGCAACAAACATGGCGATTACATACCCTGTTTCGAGAGCTGCAAAACCACCCATAAAATATCCGTAGATAAAGCTTGTTACAGCAGATCCAACTCCCGCTAGCATAAGAACCCCTGTGGAATAGTTTCTATATCTTGTTGCTGCAAAGACTGCTTCTGCCCCAATCCCTTGAATCATACCAGCGATGATTAACATAGGACCAACCGCATTCCCAATCAACACCTCAATCATAGCTGCAATCGTTTCAGATAAGAAAGCAGCTCCTGGTTTCCTGATAATATAAGCAGCAATGATTGAAACGATAAACCAAATACCAAAAATTAAATCATAGCCAATTGGACCAAAGAAACCAACGAGCAACTTACCTACAGGCAGGAATGCCAAATAAACAACTGCGAAGACAACGGACAATGCAGAAAGCACCACTATTTCTTTAAAACGCCAATTATTCATGTTTGGTACCTCGGTGCGATGGACTATTTGCCGAGAAGCTCACCGTCATGACAGTGTGGCTTGAGCCAGCATTTACAACTTCCTCGAATACTGTTTGAAGTCCTTTACAAATTTTCGAAGCATCTCCATCTAGGCGTGTAGAATAATGTGCTGGTGTCACAGACGCATATTCCTTTATTGCTTCTATTTGTTGATAGATGACGTCCATATATGAACCATTTCCTAACGGGTATAGAGAGAACTTTGCTGCTATGTGTTGATTTATTTGCTCACACACGAGAGCATTGGCAGGTTGATCATCTTTGGCTAAATATACATCACCTTCTGAATCTCCTGGACAGCCAAGTGAATAGGTAGCTTGAAAAGCAATATGCTTTCCTGACTTCGCAGCATTTAGAAAAATGGCACTTGTGACATCAAAGACATGCACCACCTTCCCACGAACAGTTGTTGTAACATCATCTGTCTTCATCCATACCTTCGTTGTATCTACTTCCTTAAGTGCACTTGTGATGATGTCGATAAAATCATCACTCATTGGGTGCAAGGAAAAACTAGCGCCCGCAATTTTACTTGCTCCACAACTTTGATTTGTCATTTTACTTCCTCCTAATCTATTGATCTCTTGGTTATTGCTCAAAGACAACAAAAAACTGCATCCCAGAGGAATGCAGTTAGAGTTTATAGACATGAATGAAAATGATCTAACCGCACTTCCCCACGCTGGTATTATCCAGATCGGGTGCAAAGAGTCAGAACAAAACAGTTCTTCTCAGCCATTTACATAGCTCCCCTAGTGCTTATCTCGGTATGCAGTTTTCTATTTAGACCATAACAAAGGAATTTATGTTTGTAAAGGTATATTTTGAATTAATCCCCTCCTCAAAATATTATGCATTTTCAAACAATACTTTGGTACAGTTTTCTTTCTTTAACTGGCCTAAGAGTTTCGAGGGGTAGTTTCTTTCTATCTTTGTTTAGTTATCTTAAAATAAAAATACTGTAAATTTTAGCAATTCAGCCTATATTATTTCTATATTTCGCAACTTCTAAATTATCTATTTCAAACGTAGATAAAAAGGTGGATAGGATAGAAATAATATGAAAGCGGAGGAACAATATGAGGAAAATAGCAAAACGCTGCTTGCTGCAATTTTATTATTCATTATGACTACCCGAGAAATAGCTGAAGCGCATCCAGGTGGAACTGACGGTAATGGGGGCCATAAAGTCATTTATCCTGATGCGTTTGAGGAAATGGAAGAAACAGAAGAAACAACAGAGTAAGACACTCGTTTCTTTTATATCATGTTAATTTATTTTTCAATAGAATAGCTTTTTAATTAAAAGGAGAAAGAAAAAAATGAAAACAAGTTTCAAACTAGTAATCTTAGGATTATTAACGACGGCTTTTCTTGCAGCATGTGGGCAAGATACAAAAGATGTAGAAGTGAAGGAAGAAAGTCAACAAAGTGAAGATGTACAAAAAGAAGCTGCGGCTCTCCCTAAAGAAGAAAAAAAAGAGACTGAATCTAAACTTGGTTCTAGAACAAATCCTGTACCTTTCCAAAACTACTACAGTAGATGACGAGTTATATGCCAACCAAGGTAATCGCTACGCAATCAAATTTGATTTAACGGTAACAGAGGTTATTGGCGGTGATGAAGCCTACCAAAAATTATTGTCTATGAACCAATTCAATGAAGCTGCTCCCGAAGGATATGAATGGGTATTAGCATATACAAAAGTGAAATTTGTTGAGTCTGAAACAGCAGATTTATCCTTTTTTATCGACGGAACTATGAATTTTGAAATGGTAAGTGAGTCCGGAGATATTTATAGTGGTGATGTTTATGCGACAGCTGAACCAGATTTCAGCTTTGAAATGTACGTAGGTAACGAAAAAGAAGGTTACATTGCTAATTTAGTGAAAACAGGAGAAAAAGCACAACTTCGCTATGAAGAAATGTTGGGCGGACATGTTTTCTTTAATTTACAGTAATTTGAATTTCAAAAATAAAGAGCAACAAACAACACAATAGAGGTAAAACGCTTGGGTATTTTTGAACTTCCCCAAGCGTTTTTGTGTTCTAATTTATTGTTATCTTGCTGTTATTTTAGTTGTTAATTGATGTATTATCACTTTCTCGGAATTATTAATAAAAAAGCCTCCCTTTTAAACTAATTGGCAATAAAAAAGGGAGACATCACCAAAGTGACATTCTTTTTTTGCTTAATTGAGTTTAGATAACAAAAGAAAAACGCCAAAACCTCCGATATTAAGGTTCTTGGCATTTTATAAAACTATATATTTTCGTATATGGAGACGGCGGGAGTCGAACCGCCTTCTCTTATAAACATTAAAATAACAGCATTTATAAGAATTCAAGGCACTTTTTTATATTTGCTAAATGCCAAATTAAATGCCAAAGCAATTAAATTAGCGTTGTTGGGGGCAACTTTTTATCCTTTTTATATAATTATTAATAATTAATTTCCTAACATAGAGGAATATACTATGCAGAAAATTTTATTTCTTATAAATTCAAATCATCCAGTTAATGGTATAATACCATTTGAATTACCTTAAGGAAGGATGAGATATTTGAATTCTTATTTGAATCAGAGTAACAGTCTTAAACTTGTACAACAGTTCGGCCCTTCATTAGAAAAACGCATTAGGGACTTTTTAGGTTGGAATACAGGGAGACTAGCATATTACCAAGACTCTGAAAATACATATGACGTTCAAGTTGACGGTTATTTTGGAACTTCTAGCGATCCTACAGCATTTGTTTCGGTTACATATTGTTCACCAGATAAACCGGGTCATAGTAATGAAAACAAATTGCAACTAAAATTAGGTGAACTGATGCTTCTTAAAAGTAGATATCCTAGTATAAAAGGAATACTAGTTATCGGTGGAACACGGCAGGCATGGTTAGCATACGTACTAGAAGCCTTTGAATATTTTTTTGATGAAGTTATATATACTTGGGAACCTACATTTGAAGCTCGTATGTTAAATCTAAAAAATGGTGTTATAAGCATCCAAGGTCAACATAGTCAAGTATGGGAACAATTAAGTAAAGAATGGGCATCGATTACTCTTTCATATGATGAACCTATTGATTCATATTTACGAGAAAATGCTTGGAACTATATGAAGGATAACGGAGCAGAGGGTCTATTACCTGAAAATATTAAAAGTCCTATTATTCGTGAATGTATGTCTGTAGCCTATCAAACCTCTTTACGTTCAAGAAATAGAAATGGAAAAGAATGGACAAACTATTTAAACCAAGACTGGGATAAATTATGGGAATCTCGCTCTTATTTTAATCCAGGAGAAGCAGTGATTGAATTAATACTTAAAAACAGTGGATATGCATATCAAGGTGGTATTGCGAAAGATGTTACAGTACCCTCTTTAATTCACCATTTAGGCGGGGAAAATGTAGATAAAACGAAAGTCTCGGAGGACTTTATATTATTCTCTCAAAAACTTAATAGACCCATTTTTATTCAGTCTAAATCCACTGGCGGTGGACGTGATAGACATGGAAAAAACATTCAAAATCGAACTAAGGAACAAATTGCACGTAGCCTATTCTATCGTGGATATATTAAGGACAATTCTATATTCCTACGTGAAAAAGATTTTGTCTGGATCGGAGTATTAGATGGAGACTGGGGTGTTACGAAAAAAACTGCCCATAAATACATTCACATGTTACAATGGGCCGGATATGATAAATTAATTGCAGCTGACAGCCTTTCAACTGAAGCTTTAGATGTAGAATATACCAATCAATTAAGCAACTATTTAGATACCCTAGACTGTGTTAAAGACCCCTTAGTATTTAATGAACTTTGGAGTGCATGGTTACAAGAACGTATTTTCAGAAAATAATTGATTTGTTTATATAAAAAGAAGCTGACCTCTATTTGTGGTCAGCTCTTTTGCATATTAAACTAATTCAAGTACTACTACCGATTCTCGAACTGGTATTTTCCCATATTTAGCCATTTGCTGAGGACTATTCCCTTTATATCGAGCTACAAGAATTTTCTCTAATTTATAACCAACACGTTCTGCTATCAATGCTAACAAGTGATCGACAGGTACCACTACTCCTCCCCACCGTGAATTTCCTACAACAAATGCTAATTTCGAACCGTGCTTGAGAATAGATTTCATCGAAATTAAAGTCTCTTGTAGATCATCAAAATAACCACAAATCATGTGAGGGATTTTAGGATTATTATTTTCTGTCAGCTTAACTTTATTTAAAATTTCATTAACTTCAGGGATATCAGAAACGACGTCATTTTTAAATGAAGCTTCTACATGGGATTTATATGAGTCCTTAACTAGTCTCTTATATTCTTTCTCTGAGTTTAAAATCCCAGTTATGCTTAGCTCTGCTTTTTGCTGAGCAAAATAGTTATTTCTATTTAGATATGGTGGTGATGTTATTACAAACCCAGCTTCACCTTCAGGAACTGAATCTCTAGCGTTCATAGTAAAGACTTTCGCCATTACAGAGGGGTCTAATGAATTTCTTTCGATATCCATTACCATTTTCCATAATTTATCTTTTAAAATACCGTTTATATTTATATTTTCATCGACCGTCTTAATATTCAGCTTATTAACACCTACATTATCTTCCTTATTTAGGAATCGATAATGTGAGCCATGTTTTCTAATTAAGCTGATTTCCTCTAAAATAGAAATTAATCCTAGTAGAATAAAATCACGCTCATTTTTTGATAAACTTAACTTTTCTATATATTTTCTCCATCCTAATATTTGTTGAAGTATTTTAGGAGAATATGCTTTTAATAAATAATTCATGAATAACATATCCTCTAACTCTTCCTCTTTTTGATTTTCAAAGTCTAAGGATTTTAGTATTTCCTTAAGTCTCAATGAATCCCAATCACTTATTTTCAATTTAGTAATCCAGGTCATTAATGGGGAAATATCTGTGCCTATTGAATCTATTCCTAATTCTTTACATGCTAATAAGGTTGTTCCACTGCCTACAAAAGGATCAAATACTACTTCATCTCTTTTATACCCTATTTGGTCTAACAAATACTTTATTAAATCCTTAGAAAAGCCTTGTGTGTAGTGATACCAATTATGAATCGGTACATCCCCCTTATTCTTTTGAAAAGTTACTAATTTATTTAACTCTGGTGAATTAATATGATATTTATTGAATTTAGTAATTTCTACAGGTAAATACTTCAAACGACTATCAATTGAAAGTTCCTTATAATAACTATCACTAATTTCATCAACATTAATTTTCTGTTTAATATCCAGAATTTTTTTGTCCTCTATTTTAGGCTGTAAATTAGAATGCGAAACCTCATGATTCCTCTTTAAAAAGTCATTTATATGCGTTATCATTTGTTCATCTAATCCAAGTTTATCTATAATAATTTCATTAAGTAAAGATAAGGCCTCTAAATTATCTCCGTTTAAGTTTTTAATTACTTTTTTGATTTGCATTATTTCATCCGTAGAAAAAATTGGTAACCTTAATGAAACCAAATGACTTTTTAAAACTCTGAACCACCCTCTGTGCAGCTGAGTAGTTTTTTTCCTAAATTGATATTCCATAATTGGTGTATTAAGAATAGCCGTCCAAAAGTGATACTCCTCTTTGGTCATATCTTTAGCGATTAATGCGTATCCTGAGCTAAAAGCATATTTTCCCTCAAGGTCTGCTGCTATCTGTATTGATGGCATCATCTCTCTAATAAGAATTTTCGGTTTAAACATATGAATAATATTTTGAGATCGACTAAATTGAAATATTTTATCTTCTTTCTCTATACTTCTTGATTCTAAGACAGATTTATTTAACTCCATATAAGAGTTGAATTTAGGATAACTCTCTTCGCTGTAATTCTTTAGTTTTACTTTCCCGTTTGAAGAATCGAATTCATATGGCCAGATCAGAAACTGATTTATTCCTTCAATAGAAAATTTTCGAATGTTCGTCCCGTCTATAAATTCCCTCAAAACATCATTTTCAACTATATCTTTATTTTTCTCATCTAAAATAAAGACTTTGTTCGCACCAGTTCTAACTCCCTGAATGATCTTTTCAAAAATACTTGTAATTGAAACTGTAGTTTCTATATTATCAATTTTATTTAAGATTTCTTCTTCCAACGGATTATTTAATCTCCATGGATGCGCGAATAGTTTTGATTGTTCAATAGAGACTATTTTTGCTTTTTTCATTGCCGATCCTACAGAATCCCACTGAGTACCACTATCAAAACTTGTAACTGAAATTAAATTATTGGCTAACTTTTCATCATAACCAATTTTTTGGAAAATAATAACACATGTATAAGTCGTTTTGCCTTTAAAAACTTGCCCATCACCAAAATCAATTATCTCAATAATTCTAGTATTCCGTGATAATAAATTACAGATCTGTTTACCATATTTAGAAGTTAGAAACTTATTGGAGACTACCAATCCAGCAATCCCTTTATCTTTTAATAGATTAATAGTATTTACAATAAAAGGAACCGTTAAATCAAAGTTTCCATCTAGAAATCCATCGTATTCAGCTTTCAAAGCTTCAATATATGGCTCTTCTAAATTTTGAGAACGCACATATGGAGGATTTCCAACTATTAAATCATAATTATTATTTTTGAATACACTTTCAGATTCAAATAATGATATTTGTTCTGAATTATTTAACTCAATTAATGTATCTAAACAAGCAAATTCTATATTTTCAAACTGATTTAATAACTTAGCAGCAAATATGTATTCCTTATTAATATCATTTGCATAAATTTTCGAATCAGTCTCTAAACTAGTAGCCAGTTGGTTTAAAAAGGAACCCGATCCACAACTCAAGTCGCCAACATAGATCGGTTGTTCATTAAAGTATTCTTTATAATGGTTAATAGTTCTTTCTGTGATCATCTGCGCTAGCCATTTAGGAGTAAATACAGCACCTTGATTTTTTTTTATAATTTCATTACTAAAATAATCCCCTGCAGCTAAGAAAATGTCCTCGTTATTTAAACCCCCGTCGATATTTTTACAGATATCCCCTACTTCTTTATCCTTAAGATTTAATATATAATCTTTTATACAGTTTACCGTTTGATCGTCTAGCTCACTCAAGATTTTTTGGATTCTCTCATCTTTAAAAAGTGAAATTGTATCTTCTATTCCCAATCTTAAAGATCCTAAAATTAAAAACTCACTCATTTTACCAATTCTATTATCTTCCATTCTGAAACCTCAATTCTAAAAAAATCACGAGAAAAAAACACGTAACAAAATTATACACTTAAAATATAAAAAAAACAACGATTGCTAGGTATAAATTATATAATACTTAACTCTTATTTATTACGTGTATATAATCTTTAATCAGGAAGAAGCAAAACTTATAAGTTTTGATACCAATTACTTTTTGTGATAAAATCAGTATATCAATTGGTGTCAAAACTTATTATCAAAATTAAACTATCATATCGGGGGATTAATAATGAAATACGGTTACGCTAGGGTTTCAACTGCTGGACAAGATTTAGAAACCCAAATACAAAATTTAAAAACTGCTGGATGTGATGAAATCTTTAGCGAGCATTTTACAGGCACTCATACAAATCGCCCTGAGTTTAATACATTATTAAGAAAACTAGAGCCTGGTGATACATTAGTAGTAACTAAATTAGATCGATTTGCTCGTTCAGCTACAAAAGGAAGCGAGTTAGTTAAGGAGTTAATAGATAAAGGAATTGCTGTAAATATCTTAAATATGGGCTTGTTAGATAATACACCTGCATCCAAACTTGTGAGGAATATATTTTTCTCATTTGCTGAATTTGAACGTGATATGATTGTAGAGCGTACACAAGAAGGAAAAGCAATAGCAAAACTAAAACCTGGATTTAAAGAAGGTCGTCCTCCAAAATATACAAAAAAGCAGCTAAATCATGCGATTCAACTGCTAAATAATAATTCTTATAATCAAGTTTCTGAGCTAACTGGGATTTCTAAAAGTACATTAATACGAGAAGTTAAAAAAAGAAGAAAAGACGAGATCTAAATTTTTACCTCTTTATGTATCAACAATCGTTTGGATAAGTATAATACATGATTCTTCTTGTACATTATATAATAAGTGTAAGTGTTCATTTTTACGAAGTATCATATATATACTATTAAAATTCTCACTTGTACGAAACCAGCTTCCTGTTGAAACTAAAAAATTTACAGAGATAATATAATTAATAATTACCTTCAGAAAAAGGATAATAAAGTTCGCTGCACTCGTCTTTCCTAAATTACTTATGTACATCAACAATATATTGGATTAGTTTCATCCATGATTCTTCTTGTACATTATATGATAAGAGATCTTCATTACGAAGTACCAGATGTATACTATCAAAATTTTCACTTTTACGTAATCTCCACCAACTTTTACCAGAAGGCGCTCGCTCTTTAATAGAGCTGTATACCAACTTTTCTTCTGGATTGATGATTTTTGTTACGCTTCCAAAATTTAACAAATCTATGGGGAAGTCAATATAAAAGCCAAGCGCATTTTTCTTTGGATCAATATATCCGATTTTATAATCTGATTCACCATATTGTTTTTTTAATGACTTTGCCCATGGGACTGGCTTGTGACTCGCAATTAATAAACGACCTCCACGATTAGCTTCAATTTTACAATTGGGCATGTCATTAAATATTTTAACGAATTCTTTCAATTTTATTTGTACTATTTCATTCACTTCGACACCCCTTGTACTCTCCATCAATGTTTTGAAATTAACTATTCGAATTAGTTTCTAATTTTTGCTTCTCTTGAATTATTATATCTACTATCGATGATAA
This sequence comes from Ureibacillus sp. GCM10028918, assembly GCF_042666115.1. Lineage (NCBI taxonomy): Bacteria > Bacillati > Bacillota > Bacilli > Caryophanales > Caryophanaceae > Ureibacillus > Ureibacillus sp. GCM10028918. Next base: position 120,351 of record NZ_JBHTFK010000041.1, read on the forward strand.
CAACCTTGCTCTATTATTTTTTCCACTCATAGTACTAAAAAACATATATAGAATCGTTAGTGAAAACAATAAAAAATTAAGACATTGTATAATAAGAGTAAGTATTTCAAATGTAGTTGTGCCATGATTCAAAATGTCAATCGTCTTAGTAATAAAAAAACCAGATATTATTAGCGTTAGCATACTAACCGCTATTGTTTTACTCGTATTAGCAATGAAATTAGCAAAACCGTTGTTTAAGCTATTCTTTAAGGCATCTCTCAAGAGATAATAATCTACGAGCTCTTCTCCTACAAATATTTCTGTATCCTGTTTAAATTCCTTTAAGTTGTCTATAACATTTATCTTTTCTTCTTTATATCCAACAATTCTAAGTATAAGTTCATCTGTATCTATCTCGTCACCTAAATTAGTAAATAATTTATATTGTGAAGAGACTTGTTGCTTTGCTAATTCTAAATCTGTTTTATACCCTTTTTCCCTAAAAAATTTTAGGTATTGTGGTAGGAATATGGCCATTAACTATTATACAAAAGAACAATTAATAGAGTTTTTACAATGTCTAGAGAAAGAAGATAACATTAAATCTTATACATTATTTCGCTTACTTGCATATAGTGGAATGCGAAAAGGTGAAGCATTAGCTTTAACCTGGAATGATGTTAACTTTAAAGATAATGAAATTCGGATAAACAAAGCTTTATCACGTGGTGAAAATAATTTATATGTAAAAACCACTAAAACTAAAAGCTCTATTCGAACAATTCCAATGGATAAGAAAACAATAGATATTTTACAACAGTGGAAAAAACTTCAGAAGCAGGATAATCTAATGCTAGGTAAAAATGCATTACAACCAAAACAACTAGTTTTTAGTAATGAGAACAATGATTATCTTCAACCTACTAAAACACGAAAGTGGATGAGACAAGTCCAACAAAAATATAATTTAGAAAAGATAACAACTCATGGTCTTCGTCACACTCATTGTAGTTTACTATTTGAGGCTGGTGCGAGTATTAAAGAGGTACAGGAAAGATTAGGACATAGTGATATTAAAACGACTATGAATATTTATACTCATGTTACCAAAAAAGCAAAAGAAGCAACTGCAGAGAAGTACTCTATATACATGGATTATTAAGTTAAAAATCGATGGCATTTTAAATGCCATATTAAATGCCATTGATTGAAATTAAATGCTATTGCCTGATATGGGTAAAATAAAAAACCCTTGATATACAAGGGTTTTGATACTGTTTGAAATCCTATGATTTCGTATTATGGAGACGGCGGGAGTCGAACCCGCGTCCAGAAACTCCAATACTTAAGCGTCTACGCGTGTAGTCTGCCTATTCACGATTCGCGTGGCATTATGCCGACAAACAGGCGTCTTGCACGCTAGCTTGGAAATCTCTTGCCGGTGACTCAAGCGGCACCACCGACCGTATCCCACTAAAGTTGGGCCCTACGTTATCCACATGGGCGATGGATAGGCAGAGCGCTTACGAGCTTACGCTGCGAAAGCTAAATTTTGTTGTTTGCCAGTTATTATATAACTTCCGTTGATGACGGAGCCGAGACCTCCGACGCGCAGCTCAAGCTTGAACCATCCCTGTCGAATCCGTAACGTCCCCCTATATAAGAGAGATGTGTTTTCACACATACGGCATAAAAGGCGGTGAAGCTTTAGCCTTTAGCTACTGGCAACTTGTATACTTAGTATAAAACAAATTTAGAGAAACGGCAACACATCTGATTATTCCTGTCTATCCGAAATGTACCAAACCTGAATCTATCATCTTTTACCCGCGAATTTATCGCTTTAAACTCAACTTAAAAGGTTAAAACTGATTCTTCGCCTTGAAAGCACGTTCCATTTCCCTTTTGGCTTCCTTCTTCTTCAAATCATCACGCTTGTCGTAATTTTTCTTACCCTTCCCTACGCCGATTAATAACTTTGCATAGCCGTCTTTAATGTACATTTTTAGAGGGACAATTGTGTAGCCTTCTTGTTTAGTACGACCAAGTAGTTCGCTAATTTGCTTTTTATGTAACAGCAATTTTCTTACACGTAATGGATCATGGTTGAAACGGTTCCCTTGATCGTAAGGGCTGATATGCATATTGGAAATCCATGCTTGGTTGTTACGTATCTGAACGAAGGAGTCCTTTAGTTGAATCTTCCCTGCTCGGATTGATTTGATTTCTGTTCCTTGCAACACCATGCCGGCTTCAATTGTTTCTTCAATGAAGTAATCATGGTTTGCTTTTTTGTTTTGCGCTAATACTTTTCCAGTTCCTTTTGCCACGAGCGACACCTCACAATTTCTAAAAGCGAAACCGCCCTGCTTAGCCCCGACTAGCGCTGGAAGGTCCAAAGCGAAAGCTCTTTTTGCTTTCGTCGGAGGACATGAAGCGATCGAGGGGCTGGGCGGTGCAGCTAGACAACTTTATTATGATAAGAAGTTTCATATTTTCCTATCATCAAAACAATACCCCAAGTGCAAGACATCTCACACTTGGGCTTTAAATTCACCTTATCGTTTCTTCGTTTTTTTCTTTTTGTTTTTCTTCGCGACGCCTTCGTAATACTTTTGCTTTTGTTTTACTTTGCGTCCGCCTGTACCTGAGCCGGAACCGCCAGAACCAGATCCACCAGAACGACTTTCTGATCCTCTAGATTCCCCACGTCGGCCGCTACCGCCTTTGTCGTCGCCGTCTTTTACGCGACGGCCACCACGACCTTCTCTGCCTTCACCTTCAGATCTTCTACCTGAACCGGCGTGAATGACTTTCGGTGCGCTTTTGCGTGTTCGGCCACCATATGATTTCACCATATCGACCACTTCAAAGTCAACAGAGGACTCTTCTATTGTAACATTTGCGACGCGAACCTTCACCTCATCACCAATACGGAAGATGCGGCCCGTGTGTTCACCGACCATGATCATTTGACGGTCGTCGAAACGGTAATAATCGTCTGTCATATTGCTGATGTGGACAAGTCCTTCAATTGTATTTGGCAACTCAACAAAGATCCCGAAGTTTGTAACCGAAGATACCATTCCTTCGAATTCTTCACCGATTTTATCGGACATATATTGCGCTTTTTTCAGTGCATCTGTATCACGCTCGGCATCGACTGCACGACGTTCGCGTTCAGACGTATGATCGGCAATTTCATCCATTCTTTGTGCCCATTTGAAGGTTGTTTCTTTCGACACATCCCCTTCGATTAAATACGTACGAATTAATCGGTGAACGATTAAGTCCGGGTAACGACGGATTGGCGATGTAAAGTGCGTATAGTAATCCGTTGATAATCCAAAGTGACCGATTGATTCTGGATAGTATTTCGCTTGTTGCATCGAGCGAAGCAGCATTGTCGAGATGACCGGTTCTTCTGGCATTCCCTCAATGGCTTTGATAATTTCCTGCAATGCTTTTGGATGCACTGAATTTCCTGAACCTTTTACCACTAACCCGAAGTTTGTCACAAACTCAAAGAATCGTTGAAGTTTCTCTGGTTTTGGGTCTTCATGGATACGGTAAATGAATGGCACGTTCATCCAGTGGAAATGCTCTGCCACTGTTTCGTTGGCTGCTAACATGAACTCCTCGATTAAACGCTCGGAAACAGTACGTTCACGAAGAACGATATCCTGTGGCCAGCCTTCTTCATCCACTAAGACTTTAGATTCTTTGAAGTCAAAGTCAATCGCACCGCGTTCCATACGTTTCGTTCTTAGGATTTCAGCCAAGTCCGCCATATCCTTGAACATCGGTACAAGCTTTTCATAGCGCTCTTTTAACTGTTCATCGTCCTCTTCCAGGATTTTATAAACATCCGTATACGTCATACGTTCTACAGTTTTAATGACACTCTGGAAAATTTCATGCTCCACAACTCGTCCGTTTTGGTCGATTACCATCTCACAAGAAAGCGTTAAACGGTCCACCTGTGGATTTAATGAACAAATTCCATTCGATAAACGGTGTGGAATCATCGGGATTACTCGGTCTGTTAAATACACACTTGTTGCTCGATCATATGCTTCCTCATCGATAATCGAACCTTCTGTTACGTAATAGCTGACATCCGCAATGTGAACCCCTAATTTATATGTGCCATCTTCATTCTTCGTTACAGTAACAGCATCATCCAAGTCTTTCGCATCGGCACCATCAATTGTAACGATCATTTGATCTCGTAAATCACGGCGACCTACTAAGTCAGCTTCCTTAATTTCATCCGGCACTTCACCAGCTGCATCCACTACTTCTTGCGGGAACTCAGGTGGAATGCCATGTTTATAAATAATCGATAAAATATCGACACCCGGATCATTTTTGTGTCCCAGGATTTGTGTAATCATTCCAGTGGCAGATTTGATTTCATCCGGCCAGTTTGTTACCTCTACAACTACCTTGTGGCCATCTACAGCACCAAGGGAGTCTTCTTTTGTAACAAAGATATCCATATTTAATTTTTTATCATCCGTTACTACAAACCCAAAGCCACGATTCGCTTGGTATGTACCGACAAAAGTCGTTTTACTGCGTTCGATAACCTTTGTTACAGTACCCTCTCGTCGATCACCTGATGTCTCTTTTAGCACACGGATGAGCACGATGTCTCCATTTAAAGCACCATTGATTTCATGAGGTGGAATAAAGATATCATCCATTCCCACTTCTTCTGGTGTCACGAAGCCAAACCCTTTCGCATGGCCGATAAATTTCCCGCGAAGTAAGTTCATGCGCTCCGGAAGACCATAACGATTTGCACGGGAACGCACTACCGATCCTTCGTCTTCCATTCGTACAAGCGTTTTGATTAAATCCCTAAATTCCTCTGCGTCTTCTAATTCAAGTAATTCCTCTATTTCATCCACCTTTAGTGGTTTATAGTCATCTTGTTTCATTAAATCTAATATACGCAGTTGTAATTCATTTTTTTGTGTCATATATTTTCCCTCCTTTTTGCAATACTAAATGTAACTCTCTTGAGGCTTATGAATTTTCCCAATCCAGTGATTGCAAAAATTCAAGAACCGTTTCATGCAATAATTGTTTTTCTTGATCTAGCGTAATGACATGCCCAGAATGCTCGAACCATTTGATTTGTTTATTTAAGGATTCTACATTTTCATAAATAGTATGAGCAGAATGAGGGTCAATAATTTCATCATTTTTAGATTGTATGACGAAAATCGGTGCATATACCATATCGAGCTCTTGTCGAACATCCGTTATGAGCTGTTGTAATTGGGGCAATGAAGGCATTCCTTTTTCCCGGATCGCTTCAACTTCTTGTTCGATTGTCGGCTCCGGTTTTCCTTCAAAACGCTTATAATCCTTTGCGTATTTCAGAACACCCTGGAACATTTTATCGGTGGTTCTCATGGACATTGGAGAACACATCGTAACGATTCCCTTTACAGGCTGCATTAAACTTAGCTTTAATGAAAACACGCCACCTAATGAAAGGCCCACGACAGCAATTTCATCGTAGCCGGCATCTTTTAATGTTGCGTAGCCCTTTTGCACGTCTTCCCACCAATCATCCGGAGACGTTTCGATTAGTTGTTCAGGTGGAACCCCATGCCCCTTATAGTGTGGTGCGTGGCAAGTATAGCCCTGCTTTTCCAGAAAGCGTCCAAGCATCCTGACATCCGAAGAACTACCTGTAAATCCATGTAATAGTAGGACAGCACGTTTCCCTGCTTGAAAGAAAAATGGTTTTATTTCGGTATTACGCATTTTAGGTCCTCCAAATTATTCTTCTATATACATTATTTTCTCCATTATTATAAATTAAAACACTTAGCGCTTGTTGTTTGGGGACTTGTTATTTTATATAGGATGAATGAATTACTTGCGTGTTTGGGCACTTTACTTACGACTTTACACCATTTACGTGCGAACTCGTCCCCTTTTCGTGCGACTTCACTCTATTTACGTGCGACTTTCCCTTTTACGTGCGAGTTCGTTCTCTTTATGTGCGACTTCACGTGATTTACGTGCGGCTTTCCTCACTTTACGTGCGACTTTACACCATTTTCGTTCGAGTTCTCTTCTACTACTATATTTCCCTCTATTACATAAGTTTGGTAATTTCCGAAATTAAATTAAAACGCCTAACCATGCTCGGTTAGGCGTTGCATTCTTTATGAATCAAACTATTCGTTATATTTTTACGATTGCCAAAGTTAAGATAAAGAATAAAACTGCAAGAACGATTGTTATTCTATGTAAAACTAGCTCCATACCTCTTGCTTTCTGTTTACCGAAAAGTTGTTCAGCTCCACCCGAGATGGCACCTGATAATCCTGCGCTTTTACCAGATTGCAATAATACAATCACAATCAATGCAAGGCTTACGATAATTAGTAATGTTAATAACAAAGTATGCATAACTCCACCTCCTGAAATAGAAACTTCACAACAAGGTATAGTATAGCAATAATAGGTTGAAAATACAATAATCAGACGACTAAATGATTGACAAAAGTCTCATTCCTTCTATTTACTATCATCCTCATGTGAACTCTGCACTAAAAATGTTGTTCTCTATTTAAAAAGGAAAAATGACAATTTCACGTAAATCTACCCCAAATGGCCCATTCCTCCATTTTAGTAGTTTCTCACTATTTCTAACTTAATAATGTTTTATTCTCTTTTTATGCATATTAAACTAATTTTTCAGAATTTTATTGTAATTCCGATAATATTATCATAGAATGGTAACCAATATATCGAAAAGGGGTTACATCAGTATGAACACTTTACAAAAGATCGGGAAGTTCGCCGGTGATACGTTTGCTATTTGGGTTTTAGTCGCCGCTGGGCTTGCTATTTGGATGCCTGAAAACTTCACGTGGTTAGGGAATTATATTACACCATTATTAGGAATTGTTATGTTCGGTATGGGGATGACAATTAAATTAAGTGACTTTAAATTGATCCTGCAACATCCAAAAGGCGTTGCGATTGGCGTTGTTTCACAGTTTGTTGTAATGCCTACTCTTGCATTTATATTGGCGAAGGTTTTCGCACTACCACCTGAAGTTGCCGTAGGGGTAATTCTGGTTGGCTGCTGTCCAGGAGGAACTTCTTCAAACGTAATGACTTTTTTAGCTAAGGGTAATACCGCTCTATCTGTAACAATTACTTCAATTACTACTTTACTAGCACCGATTATGACACCAGCTCTTATCTATTTATTAGCTAGTGAATGGTTGCCCGTTTCGTTCTCGGCGATGTTTATGTCCGTAGTACAGGTGGTTTTAGTTCCAATTATCTTAGGGATTGTTGCACAATTTGTCTTTAAACCGGTTGTTGAAAAAGGGGTTGCAATCTTACCGACAGTATCCGTTATTGCCATTGTATTGATTGTAGCAGCGGTAGTAAGTGGAAGTCGTGACCGCATTTTGGAAACGGGGTTAATCATTTTTGCGGTTGTTATTTTACACAACGGCTTAGGTTATTTATTCGGCTATTTAATCGGAAAACTATTCAAGCTGAACTATGAAGATAAAAAAGCAGTTTCCATTGAAGTGGGAATGCAAAACTCAGGTCTGGGTGCTAACTTGGCGATGGCGCATTTCGACCCTGTAGCTGCAGTGCCAAGTGCGATTTTCAGCTTCTGGCACAATATATCCGGACCAATCCTTGCAACTTACTGGAGTTCAAGAGCTTCTAAAAAAGGCAAGGAGGAAGAACAACCAGAAATTGCGGAAGTTGCAAAAGCATAAAGACTGGGGACTACCATTCTAAAGTATTGAAGACTACTTTAATGGTAGTCTTTTTTAATGTCTTCATAATCCCTTTTTCACCTACCTTTTCTTGTTCCCCATAATTTACAAACTGGGACAAGCATTTACATTACTTAACAATGTTTTACAATTTCTAAACGCCAACTAAATAACTAGCTAATAGAATAAAAACTGAAAATACTAATCTATTAGGAGGCTTGGTTATGCCAGGTATACAAAAAAAATGGTTATCAGCAGCTTTAGTAGGAACACTTGCTTTATCTTCTCTTAGTATTGCAGCAGTTAATGCACAAGGGAATGGAAACGGGAACGGAAATGGGAATGGCAAAGCAAACGACAAGAATACTGAAAGTGCTAAAAATGTCATCATGTTAGTGATGGATGGAAGCAGTGATAATGTTAGTACAATCGCTCGCTGGTATAAAGGCGAAAGTTTAGCAATAGATAATATTTTAACAGGAGCTGTTCGTACGTATTCGGCTGAATCAGCTATTACAGACTCTGCACCAGCAGGAACAGCACTTGCGACAGGAAATAAATCAAACAGTGGCTACGTAGGAGTTTTACCTTCTCTTGTTAATACTCCAGGAGTTGAACAAGTCGCTGAAGAAGATGCATTTAAACCTGTAGCAAACGTATTGGAAGGTGCAAAACAGACTGGACGAGCTACTGGTGTTATTTCTACTTCAGAAATCCAGCACGCAACTCCTGCAGCGTTCTCTTCGCACGTGACAAAACGTTCAAACTATGATGATATCGCGGAACAGCAAGTCTTCCAAAATATCGATGTAGTACTTGGCGGAGGAAGTGACCCATTAAACGAAACACGCAAAGATGGGGACAACCTATTATCCGTAATTGAAGAAAAAGATTATGATTACGTAACGACTCGCGACGAATTATTGGCTTCAGATTCCGATAAAATCTGGGGAAGCTTTGCTCCGACTGCATTAGCTTACGATTTAGATCGTGAAAAAACAAAACCTGAGCAACCTACTCTAGCTGAAATGACTGAAAAGGCAATCGATACTTTAAGCCAAGATAAGGACGGATTCTTCCTGGCAATTGAAGGAAGTAAAATTGACTGGGCTGCACATGCAAATGATCCAATCGGTATGATTACGGACTTCCTGGCGTATGATGATGCAGTAGCGGAAGCTCTGGAATTTGCTGAACAAGACGGTGAAACTCTAGTAATTGCTGTAACAGACCACGGAAATAGCGGGATTACTATCGGTAACGTAAATACAGACTCTACTTATGATACAACACCAGTTTCTGCTTATATCGATCCATTAAAAGAAGCAACAATGACTGTTGAAGGGGCTTTAAGTTTACTTGAAGAAGATAAGTCGAATTTAGTGGAAGTAGCAGAAAGCTATGGATTAAAGAATTTAACTGCTGAAGAATTACAAGCATTAGAATCGAGTGAAGACTTAGGTTCTACACTAGTGCAGTTATTATCTACTCGTGCCAATATCGGATTTACGACAGGTGGACATACAGGAGATGACGTATTCCTATATTCTTACGGTCCTTCTCATCCAACAGGTTTAGTTGAAAATACAGATTTAGCTCACATAATGGCAAGTGCAATGGGCTTCAACTTAAATGATTTATCAAATGATATCTTTGTTGATGCAAAAGCTGAATTCGAAAAATTAGGCTATACAACTACAATTGATACAACAAACGAAAATAACCCAGTGTTTGTGGCAAAGAATAATAACCGCACAATCACTATCCCTGAAAATAGAAATACAGTTACGATTCAAAATGGCAATTCGGCTGGAAACACTCGCGAATTCAATACAGTAACAGTATACAATGATGAGAAATTCTTCATCTCTGAAGAAATGTTGAACTTCGCGAAGTAAAAAATAAAAGCAATGCTTGAGATTACATCTCATGCATTGCTTTTTTCGCTCAATTTGAGCCTCACGTTAAGCCTTCACTACGGCTTCTGATAGTTTTTGTTTCCTTTTCCTAATCCATTCTTCCACTCCACCAGTCCCGATCAACACACCGATAATGATTAACAGACAACCAAAGATTTGTGAAAGATGCATTTGTTCACCCAATATCACGACTGCACCGATTAAAGCAAAGATTGTACTTAAATTGTTGAAAATCGCTGTTTCAGCAGTCCCGATTTTTTTAATCATCGAGTTAAATAGACTATGTCCAACGGCTGTTGCAAAAATTGCCGAGAATAAAAATACTGCCCATAGTTCACCATTCAAACCTGAGAAGGCTGTAAACGATTCAGGTGTTATGACAAGGTTATACATAATCATAACCATCGATCCAATTGTTAACATATAAGCTGTCAGTACAAGAGGCGGAATCGTTAAGGTAATCCGGCGAATGATGAAAAAGCTAAAGGCTTGAACGATAATGGATCCTAACACATAGACGTCTCCCAATACAAAAGCAGTCACGGCAGAAACATCGTCTACCACTGCTATAGCAATCCCCAAAAAGCCTATAACAAACCCAGTAAATCTTAGCTTCGTTAACGAAGTTGCTCTCGTTGCAACAGCAATAATTGCTGTAATAAGTGGAGCTAAGCCGAGAATAAGAGAAGCCTTCACTGCAGAAGTTTGTTGTACTCCCGTTGCCAGTAAAGAGTGATGGGCGATGACTCCTAACAAAGTAGCCAGAAGGACAAACTTCCAAGGCATTTCTTTATATACAACTTGCTTTCTCATTACGAATAAGATGAGAAACAAAGTAATTCCTGCAAGGAAAATCCGAGTCCCTTGCATGACGAGAGGCGGTATGTCCAATACAAGCAATTTTAAAAGGGATAAATTAATTCCCCATAAAAACATGGTTAAAATCATAACTCCATAAGCTTTCAGCAAGATAATCCCCCTTCCCTAGAAGTTTATAGGAACTCTACAATTCAATTACATACCCATTATACTTTAACTGGAATTTATTTCATTATTTATTTTTGTAATATTGAAATTTAGGAACACCCGTTCTATAATTGATTTAGATAGTATTAAAGGAAGTGTTGTTGATGAGACCTCATCTAACGAAAGAAATCAATATTCAAAGTTTTAAAGACTTTTATTGGTTGAAAGAAGAACTCCAAACATTTTGCAGAGAAAACGGGTTAAGCCCCTCAGGATCCAAGATTGAAATTTCCGATAGAATCGAGACATTTCTGCAAACAGGAGAGATAAAAAAACCTGATAGGAAATCAGGAATAAATAAAAAGCTTGAACCACAAGCAAATTTAAGCCTGGATACAGTCATCACGGAAAACCATCGTTGCAGTCAAGATGTACGCGCATTTTTCAAAACAGTGATTCCAAATTTTCATTTTTCTACTTATATCCAGAACTATTTTAAAAACAATGTTGGCAAAACGTATCGTGATGTTGTAGATGCTTGGTTTGAGGAAGTCGAGCGAATGAAAGATCCCTCATTTAAGAAGAATATTGCCCCGCAATTTGAATACAATCGGTTTATTCGTGATTTTTTTGCCGACCCAGAAAATCAAACGAAAAGTCGTGAAGAAGCAATTGAAGCCTGGAATGCCATCAAAAAACTCCCTGGAAGCAACGAGTATAAACCTAGTATTTAGCTTGAAGACCACACTACAAATTGAATCCCTACGTAAAAAACCACCTGATTCAACTTGAATCAGGTGGCCCTAAACTTACGATTATCGTAAGTTGTAGAATGTTTTTAAACCAAGGTATTGGCTTGTTTCTGCCAACTGATCTTCGATGCGAAGAAGTTGGTTGTATTTTGCTACGCGGTCTGTACGGGATGGTGCACCTGTTTTAATTTGACCAGCGTTTGTTGCTACTGCGATATCCGCGATTGTTGCGTCTTCCGATTCACCAGAGCGGTGAGAAATTACAGCCGTGTACCCTGCGCGTTTTGCCATTTCAATCGCATCAAACGTCTCCGTTAATGTACCGATTTGGTTTACCTTAATCAGGATTGAGTTCCCCACACCTTGCTCGATCCCTTGAGAAAGTTTGTTTGTATTCGTTACAAATAGGTCATCCCCAACAAGTTGAACACGATTTCCGATACGTTCTGTTAGTAATTTATGGCCAGCCCAGTCGTTTTCATCCAGACCATCTTCAATTGAGATGATTGGGTATTTCGAAGTTAACTCTTCATACCAATCAACCATTTCTTCGGAAGTTTTCACAACACCTTCACCATCTAAATGGTATTTGCCATCTTCTTTGTTGAATAGTTCTGAAGATGCAACGTCCATTGCAAGCTGTACTTGTTCACCTGCTTTGTAGCCAGCTTTTTCGATTGCTTCTAAGATGACTGTAATTGCTTCTTCGTTTGAGCCCAGGTTTGGAGCAAAACCACCTTCGTCACCTACTGCCGTATTGTAGCCTTTTTCTTTTAACACTGATTTTAGGCTATGGAAGATTTCAGCACCAATGCGTAGTGCATGACGGAAAGACTCAGCTCCTACAGGCATTACCATAAATTCTTGAATGTCCACGTTATTATCAGCGTGAGCACCGCCATTTAAAATGTTCATCATTGGAACTGGCAGTTGTTTTGCGTTTACGCCACCAAGGTATTGGTATAAAGGAATGTCAAGGTAATCTGCTGCTGCATGCGCCACTGCCAAGGAAACACCTAGAATTGCATTCGCTCCTAATTTTCCTTTGTTTTCAGTACCATCCAATTCGATTAACGCTTTGTCAATTACTACTTGGTCTAGAACCGAATAATTGCCTTCCAACTCTTCGGCAATAATTGTATTCACGTTTTCTACTGCTTTTAATACACCTTTACCAAGATAACGAGACTTGTCTCCATCTCGTAATTCAACTGCTTCATATTCGCCTGTTGATGCACCAGATGGTACGATGGCACGGCCAAATGCACCTGACTCCGTAAATACTTCTACCTCTACTGTTGGATTTCCACGTGAATCTAATACTTCGCGAGCATAAACTTGTGTAATAAATGGCATAATTAAACTCCTTTATTTGTCAATTTTCTTTTATACTTCTACAGGCAACTCACTACTCACTCATTGTCAAATAGTGGTGAACCTGTCATTTCCTGTGGCTGTTTTACATTTAGTAATTTTAACATAGTTGGGGCAAGATCGGCTAAAATTCCACCATCTCGCAAGCTTATATCTGACTTTGTCACGATGACCGGCACTGGGTTGGTTGTATGGGCTGTCATTGGTTGGCCATCTAGCGTAACCACCTCATCCGAGTTTCCATGGTCAGCCGTAATGATTGCTGTTCCGCCTTTAGAAAGGATTGCCTCAACCACTCTTCCTAGACATTCGTCCACTGTTTCGATGGCCTTAATCGTTGGTTCGAGCAGCCCGCTATGCCCAACCATATCTGGATTGGCAAAGTTTAATATAATGGCATCGAATTTATCTGCTTCGATTTCTGCAACTAAGGCATCCGTCACTTCGTAGGCACTCATCTCAGGTTTTAGATCATATGTAGCAACCTTAGGTGAAGCAATTAAAATCCGTTCTTCTCCCGGGAATTTTTCTTCACGTCCACCACTCATAAAGAAGGTTACATGTGGGTATTTTTCAGTTTCAGCAATCCGCAGCTGCTTCAATCCACTTCTTGAAATAACTTCACCGACAGTATTCACTAAATCAATATTTTCAAACGCCACATCTGCATTTACATCCCCACTGTAATGTGTGAAGGTTACAAATTTCAAATTGGTCGGATGCTTTTCAGATAGCTTAAAACCGATAAACCGATCATTCGTGAATACTGTAGAAAGCTGAATGGCACGGTCAGGTCGGAAGTTAAAGAAAACAACCGCATCATTCGTATCCACTGTTGCAACAGGCTGTCCTTCTTCAGTGATGACAAAAGGAATGACAAACTCATCTGTTGCTTCTCTTTCATAAGAAGACTCTACCCCAATTTTGGCAGATGCCGCCGTTTGTCCAATACCATCAACTAGAGCGTTGTAGGTTAATTGAACACGTTCCCAACGTTTGTCGCGATCCATTGCATAGTAACGGCCATGAATGGAGGCGAATTTACCGACACCAATATCATTCATTTGTTTTTGCGTTTCTTCGATATATCCGATCGCCGTTGTTGGGCCCACATCACGGCCATCCAAGAAGCCATGCACATAAACCTCATCCAATCCATTTGCCTTGGCTAATCGGAGTAAGGCAAAAAGATGTTCATAATGGCTATGAACGCCGCCATCGGATAATAAGCCCATTAAATGAAGCTTTGAGTTATTTGCTTTTGCATACTCGACAGCAGCAATAAATTGCTCGTTTTTATGGAATTCGCCATCTCGAATTGCTTTATGAATACGAGTCAAACTTTGGTAGACAATTCGTCCTGCTCCAATGTTTAAGTGACCCACTTCTGAGTTGCCCATTTGACCTTCCGGCAGGCCAACTGCTTCCCCACTCGCAGTTAATGTAGAGTGGGGAAATTCTGCCCAGTAACGATCAAAATAAGGTTTCTTGCTTTGTGCAACAGCATTTCCGAAAGTTTCATCGCGAAATGCGAAGCCATCTAAAATAATTAATGCAACAGGTTGTTTAGGCATTGGTTTCCACGCCTCCAATATTTTATCCACTACTTGATGGTATTCTAGCTGTCACTAGCCAATTTAGACCAGTAATTACTGCACTTTGTTTAGTAATGCTAGATAAGAGTCTTGGTCCAGGCTTGCCCCACCTACAAGAGCTCCATCTATATGTTCTTTTGAAAGCAGTTCTTCAATATTTTCCGGTTTCACGCTGCCGCCATATTGTATACGAATACTTTCCGCTGTTTTTTTTCCGTAAAGTCCTTCTACTACGTCACGGATCTTGCCGCATACTGCATTCGCATCATCAGCCGTCGCTGTTTTTCCGGTACCGATCGCCCAGATTGGTTCATAGGCAATGACCATATGATTGACTTCTTCTGGTGTAAAACCTTCTAAAGCAGCGGTTACTTGAGAAGATACCTTCTCTTCGGTTTTCCCGGCTTCCCGTTCTTCCAGCGTTTCACCGCAGCAAATAATCGGCACGATGCCGTTCGTAAGGGCTGCTCTTACTTTTTTATTCACTGCTTCATCGGTTTCGTTGAAATACTCACGACGCTCTGAGTGTCCTAGTATCACATAGTCAACATTGATGGAAGCAAGCTGTGAAGGGCTTATTTCACCAGTAAAGGCGCCTTCATTTTCATAGTGCATATTTTGGGCACCGATTGCTAAATCCGTTTCCAACGCGATATCCACTAAAGCCGGCAGAAAAAGTGCTGGTGCACAGATGACAGCATCCACTTTCTCTTCGGATGGGATATTTTCGCGTACAGATTCTGCAAATTCTACTGCCTCGTCAAATGTCTTGAACATTTTCCAGTTTCCAGCAATGATAGGTTTACGCATGAAAATGCCTCCTTATTTATCGTTTAGGGATACAATTCCTGGAAGTGCTTTTCCTTCCATTAGTTCAAGTGAAGCTCCTCCACCTGTCGAAATGTGATTCATCTGGCTTGCTACCTCAAATTTCTCTACAGCCGCAGCCGAATCTCCACCACCGATAATCGTGTATCCTTCAGTATCCGCCATCGCTTGAGCAACAGTTTTCGTACCGTTTGCGAATTTGTCCATTTCGAATACACCCATCGGCCCATTCCAGATGATTAGTTTTGAGTCCTTGATAATTGATGCATAGTGTTCTGCTGTTTTAGGACCAATATCCAGACCCATCCAGTCTTCTGGAATTTCTTCTATATCAACGGTTTTCGTTTCCGCATCTTTGGAGAATTCGTTTGCAATCACCGCATCAATCGGCATATGAAGCTGCACGCCTTTTTCCTTTGCCTTTTCGATAAAGCTTTTCGCCAGGTCGATTTTATCTTCTTCCAATAACGATTTTCCGATTGAATGGCCCTGCGCTTTAATGAATGTAAAGGATAACCCGCCACCAATGATTAAGTGGTCTACTTTATCTAAAAGGTTTTCGATGACACCAATTTTATCCTTCACTTTTGCTCCACCAATAATCGCCGTAAATGGTCTTTCCGGATTAGATAATGCTTTTCCTAATACATCTAATTCCTTTTCCATTAGTAAGCCTGAAACTGCTGGGATATGTTTTGCAATTCCTTCTGTAGAAGCATGTGCACGATGGGCTGCTCCAAATGCATCATTCACATAAATGTCAGCTAATTTCGCAAAAGATTTTGATAACTCTTCATCGTTTTTCTCTTCACCTTTATGGAATCGGACATTCTCCAATAAGACGATGTCGCCTTCTTGCATGGTTGCAACTGTATTTTCTACTTCTGCACCAATGGATTCATCCAATTTGATCACTTGTTTACCAATTAGTTCTGATAAATGTTTGCCCACTTGCGTTAAACGCATATCTTCATTTACTTCGCCTTTTGGACGTCCTAAATGAGAAGCAAGGACTACTTTCGCTCCTGACTCCACCAGTTGTTTAATCGTCGGTATGGCTGCACGAATTCGTGTATCATCCGTAATTTCACCATTTTCCATCGGTACGTTGAAATCCACTCGTACAAATACTCGTTTACCTTTTACTTCTACATCATTCATCGTCTTCTTTAAAAACATTGAAGAAAACCCTCCTTCAAATAATGATTGCATTCACTTTTAGTTAACTATATTCAATGTCTCGCATTTGGCAGGAATAAAGCGTCTCCTTATATCCTATCTTTGCGAAACTTGAAAACTTGATTTAGCGCCTCACATGCGGCAAAGCGGTATCGATTTCATATGCGGATCTTTAAATTATCTTTTGCTTGTCCGCCTAAAAAAAAGCGATGGGTATTTTTATCCATCGCTTCCTTTACCCACCATTATTATAAATGGTAACAATTATAAAGGCTATACTTTTCACTTACTATAAGCTAAATATGTCATAACAAATAGACACATTGTGTTACTTCATAATAAAAAGTATGACACATTAAATTCTCACCATTTATACTGGGTACCTATTTTTGTGTAATATATAAAGCTAAATCCATTAAACGGTTTGAATAGCCTACTTCGTTATCATACCAAGCAAGTACTTTTACCATATTGTTATCCATCACCATTGTTGATAAACCATCCACTGTAGATGAATGAGGGTTGCCGTTATAGTCAATTGAAACAAGCGGCAATTCATTGTAATCTAGGATGCCCTTTAATTCTCCACCAGCTGCTTCTTTTAATACATTATTTACATCTTCAACAGTTACAGTATTATTTAACTCCACAACTAGGTCAACGCAAGATACGTTTGGTGTTGGTACTCGCATCGAGAAACCATCCAATTTTCCTTTTAACTGTGGAAGTACTTTTGAAACCGCCACTGCTGCACCTGTAGTTGTTGGAATCATTGATACCGCACCGGCACGTGCACGTCTAGGATCATCATGTGGGAAGTCCAGGATACGTTGGTCATTTGTATAAGAGTGAATTGTTGTCATCATGCCACGTTTAATGCCAAACTTCTCATCCAGAACTTTTGCCACTGGAGATAGACAGTTCGTTGTACATGATGCATTTGAAATGACATCTTCTGATGGCTGGTATTGTGTATGGTTTACGCCCATTACATAAGTCGGCATTTCGCCCTTTGCAGGAGCTGAAAGAATCGCTTTTTTCGCACCGGCCTGCACATGTTTTGAAACTTCTTCCATTGAGCGGAATCGGCCCGTTGACTCAATGACAACATCAATATCCAGCTCGCCCCATGGCAAGTCTGCAGGATTTTTTTCAGATAATACTTGAACTTTTACACCATCAACGATAAAAGCATTATCCTCCGATTGCACATCGGCATCGTAAACACCATGAACAGAATCGTATTTTAGAAGGTGAGCAAGTTGATGTGCATCCGATAGGTCATTTACTGCTACTACTTCAAATTCACTATTTTTGATTGCTTCACGAAATACCAGTCTACCAATACGTCCAAACCCGTTAATTGCAATTTTGATTGCCATAACAATTTCCTCCAAATAGATAATATTTTCTATATAAAACTTCTCTCAAGGCTACTATTGCCTATAAGAAAATAAATTAACCATAAATTCATGCCACTTTTCCTACCAAGAAGCTAATTTTCCAAAATGGCATTTGCTGCTCCTTCATCCGTAATCAGGATGGTTTGAGGGGCAGTTTCATTTTTAAAATACGCCTGAATTGCTTTTGCTTTAAGCGATCCACCCGCAACGGCAAGTATGTGTGGACTTTGCTTCACTTGTTCAAGCTGGATGCCAATCGTATTAATTCGGTATATTATTTCACCAGCTTCGTCAAAATAATAACCAAATGCTTCACCAACGGCATTTTTTTCATTTAACATCTTAATGATTGATTCGTTTGAATCTCGCCTGTGAGCCATTTCTTTTGCAGTCCCGATTCCATGAATGACAATATCAATATGGTCGTACAAATCGAGCACTTCCTTGACAATGGGTTCTTGAATCATCGTCGCAAAAGCTGTTTCGCTTAAATTTTCAGGCAAGTACAAGGTACGGAAATCCGCGCCACATTTTGAAGCAAATTGAGAAACGAGTGTATTTGCTTGTAGGTTCATTTCATTGCCAAGGCTCCCACGTGCTGCGACGAAAGTAAAGGTACTGAGTGATTTTGTTGGAGAGAGAAAGTTTGTTAAAGTAGCCACCGTACTTCCACCTGTAATCGCAACGGTAAAATCCTTTTTAGCGATTTTCATTAAATATTCGCTCGCCTCTTTACCTAAAAGCTGTTGACTGCTTGAATCACTATTAACATCACCAGGCACGATAATTACTTTTTTAATTCCTAGGATTTCAGCCAAATTCTTCTCTTTTTTACTGAGCCCAGAAACTTCCTGGAATGTTTCTTTTAGCTCTTCAAGAATTTCATACCCTTTACTCGTGCAAATCACGCCTTTTTGCGTCGTTTCAATTAGATTTTGATTGTTTAGCAATGTCATTTCATTACGAACAGTTCGTTCTGAAATATTCAACGTTTCCAGAATCATCCTTCGACCAATCGGACCAGCCACAGCAATTGTTTGCAGTATCCGGTATCTTAACTGAATGATCGACGATAGTTCCGGTACTAGGAGTTGAACGGCTTGCTGAGATTCATTGTTCAAGAAATACACCTGCAACTTTCAGTGGGGTCAATTATGTCCCTGCACAAACTTTTTGTCCCACTTAAATTAAAAAAATATTCTATACTTAGAGTATACATTTCTTCATGAGATTCTACAAATATTTCTGATTTTTTTTTTTATAAAGCACCCCTATTTTATGCCTGGAGCGCTTCATAAAGTGTGACATAATCCAGATTTCCATATTGAAGTATTTGGCCATCCTTCTCTACAACAGGAATCATGAGCATGTATTTCTCATGCAATGCTTCATTTTCTTCTATATTGATGATTTCTATTTCTAGTTGAAAATCACTTTGAAGCAGCTTTAAAGTCAATAATCCTTCCTCACATAAGGAACAACCTGGTCTTGAAAAATAATCTACTTTCACAATTGTTTCCTCCATACTAAATTCTCTTTTTTAAGAATCGCAAAATTCACCTGAATAATCAACTTGTAACTACACAAACTATATTCGTACGTTTTTGTACACTAAAATCTGGGAGGAATTAAATTATGGACAATCAATTCATGAATGAATCTCAAGCAACTCAAGGAAATATGCCACTTTCAATGAATCATGGTGCACATGAAGTATTAGACGTACACGAGGTCCTAAGTGCTTCTATAGGTGCAATGAATACGTTTATCTTCTTCCGTCCTCATGTACAAGACCAAGAACTTATGAATATCTTGGACAGACAATATGCTTTTATGTTGGACGAGTATAATATTACGGCTGAATGTTTCAAAACTGGACAAGATCCAAGCCACCCTACACGTTCTTATAAAATGCAAATGGGCAACGACACAAATTACGGCTTAACAGCAAGCCAACCGAAGAAGCCAATGACTTCAGCTAATGAAATTAATGACGGCATTATCTCTGGCTTCTTATTAGCCTGCCATAAGACGGCTGCTACTGGTAAAACAACTGCCGCTCTTGAATCAACAAACCCAGTTGTACGTCGCGTATTACAGGACTCTATTCAAAACTGTATCGAAATGGCTTACGAATTATCACTTTACCAAAACAAAAAAGGGTTATATCAAGTTCCACAACTTTCTCCGGCAGACATGCAAACGATGTTAAATATGTACGGTCAGGCTGATAAAGCGAAAGATATGCCTAACTAAGAAAAGCGCAAGCGCCCTGCTTAGTCCACACTTTTCAAAAAATATATACTTATTCATTAATAACGAAAAAATCCATTTGATGTTTGTTCATCAAATGGATCTTTTTTATAGGACTTTCCCTAAGAATGCTTTTGTTCGCTCATTTTTAGGAGCATCAAAAATTACTTCTGGTTTTTCTTGTTCAACAATGTAGCCGCCATCCATAAACACGACACGGTCTGCAACCTCACGGGCAAACCCCATTTCATGAGTTACCACTACCATCGTCATCCCTTCGAGCGCCAACTGCTTCATAACATCCAGTACTTCCTTTACCATTTCTGGATCTAGTGCCGATGTTGGTTCGTCAAATAACATGACTTTAGGTTTCATCGCAAGGGCACGAGCAATTGCAACACGTTGTTGTTGTCCACCTGAAAGCTGCTCTGGATAATTATAGGCTTTTTCTTTCAGTCCAACTTTAGCCAACAATTCAAATGCTAAGTTTTCAGCATCACTTTTTGACAATTTACGTATGGACATAGGTGCCATCGTAATGTTTTCCATCACGGTCATATGAGGAAATAGGTTGAATTGCTGGAACACCATTCCAACCTCTGTCCGAATCAAGTTAATATCGGTTTTAGGGTCATTCACTTTAACGCCTTCTATATAGATGGCGCCATCGGTAATTTCCTCCAATAAATTGATGCATCTTAGAAATGTACTTTTACCCGATCCCGATGGACCAATAACACATACTACTTCTTTCTCACGAACCTCATAGCTAATACCTTTTAACACTTCCAAATGGCCAAAAGATTTAGTTAAGTTTTCTACTTTGATCATACGCCAAGTCCGCCCTTCTGCTTTCTACGCGGATTATAGCTATTGCTAAATCTTTTCTCCACATATGCAATCAGCTTTGTTAATAGATAAGTTAGGACTAAATACATCAGTGCCGCTACCAAGTATGGTTCCCAGAAACGTTGGTAGGCTCCCGCCACTACTTTAGCCGCATATAAAATATCGCTTGCCGCAATAACTGTTACTAGAGAAGAATCCTTTAGCAATGCAATGAATTCATTTCCTAAAGGCGGTATCATTCTACGAAAAGCCTGTGGCAAAATAATTTTGCGCATTGCTTGATTTTGCGTTAATCCTAACGAACGAGCCGCTTCCATTTGCCCTTTATCAATCGATTGAATCCCTGCTCGAATAATTTCTGCATTATAAGCAGCACTATTTAATATTAGAGCGGTAATACCTGACACCATAAATCCAAACGATTGTCCGAACACTGCTGGAATAAACGCTAAATGGATGATTAAAATTTGAACAAGCATCGGTGTACCGCGAAATAGATCCACATATAGTTTGGATGGCCAATAAATCCACTTCTTTTTGGACGTTTCGCCCAGCCCTAATAACACCCCCAGGATGATACCACCGATATATCCACTAATTGTTAGTACGAGCGTTACCCATAGTCCACGCAAAAATAATTCACGGTAGTTCCAGATTATGTCCCAGCGTAGGTCAAAGATGTCCATCTGAAACACACCTCCAATCATTCATTATTCGATCTCTTGACCTGTAATTTCTGCTAACTTACCATTCTCTTTGATCTTTTTAATTCCATCGTTTAATAGTTTTAATACTTCTTCGTTCCCTTTTTTCACCATCAAACCATAGTACTCTTTTTCAAAACTTTCATCTTCGATAACTTTAATTGGGGCATCTGGATTATTTTTTAGGTACTCCATGATCACTGTATTATCTCCTATTGCAGCATCAGCAGTGCCATTAATTACTTCTTGGTATGCAATAGGTTGATTTTCATATGCCAGAATATCCGGGTTTGTTTGACCTAATACTTTTTGTGCAGCTACGTGAGAAGTAGAATTGATCTGCACCGATACTTTTTTGCCTTTTAAATCTTCTATTGAAGTGATGTCTGTATTGTCCTCAGGAACGACAATCATTAAAGTCGCTTCAAAGTAAGGGTCCGTGAAATCATACGTTTCTTTTCTTTCATCAGTAATTGTGATCCCGGCAGCCCCAAAGTCTAATTCCCCTGTCGTGATTTGAGAGAAAACTGGTTCCCATCCAACATTTTTCAATTCATATTCAAAGCCCATTTCTTCTGAAATCGCATCTAATACATCTACGTCAATTCCAACAATATTGCCGTTATCATCCATTGATTCGAAGGGTGCGAAAGTTGCCTCTGTTCCTCCTACTAATTTAGTAGTTCCATCGCCGCTATCATTACCACTCGTTTCACTTCCTGTTCCACAAGCAGCTAAAAGTATTGAAGCCGCAGCAATTGGTGTAATCAATGAAAATAGCTTTTTCTTTTTTAACATTGTAATTCCCCCTAAAGTTTATATTTTTTCTATTTAACTATTCAGATTCTTCTAAAATCGGAAAATATGTTTATAATTATACAAACTTATTAATATTTAAACAATACCTTTTTTAAAAATATACTTCTGCTTGCTTACACTTACATGCGAGGAGTATAAAACTTGTATATGGAAGTAAGTATTCCGATTGTTCTCTCTACACAAAATGCTCCTTAATATATATGTTTACTTAAGTGGTTTGTATGAATAGTCCGCACATTCAAGTTAAATACTCTCTATAAAAGTGGTTAATCGTTTTCATAAGAACAAAAAAATGACCCAAAAAGTTTTTGCAAACTTTTTGAGCCATTCTTTTTCTTATAGTATCAAACCTCAAACAAAACCAAACACTAGATCATAACTTATAAAAATTTTATATGAAAAGATTGGTAATGATAGTTTAAAGAGAATGAATTTGGGATAAAATGAATTGGTACAGTAATTGCATTTTATCCCGTATCTTTCATTCCCTCTGGATTCTATTATGCTGCTAAACTAATAGGATCCATGGAAGGTCTACCTTATTAAAATTTATAGTTGAAACAGTAAAATGGCGCCCTCGGAGGGAATCGAACCCCCAGCGGAAGAACCGGAATCTTCTGTGTTATCCATTACACCACGAGGACATTTTATAGTAGGAAAACTTACTCGTAACGCTGAAAATAGAAATCGTTCTTCATTTACATAGACTTGAAGTGCTTTAGGACATTCCGCCATTGTAAAATAAGACTTTTCTATTATACAAATGTATACAGGGTAATTCAACTACTAAATGATAGTTAAATTTGATTATATTGTGTCTATTTAATGAAAGGTTTAATCAATTTATTTTAACTAATGAAAATAAAAGCAACTAAAATTTTTCTTTACTTCTTATTTTAAGCATGGGTCATAGAATAATAGCGGATACAAACTTGCAATATTTTGTTAAGGATAGTGGTTTATATTTGACCTTCCTTGACTATTCTGTGTATGATATGTGTACAGCTAAAAGGCAATTCTTTTAGCATTAAGCTAACGATTAAATCTTTTTAAGGAGGATTTACAATGAATTTAATTCCTACAGTTATTGAACAAACAAGCCGCGGAGAACGTGCATATGACATTTATTCTCGTCTTTTAAAAGACCGCATCATCTTATTGGGCAGTGCGATCGACGATAATGTCGCTAACTCTATTGTTGCACAATTATTATTCTTAACAGCAGAAGATCCAGATAAAGATATTTCTTTATACATTAACTCACCAGGTGGATCAATCACTGCAGGTATGGCTATTTACGATACTATGCAATTTATCAAGCCACAAGTATCTACAATTTGTATCGGAATGGCAGCATCAATGGGTGCCTTCCTACTTGCAGCTGGTGAACCAGGTAAACGTTTTGCATTGCCAAATGCAGAAGTTATGATTCACCAACCATTAGGTGGCGCTCAAGGTCAAGCAACTGAAATTGAGATTGCTGCAAAACGCATTCTATTCTTGCGTGATAAATTGAACAACATCTTAGCGGAACGCACTGGTCAACCATTAGAAACAATTGCTAAGGATACGGACCGCGATAATTTCATGACTGCTGAAACTGCGAAAGAATATGGTCTGATCGACAGCATCATTACTCGCATTGAAGATAAATAAGAAGTACAAAAGGTGAAGAGGATATAATTCCTTTTCACCTTTTTTTTGCAAAATTAAAGAAGTTGAATACCTATTTTTTAGAACTAACTAAAAAAACGTGTAGATAAAGTCGATTATCGACTTTGCCTACACTCTAACTATCTCTTGCCTTACCTTGCTAGCGTTTACAATAGAGTACAGCTTATTCTTCTCTTTGAATAAGTGATACTAGTCCATCTACGGCTTCTTGCTCGTCTTTTCCCTCAGCAATTAGAGTAATTGTTGTTCCTCTTGCTATGGCTAAACTCATAATCCCCATAATAGACTTAGCATTTACTTTTTTCTCGTCTTTTTGTAAATACACTTCAGATTTGAATCGATTGGCTTCCTGCACAAACAATGCCGCTTGTCTTGCCTGCAAGCCCGATTTCAATTTTACTTCCACATTGGTTTCAACCATTTATGATACTCCCTTTCAAACCGTTCATATATATACATTTATCTTATCTAAATTGTATGAAAAGAACAACGATAGAATCCTGCAATTTTGAAAACTTCAGTAAAATTTACATTTGTTGTCATTATTTTGTGAATTCGAGCGTTATTTAATGGTTTCTCCACGTCTTAGGCTATCTGCAATTTCATCAATCTTACGCAATCGATGGTTTACACCTGACTTACTTACTGCACCGGTAGAAACCATTTCCCCAAGTTCTTTTAATGTTACATCTTGATATTCAACTCGAAGCCTAGCAATTTCCCTTAATTTTTCCGGCAGCTGATCTAAGCCAATTGCGTTTTCAATAAAGCGAATGTTCTCAACTTGACGAATGGCCGCCCCGATTGTCTTATTTAGATTTGCTGTTTCACAGTTCACAATCCGGTTTACACTATTTCGCATATCACGCAAAATACGTACATCCTCAAACTTCAGCATGGCCTGTACGGCTCCAACAATTCCCAAAAAATCAGATATTTTTTCAGCTTCTTTCAAGTAAGTTACAAAGCCTTTTTTTCGTTCGATGGTTTTGGCGTTTAAGTTAAATCTGTTCATCAATTCTGCCAAGGCTTCACCATGTTCTTTATATAATGAATATATTTCTAGATGATAGGCTGAAGTTTCAGGGTTGTTAACAGAGCCACCTGCTAAAAACGCACCACGTAAATATGCCCTTTTTTCATCTCTATTTGAAAGTAATGAAGTAGAGAGGGAATGATTTAGTTGAAAGTCTTCAGATAGTATATCTAAATCTGCTAATAGTTCACGGGCACCGTCACGAACACGGCAAATGTAAACATTGTTTTTCTTTAAGCGCATTTTTTTTCGAACTAGCAATTCTACATTATATGGATATAGCTTTTTGACAATTGTATAGAGTCTTCTCGCAATTGCTGCATTTTCAGTCTGTACATCAAGACTGAGCTGTCTATTTGTAAAGGATAATGTTCCATTCATGCGAATAAGAGCAGAAACCTCTGCCTTTAAACAATTATCATTGGATTCTAGTTGCGTTAATTCCTTTTTCGTTTCGGAAGCAAATGACATCTTTTTCCCCCCTTTCACTATGTATGAAAACTATCATACCATACAATCTAAATTTGAAACCTTGTATGTTTTTTACATTCTCGTCAATGTGTAGTCATAAAGCCACTTGGCAATTTTATTTGATTCATGGCGAACAACGCCAGATTGGATCGTGGCAATCTCTTTTTTTATCACCTCGAGGCCCATATTTTCTAACCTCTCGATATCAAACAACACAGGTTCTGCATTCTCTTCTTTATAGTTTTCTCTAATTGGAGATGGTAATTCGATATCATTTACTAGAATTGCATCTAAACAAGGTTTTCCCACATGATCATAGATTGCCTGGACATGATCGGTAGCACGGTATCGCATTGTCTCGCCTTGCTGCGTCATCAGATTGCAAATGTAAATCCTCTTCCCTTTTGCTTTTACTAAGGCCTTCCCAATTTGTTTTACGATTAAATTAGGAATAATGCTAGTGTATAAACTTCCTGGTCCAACCAGGATAAAATCAGCTTTTTCAATTGCCCGAATTGCTTCAGGAAGCGGTTTCACATCTCCTGGAACTAAAAAAACACGTTTAATCGGCAATTTGGAATTAGGAATTTTCGATTCTCCTTCAATAATTGAACCGTCGACCAGTTCAGCATGCAGTGCTATTTTTTTATTTGCTGCGGGCAATACTTTCCCGTGGACCTTTAATACTTTGCTCATTTCTGCAATGGCATGGCTAAAATCACCTGTAATGTCAGTTAGAGCAGTGAGCATTAAATTTCCCAACGAATGCCCCCCCAAGTCCTCGGACTCCGAAAATCGATACTGAAACATTTGCTCAACAAATGGCTCTATATCAGACAGTGCAGCAATTACATTCCGGATATCACCAGGCGGCGGAATATCATAGTCATCACGCAGGCGACCCGAAGAGCCTCCATCATCTGCAACTGTGACAATTGCAGTAATGTCAAACGGATAGTTTTTCAACCCGCGCAACATCGTCGATAGGCCAGTGCCCCCTCCTATGACTACGATATTGGTTTTCTGTTTCTTCATTCCGTCAATCCTTTCTGCGATTGATATCTCGGTGGGTAATTGCTGTTTGATAGCTATTGCTAAATAGTTTCCCATAGTGTTCGGCTAACGTGACAGAGCGATGCTGTCCGCCTGTACAACCAAAAGCAATTACCAGCTGGGATTTCCCCTCATGGATATATTGTGGAATCATAAATTTAAATAAATCCGTTAGTTTTACGATTAATTCTTGAGCTTCCTCTTGCGCTAATACATAGGAAGAAACTTCTTCCTGGAGGCCCGTTTTTGGTCGCAATTCTTCCACGTAGTAGGGATTTGTAATAAAACGAACATCAAAAACAAGATCCGCATCAATCGGAATACCATTTTTATAACCGAAAGACATCACATTGATTGAAAACTTTGGGCTTGCAGCGTTAGAAAACTCCTTACCTATACGTTCTCTCAATTGCCTTGGCTTCAATTTAGATGTGTTGTATACAAATTTTGCTCTCCCCTTCAACTCGCTTAGCAATTCCCTTTCCTTCTGGATTCCCTCAAGTGGGGCTCCTTGCGGGGCAAGCGGGTGCGAGCGGCGGGTTTCTTTATATCGCTGAACAAGCGATTCATTATCTGCATCTAAAAATAAAACACGTGTATTAACATATGCTTCTTTCTCCAATATATCTAGGGCATCGATAAGGGAGTCAAAAAATTCTCCCCCGCGCATATCCATTACAGCTGCAATTTGAGTAATATTACGTTCCGATTCCTTCATTAATGCTAAAAACGTTGTTAATAAGGCAGGCGGCAAATTATCAATGCAATAATATCCTAGATCCTCAAAGCTCTGAACAGCAACTGTTTTTCCAGCTCCAGACATCCCTGTAATAATCACTATCTCATGTGTAAATTCTTGAATATTACCCATGTGATCATCTCCCTTTTTAAGTCTCTTTTGAAGATTGAAACCTTTCATCTATTAATTCATAATCTGTTGTATAGGTAAATGTACCATATTGTACACCTTCATCTAATGCAGCAAATAATAAGTTATTGCGATCTCCTTCAGCCATTGGCAGTTTACGCAACGCTTCGATTGGATGCCATTCCAAGACGCCTTCTCTTGTTTCCTTAAACTGCTCTCCTACTGTCCCATATGAAACAAATGTATAGAGCATCCACTCATCTACGGTCTTTTCACCATCTTTGATAATCATCGTGTAGACACCTTTTAAATGGGGATTGGTTGGCTTTAAATTTGTCTCTTCCCAGAATTCTCTTTGTGCCGCTTCATAGATTGATTCTCCACTTTCCATCTTTCCTCCTGGAGCCACATACCAACCTCTTCTAGGTTTTTGGAGAAGCAGAACCTTCCCATCTTGAATTGCTAATAAATTTGCTATCCGTTGCATGACAACCACCTCAAATCATTTGTTACCCTATATTACGTATTATACCTTATGAAATAGTCATTCGCGTAATCGGAAAGTCTGATTTACTTTTTGTTTACTTGAATGAATTGAAATGGTTCATAAAGAAGGAAATTAATTGGGCTTTACTAATAAAGATTCTAAATTTTTATGCCTTAGGTGAGCGGGCTAAGCACACAAGCCGCTGAGCCACCTTGTGTCTCAACGACTTGTCTCTGTGCTTATGTTAAGGCCCGCTCACATAAGTTACCAATTCTAAAGTTTCCGTATTTATTACGCAGCTTACGCGGTAGGCTGCGGTTTCTTTATTTGGACAACTTTCTGTATATAAAAGTTAAAAAACATTTCAACATTTATAATTAAAGCAAGAAATTGCTATGAGGAAATGTGATTTAGAGTTTTCTTATAAAGATTCTAATTTAGTATTATTAGGTGATTGGGCTAAGGGGCCAACACGATGTTGGTCATGGGAGCGATGTCACATGGACGTGACGTTCTCGCTCCCCACACATGCAGCACGAGCCACCTTGTGTCTCAACGACTTGTCTCTGTGCTTATGTTAGGGCCCGCTCACATAAGTGAAAACAACTTTCTTTAAACTTACTTGAAATTCAATTTGTACAAATATTCATCTTACACAAATTCAATTTCATATTAATTTACCCACAACAAAAAAAGTTGCTTCCTTATGTTGATGGAAGCAACTAAAAACTAAAAAGGGGGGTAAAACTTATACCCCTATTATAGCGATTGTTTGTTTCAATGAGGTTACAAAAGAATTAAAAGCATATTAATTCTGCTTGATTTTTTCAGTTAATTCTTCTACATAATGCTGAGCTGTTTGAGCCGCAATACTTCCATCACCTGTTGCCGTAACGATTTGACGAAGCATTTTTTCGCGAACATCCCCAGCAGCAAAGATACCTTTAACTGAAGTTTCCATTTTATCGTTTGTCACGATATAGCCATGTTCATTTAAAATACCCAGGTTTTTAAATGGCGCTGTTAATGGATCCATTCCGATATAGACAAATACACCGTCCGTTTGGAAATCCTGCTCACTGCCATCAACCGTTGAAACAAGTGTGACACTGCCAACTTTTCCATCTTTTTCGTTAATTTCTTTCAGTGTATGATTCCAGATGAAATCAACTTTTTCATTTGCAAAGGCACGATCTTGCAGAATTTTTTGAGCGCGGAGCTTATCACGACGGTGAACAATCGTTACTTTATCGGCAAATCGAGTTAAATACACGCCTTCTTCTACGGCAGAATCTCCACCACCCACAACAACTAGGTGTTTTTGTTTGAAGAATGCACCGTCACAAACTGCACAGTAACTTACGCCGCGTCCACCAAGTTCTTTTTCTCCTGGAATCCCCATTTTTTTATACTCTGCACCAGTTGTCACAATGATCGAACGTGTTTTGTATTCTTTTGAACCCGCTTTAATTACTTTATATTCTTCGCCATCAATAATTTCGGCTACATCGCCATAGGCATATTCTGCACCGAATTTTTTGGCATGCTCGAACATTTTAGTAGAAAGCTCAGGCCCTAAAATCGTTTCGAATCCAGGATAGTTCTCAACTTCCTCGGTATTGGCCATTTGTCCGCCAGGAATACCGCGCTCGATCATTAAAGTAGCTAAATTGGCACGTGAAGCATATACTGCTGCCGTCATCCCTGCAGGACCTGCACCGATTATAATTACATCATAAATTTTTTCTTCAGCCATACAAAAAGCCTCCCTATCGAAAAAGCGCTTAGTTCATTCGCTTTTATCATCTTGAATATAACTCTATTAAAGTTTTTCTACTTCTTTTATTATCGTAGGACAATCCGATAGTAACTTCAACTTTATTGCTTACTAATCAAACGGAAGATATGTGATTAACTCTTCAACATACTTCGTTAACGTTGCAGCAGATATGCCAAATTTTTGTGCATAATGCTTTTTTGTCACCTTATTGCTGTTGATTGTCGAGAAGAACATATACTCTACTGCTGCAGCTAAAGCTTTAATATTTTTAAAATGATATTCATCTTTTAGTGCCCGTTCACTTAATACAAACCACATCTGGAATAAATATTGAACTTCTGTTGTAATGGTTGGGATGCTTTTATACAGTTCCTCAGCCACTTCCATTGAACGAACAAAATGTTTTTCCATTTCATTTTCCTCATCAAATTGATGACCTAAAGCATATGCCAAGCAAAGTTTTTCAACGGCACTATATTGGGCAAGATCAATAATCTTAGGATGTGCAATAATTTCTTGCTTATAAGCAGACTTACTTAGCAGGAAAAACCCGAACATGCGATGTGTACTATATTTACTGGTAATTTTCTCGATGATGAACTCGCGGCTATTTTCTAAAGATTCCTCGTCGGTTTCTTTTTCCGCATCCAGCCAGGGTTCAAAACCATCCTTTGTAGGGTCCATGTCCACAAGAATTTTCCATGCTTTCTTTCCTTCTTCTACATGTCCGCTAAAATATGCGGCTTGCGCCAACCAAAAGTAGAAGCCTGTATCTCCGGCAAAACCTTTTCGCTTCATGCTGTGAAGCCACTT
Organism: Ureibacillus sp. GCM10028918; assembly: GCF_042666115.1. Classification (NCBI taxonomy): domain Bacteria; kingdom Bacillati; phylum Bacillota; class Bacilli; order Caryophanales; family Caryophanaceae; genus Ureibacillus; species Ureibacillus sp. GCM10028918. Next base: position 150,934 of record NZ_JBHTFK010000041.1, read on the forward strand.
ATAAGCCAGTTCATACTCACCGATTAAAGCAAATGTCGCCCCAAGCTTATAGCGGTTTTCCCAATCATACGGGTTGATTTTCTTCAGCATATCGACAATTTGGGATAAATCTTGTTCATCCTTCTCATAGTATGCAATGACTGCTAAATTGCAGATTGCATGCAGGTTGCCTAGATTTTCACGAAGCACATGATGCAATAATGCTTTTGCTTGTTCTGCATCCTCCATATAAAAATACGCTAACGCCAAATTATTGTAGGCTGGCCATAAATCTGCAAACTTTTCTATTAATTGCTCTAAAAGTTCAATTGCTTCAGTAAATTGACCGTTTTCCATCAAGCGACGTGCTTTTTCTTGCGCGGCGAGCTTTTCAGAATCTTCTTCATCAAGTGGTTCATCTTCATCCTCTTCAAATTGAACAAATTCAATGATTTCTTCCGCTTCTTCTACATACATTCCATCTGGTTCCATCTTGATGTACATTTCTGCATATTTCTGGGCATCACGAACCATCCCGATGCAACCTGAAACTTCCGCCAAAAAAAAGACATGCTCTGGTTCACTTGGCTCTAAACTGTAGGCAGTATGGATTAACTCATAAGCCTTCTCAAAATTTTGAGCTTCCATTTCCAATATGCCAAACTGCATAAGCACATGAGCATCATCGGGGCTAAGTTCAGCAGCTCGTTTCATATATTTATACGCTTTGTCCATTTGGTCTTTATCCATGGCTTTGAGCGCTTTATTAAAATAATAGTCACCGTTTGGAATAAACGATACAACATTATTCAGTTTTTCTTTTTGACGTTGATTTTCCAAAGTACATCCTCCGAACTAAATTCATTACACCTTGGCGTAATTATATTGCTTCGTTATACCAAAAAGTGGCTGAAACAAAGCAAAAGGAACGTATAATACGTTCCTTAGACAATTAACCTTATTATAACATAATTACGTCATACGTCATTATTTAAGAATTGCTATACTACTAAATCATCCCCGTTTTACTCTAAGAAAACAGATTCCTATTATTTAGTATTTTTACTCTTATCATCGTGTCTTGATTTTAAAACTTCCAGTACATCATACACATTCACTTTTTGCTCTTGCAGCAGCACTAATAAGTGGTAAAGTAAATCGGCTGATTCCCATTTCACTTCTTCGGCATCGCGGTTTTTCGCACCAATTACCACTTCTGTTGCCTCTTCGCCAACCTTTTTACAAATTTTATCGATCCCTTTTTCAAATAAATATGTAGTATAGGCACCTTCCGGCATATCGATTTCACGCTGGCGGATAATATTGACTAACTGCGGAAGAATGTCCACTGACCCAACGCTTGTCTTTTCTACAAGTAAATTTGTAAAGCAAGTAGTCGTTCCATTATGGCATGCAGGACCTGCCGGCAAGACCTCAACGACTAATGCATCCTGGTCGCAATCCGATTTAATCGAAACCACCTTTTGGATATTTCCGCTAGTTTCCCCTTTATGCCATAGCTCTTGTCTTGAGCGGGAGTAAAACCAGGTTTCTCCTGTTTCGATTGTTTTTTGGAGAGATTCTTCATTCATATAAGCCACAGTTAAAACTTCCTTCGACTGTGCATCTTGTACAACTGCTGTAATTAATCCTTTGTCATCGAACTTTAACCCTTCAATCATCTGACCCAAACCCCTTTTTCGCGTAGTACTGATTTTACTTCAGCTACACTTGTTTCTTTATAGTGGAAAATTGATGCTGCTAGTGCGGCATCCGCATCAACATCTTGCAAGACTTCGACAAAATGCTCTGCGTTCCCGGCACCTCCGCTTGCTATGACAGGTACAGTTACTGCATCACGAACTGCCTTTGTTAAGGCTAAATCAAAGCCGGTTTTTTCACCGTCTTGATTCATGCTTGTTAATAATATTTCGCCTGCACCAAGTCGTACTGCTTCTTTGGCCCATTCTACAGCTTGCCACTCTGTTTTGTTGCGGCCGCCATGGGTATAGACCATCCATGTTCCGTCTTCCTCCGAGAATCTTGCATCAATCGCCACCACGATACATTGAGCACCAAAGAAATCCGATCCTTCTTTGATTAATTGGGGTCGTTCCAATGCGGAAGTATTGACAGATACTTTGTCTGCACCAGCACGCAGTATTCGTTTCATATCCTCTAATGTGCGGATACCTCCACCAACCGTAAATGGAATCGCAAGGCTAGATGCTGTTTTTCGGACGACATCGACCATTGTTTCACGACCTTCGTGTGATGCTGATATATCCAGAAATACTAGTTCATCGGCACCTTGCTCATCGTAAAATTTTGCTAGTTCGACAGGATCTCCGGCATCACGCAGCTCCACAAATTGTATGCCTTTTACAACACGTCCCTCTTTTACATCAAGGCAGGGGATAATTCGTTTTGTCAGCATATTTGCACCCCCACACCTTTTAACCATTGTTCAAGCAGGAAAACACCAAATTCCCCTGACTTTTCAGGATGGAACTGCATCCCGCAAACATTATCCGCTTGTACTACACCCGGAACTTCCGTTTCAAAATAGTCTGCACAGGCTGCAAGCTGTTCGCGATTTATATTTGCTGCATAAAATGAATGCACGAAATAAACATACTTGCTTTCCGGTAAAGATTGATCTTCCAACCATTTAGGCAAGCACTTGAATTCTAATGTATTCCAGCCCATATGTGGAACGCGATATTTTGTCCCATTCGATGATTCACCTGAAAATCTTGTGATTTTTCCATTAAAGAATCCAAAGCCTCTCGTTGGTGTCACTTCTTCACTTTCCTCAAAAAGCAATTGCATCCCTAAGCAAATTCCCAAAAGCTGTTTATTGGCATCCACTTGTTCACGTATGAAAACATCTAAACCTGTTTCAGCCAGGCGTTTCATCGCATCTGGAAAAGCACCGACCCCCGGTAGGATCAGGGCATCAGTTGCTGCCAGTTCTTGAGGATTTGACGAGACGGTCACATCACAATTCAGTCTTTTTAACGCTTGCTCTACGCTAAATAAATTGCCCATTCCATAATCGATTACCCCAATTCTCATGTCAACAATCCTTTCGTTGACGGTACGCCTTTCACACGAGGATCGATTTGTACCGCATCATCAATTGCTCTTGCCAATGCTTTAAAAATAGCCTCAATAATATGATGTGTATTATGGCCATAAGGAACGATTACGTGCACATTCATGCGTGCTTCCAATGCGAATTTCCATAAAAATTCATGGACCAGCTCTGTATCAAATGTTCCGACTTTATCTTTTAGAACAGGCTCTACTCGATACTCTAAATGGGGTCTGTTCGAACAATCGATCACCACTTGCGCTAGTGCATCATCCATTGGCACAAAGGCGTTTCCATAGCGTTTGATGCCTTTTTTATCACCAAGTGCTTCACGAATGACCTGCCCCAAAACAATGCCGATATCTTCTGTCGTATGATGATCATCGATATGTGTATCCCCATCTGCAATGATTTTGCCGTCAAATAAACCATGCTTGATAAATAAATCCAGCATATGGTCCATAAAAGGGACGCCTGTTTGTACTTCTGCATTTCCAGTGCCATCTAAATTTAATTCAACTGCAATTTTTGTTTCATTGGTAGTTCGTTCTATTTTCGCAACTCGTAATTTTTGTTCTGTCATATTAGTTATCTCCTTTAGCCCAACCTCGGGATTCTACTGCACGGGCATGCCCTTCCAGCCCTTCCATTCTTGCAAGACGTGCAATTTTCGGTGCATTTTCTTTCCACGTTTTTTCACTATAGTAAACTACGCTTGTCCGTTTGATAAAGTCATCCACATTCAAGCCACTTGCAAAACGTGCTGTACTATTTGTGGGCAGCACATGGTTTGTTCCCGCAAAGTAATCACCCACTGGCTCAGAACTATAACGCCCGATAAAAATCGCCCCTGCATGACGAATTTTTAATGAATCCTCTTCCGCATTCGCCGTAACAACTTCCAAATGCTCTGGAGCTAATGAGTCGACAGCCTGTATTGCCTGCTCGAGATTTTGTGCCAGATAGATTTGACCAAAGTTTTCGATTGATTTTCGTGCAATCGCTTCTTTTGGTAATTCTCTTAACTGCTTTTCAACCTCTTCTGCCACGTCTTGCGCTAATCTTTCACTCGTTGTGATGAGTACTGCACAAGCCAAGGCATCATGCTCAGCCTGAGATAATAAATCGGCTGCAATTTCATCGGCATAAGCTGTTTCATCAGCCAATACGGCAATTTCACTAGGTCCAGCAATCATATCAATCGCCACTTCACCAAATACTTCCCGTTTCGCTAATGCGACAAAAATGTTTCCAGGACCTGTGATTTTATCCACCGGTGAAATTGTTTCTGTTCCATAGGCCAAGGCTGCAATCGCCTGTGCTCCACCAACTTTGTAAATCTCATTGATTCCTAAAATTGAAGCAGCGACTAGAACCGCATCCGGGAGCTTCCCATCCTTTCCAGCTGGAGAGGTAATGACAATTCGGTCAACTCCTGCGACTTGGGCAGGAATCACATTCATCAGAACGGAAGAAGGGTATGCTGCTAACCCGCCAGGCACATACAAGCCTACTGCATCTAATGGGACGATTCTTTGTGCAAGCCAAGAACCATTGTCTAAAGGCAACTTGTACCCATCCCGTTTTTGCGCCTCATGATAATAGCGAATATTGGCTGCTGCTGCTTCCAGATCCTGCTTTAGCTGAGGGTCAAAGTTTAGCACCGCTTGTTCCATCTCGGCTTGTGTTACGCGGAAGTCATCCAATCGAATGCCATCCCACATTTCACTATATTTCCGAAGGGCTTCATCACCATTTTCACGAACATCCTGAAGCACCTGCCGAACAGTTTTTAATTGCTCTTCGTTTCCACCTTCAAGCTGTCTCTTTAAAGATATTGTGTTCGTTAATTTTGTAATTTTCACAACTAGCCCTTCTTCCTAACTGACAATTTTTTTCAGACGAGATACTAATTCCTGAATACGCGCACTTTTCATTCGATAACTAACTGGATTTGCAATCAGCCTGGAGGATACATCTGTAATATGCTCGTATTCCACAAGGCCGTTCTCTTTTAACGTCCTTCCGGTAGAGACGATATCGACAATTCGATCTGCTAATCCAATCATCGGTGCAAGCTCAATGGAACCGTTCAATTCAATGATTTCTACTTGCTCCCCGATTTCCTTATAATAATTCATCGCAATATTGGGATACTTCGTTGCAATACGTGGTGCAATTTCATTCATCGTTGTATTCGGCAAACCTGCTGATGCTATGTAGCATTGACTTATTTTCAAATCCAACAGTTCATGTACATTTCGGCGCAATTCCAATAATGTATCCTTACCCGCAATTCCGAGATCTGCTACGCCGTGTTCCACATAAACTGGTACATCTGTTGGTTTGGCTAATATAAAACGAATTTGTTCTTCCGGTATTTCAATCATGAGTTTACGAGACATTTCAACTTCTTCAGGCAAGTTGAATCCCGCATCGATCAGCATCTGATATGCTTCTTCAAAGATTCGTCCCTTTGGCATGGCAATTGTTAAGTGGCTCATTTTGCTGCATCCTCCTGGCTGACATACACGATGTTGTCGAAGTGTTTTGTAAATGCCTCTTCATCAACTAACCCTTTACGCGACTGAAGTGTAACGCGTTTTCCTTCTTCTCTATAAGAATGGGCCGTTTCCAATGCTTTGGCAAATAGCTCTTCTTCAAAAATCAAGCCGATAGTTTGAACAGAAGAACCTTGTGATGGGACAACCTCCAAAAGTCGATCTACACGGATTCCGAAGCCCGTTGCTCCAACTTCATTTCCAAAATGCTGTAATAATCCATCGTATCGGCCTCCATTCCCTAATGCAAAGCCACTTCCTTCAGCAAACACTTCGAAAAGCATCCCCGTGTAGTAACTCATATGACTTGATAATGTAAAATCCAGTGCAACATATTGCGATAGATCTGCAATTTCGATTAGCTCCATTAGCTGCTGCATATATTCTAGTGCGTCATTTTTGCGTACATATTTTTCAATGTCCCGTATCGTTACAAAATTTGTCGCTTCGCTAATGAATTGCAGTAAAGCATCTGATTTCGTTTTAGGTAAATTGAAGCTTTCAACGGCTTCTTCAAAGCCAACATAATTGCGTTCGACTAATAGTGTTCTAAGTGTATCGGCTTGTTCTTTACTTTCTGTGTAATCTTTTAAAATACAATTTAGTACACCTGCATGTCCAATCGTGATTTTAAAGGAATCAATTCCAAAAGCTTGAATCAAATGAATTGCTGTTACAATCACCTCTGCATCAGCAAAAACTGTTCCATCACCGATGATTTCAATACCCATCTGCCCAAACTCCGCGGGGCGTCCTCCTTCTGTTTGCTGAGCACGGAAGACATTCGCAAAATAAGATAGACGCAAAGGAATTTTTTCCTTTAGTAATTTTGAAGTAGCAACACGTGCAATCGGTGTTGTCATATCCGGGCGAAGCACTAACGTATTGCCCTGGCTATCTACCAATTTAAACAACGAAGCATCATAAATCGCGGATGCTTTCCCTACCGTATCAAAGTATTCCAGGCTAGGTGTTTGAATAAATTCAAATCCGCGAGCACGTAGAAATTCTCGTCCTATTTGACGAATTTCCTCTGTTTTTTCATATGTGATTGGGAATGTATCACGCATTCCTAATGGCTTTTCAAACATTTTTATCGATGACATCATAACACTTCCTATCATTCTTACTTTAGTACACTAGAGAATTAGAGAACTGATATATTAAAGTAATTCTATCGAACATCATTCAATTCGTCAATCCATTGATTCTGCTATTTTCATTAAATATTATAAAGATTATGATTTCTTTCATTATACCTTTTATTGATTAATAGAAAAACATGTGGAAGAGAAAGTGATGGATTGTGAGGAACTAGGAATGTTAAGTAAGATTGCTTTAGTAGGAGGTGCGTGATTTTCCTGTTGTTTGATTGCTTTACGTGTGGATTTATTCTGTTTACGTGCGAGTTTGATTGTTTTTCGTGCGACTTTACCCTATTTACGGGCGGGTTTGACTGCTTTACGTGCGACTCCACTCTTTACGTGCGAGTTTGATTGTTTTTCGTGCGACTTCACCCTACTTACGGGCGAGTTTGACTGCTTTACGTGCGACTCCACTCTTTACGTGCGAGTTTAATTGTTTTACGTGCGACTTCACCCTGTTTACGGGTGAGTTTGACTACTTTACGTGCGACTCCACTCTTTACGTGCGAGTTTGATTGTTTTACGTGCGACTTTACCCTGTTTACGGGCGAGTTTGACTGCTTTACGTGCGACTCCACTCAATTTACGTGCGAACTAAACTCAACAAAAAAAGAATCTAAAAGTACTTTACCTACTTTTAGATTCCTGACTTTTTTCTTTCGGCCATTTGCTCGGCTGTGTAAATAATTCGCATCGGATTGCCTCCAACCATACTGCCGGCAGGGACATCCTTATGGACCAGGGTTGCTGCAGAAACGATTGCCCCGTCTCCTATTTCAACACCAGGCAAGATGGTGGAATTGGCACCGATCATCACTTCGCTGCCAATCTTCACATCACCTAAACGATATTCTTCAATTAAATATTCATGGGCTAATATCGTCGTGTTATAGCCGATAATGGTATTATTTCCGATGGTGATTCTTTCGGGATACATAGAATCAGGCATCACCATCAAGGCAAGGGATGTCTTTTCACCAATTTTCATATGTAAAAACGTACGATAAATCCAATTTTTCATATTCATAAATGGCGTAATTCGGCCAAGCTGAATAAAAATAAAGCACTTCATTACTTTCCAGAATGACACTGTTTGATAGACTTTCCATAATGAGTTTGCACCTTGAACAGGATATCGTTCCGTCCTTCTCATCCGATTAAGACTCCTTCACAATTGTTAATAGGTCAGACATATGCTGCAAGATATAGTCTGGTTTAAATTGTCTTAAGTACTCCTCACCTTTGATGGACCATGCAACTCCCGCTGTTTTCACGCCTGCATTTTTCCCTGCTTCAATATCATGATAATTATCTCCAATCATCATGACATCTTCTTTTTTTACACCTAATTTTTCGATGGCTAAAAGGACAGGCTCTGGATCAGGCTTTACATTTTTCACACTGTCCACACCAACCCAAAATTCAAAAAAATGTTTTGCTCCCATTAGATCTAACCCTTTTTCAATCGTATCGCGTCGCTTGGTTGATACGATTGCTAAACGGATTCCTTGCATTTTAAGCTTTTCTAATGTGGACACTACTCCATCGTATTCTGTCACTAATGTGTCATGATTGGCATAATTCCATTGTCGATATTTCTCAATCATGTCTTCTACTTCGTTTGGTGTTATTTGTTCAAAGGTTTCTTTTAATGACGGACCAATGAAATCCATGCAATCTTTTGGCGAATATTGCCCAGGAAATCGTTCTTCCAACACATTCATAAATGTTTGGATAATCAAATCATTGGTATTTAATAATGTTCCATCAAAATCAAACAGCAAAGCTTTCATGCTAATTTGCAACTCCTTTATCTCTTTACGAGCTCCAATTAATTGCTTACTTTTTTTTCGATTTATTTTTAGAATTTTTTTTTGCTTTAGTGTTGGCAATTTTCTCTTCATCAAGATAACGAACAACAGGGCGAACCTTCATTCTTCTGTAAACAATGAAAATAATACCTAAAACAATTGCCAAAATCGATACGACTTGGGCAGAACGTAATTCCCCAATTAGATATAAACTGTCTGTTCTCATACCCTCGATATAGAAACGACCGATTGAATACCAGATCATGTAACTGAAGAAAATTTCTCCGCGATGCAAGTTTACTTTTCGTAAAGAAAGTAGAATGATCAGACCAACAACATTCCACATTGATTCATATAAGAAGGTTGGATGAACATATGTCCCAAGGTCTTCAATATACATCTGTTCAATTATCCAATTTGGAATCATTAAATTCTCCAAAAACTCACGGGCAACTGGTCCACCGTAAGCTTCCTGGTTCATAAAGTTGCCCCATCGCCCAATAATTTGACCAATTAAAAGACTCGGTGCAAGAATATCTGCAACCTTTAAAAAACTAAAGCCTTTTTTCTTGCAGAAAATATAAGCAGTAATCACAGCACCAATTAAAGCACCATGAATCGCTATACCGCCATTCCAAATTTGAATAATTTTCTCAGGATTAGCTCCATAATACTCCCATTTCATTGAAACATAATAGATGCGAGCACTTATAATGGAGATTGGAATCGCCCAAATCAACAGATCCGCTAAAAAATCTTCAGGCAATCCTCTTTTAACTGCCTCTCTTTGTCCTACAAAATAGGCTAGTACAATTCCAAAAGCAATTAAGATTCCGTACCATCTTACTTCAATGCTCCCCAGCGAAAAAGCAACAGGGTTTATTGCAAGTAATAGTTGTTCCATTTAAATACTCCTCTCATTTAAAGCAACCTTCCTAAAAAACGGTTAGTAGTCATCCATTTCATCTTGAATGGCGATGACCTCATCTAATCTTCTAGAAAATTCTTGTGCCGCGTTCACACCCATTTTTTTCAATCGGTAATTCATGGCTGCTACTTCTATAATTACAGATACATTTCGCCCTGGCTGAACAGGGATTGTCAATTTGGTAATATCTGTATCAATTATTGTCATTTTCTCTTCATCTAAACCTAATCGGTCATAGGTTTTATCCGGATCCCAGTTTTCCAGCTCAATAATTAATGTAATTCGTTTTGTTGGACGAATTGCACTCGCTCCAAATAAAGTCATAATATCAATAATCCCGATACCTCGGATTTCTAATAGATGCTCTAAAAGAGGTGGTGGACTGCCTATTATTAAGTCTTCTGTTTCTTGGCGGATTTCCACACAATCATCAGCGACCAGTCGGTGTCCCTTTTTGATAAGCTCCAGCGCTGTCTCACTTTTACCTACACCGCTCTTCCCGATAATTAAAACACCTATTCCATATACATCGACCAGAACACCATGGACAGCTGCAGTTGGCGCTAATTCACTTTCAAGGAAGTTGGTTAGTCTACTTGAAAAGCTTGACGTTTTCATGGTAGTTGTTAAAACGGGTACATCATTTTCATTGGATGCAGTGATTAACTCGGCTGGCACTTCCAATCCTCTTGAAACGACGATAGCAGGCGTTTCATGTGAACAAAGCTTCAGCATTCGTTCCTTTTTTAATTCTGTCGGGAGCATTTCAAAAAAAGATAATTCAGTTTTTCCGATTAATTGAACTCGGTCTGCAGGATAATGCGTAAAATAGCCCGCCATTTCAAGTCCTGGTCTGGAAATATCGCTCGTTGTAACATAACGGCCAATTCCTTCATGCCCACTTACTAACGTTAAATTAAATTTTTCTATGACTTCTTTTGTCGTTACTTGAATACTCATTACCCCCTACCAATTTCTGATACAAACTATTGACATATAGTACCTATTTTAGCATGTAACGAATGGATTGTATTTAAATTAATCTTTCTTAACATAAGAAAAGCAGATGAGAAGTGCAATGCAGGGATAGAAAGGTGGATGGCTGCAATGTTTAGATACTGCCAAAACAAGAAAAAAAGCCTGTATGTTGATGTATAACTTATCATCAACATACAGGCTTTAGCTCTTATACTATCTTCTTCATTACTAAGGAAACATTAAACTGGGCTGACGCCATGCTTGCGCTCCGTGAATGTGAGTTCCTTCGTTTTGTAAGCATCTAAACGCAGCTCCAGCGTTTTGCGCAGCTCGTTCGGTTCTATGACATCGTCGATAATCAATTCCGATGCCAGGCGGTACACATCAATTTCTCTTCGGTATTCTTCACGCTGCTGTTCAATAAATGCTACCTGCTCCTCTTTTGGCAGTGCTGCTATTTTGTTGGCATAAACAGCGTTCACAGCAGCTTCCGGCCCCATTACCGCGATTTGAGCGCCTGTTAATGCAATACATACGTCCGGTTCAAATGCCGGACCGGCCATTGCATAAAGACCTGCTCCATATGCCTTGCGGACAATAACCGTAATTTTCGGCACTGTCGCTTCACTCATCGCAAAAATCATTTTCGCACCGTGGCGAATAATGCCCATCTTCTCTACCTGAGTACCAATCATGAATCCAGGCACATCTGCCAGGAAAATCAGCGGAATATGGAATGCATCACATAGGCTGATAAACTTTGCAGCCTTGTCTGCCGAATCATGGAACAGTACGCCGCCTTTAACCCGAGGCTGATTGGCAATAATGCCGACAGACTGGCCATTGATGCGGGCAAAGCCGGTGATGATTTCAGCTGCGAACAGCTTCTTCACTTCACAAAATGAATCTTCATCGATTATCCGGTTAATCAAGTCGAACATATTGAACGCCGCATTCTGATTGGCAGGGATAATCTCCTCAATCGACTTTTCAAACGTCGAAGGTAGTTTTGGCTCCTCTACCTTTGGCTTGTTTTTAAAATTATCCGGGAAATAGCTAATGTATTTTCTAGCGTAAGCAATTGCCTCTTCCTCCGATTTTGCCAGAACATCGCCACAGCCTGAAATCGAACAGTGCATTTTTGCGCCGCCCATCGTTTCAAGATCGACTTTTTCACCGATGACCATCTCGGCCATTCGAGGCGAGCCTAAGTACATGGAAGCATTTCCTTCTACCATGACAACAACATCGCAAAAAGCAGGAATATACGCACCACCCGCTGCAGAAGGGCCAAATAACAGGCAAATTTGTGGAATGCGACCGGACATTTTTACCTGATTATAGAAAATACGGCCTGCTCCTCTTCGACCTGGAAACATTTCCAACTGATCCGTGATTCGGGCACCAGCCGAGTCCACCAAATAAAAGAGGGGTACGCCTAATTTTTCAGCCGTTTCTTGAATACGTATGATTTTCTCAACCGTCCGCTTCCCCCATGAACCCGCTTTGACTGTTGAATCATTTGCCATTACACACACAGTCCGTCCGTGTATTTTCCCGATACCTGTGACGACGCCATCTGCAGGTAGGTCGCCTGCAAGTACATTGGCAAACGTTCCATCCTCGGTCATTAACCCCTCATCAAATAGTAGCTCCAGACGCTCGCGAACAAATAATTTCCCCTGTTCCTTATTCTTCTTGTGATATTTTTCATGACCGCCTTTTAACACGGTATCCTTCATTTCCTGATAGTTTTTATCAGCTGTCAATTTTGTCATTTCTCCCATCCCCCTTTATTTGCCATGATAGAGCGGTAAGCGTTTTTCTTGAAAAGCTTTTAACCCTTCCTGCCGGTCTTCCGTATTAAGTAATCGGCTATAAGCTAATGATTCAATTTGTAGTCCGGTAGTAATATCCGTCTGCATCCCTTGATTGATGGCAGTCTTTGCTTGAATGAGTGAAAGAGGCGCATTTTTCCCTATTTCCCTTGCCAAATCCATTGCCTGTTTAAGCAAGTCCTGTGGTTCCACAATGTGCTCAATCATTCCATAATGATATGCTTCCTCTGCTGACAATCGACGAGCTGTATAAATTAACTCCTTTGCCTTCCCTATACCAATAAGACGCGGAAGACGCTGTGTCCCTCCTGCACCTGGAATGATGCCTAGTGCAGTTTCGGTCAACCCAAGTTTTGCCGTCCTGCTAGCCAACCTTATATCACACGCAAGTGCAAGCTCAAGACCGCCGCCAAATGCGACACCGTTGATTGCAGCTATTACCGGTTGAGCAAGTGCTTCGAAATGATTCACAGTTTGACCGATTAATGCAATGGTTTTGCGAGTTTCTTCCTCATTCATTCCTTTGCGTTCCTTTAGGTCTGCACCGGCACAGAAAGCCTTTTCTCCGTCTCCTGTAACAATAACAGCGCGGATGGAACGGTCATAGTGAATCTCTTCTAGCACTTCATTGATTTCATGCAGCATCTGAACTGATAATGCATTGGCTGCCTCACTTCTTGTAAGCATGACAACTGCAACCCCATCTTCTACCTCTACCGTTACGAAATTTGGCACGATTCTTCCTCCCCTCGTGCAATAGCCACCAGCTTTGATGAAAGTTTTTTACCGACGATTCCTTCTATATAGAGGGCTGTTTTCTGGATTTTTTCCAGGTTGACCCCTGTCGCGATACCCATCTCATGCAATAAATACAGTAGATCCTCTGTTGCCACATTGCCCGATGCCCCCTTTGCATACGGGCAGCCACCCAGTCCACCAATGGCACTATCAAATTTCGTAATCCCATGTGCTAAACTTGTCATGACATTTGCTAATGCGGTTCCTCGTGTATCATGAAAATGCATTGCCAGACTTTCTGCCTTAAAATGGCGCAGCATTTCGCTTAGCAGAGCATCCAGCTGTGTCGGTACACCAACGCCAATTGTATCTCCAAGGGAAATTTCTGAAATGCCCATATCAAACAGTTTTTCCGCCACGTATACAACCTGCTCAGGTTTTGTATAGCCATCATAAGGACAAGCAATGACAGTGGAAATATAGCCCCTTACCGTTTTACCAGCTGCTAAAGCGCCATCAACGACTTCTTTTAGTACTGGAAATGTCTCGTCAATCGATTTATTGATATTCGATTTGTTATGCCCCTCACTTGCCGACATAAAGACACTAACTTCATCCACGTCTGCTTGAAGCGCTCCCTCCAGCCCCTTGCTGTTCGGTACAAGCGCAGCGTAAGTAATATCGTTGTTTCGCTTAATTTCCTTTAGCAACTCTACAGCGTCTGCCAATTGCGGAATCCATTTCGGATGTACGAAGCTCGTCACTTCAATATAATTTAGCCCCGCGTCACTTAACCGATTAACAAGCTCGATTTTGTCATCAGTCGGAATAAACTTCATTTCATTTTGCAATCCATCACGTGGTCCTACTTCTTTTATTTGCACTTGCTTCGGCAGCTGCATGAACAACACTCCCTTATTCGATTTCGATAAGATCGTCGTCTACGTTAATAAAATCACCTTCCGCAACAATAATCCTTTTAACTGTACCTGCCTCTTCTGCAGCAATTGGAATCTCCATTTTCATGGACTCTAAAATAACAACGTCCTGATCAGCTGCCACTTGCTCACCTTCTGATACCAAAATCTTCCATACTGTCCCTGCCATACTTGCTTTTACTATTGTCATATATTATCCCTCCGCGTAAAATAGAATGCGAGAGAAGCGGCACGTAGTAGATGTGTTCTCGCCAAAGTTCAATCATTCGCGCCTCTTCTCGTCTTATTTACCGACTGTACTTGCCTTTGGCAAATAATATTCCTCTACAAACTTCGTCGTTGTCACGCCTGACAGGAATTGCTCATGAGTAACGCTTTGCAACAACATTGGAATGTTTGTTTGAATACCTTCGACTACATAGTTCCTTAAGGCATCAGCCAGTCTTGCACATGCTTCCTCTCGCGTCTCTCCGAATACTACTAGTTTCGCAATCATTGGATCATAGAATGGTGTAACATCGCTTCCGGTTTCCACTGCTATCTCATGTCGAATTCCTTCGCCCTCGGGTAATACAAGTTTCGTAATTTTTCCTGGTGATGGGAAGAATGTCACTGGGTGTTCTGCATAAATACGCACCTCGATTGCATGGCCCTTTTTCTGGATGTTTTCTCTTGAGAAAGCAAGCATCTCACCATTTGCTACCTTCAGCTGTTGCTCTACGAGATCGAGCCCCGTAATTTCTTCTGTTACCGGATGCTCCACCTGCAGCCTTGTGTTCATCTCAAGGAAGTAGAAGTTTTGCTCTCGGTCTACTAGAAACTCAATCGTCCCTGCATTTGTATAGCCGATATGCATTGCCGCATCTACTGCTGCATCAAGCATTTTCTTACGCGTTTCTTCTGATATAAATGGCGAGGGAGCTTCTTCTACCACCTTCTGATTGCGCCTCTGGATGGAGCATTCACGCTCGAATATCGGTACAACATTTCCATGTGCATCAGCTAGCACCTGTACTTCGATATGGTGCGGTTCCGCAATGAATTTTTCGATAAACATTGTGCCATCTCCGAAGAAGCTTTGTGCACGTTTTTGATTGCCTTCAAAGGCCTTAAGCAGCTCTTCTTCATTGTTCACTAGCTGCATCCCAATTCCGCCGCCTCCTGCAGAAGCCTTCAGCATAACAGGATAGCCAATTTCCTGTGCTATTTTCGCCGCTTCTACCGTGTCTGCAATTGGTTCATTGACACCCTGCACAATTGGCACCCCAGCCTGTTGCATCGTTTTACGGGCTTCTAGCTTGCTGCCCATCATTTGAATAACCTCTGACTTTGGCCCGATGAACGTCAACCCTGCTTCTTCCACGCTTTTTGCAAAGGCTGCATTTTCGGATAATAATCCGTATCCTGGGTGTACTGCATCGGCACCAGTTTGCTTTGCTACATCTAAGATGGCGTCTATTTTCAAATAGCTTTGGGCTACAGGCGGTTTGCCGATACAGAAGCTTTCTGTTGCCTCTTTTACATGAAGGCTGATCGCATCAGCCTCAGAGTAGATTGCTACTGTATCGATGCCTAATCTTTTGCAAGTTCTTATGATGCGTCTTGCAATTTCGCCTCGATTAGCAATGAGTATTTTTTTGAACATAATCCAACCTCCCTATTGCAATGTTTTGACGAAGCCTTTGAACTGTTCGCGAAGTTTAAACTTTTGTATTTTGCCTGATGCCGTCATTGGATAGCTGTCGATGAAAAGGATATAACGGGGAATCTTGTGCCTTGATATTTTCCCAGTGCAAAACTCCTTTATTTCCTCTTCCGTTGCTATCTGTCCTTCTTTCAGGATAATCCATGCTACTGCTTCTTCGCCGTACTTCTCATCCGGTACCCCTGTCACCTGCACATCCAGAACTTTTGGGTGTTGGTAAAGGAATTCTTCAATTTCGCGAGGGTAGATGTTTTCTCCACCACGAATAATCATATCCTTCAGTCGGCCTGTCACTCGAACATATCCATTTTCGTCCATTGTGCCAAGGTCGCCGGTATGAAGCCAGTTGTCAGTATCGATTGCTTCTTCCGTTGCTGCAGGGTTATTATAATAACCTTTCATGACAACGTATCCTCGAGCACAGATTTCTCCTTGTTCTCCTCTGGGAAGCTCCTCGTTTGTACCAGGCTTTACAATTTTCACTTCCACATTCGGTAAAGCGCGGCCAACTGTCTCTACTTTGAGATCCAGTGGGTCATCAGCTCTTGTCTGTGTAATCACTGGCGATGACTCAGTTTGACCATAGCAAATTGTCACATCTTTCATACCCAATGTGTTGATAACGCCTCTCATCACTTCAATTGGACAATTGGAACCTGCCATGACGCCTGTTCGCAATGTCGATAAGTCAAATTCCTTAATATTTGGTAAATTCAGCTCACTGATAAACATCGTTGGTACTCCATGAAGAGCGGTACACTTTTCTTTTTCAACCGTCCTTAGTACTTCCTCTGGATGGAATTCTTGTACAGGTACCATTGTCCCTCCCGCCGAAACGATTGCCAATGTTCCTATAACGCAGCCAAAACAATGGAAAAACGGTACAGGGATACATAGGCGGTCTTCATGAGTCAGCTTCATGCACTCTGCAATATTAATCGCGTTATTGATCAGATTGGAATGCCTGAGCATCACACCTTTTGGAAAACCAGTCGTCCCTGATGTATATTGAATATTAATGACATCATCATATGTTAAAGATTGTTTGCGCTCTTTTAGCTGTTCATCGGAAACCTTGCTGCCATTCGCCAGGAATTCTTCGTAGCTGAACGTTCCAGGATATTTCTTATCACTTATGACCACTACTGTTTTTAAAAGTGGCAGGCGGACACTATGCAAATGACCAGGCTGACAGTCTTTCAATTCTGGACACAATTCATATAATGTATCGATAAATGAATGATCCCGATATTGGTCGATTAATATAATGGCCCTTGAATCAGATTGCTTGAGTAAAAACTCCAATTCACTTGCACGATAATTCGTATTAACCGTTACAAGCGGTGCACCCATCTTGCCGGACCCGAACTGCAGTCCTGGCCATTGATGTACATTCGTTGTCCATACCGAAAAATGATGTCCTTTTTCCAGTCCAATCGCCATTAGTGCTTTCGCAACTAAATCACTGTGCTTGTTGAACTGGGTATATGTCATTCGGAGATTCTGGTCCGTATAAACTAATGCCTCCCGGTCTGGAAACTGAGCGCACTTTTCTTCCAATAACTCGCCAATCGTTTGATAAACCAAATTTGCCATTCGCATGCCTCCCCATTTTTATTTGTCAAAGAACTAACAGCCCAATAGTCGTGAAATGACAACACGCTGGATTTCTGATGTCCCTTCCCCGATTTCCATCAATTTGATATCGCGTAAATGACGTTCTACATCGTATTCCGCCATATAACCTGAACCGCCATGGATTTGAATTGCTTGGTTACACGTACGGAAGCCCATCTCCGAGGCAAACAGCTTTGCGTAAGCTGCCTCTTTTTTGAACGGCTTGCCCTGGTCCTTCAACCATGCTGCCTTCATTACCATATTGCGAGCGAGCTCGATTTCCATCGCCATATCTGCCAATTTGAACTGGATGGCCTGTAATTTAGAGATTGATTTCCCAAATTGCACGCGTTCTTTAGAATATTGCAGCGCTTTCTCGAAAGCGGACTGAGCAATCCCGACAGATAATGCAGCAATTGAAATACGTCCGCCATCCAACGTATTTAAGAACTGACCGAACCCTTTCTTTTCATCTCCGAGTACATTTTCTCTTGGTACACGTACGTTTTCCATAATAATTTCACAAGTATTTGATGCACGAACACCCATTTTTTTATAGTCAGAACGGATTGTTACACCTGGTGTGTCGGTTGGAACAATGATAGCGGTAATAATGTTTTTACCTCGCTCATCCGTACCGGTTACTGCTGTCACCACAACCTGGCGTGCATAGCTGGCATTGGTAATCCAGCATTTCTCACCGTTAATAACCCATTCATCACCATCGAGGGTAGCTTTTGTCCTTGTGCCCCCTGCATCTGATCCCGCATTCGGTTCTGTCAATCCAAACGAGCCAAGAGTCTTGCCTTGAGCCATTGGAACGAGGTATTCTTGTTTTTGCTCTTCTGTTCCGAAATTATAAAAAGGTGTTGCTCCCAGGCTGACAGCCGCTGCATAGCTCAAGCCCGTACCTCCGCATGCACGACCGATTTCTTCTACGGCTAATGCGTAGGAAATTGTGTCTCCTCCAGAGCCGCCGTATTCCTCAGGAAACGGGATACCGAATAAACCTAGTTCCGCCATTTTATCAAAGCTTTCTTTTCTAAATTCATGCTTCTCATCCAACTCACGTGCATAAGGAGCAATCTCCTCCTGAGCAAAATCTTTGACCATATCGCGAACCATTTGCTGTTCTTTTGTTAGTTCAAAATTCATTCATAAAACCCCCTCTAGTTTTGATTCATTCGATTGATACCGACTAGTCGGTTTGTATGTGATTATTAAAAAACCAGGCTGCATTGACTGGCTAATCTCTTATACCTAACATGACGTATTTTTTCTCTTCCGCTTCTAAAGTACCTTGATCCGTTAAAATTCCTCTTAAAATCAAATCGTTAAAATGAAGTGTAATTTGCTCCATTGTCAGGCTACCGTTCTGCCGGTACCATTTATATGTCCAGTTCACCAATCCTATGATGGCCATAGTCGTAATTGTAGTAGAAATCTCAGGTCGAAAATGACCACTCTTTTTCCCATCCTCGATTACCTGCTCAATTAGCTTTCGGTATTCTGTTCGTTTTTCCTTGATGATTGCTTTAAATTCAGGAGGTAAATAGGCACTTTCATCATAAAAGACGGTAATATGCCGCTGATAGACATCAAATACATTTGTAAACGCATACAACATAGCACACACTTGATCGATTGGTGTTTCATTTTGGTCATATGCTTTTTTTGTTTCTTTTATGACATGAGAAATGAATATATCATGTATTTCGTATAACAAAGCATCCTTGGATTTAAACTTATGATAAAATCCACCTTTGGATGTTCCAGCTGTTTCAACAATTTCATCTACCGACACGCCGTGATAACCCTTGTGCCGGAATAGATCCAGTGCCGATTCAATAATTCTTTCCTTCAATGATTGCATGACCAACGTTTTCTCGCCCCCCATCAATCACCCCTTAGACGCCACGTCATTATTTCTAGCGAAAATACACATATTCTCTACATTTTGTAGAATACTGCTATTTTGAATATAGCAAACTTGCAATCTGGAATCTAGTGAATTTTCACAAATAACGTCAAAAAATTCCTTTTTCTCTGCCTCAAGCATAGTTTTTCAGATTTTCACTGATAATAAAATCTGCCTCGGTTTTCTCTTTTATTTCCTCGACCGAGACACCCGATGCTGTTTCAATAAGCAACATGCCTTCATCCGTAAAGTCAAACACAGCTAGGTCTGTAATAAGACGGTGGACGACCCGTTTTCCAGTCAAAGGCAACGTACATTCTTTTTTTATCTTGGATTCCCCATATTTTGAAACATGTTCCATAATAACAATCACTCGTTTTGCCCCTTGCACTAAATCCATTGCTCCGCCCATGCCTTTAACCATTTTGCCCGGGATCATCCAGTTCGCCAAATCCCCTTCTTGGGAAACTTCCATTCCTCCTAAAATTGCTACATCGATATGAGCCCCTCGAATCATGGCAAAACTTTCTGCACTATCAAAGAAAGATGCGCCAGGTACAGCCGTTACCGTCTCTTTTCCTGCATTGATTAAATCGGGATCCACCTCATTTTCGTATGGATATGGGCCTATCCCTAACAGTCCATTTTCCGATTGAAGCAATACTTGGTAATCACTAGGTATTTCATTAGCTACTAATGTCGGCATACCGATTCCGAGATTGACATTCATGCCGTTTTCAATTTCTTGTACTGCGCGTTTGACAATTCGCATCTTTGCAGTCGTCATCCAATCGTCTCCTCCACTCTTGTCGTACGTTTCTCGATTTTCTTTTCGTAGGATTCCCCTAAAATCACATGTTGTACAAATAATGCCGGAGTATGAATCGCATCTGGATCCAGTTCGCCTACTTCAACGATTTCTTCTACCTCTGCAATCGTAATTTTTCCTGCTGTCGCCATAATCGGGTTGAAATTACGAGCTGTTTTTCGGTATACGAGGTTTCCAAGTTTGTCGGCCTTCCAAGCTTTCACAAAAGCATAATCGCCGATAATTGCACGTTCCTCTATATATTCTTTGCCATCGAATTCCTTAACCGGCTTGCCTTCTGCAATTTGGGTTCCTACTCCAGTAGCTGTATAGAACGCTGGAATGCCGGCCCCACCTGCTCGGATACGCTCTGCCAGTGTACCTTGTGGTGTCAGCTCTACTTCAAGCTCTCCACTTAAATATTGCTGCTCAAAAATTTTATTTTCTCCTACATAGGAAGCGATCATTTTTTTGATTTGCTTGTTGGCAAGCAACAATCCTAAGCCCCAATCATCAATGCCACAGTTATTACTTACAACTGTCAGATCCCTTACTCCTTTTTGGCGGATAGCATTGATTGCAGTCTCCGGAATACCACAAAGCCCAAAGCCTCCCACTAGAATAGTAGCTCCATCCTCCATCTCACCAACTATTTCGCGTATACTTTTTTCTACTTTAAGCACAAAATACCTCCTTAAGGTTATTTTACAACTATTATAAACATATGATTTTGAACTAGTAAACTAATATATTCTAAATTTTAGTACTATTAAAACAATTGATAGATTTATCGTATTAAGTTGAATAGTCCTTCTCGACCAGTAAAACGACTTTTTTTATTGTGGGCGTCTTCCTAATCTATGAGTTCGAAATCCACTTTTATTCATATTGGTTAAATTGTTTTGGAAAACAAAAAAAGACAAAGCCACTGTAAAATGACTTTGCCTTTTTTAAATTGATTAATCGGTTTATTTTTGTTCAGCTAACCAAGCCGCTGCAGCTTCTGCTTCTTCACCTTGCAGTAAGCCACCTGGCATTCCACCCTGACCATTTACGATAACATCATGAATTTCATCTTCAGAAAGACGACCACCTACATCTGCTAACGAAGGTGCATTACCCATACCTTCCAAGTTACCGCCATGACATGAGATACAAGTTGATTTAACGAGGCCCTCACCTTGTCCAGCATCTGCGCCACCAGCAGTATCACCTGTATCTGTTGCTTCGTCTGTTGCCTTATCTTCCGTAGCTGTGTCAGTAGCTGTATCTGTTGCTTCATCGTCACCGCCGCCACATGCAGCCAGGAATAACGCTGAACCGAAAATTAGTGCTAACATTGCTTTTTTCATTTTTGAACCCCTCCAAAAAAATATTAAAATTGCGTACTACAATGGTAATTATACCAAAGTTATACTCGTTTGAAACCTTCACCCAGAACTTCATAAGCATCAGAAACAATCACAAACGCAGTCGGGTCAACGGTTTTAATGATTTGTTTCAGCTTTGTGAACTCTGATTGATACACAACCACCATTAGCATCAGGCGTTCTTCACCGGTATAACCTCCAAATGCAGGCACCTTCGTAACTCCTCGATCAATATCCGCATAAATTGCATCACGGATTTCATCTTGTTTGTTAGATATTATATACACCATTTTTGATTGGCTAAAACCTAACTGAACAATGTCGATGGTCTTTGTCGTTACAAAAAGTCCAATTAATGCATATAAGCCTTTTTCCAAATCAAAGACCAATGCTGCACTAATCGCAATAATACCGTCGATAAAAAGAACACTTGTCCCTAATGTAAGCCCAGTATATTTCGTAATAATTTGGGCTAATAAATCAGTTCCACCAGTAGAAGCATTCCCTTTAAATACGAAACCAATACCTAATCCAACAATAATTCCACCAAAAAGAGCCGCTAATAATGCATTTGTTGTTAAAGCTCCTATGTCTGCAAACACGATAACAAAGAATGGCAAGGCTAAAGTACCAACAAATGATTTTAGCCCGAAATTCTTGCCTAAAAAGAATACACCTGCAATAAACAGCGGAATATTAAACGCATATTGAACAATACCTGCATTCCATCCAAAAAGACCATTCAAAATGGTACTAATCCCACTGACGCCTCCGGAAGCTACTTGATTGGGGAATAAAAATGCATTAAATCCAAATGCTATTACTGCTGCTCCCAGAAGTACATAAATGTATTCCTGAATAATATCTTTTGTAGAATTAGATACATTATTCTTATTAATTTTACTCATATATTTCCTCACTCACATCAATTTCTCATTTTCAAAATTTCATCTGCATGATTATAACAAACAACCTGGGAAAAGAGAACTTTAGTAAGATGAAGGAATTTTTGCTAACGAAATTTACTTTGATTTCATATCTTTTCAACTAAAAAAGACAGCCTCAAAATAAGGCTGCCAAACAAATCACATACTTAGTCTTCTTTAAAAATAGTCGACCTTTGGTTACGGTTTTCAAACATTTCTGCCGCTAATTCTTTTGCTCCTTCATATCTACAACGCAATCAGTATGGTTGCGGATATTTTCTGCCATCAAGTGCTCGAGTGAAGAGCATCCATTTTTACTATGCTTTTACTAAATAGTCTTCAAACCATGACACAATATGTTCTAATCGTTCAATTCGTAAATTTGGCGTTCCCGTACGAGACAGATTATGATTATTGTCTGGGAAGCGAACAAAGCTTGTTTCTTTCCCCATTGATTTTAACGTGATAAATAACTGCTCTGCTTGTTCAATCGGGCAACGGAAATCAAGTTCACTATGCAGGATCAATAGCGGTGTCTCGATATTCTTGGCATATTTCAACGGAGAATGCTCCCACAGTTTTTCCGGGTCGGTCATATCTGTACCGATTTGCCATGGCGTGAAGTAATAACCGATATCCGAGACACCAAAGAAACTTACCCAGTTTGAAATACTGCGTTGTGTTACTGCTGCTTTAAAACGATTTGTCTGTCCAACAATCCAGTTTGTCATAAAGCCGCCATAGCTGCCACCTGTTACACCTAGACGCGTCTCATCAATCCATGTTTCCTCACCTAGAACAAAATCAAGTCCAGCCATAATATCCTCATAATCTCCACCACCATAGTCTCCACGCACACCATTAACAAACTCCTGGCTATAGCCATGGCTGCCGCGTGGATTTACATAGAGGACACCATAACCTTGTGCAGTCAGCAATTGAAGTTCATGGAAGAATGAGTTGGCGTACATCGTATGAGGTCCACCATGTATTTCAACAATTAATGGATATTTCTTATTCTCTTCAAAATTAGCAGGTTTCATCAACCAGCCATGAACTTGTACATCATTTGTACTCTTATAGACAATCGGCTCTGCTTTAGATAGTCTTACTTCATTTAGCCATTCTTCATTGAAATGAGTGACTTGGTTTCTCTCACCTTTTGCAATTTCATAAACAAATAACTCACCGGGGAAGGTCGGGTTCGATACTGCTATAATTGCAAATTGGCCATCCTTTGAAACTGTATAATCATAGACATGCTCACCCTCCGGAGAAGCAGGATAAATGGCCCCTTCTAAGCTGGCATAATAAAGCTGCACATCTCCTAAGTTTGAAAGTTGGAAGTATAGGTCATTTGTGTCTGTCCAAATAATGCTTGGAGCATTCACCCCTTGCTGCGTATCCGCAACCGCATAATCACCAACCGGGCAATCAATACTCTCTGTTAAATTATGAGTAACGCCATTTTCGATATCATAAATATAAACATTTGAATGGGTCGCATTTTTGAATGTGGCATCACTGCCAGAATAGGCAATATATCGTCCATCATATGAAAATTTCGCGCCACCATAGTAGCCCTCATGATTCACTAACACCGTTTCTTCTTTCGTTTCGACATCTACCATAATTAATGGCTGGCTAAAATCATAATCATTCTGCTCCTTGCGATTTACACCAATAACCACCTTTTTACCATCTGGTGAAATATCATATAAGGAATGAGAATGATTTCCTTCAGAAAATTGTTCGATAGATTCGTCCTTTAAAGAAAGGATGGCAATTTGGGAGTGGACTCCTTGTTTTGTTAACCCATGTCCCTTCAAACCATCCGCTTTATATCGCATTTTATCCACTATATAAGCTTTTGGCTTTTCTTTATCTTCATTTTCTTTTTCGGCTTTGTCCGTAAATGCAGCATCCTCTTTCAAACTGCTTGTAATCCAGATTTTCTCACCGCATGGAGACCATAGAAAGGAGTTAATATCTGATTCAACATTGGTGATCTTTTTAGCTTCCCCACCACTTTTATTCATAATATACAATTGACTTTTTTCATTGCGATTTGAGATAAAGGCAACCTGATTACCATCCGGCGACCATTTCGGCGAGGAAATGCGTTCATTCCCAAAAGTCCATTGAGTTACTTTTTGAGTCTCCACATTAAAGTGAAAAATTTCCGAGAAATATTGATTTTCCTTTTCATCTATCTTCGTTTTGATAAATACAGCTTCTTTGTCATTTGGAGAAAGCTGTGGATTTGTAACAGATTGAATTTTGAACAAATCCTCTTTTTCTACTACTCTTTTTTCTACCATCATTTCCACCCTTTCAAAATAATATTTCGATTTCCGTAATATAAATTTTATCACTCCTTCATCCTATGTCAAACAATTTCTAAAAATCAAAATTGTTCGGGTGCCAGGCACCCAAACAACTAAAAAAAGTGATGTCTCGTTTCTGAGGCATCACTTCAATACGCTATTTAGCTTTGACGATTTCTTTTAAGGAACGACGAAGTATTTTCCCGGTTGAGCTTTTTGGGAGTTCATCCAATAGCTCAATTACTTTGGGTACTTTATATTTCACAAGTCGCTGTGCACAGAAGTCCTGGAGCTCTTCTACCGACGTTTCGCCATCTTTTAATACGACATAAGCATGAACTGCTTCTCCTAGATTTACATCCGGAAAACCAACCACTGCCGCTTCGACTACATTTGGATGTGTAAACAATACTTCTTCTACTTCACGCGGATAGACATTGAACCCTCCAACGATGATCATATCTTTTTTGCGATCTACAATGTAGAAATAGCCATCTTCATCCTTTTTTGCCAAATCCCCGGTATATAACCATTCGCCCCTTATAGCATTCGCTGTTTCTTCAGGCATTTTATAATAGCCCTTCATCACATTTGGACCACGAACGATCAGTTCTCCAACTTCACCTACCGGCACTTCTGTCCCGTATTCATCCACTACTTTGTTTTCAACATTTAATATGGACATTCCAATGGAGCCAGCTTTTCGTTCACGATCAAGTGGATTAAAGCACGTTACTGGTGATGCCTCTGATAGTCCATATCCCTCTGAAACTTTAACTTTAAACTTCTCTTCAAAATCATGCAGGACTTGAACCGGTAATGGTGCTCCTCCAGATACAGCGAGTCGTAAAGTAGAGAATTGTCCAGCATCCCCATCAAATTGATACAGGAAATTATACATTGTCGGTACACCAGCAAAAACGGTTGCTTTTTGACTACCCGCAAGTTCATAAATTTCACCCGGGCTAAAACGAGGTGCTAACAATACTGTAGCTCCTTGAAGAAGTGGTGCATTAACAACAACCGTTAAGGCAAATACATGGAATACCGGCAATGTCGCAATTACCCGATCTTCAGGAGTCATGCTTAGGTATTCGCCCACATCACGGGCATTAGAATATAGATTGCGATGTGTCAACATAGCACCTTTCGGATATCCAGTTGTTCCTGATGTATATAAAATAACCGCTACATCCTCTTCTTCTACGTAAACCGGGTCAATCGATTGTGTTGTTTGAGCAAGCATTTGAGAGAAAAGTTTCGTTTTCTCTTGTGCACTATTTGAGAGCGCATTCAATTTTTCGCCTATATCTTCGCTTGTTTCACAAATGATATAGTTTTCTACCTGTGGTAATACTTTCACCCCTGTTTCCACTAAAGGCAGTAACAAATCAAGTGCAATAACCGTCTTTACATCACCATTTTGAAGAATATAAGCAATCTCATCTTGCGTGTACATCGGATTTACAGGAATTGCCGTTGCTCCGATTCGCATAGTGGCATACAACGAGATTAAAAAATGTGGTGTATTACCTAACAAAAACGCCACATGATCCCCTTTTTCTATCCCTAGATGCCTAAGACCTGCTGCAAATCTACTAACAGTTTGTTCAAATTCACCGTATGTAGTGTCTCTCCCTAAAAAATGATATGCATGTTTTTCGGGTTGTTCTAATGCGGTTTGTCGAACACGTTCAACTAAATTCAAAACACCCATCCCCTTTGCATTTGGCTTTCGTTCACAATTTATGTAAACAAAGCAAAAATGAATAACTATTCATTTACCAAATATTATAAATTAAATATATTAATAAAACAATAAATTTTTGTACCTTATGTCGCATTTTTTATCGAAAATCAGATATTATTCTATTTATAACATTCTCTTTGCTAATCTCTTACATGTGCGATATATCGCCATCGTATTAAATTAAAATATATAATCTCTATAATAATTAAAAAAACAAATGCAAATACAACTTCTTTTACAATGGAGACATTTGCAAAATTCTTCATTATATTTTGCAGTGCGAAAAACGCGAATAGACTATGACATAGAGCGATACCCCAAGGCAAGAAAAATTGAGGAAATAGTAGCTTTGTTACTAAGGATTTCAACTCATTATTTGAAATCCCCATACGTTTTAAGACATCGAATTTCTTCTTCTCCGCCTCTAAGCTTGTGTGGAGTTTGAAATAAATAAAGCTTCCTGCTGCCAGTAAAAATACTGCTGCTACTAATAACCCCACTAAAGTAAATAAAGAATAGGTGGATAATATATAGGAATAATTCAATCCTGCATTCTCAAAATAATATGGCAGTTTATATTCTTCCTTTAAATACTCTTCCGACACTTCTTGTTGAAGAGCTACTGCTATATTCTCCGCCTCCATCCACTGTGGAATATCAAAAGTAAATAAGTGGTATCCTGGTTCTACATGTGGATATATATTATACGGCTTTACTAATCTTCTAAAATCTACATCACTTACAATAATGGAATTTAAGCTTACGATAGATGAAGGAAAAATAAGCTCTGGATACACTTGATCAATCGTAATCTCAACATCATTTTCAAGTAAAACGGTTTCTACCCTTTTCTTTGACAATTCTTTGATCGAATCCTCCGAATAGGGAATAAACATCGCTTCTCCTCTAGCTAATCGAACCAACGGATATCCATAAGAAAACAGCAAATTATTGATATCTGACTCTTTAAAAACCTCTACTTCAAACTTTGTGAAGGAAGATGTCTGCTTTAATACTGTAAAACGTGTTAAATTATAAGATAATTCTTTATCCTCCAACTCAGCTACAATAGAGGAAATATGCTCGTGCTCTTTTGGATTATCAATATGGCCTTTATAAATTAACCCTAAGGGATTCAATTTATCATATTGAGAAGTATAGGAAGATAGAGTAGCAAGTAACCCAATCGATAGGAAAGCCATTGTTGTTACGATTGTCATAACGAAAAACATCTTCCCATTATTTTTCAGTACAAAAGTTTGTTCTGCCAAAGGTAGCATTCTTGATTTTTTCCAATAGATAAGCTTTCTATTTTTTACTTTGTCAACAAAATACTGCGTTGTATCTGTAAAGAACAAATAGGTTCCAAATATAATCAAGAACGGGATAAAAACTGAAAATATAATCATCGTGGATCGTGTCGTCAAGAGTGCCAGCACATATCCACCAAGAATAAGAACAATGCCAAGAATTGCTTTCTTTCTCGTAAAGTCTACATCGATTTGAATATTTTTGTATCCATTTAACAGATCAATTACTTTTCGTTCAGGTGAAAAATGTACACTAAATACCGAGATAAGGATAAACGCACTAAAATAAACTGCAATGGTTAATAAAAACGGCTCCCAGGATAGGTATAAAGGCAAATCTTCCAGCATGAGAATTTCACGAACAATCATAAAGAAAAATTTTGAAAAGGCATAACCAAAGATAATTCCAAGTAAGATGGAGATTGAACCAATGATAATGGTCTCTAAAAAAATCAATCTTGAAAGCTGTTTTCTTTCCATTCCTAAATGAAGCAGGATGGCAAATTCCTTCGCTCTAGCCTCCAAAAAAGCTTTCATCGAGTAAAATATAAAGAACCACGAAAACACCACTAATATGACTTCCGCCACAACCATCCAAATAATCGGCACATTTCCTAAAAACCCATTTTCAATTTCAGGGTGAAACATGAGCATGGAATAAATGAAAAATACGAATACCGAAAAAAAACTCGCCATAAAAAATGCCGCATATATCCGGATATTTCGAATGACGTTACGGTAAGCGAATTGATGAAAGGTCACCTACTTGTCCTCCCCCTAATAAACTAAGTACATTAAGTATTTTTTGGAAAAACGTTTGGCGCCTGTCATCACGGTGAATTTCATTGAAAAACTCCCCATCTTTTATGAACAGCACCCGATCACAATAACTCGAAGCTATTGGATCATGCGTTACCATAATGATGGTTGACTGCCTTTCTTTATTAATATTGCTTAACAATTCAAGAACTTCCCGTGTATTATTCGAATCTAGATTACCGGTTGGTTCATCTGCTAAAATAATGGCGGGTTCATGGATTAAGGCCCTGGCGATTGCCACTCTCTGTGCCTGTCCCCCTGAGATTTCATTCGGCCGTTTATGTAGAATGGCCGTTAAATCCAACCTTTCAGCCAGAAGCCTTAAACGTTCTTCCATTACCTTCACCGGTATTTGGTCTAATGTTAATGGGAGCACTATATTTTCTTCTACTGTAAGCATTGGCAGTAGATTAAAATCCTGAAAGACAAATCCAAGCTCTCGCCTTCTAAAGTAAGCTAGTTCTGTTCCATTTAAATTTTGCGGCTTCATATCATTGAAAATAATCTCTCCCGATGTAGGTCGATCTATCGTTGAAATGAGATTGAGCAATGTCGACTTACCACTGCCCGATGGCCCCATCACAGCTAAAAATTCTCCCTTTTCAACCTCAAAAGAAAGCTGGTTTAGTGCACGATTTGTCACTTTCCCTTCATATACCTTTGTCACATCTTGTACTTGTAATATTGACATCGTTTCTTCCCTCTCTGACTTAAAGTTCATTCTAGGAGAGTGGCCGCTGCTTACTGAAATGTAAGCGTGATTGTCGTACCTACCCCTACTTCTGATTCAATTTCGAATTGATGACCCAGTTTTTCACAGATTTCACTTGCCAAATATAAGCCCATTCCTGTGGATTCACCTGTTTTTCGTCCATTTTCCCCAGTGAAAAAGGCTTTTGTCACTCTCGTTAAATCAGATTTAGGAATCCCGATTCCTTCATCACGAATCGTTAATTTTACTGCCGAATTGTCTTTCGTTGCTGCGACAATAATACGTTTATTCTGTTCAAATGTGTATTTTACAGCATTTGTTATAAATTGCCCCAGAATAAATTTTAACCATTTTGAATCGCTGGCAACGATTAAATCCTCATCTATTTGCGTTTCAGGGAAGACGCGATTTGTAATAAATAAACGCTTATTTTCATTGATAGTTGCATTCACGATATGTTTGAGGCACACTTGCTCAATTTGCATATCATCCTCAAACCTATCAAGCCTCGCATTCATTAACACCATTTCAAGTCCTCTTTTAATGCGATCCACTTCTTCCTGAACACTTTTCTTATCAAGTGGTTCATCTTCCTGCAATAACAATTCCAATACGGATACAGGTGTTTTCATTTGGTGTATCCATTGGTTTAAAAACTTTTCCTGTCTATTTTGAGAGGCATATAAAACCTGCACCTCATGCTGATACACACGATACAACTCTTGCAGATAGCTTTCCGTTTGGCAATGTTCTGATGACTTTGCATTCTTTTGCAGGGCATCCTCCATTGTTTGGGGTAAATAGGTGATTTTATTTAGGTAGCTTTGTCGTCTAAAATACCGTAAACCTAGAAATGAAATGATGAGAATAATACTAATAATCATTGTGTAAATCGCGGTACTCATATTTCGAAATCCATCTAACCAATACAGCGACAAAATAAAAAGCACAAGAAGTACTTCAAACAATACGAAGGAAAGATGCTCCCTAATAAATAGCTTTAGCCCCATTACTCTTCCTCCGAATTGAGAACAAAGCGATATCCCGCTCCTCGCACTGTCTCCACCACAGAATGCACACCATAATCAGCCAACTTCTTCCTTACTCGCGTCATATTCACATTAAGTGTATTTTCATCTACGAAGGCTTGATCGTCCCAGAGTTCTTCAAGTAATTTTTCTCTCGAAACTACCTTTGGAGCTTGTCCCATAAGCAAGTCCAAAATAATGCATTCCTTTTTTTGCAATGGAATCTCAATATCTTTTTTGTGCAATTCCATTCGTTCAAGGTATAAAGTTAGTTGTCCCAAAGAAATTGTTCTTTCTTCTTGTCGAGAAGAGTATTCGCCATAAGTTCTTCTTAAATGACTTCGAATCTTGGCCAGGACAATCTCATAATTAAACGGCTTTGTGATAAAATCATCTCCACCATTTTCCAATGCGAAAATTTGGTCCATTTCTCCTGAACGTGCTGAAATGAAGATGATTGGGCATTTTGTATGCTGTCTTAACTGCCTGCACCAATAATACCCATCATAAGAAGGCAAATTAATATCCAACAAGATCAGATGAGGTGCAAAGGCTACGCTTTCTTCCACAATCCCTTCAAAGCTTTTAACTATTTCAACTTCATATTGATATTTTCTTAATGTATCTGCTAAAAGTGAGGCGATTTTTTGATCATCCTCGACTATAAAAATTCGTGTCGTTTCCATATTCATTCCTCCATTCTTCTACTGGAATGTTTTTTATTTTAAAAGTACGGCATATTTCCGTTTCATTATGATTCTCTAATGTATTTCATGATTTCATGCTACCTTAACAGTGTATCAAAAAACAGGTCCTCCATAAACAGGAGCCGACGTATGCAAATTCATCTTGTTAATTAATTTTCATTTGGTGAATCTAGATCAAAGTAATCCACACAGAAATTTTTACAATAAAAAAAGACTCTAAAACATTTAGAGTCACTTTTTTTATAATTTTAAGAATATCTAGGCCCGCTATGAAACGCGTTCACTTTTAATAAATTAACTTTAAAAATTCTTCTTTTGTTACTGCGCCAAAATAATGTGTTGTGTCAATCTCTTCTAATGCTTGAGCGATGCTTGAACGCTCATACTTCACACCGACTAATCGGTTCTCAATATCCGTAACGTCCCCAACACCAAAGAAGTCACCAAAAATTTTAATTTCTTCAATAATGCCTTTATTCACCTCTAGGCGGATATCAATTCCACCTGAAGGGAATCGATTTGTTTTTTGAATATTAAAGCGTGGAGATTTCCCATAGTTCCATTCCCATTTTTGATAGCGTTCTTCCGAAATTTCATGGATTCTTTTCCAATCTTCTTCCGTTAGCTCATAATATTGAATATACTCTTCTCCACCAAAGATGGATTTTAATATTTCCATTCTAAAATCTTCAATTGTCATTGGCTCTTTTAAGTAGTCCGATATATTCCCTACACGAGAGCGAATCGACTTGATTCCTTTTGATTCAATTTTATCTTTTTTCACCTTTAGAGAAGACGCTACTGCATCAACATCTGTTTTAAAAAGTAAAGTACCGTGGCTGAACATTCTACCTCTAGTTGAATACTGCGCGTTCCCGGAAACCTTGCGACCTTCTGCTAATATATCATTTCGCCCCGATAATTCTGCATTGACCCCCAATTTCTCCAATGCATCCACAACAGGCTGCGTGAACTTCTTATAATTATGGAAGCTGTTTCCATCGTCTTTTGTTAAAAAACTGAAATTCAAATTATTCAAATCATGATAAACCGCGCCACCACCAGATAAACGTCTTACAACAATGATGCCATTATCTTCAACATAATCTGTATTAATTTCTTCGATTGTGTTTTGGTTTTTCCCAATAATGATGGATGGTTGATTAATATAGAACAATAAAAAATCGTCCTTTTCAATATCCATATTTCGTAGTACAAATTCTTCAATTGCTAAATTTATGCGTGGGTCCGTAATCCCTTTGTTATCAACAAAATACACTGTCTTCACTCCTCTATAGCCTTTATTTTACACGAAAAATTAAGAAAATCACGGTATATGCCATTTATATTGTCTATGGATGCATTTTTATATTTTCCATCTAATTTTACTTCACTTTATTTGGCTTTAAACTCTGTGTAAAACTTACCTGAATGAACATAAATAATATTCCGATACCAATTATGCTTATGATTTGCGAGTTTCCAGAGAACACGGAATAATACATCAGGGCAAACGCCAATATAAATAATCCCCATGAAACAAAAGAATAAATTTTATAAAGTCCCTTTAGCATGACATACTTTTCTCCATCATCAAATTGGTCAAAATATTCTTGTTGATAGTTTTTAGATGCAGGATCCGGCATTTTAAATGTCGGATTTGTAATTTTAGTAATTTTATCACTAGGAAACAAACTTAAGAACGATATCGCCATTAATATAAAACTAACAAGAACAATACTCGGTTGGCTGTCTCTTAATAAAATAAATCCAACAAGTGTTGCAACAGTTGCTAAGGAAAAGGCAACTTGTATGTATACCGTAGCTGAGTAAGCTTTTCTTTCCAACTCCACTTGATGATCATCTTCATCTTCACTTTTCACTTCGAGCAGACTTCCTCGTATTGCTTTGTTTATTTTAAATCGAGCCATTATTAAACAAAAAACAATCAATAAATTAACGGTAAATAATATATTTTCCTCAAGCAGTTGATCGTTAAACCTCGAATTTAGTTCGAATAAACCAAATAAGAAAATCACTGTGTGTATCCCCAACATCTTCACGATAATTCCTCCTCACTAAAAATAAATACATTTTCAATCGGCTCTTGAAATACATTCGCAATTCTCACAGCAATAATTAGGGAGGGCATATATTCGTTTCTTTCAATTAAACTTACCGTTTGTCTAGAAACTCTTGCTTTTTTCGCTAGTTCAGTCTGATTAAGCCCATCCCTCGCCCGTAATTCTTTAAGTCGAGTTTTCATTAATTCACCTCAAATATAGAGTAAATGATTATCGTCATTTTGACAATTATACTAGTCAAAAAGAAAAGTAAACGTTACATATTATGCTAATAAACAAATCATTTACTATCGGTTTTGATAATTTTTATAAATGGTAATCCGTTTTCTGAGTTTAACGCTTAAAAATTATTTTGAAAATTAATATTTTAATAGGCAAATATGTATTGACGAATCCAAACTGTTATAATACAATGAAAATAATTAAATCAGTAATATAACAGATATCCAAAAGGAGGGACGAAGGCATGTTAGAAAACGTTGTTGAGTTTTTCAAAAATTTACCTGACAAAGTATGTGTACAATGTGGAGATAAAATTGAAGAACAAAGCGAATGCTACAGCAGCACTTGCGAGAAATGTAACGCTCTATAGTCGTCGTCAGTTGTTTTATTATTGATTTTGGACCCTCATCTATGAACAGATGAACCTATAAGTAAACTGCTTACACTACAAACCCCTCAAGGCACGCTCATGCTTTGAGGGGTTTTTCGTTGTAGTATTATTCTGGAGAAAACTGCAGTTTAGATGTGTTCATCTTTCATGTGAAGTACTTATAAATGGATGAGTATGTGGCTTCTATCGTACTGTTCTACCTAATTGGCGCTTCCTTTCATCTTACTGATAGTTTTTTCGAAAACCATCCAATGTATTTAAGCATTTCAAAGCTGAGCCCTGCTAAAACGTCCTTCATCAACCCTATGATGGCCATTTTAAAGCTAAATCCCTCTCAGAACGTCCTTCATCCTCCTTATGAAGCCCCTTTCAAGTCTATATCCTGAACAAAACGTCCTTCATTCACCCTATGAAGCCCCTTTCGATGCTAAATCCTGACCAAAACGTCCTTCATCACCCTTATGAAGTCCTTTTCGATTCTAAATCCTCCCCAAAACGTCCTTCATCCTCCTTATGAAGCCCCTTTCAAGGCTAAATCCTCCCCAAAATGTCCTTCATCCTCCTTATGAAGCCCCTTTCAAGGCTAAATCCTCCCCAAAATGTCCTTCATCCTCCTTATGAAGCCCCTTTCAAGGCTAAATCCTACTCAAAACGTCCTTCACCAATAAAATGAAACGCATCAACTTATCTGTAAATCGTCCCCATTAACCAAATGAAACACGTTTCATATAATAACCCGCACTCACTCGAAAAAAACTTCACTAGTTCACCCAAAACATGTTACTCAAACATGCTTTACTTTTAACCGGCATCGGCTTCTTACAGTAAAACCTCGTATACACAAAACAGGTTGTAGAATAACAATCCGTTTTCTACAACCTGCTATATATACATTTACTTTTATTCGTGATCATGTTCACTTTCATCTTGAGCGCCATGGTCCTCATGGTTCATTTCCTCTTCTGTTTCTGAGGTATCATTGCCAGCCCCATGTCCTTCCATATTCATGTCTGTTGAATTGTTGCTATCGTCTTCTTTTACTTGGCTCATATCTGGTTGGCCCACAATAATTTGCTGTTTTGGCATTACGTGCAATCCGCGTGCTGTCGTATGCGCATACATGTAGTACACTCCATCATGATCAAATGTAATTTCTGCTTTATATACACCGTCGGCATCAAGCTCCCCGTCGATCATTTGTGCATCATCGCGGTAACCAGATTCCCACACTTCAAACTCTACAGACTCTGCATCGTTCACATTTTCTTTATTCTGAGTTACATGGGCTGCTAATTCTACTGTTTCGTTAGCCTCTACTTCCTCGGGTGTTTGGATGTCCACAATTACTTCCAATGCAGCAGCATCTACCGGCTCTTTGTTTGTATCTACTTCTGACTCATTTGATGAGCAGCCAATTAGTAATGCCGGCACTGCTACTAAACTTAGTAACCATTTTTTCATATATCTATCCTCCATTGCTATTATGTCATGCTAATGTTTGGCTTTTCTAATACTATTTTAGTCAAAATGGGAATGTTTGAACCACCCATAGTATAACGTACTCACGCAAAAATACTATCGATAAAATTGTGAACTATTCTAACGATCAATTCTTTTGCCAACGCTTCGTCTTGTATAAAAAAAAGAGTTGCCCCTGTATTTGTGAGGCAACTCCTCAGACTGTTGAAAAACGCTCGCATACAGCGTTGGTTGCCTCGTTCGTCCCCTCATGAACATTTTGTTCTATTCGGGTCTTCACTCGTCTGCCGCCATGTCTGGCATACTTTTCAAGTCAGTCTGGTTATTCATCCTATTCAAGCCTTATCTATATATTAAGCATTTTGTAATTCAAACATATTATTCAACAATTCTATAGCAATCTTTTTACCTTGCAATACACAATCGGGTACACTTATTCCATCGTAAGAACTGCCGACAAGCTTTACATTTGGAAATTCAGCATATAAATACTGTTTTATGTCTTCGATACGGTGGTCATGGCCAACAGTATATTGAGGCATTGATTCCTTCCATCTTGAAACGACTGTAAATAAAGGAGCCTGACTTAACCCAATTGCTTTTTCTAGATCTTGCAATACCGTTTTCTCGATATCGCTATCTGATAGCTCCACAATGGCTTCATCTCCAACACGCCCAATGTATACGCGGAGCAAATCGTATCCATCCGGTGCCACATCGTTCCATTTATGATTGCACCATGTACATGTCGTGATGGCAAAGTCACTATTTCTCGAAACAAAAAAGTTCATGGCGTCCTTATACTTCTTGGAATCTTCCTGTTTAAAAGCCATAGTAACCGTGGCAATCGTTGCATATTGCATTTTTGGAAGTCCATCAAATAGCCCTGAATGATCTAATACCGCTTTAGCTTCATTAAAGGGTGTTGTCATAATGACCCCATCACATTTAATAGGTGCAATATTGTTTGAAAAAATTTGAACAGTTCCATCATTCAGTTGGTCGATGGATTCTACTTTTACACCTTTTAAAATTGTACTTGGAGATAATTGCGACACCAAAGATTCAATTAAAGTTTCTAAACCATTTTGGAATGTCTGATAGTTTTCAATATGGTCATTTCTTAATGTTTCACTGGATTTTTTTAAGCCAAGAATCAAACTGCGATGTTGTTTCTCCAGTTGATAAAACTGAGGGAACATTGCCTTAATACTTAAATGGTCAATATCTCCTGCAAAAGTTCCTGCAAGTAATGGTTCAACTAAATTTTCTACAACTTCTTTGCCAAAGCGACGTCTGAAGAAATCACCAATTGGTTCATCCTCATCATCTTTTATCTTTGGTAATAGTAAGTCTCCTGCAGCTCGAAGCTTACCACTTAAAGAGAATAAACTGGAAGTAATGAATGAAGAGACTTCAAGTGCCCCACCGTACATTAGGAGATTCGGTATGGGATGCAAATTACTACCTACCGCTACATAAGTTCGCCCATTGTTATTCTGAACCATCTGCTGTTCAATTCCCAAATCCTTCGCCAATTCGCGAACACTGTTTTTATAGTCTAAAAAAGATTCAGGACCACGTTCAACGATAAACCCATCTTTTCGTAAAGTTTGGATTTTCCCACCTAGACGTAGTGAAGATTCGATCAAAACAACATCAACCGGCAAGTTGTTAAGTTCTGCTGATCTTTGTAAATAGTATGCTGCTGTTAGCCCAGTGACGCCACCACCTATTACAGCGACTTTTCGTCTCTCCCCTGTCACCCTTATCACACTTCCCACATTCGATTTAATGCGCTAATTTATTATAAATCGCGTCAACCATTGCATCTATGAATAGAGGATGCGTGTTTGGCATAGGAGGACGATGATAATTCGCTCCAAGCTCATCACATACCACTTTACATTCATAGTCATTATCATATAAAACTTCTAAATGCTCCGTAACAAATCCTACTGGAATATATACAAATGAACGGTAACCTTTTTCCTCATAAAGTTCACGAGTTAAATCTTGAACATCCGGCCCTAACCAAGGCTCTGGCGTTTGACCAGCTGATTGCCATCCTACTTCAACGTTTTTAACGCCCGTAGCTTCTT
Source organism: Ureibacillus sp. GCM10028918 (assembly GCF_042666115.1). Classification (NCBI taxonomy): domain Bacteria; kingdom Bacillati; phylum Bacillota; class Bacilli; order Caryophanales; family Caryophanaceae; genus Ureibacillus; species Ureibacillus sp. GCM10028918. Next base: position 188,222 of record NZ_JBHTFK010000041.1, read on the forward strand.
GAATTAAACGAGCTGTTTCAATCAACTGCTCTTCATATGGATCGCCTGCTTCTTTAATCTTCTCTGGTAAAGAGTGGTTCGAAACGATTAAGCACGCTTTTTCTCGTTCTTCATCAGACATATCCGCAAATGCAGCATTTACGGCTTGCTTCCAATATTCTATGAACTTTGGTTCGTAATACCAAGATTCTACTGATGTTAACTTCAGATTGCTGCCTAATTTTTCGATTGTTTCTTTTGCACGGCCATTGTAAGATTTGATGGAAAATGTTGAGAAATGTGGCGCCAGTACGATAGAAACTGCTTCTTCAATACCTTCATTGACCATTGCTTCTACTGCATCTTCAATGAAAGGATCAATGTGCTTTAAACCGATATATAATTTATATTCCACTTCATCTTGCACTTCGTTTAAACGAGCCTCCAAGCTTTGAGCTTGTTTTTTTGTCATTTCAGCAAGGGGGGAAATGCCGCCAATTGCTTTGTAACGGCTTTTTAAATCTTCTAGATGCTCTTCTGAAGGTTTACGGCCATGACGAATATGTGTGTAATATCTTTCAATATCTTCTTCTTTGTATGGCGTTCCATATGCCATAACTAATAATCCACGTACTGGTTTCAATTTGTTCACCTCATAATTTTATTCAATTTATGATTATTTTCTAGTTAAGTAACACCATTTTTCTTAAGCTAAACTATTATCAGATCGTTTACTCTTGCCTGCTAGTTTAGTTGGCTTACGCGCTCACGGCTATACTCATGAATGAAAGTTGTAAGACGTTTTAACACATCCGGATTTACTTCAGGGAAGACTCCATGACCTAGATTGAAAATGTGGCCAGGTACTTCAAGTCCTTGATCGATAATATCTTTTGTTCGTTGCTCAATTACAGACCAATCTGCAAGCAGCAATGAAGGATCAAGGTTACCTTGCACTGTTTTCATAACACCTAACTCACGTGCTTTTCGAATTGGCATACGCCAATCTAAGCCGACAACATCGATTGGAAGGTCATTCCATTCGTTGATTAAGTGACTTGCCCCAACACCAAATTGAATTAATGGTACGTTTTCTTTGCGTAGCTCGCCAAAAATACGAGTCATTACTGGTTTAATGAATACTCGGTAATCCTCTACATTTAATGCACCAACCCAAGAGTCGAAAATTTGAATTGCTTTAGCGCCTGCTTCAACTTGTGCAGCAATATCTGCGATAATCATATCACCAAGTTTGTCCATTAAAGCAAACCAGCTACGCGGTTCTGATACCATAAATGATTTCGTTTTATTGTAGTTGCGAGAAGGACCGCCTTCAATCATGTAACTTGCTAAAGTGAACGGCGCACCTGCAAAGCCAATTAACGGAACATTCAATTGCTCTTGCGTCAGCAATTTAATTGTTTCCAATACAAATGGTGTATGTTCTTTCGCATTGAATTCCCCGAGTTTTTCAACATCGGCAACTGTACGGATAGGGTTCGAAATGACAGGGCCAACGCCTGCTTTAATTTTCACGTCAACACCAATTCCTGGGAGTGGCGTTACAATATCCTTATAAAGAATTGCCGCATCCACATTATAGTTTTCTACCGGTAATCTTGTTACATAAGCACATAATTCCGGCTGATGTGTAATTTCTTCAAGAGAATACTTTTCTTTAATTGCACGGTATTCGGGTTGAGAACGGCCTGCTTGACGCATATACCATACTGGAGTGTAGTCTGTACGCTCGCCCTTTGCTGCGCGCAGTAATGTATCATTAAATGCTTTCATCTTTGTACCTTCCCCTCAATCATTAATCAATTCAGTTTTGGCATATTTCGTAGCCTCTTCCAAGTAGGCGTTTTAGGATTGTAAGCCTTTTCTTACCAAAACGAATTTTATTCAACAAGATCGTTATTTTCATTAAAATAACTATTTTAACCAAACAAACATTGTAAATGTGTCATTGATATCCGTTTTCAAATATATACTTTTAGCGAGATATTGTATAGTTTTATCGACCAAATGTCATAAAATTGTCCTATACACTAAGGTTTTCCATCATAAGTTTTGACAAAAAAATCTTATTTTGTTCTTATTAAAATAAGAAAAGTCAAAGCAGGGTTTTAAGATAGTTTAATTGAGGTATTTTTAACCTACTGACACTTTCGAAATGGATTGTAAATTTCAGGTAAAAGGGGAATGATGCAAATGTTTATCTACTTAACTTCCGGAACTGCTGATTTTATGGAAAACTTGAGAAAAAAATATTTACCTAATGAGTTGATGATTGTGCTGCACGGTACAGGCAATTCCGTGCTTCTTCACGAAACAGAAGGCAAAACAAAGTTTGCGACACCCCGCAAGTATGAGGTGATTGACAGTGTGAACGCGATAGAACAAACGGGCTATTTTGTGTTTAATAACATTCCCGTGTCGGATGAAGGTCGACCAATTTTTGAAAAACGCTTCTTAAGTCGCTCCGGTGCGATCGAAAACGAACCGGGTTTTATTGCCTATCGATTACTGCGTCCCATTGCCTCAGATACGTATATTGTCCTTACCCAATGGACTGGTCCAAGCTCCTTTGAAGCATGGAAAAACTCTAAAGCCTTTAAAGAAGCTCATAGTAAGCCTGATCACACTACACCAGGAGTACAACAACAAAATATCTTCAATGCAGCAAGCTATGTAACAACTTATTCAGGTAAACTAGCTGAAGACCAAAAGTAACCTTTAGGTGCACTTATGTAGTTATGAAAAATCCTATACTTACTTTTTTTCTAAATGAAAATAAGCTGACTAACTTAGTCGTTGGCAAAAAGACTTTGTCGGTCAGCTTTTCTATTCATTCACTTCAAAGAATCACACATCAATAATAGAGCCTTTTCCATTATTCAACACTTGCTGATAAACCCCTTTTGCAACAGCAAGATCATAATAGGAAGCCCCTACCGATTTAAAGAAGGTGATTTCCTCTCCATTCTCTCTCCCCTGTACCCGGCCACTTACTAAATCTTGCAGTTCCCCATAAACTTGATGAAATGACCAAATTCCTTCATTGCTCGCTTCCATTAATTCTCCCGCTTCTTCCATCGCTCCATGCAAATCATCCACAACGATTTTGGAAGCTGTTGTAATTGTTGTGCTGTCAATCTCATGCATATGTGGTAAGTATGAGCCTACACCATTTACATGTGTACCAGGTTTTAAAGATGCACCATCAAACACAGGTTTTGTTGAATTCGTCGCACAGCAAATAATATCTGCTTTACTCACCGCTTCATTGGCTTCATCTACAATATGAATCGATGCATCCACACCTATTTCTTTTAACCTTTGAGCGAATAACTCCGCCCGATTTGCCGTACGATTAAACAAAATAATTTCCTTTATATTACGAACAGCCAAAACCCCTAAAGCCTGTTCAAATGCCATGGCCCCCGTACCAATTACAGTTAATACTTCGGCTTCTTTCCTAGAAAGATATTCAGTTGCAATAGCTGTCATTGCACCTGTTCGAAGACGGGTTAAATAAGAAGCGTTCATCATGGAAAGGTGCTCGCCATTTTCTGTACTCGTTAAAACAATGATCCCTTGTGTGGTAGGCAAACCCTTGTCTGGGTTACTTGGGAAAATTGTTACTACTTTTACCGCTGCTACATTATTTTCCAGGTCTGCACTCGGCATATAAATCGATGTACTATTTCTATCCGGAAATTTCAATACCGTTCGATGAGGTGAGAGCACCTTATCTTGCACTTTCGCTTTTAACGTTTGCCGAATATCATTAATCGCATCTTCTACCTTATAGAAACTTTTAATCTCTTGCTCATTTAATATAATCATCGTAACACTCCGTTGTTTAAATTATCGTCTTCTACTGGTGTACCACCTTTTCTTTACTGGCAACATTTCCATCCTGACTGTCCATTTTTCCATTAATAAATTCATCAAGTTCCTGATTGCTTTTCTCTTTTACAGCTAAGACTGCAATTAAGGAAATCACGGCAGTTAGAATGATATAAAGTGCTACCGGAACGTAAGAATTATCAAATCGTACTAATAAGGCAGTAGCAACTAATGGGGCAGTTCCCCCAGCAACAGCAGCACCAATTTGATAGCCTAGGGAAACACCTGTATACCGTACTTTTGCATCAAAAATTTCTGAGAACATCGTTCCTAATACAGCTGTTATCGGCGCCCAAATTATACCTAGGCCAATAATTGTAGCAATTAAAAGTGTGGCAAATGTCCGTTGCTCGAGTAGCCAGAAATAAGGGAATGCATAAGCCATCATAGCGATCGTTCCGTAAATATAAACTTTCTTGCGTCCAATCTTATCTGATAAACTTCCCATTACCGGCATTAAAATTGTTGTAACAATTGTACCAATCATTACAGCTACTAATACTTGTGTACTTGTAAACCCTAAATTATTTGTTCCATATGACACAATAAAAGTCGCAAAAATATAGAATGGTGCTGTTTCTACTACCTTCCCACCTATTGCAATCAACACTTCTTTCCAATGGTATTTAAAAATATCTACGATAGGTAGCTTAGGTATTTCTCCTGATTCTTGCACCTTTTTAAATGAAGGTGTTTCATCAAGGCCTTTTCGAATCCACAATCCAAAAATAACCAGTATACTACTTGCTATAAATGGAATGCGCCATCCCCATGAAATAAATGCTTCTTGAGAAACTACCGAAGTGATTAATGTTAATGCACCCGATCCTAAAAACATACCGATTGTGACACCCATTTGAGGGAAAGCTCCGAATAATCCACGCTTATCCTTTGGCGCATATTCCACTGCAAGCAACAGTGACCCACCCCATTCACCACCAATTCCGATACCTTGTATTAAACGTAAAGTAATCAATAAAATGGGAGCAGCTACACCAATCGCTTGATAAGTAGGAAGCAAGCCCATTAATACAGTGGCAACACCCATAATAGTCAAGGTCATAACCAGCGTTTTTTTCCTTCCAATCCGATCCCCGATATGACTAAAGATCACGCCCCCTAAAGGTCGTATAAAGAAAGCTAATGCTAATGAAGTATAAGCTAGCAATAATCCTACAGTCGGGTCTTCAGTAACAAAGAAAACTTGGTTAAATACTAATGCCGCAACTGTTCCGTAAAGAAAATAATCAAACCATTCAATCGAACTACCTACCAAACTAGCAATCCAGACTTTCGTCATTTGACTTTTACTCATAAATTTCCTCCTTTTCATAATTAAAGCCCCACTTAAATTTACAAGTAAAAAATAAATGCAGGGACCCTATTTAAGTGACACTTAAATTTATTAAGAGAATTATTACATACTTTAGAATTTTCAGTCAACAGTTTTATTTCTTTGAGCAACTTCCTTTTCTGGAGTATAATTTTGGTAGCTTAGTAGAGGACGTGTTGCGCATGACCATAGGTGAAATCTTGCGAAAAATTAGAAAAACAAAGAAGATGACACTTAAATCCCTTTCTGAAAAGACAGGTGTGTCGATCAGTTTTTTATCTCAAGTTGAACGGGATAAGTGTAATGTCACCCTAGAATCATTAAGGAAAATCAGTGATGCATTACATGTCAATCCAAGTATATTTTTTTCCGACTCCAAGAATGAAAGTTTCGGAGAAAAAATATTTCCATTCTATTATGATGATCTTTCAAACAACATAACTCAAGCTTCCTTCCACCCTATACTTGTTACTTTAAAACCAAAGGAAAACGTGGGCAGCGAATTTACCCACTATGGCCATGAATTTATCTATGTCATTAAAGGGACGCTAACCATTTCATTGGAAGGTAAAATAAGAGAGCTGCATGAAAAGGATTCGATGATGCTCGAATCCACTCGCAATCATTATTGGTGGAATAATAGCGACGAAGAAGTACAATTTCTGCTAGTTTCTACTTTATAAAAAGCAAGGAGTACTAAAGCAAAATTACAAGCTTTAGTACTCCATTTTTATTAGTATTCGATTGAAGGGTCCTTTGTCATTTGGAAAGTTAGTTCACTTATAGCAATAACGATTATACCCGTTACAAAGAATAGCGGCTGTCCAAGAGAACAAAGCATTACAATGATAGCTTGTACGACCATAAAGAGCCGCAGCACTTTGCGCACAGCATTTTTCCTTTGAGCACCATCAACAGGGTAAAGTCGGTCCATACGGAATTCGCCTGATGATAATAAAGCATATTTTAATTGAATCGTTGTCGCAAATGCCAAAGCTGCTGCAACAATCCATGTAACAATCGGAATATTAACAAACAATGCGATTAAACCTGAGATGGCTGTTAAACGAACCCATAAATAAAAATGATCATCCGTTCGGATAAACGTACGGTACACCAAGTAGCTTTGTGTACTTTTTGGGCCGTATTGCACAATGGAATAGATGAAATTCAACCAACCTCTTCTTTTGATGGATCCTTGTAAATGTGGAACGTCTGTAAAATAGTTGGCAAATCGATAAAAGCCCATCATGCGATTTTGCTCCACCTTTACAAAATGCTCATAAGGGATTGGCTGCAATTTCACTCTTTTTGCAAGGGTACGATTATAGACAAATAATAAGACGATAAAAATGATCACATAGGAATACCCCTCGGTAAGAGCAGATTGAACGGTTAATATAGAAAGAATTCCTCGAGTAATTCGATCTATAGTTAAGCTGGCCCCACGATTGGCATATCGATAGTTAAATTCGATGTGTACATTCAAATACTTTAAAACGATGATAATCGCTAGGCCTAACCAAATTTTCCCAGGAGCTAATTCCGTTACGGTTTTCAATAATGGCATTGCTACGATATAAATAATGAAAGCAAGTCCCATCTGTGACCAAAATGTCCATTTAAGCGCACTATTAAAATAGCGAGACATTTTTGACTCCAATGGTAATAAGTACACTTGGTCAGGTTCTCTGAGCAAAGTAACTGGACGACTCAAAGCTAATATGAAACCGATCACGATTGCTACAATCCACTCTGCGGGAAAAGTCTCCGCTACCTCCTTTAACCACTCGCTATATTGATAGCCTACTGCCCCGATGACAAAGACCAGCACGATTGCCAAATGCCCCGTGAACACAAAGCGCATATATTTTTGCACTTCCGTCATATAGTGATTAAATCGCTTTGACCATACCTCCTGCAAATTATTCATGGTCTTGCTCCTTTGTCATGGCGATATAGAGGTCATCTAAAGTAGCATTTGGCATTTGGAAGGCGCGTCGAAGATCATTCATCGTTCCTTGAGCTCGCACTCGGCCTTCATGTAATAAAATAATCCGGTCACAATGCTTTTCCGCTGTCGATAATATATGCGTAGACATGAGGATGGAAGCTCCATCCTTTTTCTTCTCATCCATTTGGTCAAGCAACGATTGAATCCCAAGCGGATCTAGCCCTACAAATGGTTCGTCAATGATATATAATTGTGGATTTACTAAAAAGGCACACATAATCATTACTTTTTGACGCATACCTTTTGAGAAATGGGAGGGAAACCAATTTAACCTTTTCTCCATGCGAAATTCCTTCAGTAGTCCTTGTGAGCGTGATTCCAATGTTTGTGCATCGATACCATAAGCCATTGCTGTTAACTCTAGATGTTCTTTTAGTGTAAGTTCGTCGTATAAAACGGGTGTTTCAGGAATATAGGAAAATGAAGAGCGGTATTTATCAAGATTTTCATTTAAAGTCACTCCATTTAAGCGAATTTCTCCTTTTTGAGGCAGGAGTGTTCCGATAATATGCTTAATCGTTGTACTTTTCCCAGCACCATTCAAACCGATTAAACCTACCAGCTCTCCTTCACCGATTGAAAAAGATAATTCTTTAATAACTGGTTTTCTTGTATAACCACCTGTAACGTCTGTTAGTTCTAGAACTGTCATAATTTTTTAGTCACTCCATTCTTTCTTCAGTTTAACAAAAATTGTGAATAGAATCAGTTCTCATATGTTAAAATTACTTTAAAATGTTTTTGAAAGGATGTTCCAAATGAGCGATTGCATTTTCTGTAAAATTATTGATGGATCCATTCCAAGCACTAAAGTGTATGAAGATGAAAACGTCTATGCATTTATGGATGTTTTTCCTCTTACAAAAGGTCATACATTACTTATTCCAAAGCAGCATGTACAAGACCTATTTGAAATGCCGGAAGACGTGGCTAAAAACCTTTACGCCGCTGCACCTAAAATTGCAAATGCAATTAAGGCGGCCTTCCAGCCACAAGGTCTGAATACCATTAATAATAATGGAGCTTTTGCAGGTCAAACGGTGTTCCACTATCATCTGCACTTCATTCCACGTTATGATGAAAAGGACGGCTTAAAGGTTAAATGGGAAACAAAGCAAGAAGATTTCACACCTGATGTCCTTCAATCCGTGGCAGCACAAATTAAAGAGAATCTAAAATAGGAATACTAATAGTAGTATTCTATTACATGAGCTTGCAAAATATATCTTTAGAGATTAAAATCAATGTAAGTTTCGCTAACGGCAATGAGTGCACGTTAGGAATCCAAGAGTATAGAATTGTAGAGGAGAGTTTAGAAATGAATACGAAAAACTTGGTTTTAATGGCACTTTTAGTTGGTGTAGGTGCAGCACTTTATCTGATTATTCCGGGCTATGGAGAAGGAATGAAACCCGATTTTATGCTAACAATGATGTTTATAGGGATCCTGTTATTCCCGACTTTTAAGGAAACGTTCTTATTAGCAATTACAACGGGCGTTCTTTCTGGTCTTTTTTCAACATTCCCGGGTGGTTTTTTCCCAAATATCATTGATAAATTGGTAACTGGTATGGTGTTCTTTTTGATTGTAATGGTGGTGGGACAGCTCATTAAAAAGGTTGCAGCAGGCACAGCACTTGTTGCAGTATGTACAATCCTTTCGGGAACTATCTTCCTATCAATGGCAATGTTATTAGTAGGTTTACCTGGAGGAGCGGCATTCGGTGCATTATTTGTAGCCGTTGTACTACCTGGTGTTGTATTAAATTCTATTGCCTTTATCATCATTTACCCAATTATTACGAATCTATTAAAACGAGCAAATTTCAAAACATCTGTGTCACAAGCATAATACAAGTGTAGGCAAAGTTTAAACCGACTTTGCCTACACTTTTTTGTTGCTCCATAAATCCTCAGCTCTTGTAGTTCTTTTTAAAATGTTGATTTCATGGTTTAATATGGGTAAGAATAGGAAATTTTATATTCAAGGCTATAATGTATTTAGTACGTTACATATCTAAAGGAGTGGAATAAATGCAGGCAAAACCTTTTTTAATCGGACTATCAGCGGGAGTTATTGGTGGACTTACAGCATTGCTATTAACAGCACCTCAATCAGGAAAACAACTTAGATCGAATATCGCAAAAAATTCTAAAGTGGCTAAATCGTATCTTGGAGACGTGAAACATCATTCTAGAAGTGTTAAAGACTCTATTACAACAATAACAAATGAAGTGAAAAATAATATCCCCGAAATAATGAACGAATTAAAACACTCCATTTCAAGATTTACACAAGAAATTGAACCAGATACAGCGAAGTTAAAAGAAGAAATAGATGGTTTACAGAAATCTATTATAGAAATCGAGAATAATTTATCAGATTTAAATAATAAAAAGAAGAAAGAAGAAGAAACTGAGTAATGCTATATCCCTAAATAATGGATATTATTTGAGTAGAATTCAACCTATTTTTACTAATTTATAACATTTTTTCACCGTAATTCAATTATTTAATTTTTCTAACTTTAAACTTTTTTCTTTTACTGCTATAATATTTTCATAATGTAAATGAAAGAAGGTGTTTGCTTTGTCAGAAAATTCCTACACTATGAAGGAAGCAATGCTTTATAGTCAACGAATTGCACAACTCTCCAAAGCATTATGGAAAGCGGTTGAAAAAGATTGGCAGCAATGGATTAAGCCTTACGATTTAAACATCAATGAACACCACATTTTATGGATTGCGTTTCACTTAAAAGGAGCCTCAATTTCAGATGTTGCTAGATTTGGTGTAATGCACGTTTCAACTGCTTTTAACTTCTCGAAAAAACTTGAGGAGCGAGGCTATTTAGAGTTTTCAAAACGTGATGACGACAAACGTAATACGTACGTTGAGCTTACTGTAAAAGGCTCTGACTTGATTTTGGAAATGTACGACCATTATTACGATACACATCATTCAATCCTTGATGGATCTCTAGCATTAAAAGAGCTATACGGAAGATTCCCCGAGTTCCTAGATGTTATGGCTGTCATTCGTAACATTTATGGTGAAGATTTTATCGAAATATTCGAACGTTCTTTTAAAAACTTCAAAGACTCTATTGTTGAAAACGATAATCAACAACTGATCGTAAAAAGATAAAGTTTATACAATTTACGCTTGCTTGTATGAAATACTAAATTGAATGTCAAGGATTATTATGAGTGTAGCGATACACTCTTTTTCTTTTTTAGCGGAGAAATTTTTTCCTAAATAGAGTAGCAATTCCCTTTCATATCATTTACAATATTTTCACTGCAAAAGTTAGTTAAAATAAAATTATTTGTTCAAAATATAATAAATCAATTGTTTAATTTTGCGGAATATTAACTAAAAATTTTTCTTAAATCTGCTAAAAAGGGGTCGTCCATCTTGCATTGTTGGAAAACAATAAACATAAAAAAGGAATATGGTTCTACATGGCTAACAATTATGGCTATTTCTTTATTTATAATTGTTTTTTCTATATCGTTTCTAGCATTGGGTCGTGTTCATCCAACATTTTATCGAGATGATTTTTTTTGGTTATTTGCACTTTGTTTTGTGCTAATCTATCCAATCCACAAGCTCCTGCACTATTATTCATTATTCGAATATAGAAAGTCGGTAAAATTAAGACTTAAAGTCGAATATAGGTTCATACCAATCATAAGAATGCGAATAAAATCAATCATCCCAAAGAAACGCTATGTCATCACTCTACTTGCGCCATTTGTTATTATTAATGGTGTACTTATATTTGTTGCTGTTTCTTATAAGGAATACGCTCATTTGTCGTGCTTATTATTGGCTTTCCATTGCAGTATTTGTCTTATCGACTTTTTGTATATTAAAAATTTAATCCATGCACCAAAAAATTCTGTTATTGAAGAAACACCAAGGGGCTGCGAAATATTGGTTCCAACAATTTTTTAAGCTAGGAGCATACGCAATCGGTCCATTTACTTGTGTTATATTGACATTTTTTGTATCCTTAAAGGAAGTGAAAGAGGGGAGGAATAGACTTGCTACTATTAGTTGTAGTGCTATTCTCAGTATTTTATTTATTCCAAATTAATCGAATGACGTATGCATTAGTCACGCAGAAAGATATACCAGAAGAAAAACACGAAAAAATTTTCCGAACTATAAATATATTAATCACAATTTTATTAGTATCATTTTATGTTGAAGTGTATGTAGCATTGTAGTGACTTGTAATCCATTTTGGTTTATGGGGACATTAAAGGTATTTGGAAAAGATCAATTAGATTTAGAATCATAGCTATTCGCTAACAAAAGGAATTAGCGATAGTTGAACTTAATGAGATATGGAAGCTTATCTTTCTAAGCACCAAAAAAGAGCTAAAGGCTGCTGCCTTTAGCTCCCTGTCTGTTTCGTTACATATTGTTATCTATTAATTAGTACATAAATGCTGCACCAACAATAATTAATAGGATGAACAATACAACCAATAGAGCGAAGCCATTTCCACCACCATAGCTATTTCCCATTACGACACCCCCTTTCAAAATCTATATTATGCTTGCGTGCAAACCCTGCTTAGGCAAACAAACACGCAACCATTTTGTTTTTGAAGCGTTTATGATATAGTTACTATTGATTTCAATCGAAGTTAGGAGAGTATAAACACATGAAAAAACCATTTTTAGCACTGACACTGGCTACTTCTGTTTTCGCTTTAGCAGCTTGTAGTAATTCTGGCGATGAAGTAGTAGTATCCTCAACTTATGGTGATATTACAAAAGATCAATTTTATGAAGAAATAAAATCACTTGCTGGAAAAGCATTACTTGAGCAAGTTGTTGTTGAACAAGTTTTAGAAAATAATTACAAAGTTACAGATGAAGAAATTGACGAACAATTCAGTTCTGTAAAAGAACAATATGGTGAATCTTTTGATGCCGTTTTAGCACAAAATGGTTTAACAGAAGAAGCATTTAAAGATAATGTACGCTTCCAACTTTTACAAGAAAAGGCTACTAAAGATGTAGAAGTAACAGATAAAGAAATCGAAGAATATTATAACCAAGCTAAATATGAACTAAATGCTCGTCATATCTTGGTTGCCGACGAAGAGACTGCCTTCACTGTAGTTGAAAAATTAAAAGCTGGCGGTGATTTTGCAGCATTAGCAAAAGAATACTCTTCTGATGGTTCTGCTTCTAACGGTGGAGAACTAGGATGGTTTACAGTTGGTTCCATGGTTGACGAATTCAATGATGCTGCTTACGCACTTGAGTTAAACCAAGTTAGTGAACCAGTAAAATCAGAATTCGGTTATCATATTATCGAAGTAACGGACAAGCGTGAAGTTGAAGATTATGGTACTTTAGAAGAGAAAAAAGAAGAAATTAAAGAAGCAATTGCTGCAACAAAAGGTGATTTTGCAGCTAAAATCACTGAATTATTAAAAGATGCTGATGTAGATATCAAAGACGAGGATTTAAAAGAAGCTTTAGATACTTATTTAACTGCTGAAGCTGCAACAGAAGATACAGAAACAGAAACAGAAACTTCTGAAAAATAAGCTGAGATAACTGCTAATTTAAGATGCAAAACGCGTAAACTAAGTTTACGCGTTTTTTTTTCAATCTAGATTTTCTTAACAAACTCTGATTTTAATTTCATCGCTCCGAACCCATCAATTTTACAGTCAATATTATGATCTCCATCAACAAGTCGAATATTTTTCACTTTAGTCCCGATTTTCAGAGTAGAAGAACTTCCCTTTACCTTTAAATCTTTAATGACCGATACTGTATCACCATCTGCTAAAACATTTCCATTTGCATCTTTTACAACTAATAATTCTGCTTCAAGCGGTTCTTCTCCCATCGTCCATTCATGGGCACATTCTGGACACACACAGAGCTCTCCGTCTTGGTATGTATACTCCGAATTACATTTAGGGCAATTTGGCAAACTCAAATCTATTCTCCTCACTCTCTATTTAAGTCAAGTCTTAATTATATAGAAAACCCTATCTTTCATCTATTAATTCTAAATATCACGCACCCAAATTCTTTTTAAAGGACAAAAATTTATCATTTTTGTACAAACTAAGATTTAAAAGAAGGTGTGTTATTTTTGAAAAGAATTTATTTTACCTTTTTAGTTTGTCTTGCCATTCTTTCTGGATGTTCCTCTACGAAATTTGAGGCAGAACATGATTTTGAAGTAAAAGCTTTTGAATACACCAATCATCGAAACGAACAAATATCCTTAGGAAGTTTGAACGGGACTCCTTGGCTTGCCATGTTTATCTACACTCGCTGTAGCACAGTCTGCCCTCCTATGACTTCCAATATGGTAGATGTACACACGGCGATTGAAAAAGAAGGTATTGAAAATTATAAAATCGTTGGGTTTTCGGTAGATCCTGCTTATGATACACCAGAAGTTTTAAGTAACTATTTATCCTACTATCCCATAGAAAATGAAACGAAATGGGAGTTGCTAACAGGTTACGAGCAAACGGAAATGACCCAATTTGCACTACAATCTTTTAATACGGTCGTAAAAAAGTTGAGGGGCTCGGAAGATGTCGTCCATGATATTAAGTATTTTCTTGTAGATCAGAACGGAACAGTCGTTAAATCCTATGATGGCTATAGTCAAATTCCTACCGAGGAAATAGTGAATGACTTGAAGAGTTTACTACAGCAAGCAAAACGAAAAAGCTAGTTATACTGCAAGGTTTGTCAGCACTTAGAAGGCACTCATATGTTGAGTGCCTTGTATAATTTCCTATTCAAATGTTGGTTTATAGAAAGATCGGTTATCTAACGGGAATAACCTTTCTGTAAATTCACCCGGTTTCGTTTTGGCCAACGCTCTTGTTAGCATGTTCATTTTGGCATCGATATTATCAATATAGTGAAGGATTTCAGCCTCTTGAATCATTGGTTTCTTCGGGCTCCCCCACTCTTCTTTTCCGTGGTGGGACAATACAATATGCTTAAGAATTACCACTTCTTCTCCATCAATGTTTAATTCTTTTGCAGCTTGGCCAATTTCATCAACCATAATCGAAATATGGCCAAGTAAATTCCCTTCTACTGTATAAGTAGTAGCAATTGGACCAGTTAGTTCCTTTACTTTTCCGATATCATGTAAAATTACACCTGCATAAACTAAATCACGGTTTAAAGAAGGATATAAATCACAAATGGATTTCCCAAGACGCAGCATTGATACAACATGGTCAATTAAACCCGATGCATAATCATGATGGTTTTTGGAAGCTGCCGGAAATACAGTGATTTCAGCTTGATACTTCTTGAGAATGTATCTAGTGATGCGGGAAATACTTGGATTTTTGATTTCAAAGAAGAATTGCGTTAATTCTTCATACAATTCTTCTTTCGGCGTTGAAGCGGAAGGGAGAAGGTCATTAATTTGAATTCCCTCTTCTGGTTTCGCAATTCTGATTTGTTTAATGCGTAGTTGGTTTTTTCCTCTATAATCGTGAATTTCCCCACCAACTTGTACAATGACCTCAGGACGGTACATTTTTTCATGCTCATCATTCGTGTCCCATAGCTTTGCCTCAATATCCCCACTCTTATCTTGTAGGATGAGTGTCATGAAAGGTTTTCCTACGGTTGTAACTCCTTTAGTAGCTTGCTTGATTAATAAAAATTGGTTTACTTGTTCACCCGCTTGGAGTTGTGTGATTCCTTTCATATAGAAAACACTCCTTTTTATATACTAGTTCTAAACTGATACTACTATTGTAACATGCAAACCCGACTGTTACGATTTAAATTCGCAAGAACTGGTTTCTTCAGACATCAGACATCAACAGCGGGTTTGTGAAGATTGAATTTTCTCTAATTTCAATGAATTATCTCTATATTTCTTGTATAATGTACTATATCTTCTATAAAAGGGGTAGGGATGATATGGAAAACTTTCGATTCACAGCTTTTGAAAAAACAGGGGAAATTCTACTTGATGAAGTATGGACATTTGAAAATGAGGAAACAGCAAAAGCTGAAGGACAAAAACAGATTGAAGAAAAAGGGCTGGAGAATAAAACTCATCGCCTAGTAAACTCAACTGGAAAACTTATTTTATTCCATGTTTAATAATGAAAGGCGCCTCGAAAAGTCGGGGCGCCTTTGTTTTATTTTCCTTTAAACTGCTGTGCTCTTTTTTCGATAAATGCCTTAATTCCTTCTAAGTGATCTTCTGTTTTGCGCATCTTCACTTGCCCAGCTGCTTCCCTTTTTAAAATGTTCGTTAACTCGGAAATTTTTTCCCCGTGAAGTATTTCTTTTGTTTCTAGCATTGCTAAAATCGGAGAAGATAAAAACTTCCCAACTAACTGGTCTACAAAACTTTCCGCTTCTCCTTCGTCTACCTGATAATCAATAAGCCCCAAGCGATGCGCTTCTTTTGGATTCATTATATCCCCGGCCCAAATCAATTGTTTTGCTTTTGGGGTACCTACTCGTTCTCTCATAAAGAAATGGCCGGCACCATCAGGTATTAACCCGATACCGATGAAATTCATGGCAAGTTTACTATTCTCTTCGGCCACGATAAAATCACATCCTAACGCCAGACTAAAACCTAGGCCTGCTGCAGCACCTCGTATTTGGGCAATGGTAATCATCGGTAACTGATACAGAGCTAGAACCATTCGAGTTATATAGTTCATAATGTTCTCGAAGTCTTTTGGTTCACCTGAAGTTACCATCATTTTTATATCGCCGCCAGCTGAGAAAATATTTCCTTCTCCTTTGATCACCAAAATTTGAGCTTCAGGATTGTCCCTTAAAAATTCCAGGCAATCTGCAAGCTCCTGCATCATTAATAGATTCATTGAATTGGCAACGTTTGGTCTGTTAAATGATAAAGTTGCACGTCGATCGGCAATCTCTACTTTTATTGTTTCATAAGCCATTTTCTTACCCCCATGTTTTTAATGAATATCTATTCAGTGAATATATTCAATTTTTCGCTGCAATTTCCCTTTATTTACTTAAATATTTACCGACTTTTCTTCCAGTGAACAGGCATCCTCCGACAAAAGTCCCTTCTAAAGATCTGTAGCCGTGAACGCCGCCTCCGCCAAACCCGGAAACCTCGCCTGCTGCGAATAATCCTTGAATTGGCGTTCCCCTCTCATTAAGAACTTGTCCATTTAAGTCTGTCTGTAACCCACCTAATGTCTTTCTCGATAAAATATTCAATCTTACTGCAATTAGTCGTCCATTATTGGCATCTAATAATTTATGTGGCTTAGCAACTCTGATTAATTTATCGCCTAAATAGTGTCGTGCACTTTGTATCGCCATTACTTGCATATCCGTGGTAAATTTATTATCCAGTTCCCGATCTCTTGCCAGTATTTGATCTTTTATTTTTATAAAATCAAGCAACTCATCTCCAGCCAGACGGTTCATGCCTTCCACTAAATCTTTTAAGCTATCTGCTATTACAAAATCTTCCCCATGATCCATAAAGGCTTTTACTGGTGCTGGAGGGCCTGGTAATACCCTTTTAAGTATTTGCTGTATACTTTTATTTGTAATGTCTGGATTTTGTTCTGAGCCCGACAATGCAAATTCCTTTTCAATTATTTTTTCCGTTAATATAAACCAAGAATAATCATATCCGGTTTTCATGATGGCTTCCAAGGTGCTTAAAGTATCAAACCCAGGAAAATTTGGTGCACTAAATCGATTGCCTAATGCGTCAAACCATAAAGAAGAAGGGCCTGGCAATATTCTGATTCCATGATTATGCCAAATTGGATTCCAGTTTTTAAGCCCTTCTGTGTAATGCCACATCCGATCTCGATTTACTATAGATGCACCTACATTCCCGGAAATTTTTAACATTCGACCGTCCACAAAGGCAGGTACTCCAGTGACCATATTTATAGGCGGTTTTCCCAATCTACTTGGCCAATTTTCACGAACAAGCTCCAAGTCTGCTCCAATCCCACCACTTGCCACAATGACAGCATCTCCATAATATTCGAAATCAGCCACTTCTATTCGCGAACTTTCCTGTCCCCGGTCTATTGAACTTTCTTCAAGGATTTTTCCTTTTATTCCGACCACGACACCATTAGCAGTAATAAGTTCATCAACTTTATGACGTGGTTTATAATCAAGTTTCCCTACTTGGGATGCTTGCTCTATCTTTTTGGCAAATGGTTCAACAATTCCTGGGCCCGTTCCCCAAACAATATGAAATCGCGGGACTGAGTTTCCATGACCGCCTGCCAGCGAGCCTCCCCTTTCTGCCCATCCAACAACAGGGAAAAATTTTATGCCAAGTGAGCGCAACCATTCATATTTTTCCTCGGCTGCAAACTCGACATATGCCTTTGCCCATTGATAGCCCCACTTATCCTGATTTTCTAATCGATCGAACCCGGCAGTCCCCATCCAATCCTGCCACGCCAATTCTTTGGAGTCCTTAATCCCAAGTCGTCTCTGCTCTGGAGTATCCACCAAAAATAAGCCACCGAACGACCAAAAAGCTTGTCCACCAATTGAATTTGCTGGTTCCTGATCTACCAGCAATACATTCTTATTGGCATCGATTAGTTCACAAGCTGCTGTTAACCCTGCAAGTCCGGCACCAACAATCACAACATCATACTTCACATACCCACCCCTTTTTGGTTTAACGCCTATCTAAAGATTTCTTGATTGATTTTTTGATTCCTTTTTATCTTTAGTATTTTATTTTTTGGGAGAACGGCAATATTCGCTTTATCGCGTTACTAGTGCAAAATGATAAATTCAGTTTTTGACACATATTGTGAGCTTAATCGCAATAATATTCTGACTTATCGAGCTATTTCTTGAAATCATGGGGTTTTTATCATTTTGACGGTTCTCATAAAATACGAACATTTCCAACTAATAATAAAATAATATTCGTATATAAGTTGATTAAGTAAGCCTTTTCATACTATTTTTTAAACTTTTCAAGAAATGATGTTGACAGAACTGAACGATAGGGATTATGATGTTAACAATTAAATCAACGAAAAATATTATGACGGAGACATGCTCGTTCGTCCTGAAATCTTCAGAGAGCTGATGGTTGGTGAAAATCAGCGTTTTCTACGATTGCGGTTCCACTCCAGAATAGATTGGCTGAAAACTCAAGTATGCCAATCCGTGTCATGCACGTTACGCATTTGCTTAGAGGTTGCACAAATTGTTTTGGCAACGAATAAGGGTGGTACCGCGTGAGTATGATAAGTTAGCCTTTCGCCCCTTACATTATATGTAGGGAGTGGAAGGCTTTTATATTTTTTGCGAGATTTTAAAAAGTAGTCATTATTTTAGTGGTTTATGGGATTCAACACCAAGTGTCAACGTAATTGTCTAAATCTTTCGTAAAATTGAATTTAAAGGAGAGTTTTATCAATGGTAACAAAAACTGCAACTGCTACTAACTTAATTAACGTATTTATTGCTGATCCACTTAGTGAAGATGGAATCTTCCCTCTTCGTCAAGAAACAGAATTAAATCTAAATGTTGTGATTGAAACAGGTCTTACAGCTGAACAACTCATCTCTAAAATCGAAGATGTCCATGTACTATTAGTACGTAGCCAAACTAAGGTCACGCGCGAAATTATTGCGGCTGCTAAAAACTTAAAATTAATTGGCCGTGCTGGTGTTGGGGTTGATAACATTGACTTGACTGCTGCTACTGAACATGGGGTGATTGTTGTAAATGCACCAGATGGAAATACAAACTCAGCCGCAGAACATTCAATTGCAATGATGACATCACTTGCTCGCCATATCCCGCAAGCCTATAACGCATTAAAAAATGGGGTTTGGGACCGTAAATCTTATGTAGGTGTTGAACTTAAAAATAAAACTTTAGGTGTCGTTGGATTCGGACGTATTGGAACTGAAGTAGCTTACCGTGCAAAAGGTCAACGTATGAATGTTATTGCCTATGATCCATTCTTGACAGAAGAACGTGCAAAAGAACTTGGCATTACAAAAGGAACAGTAGACGAAGTTGTTCAAGCTGCTGATTTCATCACAGTACATACACCATTACTACCTGAAACACGCAACTTAATAAATAAAGATAAATTCGCTATTATGAAAGATGACGTACGCATTATTAACTGTGCTCGCGGCGGAATCATTGACGAAGATGATTTATATGATGCAATCGTAGAAGGCAAGGTTGCCGGTGCTGCCCTTGACGTTTTCGTAGAAGAACCAGCAACTAACCACAAACTATTAACATTGCCTCAAGTAATTGCTACACCTCACTTAGGTGCATCAACAATTGAAGCCCAAGAATCTGTAGCAGTTGACGTTTCTAACGATATTATTAAATTCTTTAAAACTGGTACTGTGACGAACCCAGTTAACATGCCATCCATTCCAAAAGAATTACTGGCTCAAGTAGAACCATTCTTTGAACTAGCTGAAAAATTGGGTACTTTCCTATCTCAAGTAACTACTGAGCCAATTAAAGAAATCAACATTTCTTATGCAGGTGAAGTAGCAAACTATGATGTACGTCCTTTAACTTCAAACAATTTAAAAGGCTTATTACAAAAAAATCATGGTGAGCATGTAAACGACGTAAATGCTCGTTACTTATCTGAAAGAATCGGCATTAAAATTAATGAACATAAAACTACAACGGCTAAAGGCTTTACAAATCTAATAACAGTTGAAGTGAAAACTGAAAACGAAGTTCATACTGTAGCAGGTACGCTTCTAAACGGCTTGGGCGCGCGTATTGTAAAAGTTGAAAATTATGTTGTTGACGTGATTCCTCAAGGACACCTTCTTTATGTTAAAAATACTGACAAACCAGGTGCAATCGGTCGCGTAGCAACAAAACTTGCTGAAAAAGATATTAACATCGCAACGATGCAAGTAGGTCGTGATCAAGTTGGCGGAACAGCCATTATGATGCTTACAATCGACAACGACGTAACTGAAGAAGATTTAAACTATGTAGCACAGCTTGAAAATATCGATGAAGTAAAAGCAATTACACTTTAATAGAACAGAAATGGGATGCCTCACTATTTATTGGTGAGGCATCCCATTGTTGTTTGTGTTGCCCGTTTTGCCATTAGTCCTGTGGGAAAATCGTGCGCTTACTTTTAGCTGTAAACCTATGATTTTAATATTTCTGTTTGGGATTCAGTTCTATAATCAGCGGGCATTATGTGACAATTGAGGCTACGCATTGCTTCGATTTGTCAGATTAACAAGGGCTTCGTGACAATTCAGGCTTCGCGTTGCTTCGATTTGTCAGATTAACAAGGGCTTCGTGACAATTCAGGCTTCGCATTGCTTCGATTTGTCAGATTAACAGGGGGTTCGTGACTGTTCGGGCTTCGCATTGCTTCGATTTGTCAGATTAACAAGGGCTTCGTGACTGTTCGGGCTTCGCATTGCTTCGATTTGTCAGATTAACAAGGGCTTCGTGACAATTCAGGCTTCACGTTGCTTCGATTTGTCAGATTAACAGGGGGTTCGTGACAATTCAGGCTTCGCATTGCTTCGGTTTGTCAGATTAACAAGGGGTTCGTGACTGTTCGGGCTTAGCATTGCTTCGATTTGTCAGATTAACAAGGGCTTCGTGACAATTCAGGCTTCGCGTTGCTTCGATTTGTCAGTTTAACAGGGGGTTCGTGACAATTCAGGCTTCGCATTGCTTCGATTTGTCAGATTAACAAGGGGTTCGTGACTGTTCGGGCTTGGAGCCGCACTGGTTTGTCCGATTAGCACTCTCAATTGACCACTTTCAGAAAAGTGTTCGCTTGAATTGTCTAATAGAAGGAGTCTAAAAGACAGTTTGAGTAAAATCAGCATTGGATTCGTAGTTTTCATCCTATAAGAACAACTATTTCTTTCGTGTCATTTACTTACATAACAAAAACAGATGGAGAAAATAACTATTTTCATCCATCTTACAATATGCTACGATTATATACTCTCGATAAGCTTCAAAAACTCTGTTAACGATGCTACTTCATAGGTTGGTATTACTTCTGTATCGTTCACATTGCCCTCACGATTTATCCATACATTTTTCATGCCAACACTTGCAGAACCTTTAATATCCGTGTTTAAGTTGTCGCCAACCATAATTCCTTCACTTGCAGTAATCCCTAGCTTGTCCATCATATAGTGGAATAATTGTGCATCCGGCTTTCCTTTACCAAAGTCGCCTGAGATGATGACATAATCAAAATAAGGTCGAATCTCCGGGGTAATTTCAAGTTTTAAATTTTGCAAGCTTGGTGCACCGTTAGTAAGTAACACCAGTTGATATTTATCCTTTAGTGCATCCAGCACAGCATATGTATCTTCATAAACAAAAGGAGACTTTTTGCGTTCTTCTACAAACCGCTCTCCAAGTTCAGCCCCAAGCGTTGGGTCGTCAATCCCTAAAACTTTTAGGCCCTTTGTCCAAGCTTCTTTGCGATATGTCGGAATAATTTCTTTCATTCTCTGAAATGATTCCGTTGGATCGTCAAACGTTCCCCATAGCCCCTCGAAAGGATTAATTCCAATCAGGACAGTGTGATCATACGTTTCATAAGATTCATATAACTTACGTGCTTCCACTCGTACTGCTTCTTCAAGTTCTACAGAATCAATCTCACATTTTTCTTGTGCATATGCACATGTTTTCTCGAAAGCAGTTTTAATACTCTGCTTATCCCATAATAATGTATCGTCTAAATCAAAAATAACTGTTTTTAATGACATGCCCTATCTCCTAAATTGATGTATTTGCTAACATTTCCTTCATTCGCTGCACTTTTATTTTACCATATTTTCAGAATTATTAGGATAAGAGATTGGTTAACCTGAATCAATTTGTTTAATCTTTTTGCATAAAATACGCTCTCTGAAATAGTAGTTATACAAGCTATAAAAATAGCATATGTTCCTTTAAACACCAATTTGCTACAAGCAGAAGGAGAGAGAAGATGATTAAAAAGTTTGCATCTGACGCTCTAAGACTATCGGATATTGGGAAAGTAATTGAACCATACGAATATGACAAAACAGATTCTGATGTTTACCTTCTATATGAAAAAGGTGAACATATTTATTTTCTTATTAAAACAAAGACCGATGAATATTGTTTCACTAATCTAGCATTGATTCATATGGACGGCGATTCTGCCGTTAGCAAAAAACGAACATTAAAACGCTATGACTATAAATTTAATACAATACGACAAGTCTCCTTTGAAACCGCAGGAACAATTGATCAGGATCTTGAAATTCACTTTACCATTGGTGAAACGGCTTTTTGTATTAGTCTTCATAAAAATTTTTCAAAGAAAGCGAAGGACTTATATAAATGTCTAGTTACGATGGAAAGAATGATGCGTGAAAATGAAAAGCATCGAAACTATATGTTCGATAGCCTGGAATTTGCCACAAGAAGTCTCGGATCCTCCGGACATGGTCAATCTTCCCCTGGAGAATCCTTCAAATCCATCGTTGAATTTACAAATTATTGGTTACAGGAAAGCAATAGAAACTACTCAAAAGAAGATTATAGTGATGTATTTGAGCTTTATATAAGAAGAAATTAAATAAAATCGTCAAAAACCCGTACGCTTTATTTTTCAAGCACGGGTTTATCTTTTTTTATTTGTATGATATCGCCTTCTTTTACTTGCTTGACTATTTGGGTACGATGGATGAGCAATTGCTTTGTTTCTTCCAGGTCCTTTTATAAAAATCGCATACTCCCCTTCCCTTTCTATCTGCTAACTACTTTATGCGTAGTGTAGTGTAAGCCAGTAATCTTTAGATACACTATTTTAGCAAAATAAAAAGAATAGCATTTTTATGCCATTCCTTTTATCCATTCACTGTATATTGATTTCGCCCATTCCGCTTTGATTCATACAGGGCATCATCAGCTAATTTAAAGATTTCCTTGTATTCCGTAATCATTCCATTACTGTTTGTACTAACACCTAAACTAATTTGGAGGGCAATCTTTTCTTCATCGAGTTCAATGATTATATTTGAAATATGTTTAAATAGATTATCAATAATTTCCATCAGTTCATCCTTCGATGAAACTTTAACAATTGCAACAAATTCATCCCCGCCATACCTTGCAAAAATACAATCAAATGCAGATAAGTACTCATTCGCTCTATTTGATATATGTTTTAAAGCATCGTCACCTACAAGATGGCCATGTCGATCATTGATTTGTTTAAAATAATCCACATCCAATATGAAAAAGCCTATTAATTGGGCAGTCGTTTCTGCATCCTTTAACCACTTTTTAATATTTTCCTCAAAGTACCGACGGTTATAGCAAGTTGTTAATGGGTCCTTTGTTGAAATGGATTCATACTGTTTTTCATTTTGAGTCATTTCGATCTGTATTATATTTTGATTTAAATTAATTTCTTTTAGCTTTAATAGAATATCAATATAATCTTTTTGAATGGCAATTAAATGATCCTTATCTTTCAACTCTGCAATAACTTCTACCAAAATTTTATTGATTTCTTCCAATAAAATATAATCATTATTTTTAGAAGCAAATTCCTTTGCTTTCACTAGGATTTCATTTGCTTCTTCATAACGCTTTTGGGCTTTAAACCATAATCCCTTATATTCTAAGACATAAATTGATGTTTTGATCATTTGCTTACCTTCAATATAAGAAAATAAAAAATCAAAAAGCTTCTCAGCTTTCTGAAATTCCCCCAAATCCGTATAGCCCTTCGACAGGTTTAATCTTACATAAACCATTAATTCCTCTTCTTGCTCGTCATCAAGTTGCTTCGATAGGTCTAGAGCCTTTAGAAGAATATCTACAGCTTCATCTGGTTCTTCTTTATCCAGATAATAGACACCTAGGTTATTATAAATTTTACATAGTGAATAGATATCATTAGTATCGATAGCTAATACTTTTGCTTTATTTAGATATTCTAAATACTTCTCTTGGTTCCCGAGCTCTCCACAAACGCTTGCGTACGTGTTTAGATAGGTAATTCTTTGACCATCCGTACCATGATCATCGATCCACTCGGTAATTTTTTTTAAGTCTGCAATGCAGGATTGTATGTCTCCTATATTGTAATATATTTTACTTCTATTTAAATTCAGATCTATCAATAAGCTGTAATTTTTTTCTTGTAATGCAAGGCTTGCTGTTGGATCAAATAAGTTAAAAAATTCATTAAACCGCTCTTCCCTTACTAGAGCATTCAGCGTGATTTTCAATTCTTCTAGTTCTTGCAACTCATCACTCCCTAACCAATCCCCACTACTTTTCTCATAACTATCATAATTAATTTATACATGATTTACTACATATTTACAATTAATGTAAGATAAAAATCTTACAAAATAGAATTTTCTGTCTTTTATTTACAATACCATTTTAACTATATAAGTAGAATTATAAAGTTAATTATAACCTTAGATTTGAATTAAAAGTTTACGAAAGTTAGATTCAGATGATATAAAAGGTTACGGCTCCCACTAACTTTATGATATTTAGAATTAACTAGAGGCCCTCGTGCATTAAATAAAGAGGCTTCTCAAAAGTCATTTCAACTAATGAAAGCCTCCAATCCTCTATGTTTTGTTGTCTCATTATATGAAACCTTTATAGCAAATTACTAGTGAATATTGATTCTAATCGTGGCTGGAATTTCTTTTTAATGGATTGATATTGATCTATTATCACAGCTTCACTCTTTTCAATAATTCCCACTCGTTCCAATACTTCTTGGCTTAGTTGTTGTGAATCTGTAGAAACAACTAAATGCTGTAATCCAAGTGAAGCTGCAGCATCAAATACTTTAAAGCGATACCCCAAAGCAATTGCTGGAACATTAGCAGTCAAAGATAAAAAGTTTGCATGCAGTTTAAAGTTAATGGTTGCCTGATAACTAGACAATTTTTCTATGAGCTCATTTTCTGTATAAAGATTTTTATCAAGCGTTACATTTTTGGGGTCATTTATCTTTTCGTATAATCTTGCACAAGAAGGTATATCATCCTTCCAAACAGTATAGATCATGATTTTATACTCTGACTTGATCAAGTGTCTAGCTGTTTCAACTAAGTGCTCCTCAACTAAGCTCTCGTTCCCCCCATACAAACGATTGAATGTTGTTCCCCAGTTGATGCCAATGACTTTTTCTTTTTCACTGGTATTTTTAGGATTCGGTTCTTGCAACAATAGTCCAGGATCCCCAATAATTTCAACTTTTTTGGCTTTGTCGCTTCCAAGCATAATTTCAATTGCCTTTTTGGTTAATGGACCCCTAACCCCTACAAACAATGCCTTTTCAATTACTTCATCTAATACTTCTATATCCTTTTGTTGAAAATTCCGTTCCAAGGAGTGTAATTTATCGTTTACTAATAAATCTAGATCTTGCTTCCCAATCCAATCTAATCCTGTTCCCCATATGATGACTGATTTACCCTTATGGATAGCACTTTGAAGCATCTGAAGATACCCTGGCAATAATAGAGAACCACCCCCTAAAATTACCGTATTATATTTTTCGAGATTTTTTAGATCGATGCCAGGTACAGAAGGAATAATATCGATTTGATCCTTATCTAAATATTTACCGCTAATATCTTTAAAGATGTTCCATAATAATTCGTCTCCTAAATTATTAAAACCAACCCATCCTATATATAGGAGCTTTTTCAATTTACGCTTCCTCCTTTAATTGTATCGGAGTAAATTTTCACAATATCCATTACTACATTTTGGATATTAAATTTCTCTTCCACCATTTCTCTGGATTCTATTCCATAAACCTTAAGGTTTTCTTTATCTAATAAAAGTTTTTTTAGTTCATCCCTCAAAATATGTCTGCTGCAAGAGGTTTTGGAGCCATGATCTCCAAAATAATGGTTCCATGCTTCATCAATATTTGTCTTATTTACAGTTCCAAAATATCCATGGTTTCCAACTGCTATAACCGGCTTTTCCGATGCCATTGCCTCGAGGGCTACCCGTCCAGTTCCAACTATACAATCCGCAGCCGAATAATAAGCATGCATATTCCTCTGTTCCCCAACAATGTGGATGAAAGAATCTTTGCACTGTTTCTCAATCATTTGCGATAAGTTTTGTATGTCACTTAATCTGTCTCCATCGCCTACTACAATCACATGAAGATTTGGTATAGGATTTAATTTAAGATCCTTGCAAGCCCTTAGAAAGATCGAACAAACACTGGCCTTTGACCAAGTAATCCTACTCGCATAAAGTACGACTAAAGACTCTTGCGGTATATTTAATTCATTTCTTAAATCTTCATATAAGGGTTCTCGAGGATATTCCTCTAAATTAATACCATTTGGGACCAAGTTAGGATTTTGTATACCAAACGTTTCTACATAATTACATAACGGTGGACTAACACAAATAACTGAATCGGATAATTGAAGAAGTTTACGAATTTCATGGTTTGGGTAATAAGTACCATGTACAGTTAAAACTGCTCCAACTCCCTTATTTTTTGCAGCCTTACCCGCCAAGTATCCCGAGGGTGATTGGTGGAAGTGGACTAGAGATATGTTTTCATTCTCAATAATGCTTTCAATCTTTCCCACTAACTCTTTTTCAAGTTTTTCCTCAAGATCTAAAGTACGAGGAAATTCAATATCATAAATCGGGCAATTAAGTGATTCAAAGGAACTTACCAACGTACCTGCCTTCCTAGCTGCGATTGCTACAAACAGATTATTTTTTATTAACTCCTTTGCCAAACCCAAAACATGGGTTTCAGTACCACCAACATATAAAGCATCTATTACAAGTAAAATCCTTTCTTTATTCACTTTTGCCACTTCCATAAAACAATTTTGAACGCTGCTTTTCATGTAGACGATAGTAATACAAGACTTCTTTTAGATTCTCTATTTTCAAGTTAGCATTTAGAAATTTTACGATAAATTCATAATCCTCTGCTCCAGTGATCCTTCTGGTTGGTCCGCCAAGTAAATCAAAATACTTGCCGTGAAATAAAATAGTTCCATGGCAGACACAGTGCTTCCCTAAAGCATATATTTTTCGAATGGAATCTCCATAATGCAGCCAATCTGCTACTTTACCACTCTCTTTATTCCCATCGCTAAACGCCCTATAATTTGTTCCTACTAAACTATACTCTGGATTTTTTAGTAAGAACTCTACTTGTTTTTCAACACGTAAAGGATGTGAAATATCATCAGCATCATTAAGTGCGATAAACTCCCCAGAACTCATGAAATAGCCGGCAGTGAGCGCCCCCGCAAAGCCTGTATTTACAGGAAGATTGCATATAATAGTTGGAAAAGAAGGTTTTGTATTCTCTATCCACTGTTCTACTAGCTCCATAGTATTGTCTGTCGAAGCATCATTTACAAGAATTACTTCTATATTTTTATAAGTTTGAGATAGTAGACCGTTTAAGCAATCTTCTATATAAAGCGATGCATTATAGCATGGGATCACAAAACTAACTAATCCTTCTTCTCTTTTCTTCATAGTTATCACCTCTCAATTAAACTATGAAATCTATTTCACAATGTTTGTGCGTTCTACTTATTTTTTAAATTTTTTAAGAAACTATGAAAATTACATCATGTTCACCCAAACACAATCTATCAAGTAAACATATAATTCAACATACTGCAAAAGAAAGGAGATAAATATGTGGCAATTACGTTTAATTCTTAAGTCTTTAGAAGGTTCCACAATTGAGATTTCAACAGAATATTCTAGTTTAACTGGAATATTAATAGAAGTCGAAGAAGACTACATTGTTCTCAGAACAGCTGCTCATTTACTGTATGTTCCGTTAACAAGCATTAAAAGTTTATCTTACTAAATAGGAGGTGCTAATGTTGTTTGAAAACTATTTATACAACCAGCTTCGTAGATTAGTTAATCAGGATGTAACAGTTGCGGTTGCTGAAGAATTGTATAGCGGGAGACTACTATCCGTTAATAATTCCGTTCTTAGGTTATCCGAGTCAACTGATAACTATGAGAGAGAGTTTAGAAATGTAGTAGTACTGTTATCAGAGGTAAGTTTTATCCAAGTAGATGCTAATTAAACGGAAGAATATTGTAAGTAAAATAATGAAGTAGGTAGTTACTCTATTGGTAAATATAGTAAAAAACCGGGCAGATTCATGCCCGGTCCTTTTTTTAGCATAATAAAAGATAGAGGGTTACTCTGCCTTAACGTTTATTGTTTGATTTGCGTAGAATACAGCTCATTTAACATGTCAATTTTTTTCTCAATGGCATCTTCGAATGTCATAATGTACGCTGCCGGATCTTTAGGATTATGGAATTGAGTAATCTTTCCTGTTTCAGGATTCACAAACTTAGTTGAAGCTCCACATCCAATTCCAAGTATCGTTTGAACTTCTTCCATAATGACAATATTATAAATACTCTCTTCGCCTGGTTTACAATAACCTACGTTCTCCAAGTTTCCGAGGATATTCTTTTGACGATATAAGTAATAAGGAACATATCCATTCTCTACTGTCCAATTGCTCGCCATCTCCATCATTTTTGTTACGGTTTCACGGTCGGCCACTTTGTACTTATCCTTATTATGTGTCATTTCAGATGCTCGCTTGAAGGACAAAGTATGAACCGTCAGTGATTCCGGCTGCATTTTTGCACTTTCATCTAGTGAATGCTGGAATTCCTCGATACCTTCATTTGGAAGACCGATGATTAAATCCATGTTGATATTATTCATTCCTGATTCTCGAGACAGCCAGAATTTATCGATTGTTTCCTGAACAGTATGGTGCCGACCAATTGCTTTTAATGTTTCATCTGTATAGCTTTGTGGATTAACTGAAATTCGGTCGATTCCCCACTTTTTGAGAACTTCAATCTTCTCGGGAGTAATTGTGTCAGGTCTGCCGGCTTCTACTGTAATTTCACGAATCTTATCTGGATTTGGGAAGGATTCAAACATTGTTTTGTATAAAGCATCCATTTCATCTGCTTCGATGGATGTAGGTGTTCCCCCACCCCAGTAGACAGAAGTGATATTCATATTGTTCTCCTTTAACCATTTACCCATTGCGCGGATTTCAATATGCAATCCATCAATAAAGGATTCTACACGACCTGCTTTACGATTGCTTTGAATCGCATAGGCCGGGAAAGTGCAATAGGCACATTTTGTCGGGCAGAATGGTACGCCAATATACACGGAAAGCTCTTTATCTAATTCATCCAAGTCAGGAATTATGACTAGTTGTCGTTTAACAATTTCACGCATTAAAGCAATTTTCGAATCTGATATTCTGTAGTCTTTCTTTAAAATCGCATAGATTTCTTCATCGCTCATGCCCTGTTGACGATATTTATGATAAAGCTTTGTCGGACGTACTCCTGTCAGAATACCCCACTGCTGCGTCATTCCTGTGTATTGTTCAAGTACATCGAGCATGACATGGGAAAGGGCACGCTTCATACGTATTCCCTGTTCTTTTTCCGTACCTTCAGTTTCATACTGAATGGAATAATTACTTGTATATGTTAGTCCTTCCACTGCTAATTCACATGCAGTATGGATTGTATAATCTTCATCTATTGAATGTTGAAAATGGAAAGATAGTTCTGCATCTTCAGCCGTCACGACAATCTTGGAATCTTCGTAGAATAAATTGGCAATATGGTTTAAAACTCGGTTCCAATCCTCTTTAAATACTTCATTTACTTCGATTTTCTTCATCGCTTATGTCTCTCTTCCCTATTAATTTAAGGTATTTCCGTTAACAACAAAGGAGAAATTACTCGGCTTCGAGTAATTGTTTGAATTTCAAACGTTAATTATAACATGTCTTTTTAATATAACAAATGATGTGGAGGAATTGATAATTATTTTACTGTTACCTTTTGTGGTAGCAATCCGCTTGTCGTTGCCCGGTTCCGTTTGATTACACTATTTAGGGGCTGCGAGATTGCTTGTGGTTCCCCCGTTCCGCTTGATTCACTATTTACGGGCAGCGAGATTGCTTGTCGTTGCCCCGTTCAACTTGTTTACACTATTTACGGGCCGCGAGTCTGCTTGTCGTTCCCCTAATCCGTTTGTTTACACTATTTAGGGGACGCGAGATTGCTTGTCGTTGCCCCGTTCCTTTTGTTTACACTATTTAGGGGCAGCGAGATTGCTTGTCATTGCCCCGTTCCGCTTGATTACACTATTTAGGGGCAGCGAGATTGCTTGTCGTTGCCCCGTTCCTTTTGTTTACACTATTTAGCGGCAGTGAGATTGCTTGTCGTTGCCCCATTTCGCTTGTTTACACTATTTAGGGGCAGCGAGTCTGCTTGTCGTTAACCCATTCCGTTTGATTACCCTATTTAAGGGGCAGCGAGATTGCTTGTCGTTGCCCCGTTCCGTTTGTTTACACTATTTACGGGCAGCGAGACTGCTTGTCGTTGCTCCGTTCCGTTTGTTTCACAATTTAAGAGCAGCGAGTCTGCTTGTCATTGCCCCATTCCGTTAAATCACACTATTAAGGGGCAGAGAGGAACTACTTTAATTATGATCCGCGACCCAGCTATGCCGTACTGGTTCCAAAATCGAGTAGGAGGGAGTGATGAACTCCCGACCTCTCACACCACCGTACGTACGGTTCCGTATACGGCGGTTCAATTAAGATGGACAACGCAAAGTTTCGTAA